>JAAVAA010000073.1 GCA_014804285.1 Lachnospiraceae bacterium | reverse complement strand
GCTTCCTTCAGATTCTACCTCACAGTAGACACCCTTGCTGTTCGGCTATACACTTCCCACTATCTGGGCGTGTTCGGGACTTTCACCCGTTAGAGCGCGCCCATGGCGCGCAAACAAATAACGGAAACGCTGAATTTATCAACGTTTCCGCACCTTTTAAAAGAGCGCGAGACGGGACTCGAACCCAAAAACGCCTAAAAAAGCCCATAAAATCAAGGAGGAATGCACGTTGACTTCAACGTGTCTTCAAATGAAGACTTCTTGAACAGACTATATAAGCAAAGGGAAATACTATAAAAAACAAGGTATCGTCATAGATATCTTGTTTTTTATTCTTTTCAACAAAATTATATTTTATTCATAGTGTATCGTCAATCTTTATTTAAAGGTTTTACAGTGCATTGACGGATATCCGTAAAAGTTTATGTTGCACTCTCCCCTATTTCCTTGTCTGATAAATGCCTAGCGTCTAGGCTGGCACGAAAGACTTAGTGAGGTATTTGCGAACTTAGTCCGACTGACTGGTACGGTTGTTAAAAAACACTGTTTGTTGTATGAGCGTTATTTGCAAGCCAGTCCTTTAAAATTTTATTGACATATTGACTAAATGAACGGTCGTCTTTTTCTGCCAAATCTTTTATTTCCTTTATTATATTGTCATCAAGTGTTATGCTAACTTTCGTTTTTAATGGTTTCATCATAGTTACTCCTTTTTATTGAAAGCATACCATCTTATGGGATTAAGTATTGACTTGTAGCTTTAAGTAGTATAAAGTAATATAAAGTAGGATTGCATGAGATAATGCATTCTATAAATGTATAAATACAAGTAATGTATATGTTAAAAAAAGGGGGGACTTGTATAACAAATAATTCTAATAACTTAAGACAAATTTAAAACATGGAGGTACATATTAATGAAGAAAAACATCTACAGAATTTTATCAGCAGTTTTTGCAATGGCAATCATGGTGTCTTCACCTGCAACAACACTTACAACTCATGCGCAGGGGTTAAACATTGACGCACCTGAACATTATGATGGTGATGGTAAGAAACCCAGTTCTTCTGACAGCGGTTCCAGTAACTCTTACAGTGAACCCAGTAGCTCTTACAATGAATCCAATGATTCATATGACAGAGGTTCTAATCATGGATTCAACGCTAATGCACCCGAACATTATGACGGTGATGGTGTAAAACCTACTGCTAAGAACCCTAACGATGTAATTGTTAGAGTAGCAGGTGGTCAGACATTCCGCAATGTTATGAATACAGAACACACATCTTATCAGGTATATCATTGTGGTAACAGCATAGTTACTTTCGAAGTAACAGATTCTGAAGGTAATACCGTAACATATAAGACCGTAAAACTTGAACAGGGTGAAGATAAGCTTTGGTATGAAAATATTACATTTGCAGATAATGTTGATACCAAGGATTTCACATTAAACGTAACAAAAGGTGATGCAACCTATTTATCAACGGAACTTGGTGTAAGTGGAATTAAGATTAATGGTACAGTAGTACTGTCAACAGTTCCTGTTGAGCCTGAAACAGAAGCTGTTATTGGTCATCGTTATTGCAGTTGTGGTGCTTCCTTTGATATTTACGAGAACAGTGGTATTGATAAAGATGCATGGTCTGCACATGCGAGAGAACACGCTACAAAGGGCGAATCTGCAAGATATACTGATAAGTAATCAACCAGCATAAGTAAGTAGGATTAAGATTAACGCTACAGTAGTGCCGACAACGTCGCTTGATTTGGGAGCAAAATAAAAACACATAATATAGAGAACCGTCTGCATTGACGCAGGCGGTTCTTTTTTACTTACATAAATAAAAAAGAGCGGCTCTCGTCCACTCTAACTATATGCTGCCTGCGTAAATGCTAAATCATCTTATTTTCATAATCCTGCAATTCATGAAAGATATTATCCATTCCTTATACAAGTTCATCATAGAATCAGTAAAAGAGCTGTGTGATTCAAAATGATTCAAAAATCACATAAAACAAAAATAGTGGAAACACTGTATTTACCAACGTTTCCACTTCATTAAAAAGAGCGCGAGACGGGACTCGAACCCGCGGCCTCGACCTTGGCAAGGTCGCGCTCCACCAACTGAGCCACTCGCGCATTTACATATCCGTACCTGACGGACAAGTATTAATATACTATATGATTTTCACTTTGTCAATGAATTTTTTTAATTTTTTGCACCTTTTTTGCACAAATCTGATTTATAAAAACCAAAATTTCCCCAGAAAGTCATTTACCCTCTGCCTGCCGGAACCTCGTCATCCTTCTCTGCTGTCTCAAACAAGCTCTGGATCCGGTATACATCCTCTAATGTATTCTGCCAGCCGTATCGTTTCAGATCCACACACCACACGCCCTCCCGCAAATTAACCGCAACACCCTCTTCCTCTAACAGAAGCTTCTGCATATCATGAGTTTCAAAATATGCGGCTCCACTCAATATTCCTCTGGAATTTACTACCCGGTATGCCGGTACATTTTCACCTGCAAGTCCTTTTTTCAGAGCATACCCTACCTGCCTTGAATTCTGCGGCTTCTCACACAAAAGAGCAATCTGTCCATAGGTCGCTACCTTTCCGGCCGGAATCTGCTGACAGACAATACCAATACGTTTATAAATGTCCATCTTTTATTGCCCTATAATACTTATATATTCTTCATATTTTTTAATTCGGTAAATTCTTCTTAAGGATTCATCAATCCTCTCTTCCGTCAATGTTCCATTATTAACTGCATCCAAAACTCCCTGATATGCCGCCTTGAAATCCTCCGGCATAAGAATCATATCNGCTCCCGCCTGTAATGCCATAACAGCTGCCTGTTCCGATGTATAATAATCCGTNATAGCTGTCATGTTCATNGCATCNGTAATAACAACACCCTGATAGCNNAACTGCCCNCTCAGAATATCGTTAATCATCATGGANGAAAGAGACGCNGGTGTGTTATCTCCCACCACATTAGGAGCAGANAAATGACTCACCATGATAAAATCAACTCCTGCGCCAATTCCTGCCTGATAAACCGGAAAATCCTGNGCNGTAAACTCATCAAGCGTTTTTTCACTNGCTGCCAGNCCNTCATGTGTATCCTCCGTCGTATCNCCCAGCCCAGGGAAATGTTTAAGGCACGCGCTCACACCATTATCCTGCAATCCTTCCACCATAGCAGCAACCATAGGCGAAACCAGATTCACATCNNTACCAAAAGAACGATCTCCGATCACGGTATTGCCNTCTGNGATCACGTCTGCNACCGGCGCAAAATCCANATTAAAACCANAACCCGANAAATANGTNCCAATCTTTGCTCCNGCTTCCCTNGCAACNGCNGCNTCTCCCGANGCACCAATNTCAGACATAGNTCCCACATCATCAGCAAGTCCNGCCCCNGCAACCCGGCTCACNCTGCCNCCTTCTTCATCNACCGCNAAAAATATAGGATATTTNCTCCATGTNNTGGTATTNTGAAGCATTTCNGAAAGCTGAGCNGAATCCTTGATATTTTGNGANAAATATATNAATCCCCCCACTGCANATTCTCTCAGTTTTTCTTTTGTTGTATCTCCCGCCCGGACTACTACATCCGTATCNGTAAGTGCTTCAGGAGTAANGAAGAATAATCCNGCCACCTTATCCTCTAANGGCATNGCNNCAATAGTTGANNTGACAATTTCNTCTAAATAATCTGCTTCTCCGACANNGNNNCCNNNTGNTCNTCCGGNGCCTCTANTACTGCNGGCTCNTCNTCATNTTCCNNAAGCTCCTGCAATTGTTTNTGCANNTCNTCNGCTTGNTTTTTATCANTTAACANTTNCAGAATTTTTTNNANNCCNATCACNCNGCCNNNCNCNANNCCAATCAGNANNACNGCAAGTACTATATATGAAATCATCTGATTCCTGACTCTTCTTTTCCGTCTATANTCTCTTCGATCCATCGCTTCNCTAAAATCTTCNNTTTTCGCCATTTTNNATTCCTCCATATGCNTATCATACATGATTNANNCNCGAATTGCTACTTAAAAAATAATTAATCTTTAAAATTCTGTCATCACCTAAAAAAACAAATTCAGAATCAANGTATAAAAACAGCAATGNAAAAGCGGGCATCAATCTTNTTGATCAACACCCGCCTTTAAACTATGCTATCCAATGGCCTTTACCTCTCTTTCCTTTTTGGGATTATTTGGACTAGCTCCCTATTCAGTTGTTCTTTTCTCCTTCGTACTTTTCCTTTTNTTCTTTTGTACGCGTGTACTGTAACGTTTCTCTTCATCCTCTGTGGTTCGTTACTTTTTCTTCTGTACTGGATACGAATTTGAAATTCGCTTTCTTTTGTACTTTGTTCTTTAGTACTTTAAAAGCTAACTCTTTCACATTTTGTNACNTGATCNTTCGTCAAATAACTGATCTTACGTTCTCGGTGGACTGTACCTTCCTTTCCTTAAGATTATCTATGTGAATTTGNTTTTGTGATTTTATTATAACCATCATAGTTCTATTTGTCAACACATTTTTTCATTTTTTTCTTTATTTTTTCATTTTTTTCTTTAAACNTCCGTTTTGTCCGCTTTTTAATAATTTTTCTACNTATTTTTCCTTATATTTACAAANATTTCCTTTATTTGTCAGTCTATTTTTGTCTTAGAATTTTTCCATACATTATNAATAATATGTTACAATGTATTATAAGAAATCTATCACACTGATTTTAGGAGGGATACTAATGACACCAAAACAGCTTGCTTTTCAGGCAGCAGCTCAGACTACGATTCANAATTTAAANAAAAGAAATATGGAAGGGTACTTTTTTGAAGACAGTGCTTCCTGCGTNAAGGCAATTACAGATNTGATTGAAGACGGTTCNGTAATNAGCTGGGGCGGAAGTGANACCATCAAAGAATGCGGACTTATGGATGCANTTCANNAGGGAAACTATACCCTNATCGACCGGTTTAGCGCCAAAACTCCNGAAGAGGGACGGGAACTCTATGCCAAAGCCGTTCTNTCNGATTATTATTGNATGAGNACAAATGCNATCACTTTTGANGGAGAACTGATCAATATTGACGGGAACGGAAACCGGGTGGCTTGCCTGATCCATGGNCCCAAGAACATTATNATGGTGGTAGGGATGAATAAACTGGTTTCTGATGTAGAGACCGGNTGTCTGCGGGTTCAAAATACCGCTTCTCCTGCCAATGCCAAACGCCTTAACCGCAACACTCCCTGTTTTCACACAGGAAGATGCGGNGATTGCCTCTCTGATGACTGNATGTGTAATCACATTGTAATAACCAGAAGAAGCGGAATCCCCGGAAGAATCAAGATATTCTTTATCGCTGAGGAACTTGGTTATTAATTCNTTCCACANNGCAGCCGGTGATNTGATCCTTTTCCGAGCTGCCGCATTTCACAGATCATTTACTTAAAAAAGTGCAGGCAAAACAACCTGCACTTTTTGATGTACTCTATAATATTATATAAGCGGNTACTTATCCGTAAGCTTCTGCACNATAGCTCTTGCCTCCGNTATNTTCTCCTCGCCGCCTTTGACAATCATTGCAATCGCCTCAGCAATCTGATCCATATCTTCTGNATTCATTCCCCTTGAAGTAACAGCCGGTGTTCCAAGNCTGATNCCNCTGGTTACAAACGGTGATTTGGGATCNTTGGGAATGGTATTCTTATTAGCTGTGATATGTGCNTCNTCNAGCATCTTCTCAANGGCTTTACCGGTAAGTTCAAACGGAGTNAGATCCATCAGCATCAGNTGATTGTCCGTGCCGCCGGATACAATTTTGATTCCTCTGTCGATCAGNCCTTTGCAAAGNGCCTGCGCATTATCAACAATTCCTTTNTGATATGCNTTAAAGTCATCTGANAANGCTTCCTTAAAGCANACNGCCTTTGCTGCNATCACATGCATCAGCGGACCNCCCTGAATTCCCGGAAATACNGCTTTGTTAAAGTTATATTTATCTGCNGCTTCCTGATTNCAGAGAATCAGTCCTCCTCTGGGGCCTCTTAAGGTCTTATGGGTCGTNGTAGTCACTACNTCCGCATATGGAATCGGACTNGGATGCANACCTGCTGCNACAAGCCCTGCAATATGCGCCATATCTACCATAAGCACAGCGCCTACTTCGTCTGCAACTTCTCTGAACTTCTTAAAGTCAATAGTNCTNGCATAAGCAGATGCACCGGCAATNATCATCTTNGGCTTGCACTCTANTGCAATTTCCCGCAGCTTGTCATAGTCAATAAANCCNTCATCATTTACTCCATAAGGCACAATATTAAAATATTTTCCGGAAATATTCACCGGNCTNCCGTGAGTCAGATGTCCGCCATGATCCAGATTCATCCCCATAATGGTATCTCCGGGATTACAGATTGCAAACTGTACTGCCAGATTNGCCTGCGCGCCNGANTGAGGCTGAACATTTGCATAATCACANCCNAACAATTTCTTAGCNCTGTCAATAGCAAGATTNTCNACCACGTCAACACATTGGCATCCGCCATAATAACGCTTTCCGGGATAGCCNTCCGCATATTTNTTGGTAAGCNGNCTTCCCATTGCCGCCATAACAGCCTTACTTACCCAGTTTTCTGANGCNATCAGCTCAATGTGACTATTCTGCCTCTCCTGCTCGTCCACNATTGCCNCGGCAATCTCCGGATCGATATTTCTTACTTCNTCAAGTGAATACATGAAACTTCCTCCTCATTCTTTACATATTCCAAGGTTNAAANGCTAACAAATTGNAACNATTATAGCACATACCCNTTTGAAAAAAAACCTTTCTTTCNACTTTTTNTAATTCANACCTTATCAAACTCCTAAAGAAACCTTAAGATTTACGGAATATTNNCAAAAAAACTTTACTNCCNCACAAAATACTGCTACAATAGGAAAAGATTTTTAAGAGTTAANAANGTTACAAGAAAAGCGCTGAAAAACTGNAGATAAGGCACGGTNATANCCATGTACCATGTAATAGTAAATCCCGCTTCAAAATCCGGAAAGNGCGCCNNTATCTGGACCCGNNTCGAACNGNTTTTGAACGAACGATCAATTGAATATAAGGTTTTCTTTTCCAGAGAAGCAGGACATGTTATCAAAATAGTTCAGGAATTGTCCGCTTCTTTATTAGAGTCCGGTTCNGCCGAACCATTAAAGCTGATTGTGCTTGGCGGAGATGGCACAGTGAATGAAACTTTGCANGGCATCCGTGATTTCGACCGGGTAGAAGTCGGATACATCCCTACCGGCTCCAGCAATGATCTTGCAAGGGATTTAAAGATCCCTTCTGATCCCAATGCAGCTCTTGAACGCATTTTATCCTGCCGGGAGCCTGTACCCATGGATATCGGACGGCTGGTGTATCATCAGACAGGAGAGCAGACTTCGACTTCTTCAAATGAAGAGAGCGCAGGTCAGAGATATTTCATTGTCAGCAGCGGTATTGGGTTCGATGCTGCTGTATGTGAAGAAGCTCTTACTTCTAAATTTAAGAAGGCTCTGAATAAAATAGGTCTTGGGAAGCTTACTTATCTGATCATTGCTCTCAAGCAGCTGATCAAAGCAAAGAAAATCACCTGCGATTTTACCTTAGATGATGATCGGACGATTCATATGTCCAAATTTTTATTCGTGGCATGTATGAATCATCAATACGAAGGCGGCGGTTTTAAATTCTGTCCGGATGCCGATTATCAGGATGGCATGCTTGATATTTGTGCTGTCGGCAATATTCCAAAATGGCTGGTTATTCTGGCTCTGCCCACAGCTTTTAAGGGTAAGCACTTCCGTTTTCAGGGAATCGACCGTTATGCCGCTTCCAAAATACATTTAGAAACCTCTTCACCACTGTGGGTTCATACCGACGGAGAGGTAAGTCAAAAGAGCAGTTCCATCACTCTTACTTGTGAAAAAGAAAAGCTCAAATTTTTATTATAGGATTATGGAGGATTATTATGAAAAAATATTACGAAAGGTATAAGCATGCTATACCGCTTATTATTTATGCATTTATATATTGTATCTGGTTTGCTTTTCTTGAGAAGACCGTAACACACCCGCAGACGATCATTCATGTTTGGGCAGATGATTTTATCCCTTTTTGCGAACTGTTTGTTATTCCTTATTTTCTCTGGTTTGCATATGTCTCCGTTGTGGTTCTTTACTGTTTTTTTAAGAATAAGCAGGAATATTATAAAACCTGCGCATTCCTTTTTACAGGAATGACAGTTTTTCTGGTAATTTCCACTCTCTGGCCTAATGGACACCATCTTCGTCCTTATACAATGCCGAGAGATAACATATTTACAAAGATGCTTGCACATCTGTACCGTGTTGATACTCCCACAAACCTGTGGCCCAGTATCCATGTATATAACTCAATCGGCGCTCACCTTGCAGTGACTCATAGCTCAAAGCTGGCTGAAAATAAAGTGATCCGTACAGGTTCCTTTATACTATGTACTTCCATCACTCTTTCTACCGTATTCATCAAGCAGCACTCTGTTTTTGATGTCCTAACTGCTTTTGTTATGGCGGCTGTTATGTATGTTATCGTATATCAGTTCGATGTTATTGCATCACTGAAAACCTCCCGTTCCCATTCTAAACGATGGATACGGCATATATAAGACAAACAGCAGAATCTGCATGCTGCAAGACTCTGCTATCATGAATAGCACATTAAAAGCGCCGCCCCCGGGCGGCGCTTTTGTCAACAACAGTCCGCTTGCAAAACGCACTGTCTGTTATTAATTGAAGTTAAAGAAATGTCTGCATATCTTATAACCTTCCACTGATATCTTTCTACCGCTTCTTCCCGGTAGATTCATGCATCTTCCCAAAAGCCCATAACGCAGTTTCCTGTAAAGCAGCCAGTCTTTCTTCCTTAAATAATTCCACAGTTCCTTTTTCTTTTCCAGATTCTCCTCTGTTCCGGAACGAATCAGAAGAATGGAGGATACTGTGGTGATAATGTCAAGATAGCTCAACATATAATGATACAGCTTCTTATTTGCCGCCGCCTGGCTTTTCTTTTCTACTAAAAAGTCGATCATAAGCTTATTGACCTTGATCTGCTGATCGATTCTGCCGATCATAACGCTTTCATTAACGGACTGATCTTCACGTCCGATATAATATCGATAAAAATTCACATCCAGATAGTACATATTCCGCACGTAGATAAGCGGCTCAAATACATATAAATTGTCCACATAAAAAGTATGTTCCGGAAGTCTGAGTCCGCATTCCCTAAGCAGCTTGGTTCGAAAAATCACAGAGTGCATCAGCATATACTGTCCCTTATGAAAATGCTTCACATCCTCCCATGTAAACATTTCCTCAACGGGAAGCGCATGCTTATAGCGCATTACCTTATGTCTCTTCTCACCAACCTTCTCATAAACAAAGTTGCTGACCAGCATATCCAGAACCTGCTCTCCGCCTGTCAGATCCTTAAGCGTGTCCAATATCTGCATATAAGGCTCTTCTTTTACCCAATCATCGCTGTCCACAACCTTAAAATACAAACCGTCTGCCTGATCAATTCCTGCATTGACTGCTGATCCGTGTCCGCCGTTTTCCTTATGCACAGCTTTTATAATAGAGGGATACTCCCTGGCGTATCTGTCTGCAATCATAGCTGTTTCATCTGTAGAGCCGTCATTTACAATGATAATCTCCACATCTTCTCCGCCTTTTAGAAGGGAATCCACACATTTTTCCATATATGCTGCCGAGTT
This sequence comes from Lachnospiraceae bacterium, assembly GCA_014804285.1. GTDB lineage: Bacteria > Bacillota > Clostridia > Lachnospirales > Lachnospiraceae > Suilimivivens. The sequence continues at coordinate 26,990 of JAAVAA010000073.1, read as the reverse complement.
GTAGCAGGGCACTGCAAAAGACAAAAGTTTCATAGTTACTTCCACCTTTCCAAATCTTCTGTCAATAATATACCCCAGCCTGTCAGTCAAATCAACTTAAGAAATTCTAAAGAAAATACTCCATATAAGCCGCATATGCCGAGGGAATCGGATACCTGCTTTTTGTCTCATTTTTTTCTACAAAAAGAAGCTTTTCATTCCCTATTCGGGGAGCCAGCTCATCCACCCGGATCATATAACCGATCATATGCCACTCCTTATGTGAAAATATATGCTTACTCTCCTTAAGCTTTTCAATTTTAAGTACAAAAAGCCCTTCCTGCTTCAAATGGGAAAGCACCTGTTTCTCTGATAATTTTCCTTCAAGGCAGGGAAATTCATACATTCCTGCCAGAAGCCCGGAGTCTCCTCTCTTTCTAAGCGCAGTACGGCTATCATCCCGAATGATCAGCACCGTCTTTTCTTCAACGATCCTCGGTTTTTTCGGGGCTTTATGAGGAAAACTGAGTTCTTCTCCCTTTTCATGTGCCTGACATAGCTCTTGCCACGGACATTCCTTACAATGCGGAATCCCATTTGGCACGCAGACCGTTGCTCCCAATTCCATAAGCGCCTGATTAAAATCTCCTGCTCGCTCCGCCGGGATGACCGGCTTAAGTTCCTCTTCAATCTGTCTGCGCACAGACTGCTGCATAATATCCCGTTCATCACAGCATAATCTTGCCAAAACCCGAAGCACATTTCCATCTACCGCCGGAACCCTTTTCCCGTACGCTATGGAACTGATTGCTCCTGCCGTATAGCTTCCGATTCCCGGCAGTCTTATAAGTTCTTCATATTCCGATGGCATATCTCCGCCATATTCTGCCATGACTATTCGAGCCGCCTTATTTAAATTTCTAACCCGGTTGTAATACCCCAGTCCTTCCCAGAGCTTCAAAAGTTGTTCTTCCTCTGCTGCTGCCAAATGCTCAATATCCGGAAGTGCCTGCATAAATCGGTCATAATAAGGCTTAACTGCCTCAACTCTAGTCTGTTGAAGCATGATTTCGGATACCCACACATGATACGGCGATGGATCCTCCCTCCACGGAAGAATCCGCCTTCCGTTGTCGTACCACTTAAGAAGCGGCTCTGCAATTTCATCAAGTACCGAAAGCCGAACCGGAACCGGCTTATTAATCTTCATAGCATCCGCTGTCACATGACAGTCATAGGCAAGTATCTGCACGCCGGCTTTTCTTGCCTCCAAAAGAGCCTCTGCAAACTCCGGCTGTGTTTCCCTGTTTGGAATAAAATACTTTACTCCCTCCATCTGAACTACCAGCAGAATATATGTCTTATATCCTTGCTTCACGGCATCAGATAATTCTTTCACATGCTTAAGCGCACGTTCAGAAGGAGCATCGGGAAAAAGCACCACATCTTCCTTTTCCAGCGTAACACCCTTCACTTCAATAAATATCTTTTCTTCCGCAGTCTCCACATAAAAATCAAAGCGAGAGCTTCCATATGTTGTCTCCGGCCTGACTGTCTGTACATCAGGAAAAAGACCGCCTTGCTTTAACCATTCCTCCACTGCTTTGTTGGGAGCCTGTGAATCCATATTAATGATCCGGTGTCCCTTTCTTACTGCCACCAGATCAAATGCGGTACTTCTCTCGGGATTATCACTTTTCTCCAAATAAACTTCAGCGTAATCCGTCAATAGTTCCCGGCATCTTCCTGTATTTTTGACATGTACCTTTTCCCGCTTCCCGTCTATGTCAACATAAGCGATAAAACGGTTGGGCCGGCTTAGAAACTGCCCTTTGTATATATTTTCGTATTTCATTTTCTGTCCTTTACTATACGATGCCCTCAAAGCATCGCAAAATACCCTCACGGATCCCGTTCGCGTTCTTTTCCCATCTCTTGTTTATACGGCACCCTCGCTGACGGAACCACTTCCGATGCCGGCTTTGTATGTACTGCCTGATCGTCAAAAAAGATATGTGCCCCAAATGCTCTGAGCACTTCTGTCTTTGATATGCCTCCCAAAAAGAACGCTTCGTCAATACGCACATTCCATGCTCTCAAAGTTCTGATCACACGCTCATGCGCAGGCGCACTTCTGGCGGTAACAAGCGCTGTTCTGATTGGAGCCTGCTCTGGTGCAAATTCTTTTTGTATATCGGAAATTGTCTTTAAAAACTTGGCAAACGGTCCCTGCTTCAAAGGATTTTCAGCCTGCATCCGCTCATTTTCCTCAAAAGCCTCAAGCCCCTTCTCCCGGTAAATCTGCTCTGATTCATCAGAAAATAACACTGCGTCTCCATCAAACGCAATTCGAATCTGTGAGATTTCATCCTGCTTCCCCGGCATTCGAATCTCATCACAGCATATAATACCTGCTGCAATTCCACAGTTAATCGCTGATTGTACATCCTCCTCATCTGCCGACAAATACAAATCTGTATTAAATGCCTCCAAATAGGGTGTCAGGGATGCCCCGCTGGCAAGCACTGCTCTGGAAATATTCAATCCATAATGCGCAATAGAATTAAATACACGCAGCGAAGTATCCGGGCTGTTATGAGACATAATAATAACCTCCACCCTGCCCTCCTGCCCCGGAAGATTATTGATATTCAAAAGTGCCTCAACAAGCCTAAATCCATTGCCCGGCTTTAAAAGCTCCTTCTCATGTTCCACCTGATAACTACAGTAAGCCTCCACTCCCTGACTTTGAAAAATCTCATTTTCGGCTGTCAGGTCAAACAATGCCCTGGATGATACTCCAATTACCAATCTGTTCTCTAAATCATACGCCATAATATTCCTCCTTCTCCCGCATCGGCCACAAAAGCAATGTCATCACCCTCACGGAAGAAGTACGGTATCTATCTGAGACGGTTACATTCAAATCGCTCAAGCGTTAACAGGCAGTTTTTCAACTCCTCATATCGCTCCTGCGTATCTCCCTCTTCAATCTCAAGATCAACAGAAACCGCCATTGTGTTGATCATCTCATCCGTAATACGATGATGAAGCGCTGCAAGAATATTAAGACGCTCTTCATAAGAATCTGCATCCAAAAATTCCANTACCAGCGGGTCTATATTTAATTCTTCCTGATCCTGNTCCGGCATCNCTACGGATGCCTCAGGCTTTTCTTCTGTCTGNTCTTCTGTACGGTCTTCTATCTGTTCTTTGGTCTGTTCTTCTTCCTGTCTGACTTCTGCCTTCCGATCCTGTGCAGGTGTCTGAATCAATTCCTGCTGTAGTTCGAAACGATACTCCTGCGTAGCATCGGGATATTTGTTTCGGTCAACCCTCTCTATAAACATATCAAGGGGTCTTGCATATACCTGATAGTCACCGTAAAGTGCCTGATATACTACCAGCTCCTCATTCGTCTCGCTGTGCCTGGCAAGGGTCACTATCCGGTACAGATTTCCTTTAAAATGTCTGTAAATCTGCTGCGGTACGGGCTTATTTGACATAGTTTACCTCCATCCGTGTGAATATTTATATCGTGTCACACAACTACATCAATTATAATCCCGGTTTCCTTTCTTGTCATTCTTCTTTTATAAAGAAGTCTCCAGAAATTTGTGGCAAAAGGAGCAGTCCTGCTCCGGAAATTCTATCTCCTGACATTTGGAAAGAAGCTCTCCTCTTTGTATGTCATCAAGCTGTTCTATCCGCCTGTGATGAATAGTCACAGTGTACTGCAATGTTCCATCCTCTTCGATTACCCGGTTCATGGTAATACCGCTGTTTGCATATCCCTGTTCCTCCAAAAATTCACTCATCCTTTTTACATATTCCTGTTCAAGAGCCTTATAATACTCCTTTTGTTGTCTGACAGCTTCTCTGCTCTGACTAAGAACTGCCATGGACAAAAACAATGTTCCAATCATCACAAGTAAAACGGTNATCGCCGCTATACCCGCCAGCCTCCAGATTGATCTTTTGTCAAAAATACGCATATGTTTCCTCCTCTCTAAGATACACACTGTTGTCATCTTCTGTCCCGTATTTCTCATCTAAGACCAGTATATAGAATGATATGTACCATAAAAAGGACTCTGTCAAACGCGCAAAGAAAAAGGCGACCGATTTCTCTTAAAGATAAACCGCCGCCAATAGATAAGTATTATTCTTTTTTATATGTTCTTTCGTTAGTTCAATTATCCGAAAAATCTATATCGTATCTTTTTCCATTNGAAAATAAAATACCGTCTGTAAGCTTGATACAAAGAATACAGGTATTTTCATCATCAAAATTGTTGTGTCCATTATCAATCCATTCNCGAAAAGCCGTTTTTAATTTCTCTGCAATGTTTTTNTTTTCTTCTTTACAGAACCAACCTAAATTGATTCCTTTTCCNTGTGCNGTAAACCAATCNCCNGAAATTGCCACATGAGGATTTTCTTCAATTTGTNTCATTTTATTGGAAAGAGCATATGTAATTACATAAAATGCCCCATCCTCATAAAACCCATCAACATTGCGAACATACGGCTNTCCGTCCTTTACAGTCGCAATAGCAATTATACTGTCNTTGCCAAATCGNTCATTCATTATTTCTTTTGTTTCCATTGTNAATTTTTCCATTNACANAATCCTCCGTTTAAAATATGTTNATTTCATCAATAAGCAGTTTGAAAATAACAAGAAACATTTCNGTATCACCAGAAAATTTTTGCTTTAGCAAAGGGTAATCATTTACCATTTCATCTTTAATCAGAATCGAACTTTCAGNTTCTGCCCTGCCACGAATTCTTATCCATCTGCGNGTATTTAAATTATAACTNGCTATCTCAACCTGCGGATTNGTAATCAAATCAGAATAAACNTTTTTCCGCTTATCAGTAGCAATNTATAATGCTTTTTTATTTGAATAGATCATTCCAAAAGGTCTTAGCTTTGGNTGGTTGTCAAATGATGTTGCCAAAAAGAAATATCCACACTCACGAATAAACTTACAGCAGTCATCAATAGATACATCTNTGCTGTTTTCTTCATTTTCCTGACTATCTTCATTTAACAGAAAATCAATGCTGCATTCAAATAATCTGCTTANTTTTATAAGCTTGTCCGTTTCGGGAAAGCTTATATCGGTTTCCCATCTTGAAACTGATTGACGGGATACTCCTAATATTTCTGATAATTTTTCTTGTGTAATACCCTTTTTCTCACGNAGTAATGCTAATTTTTCTCCTGTTGTCATCTTCCCACCTATTACAGTATTATTATATTTGTTCCTAAACAATATGTGTAGCAATTTAAGATTGCTAAATGTAAACTTTCNAGTGCANTTTTNCGTTATTACCCTTTATCAGTGNCTAAACTGCANATAAATAAGCGCNCATTTCCGCTTNAGNAATTGCTTTTCATAATCATTGCAAAACATTTCCGCAGGTTGTACACTATTATATAAGCTCCTTCAAGCGATTTCATTTATTATATTAAGGAAATAAAATATTATGATTCAGACTCTCTATCTTGTACCGGAATATAAAGAAGAACAGATTTATCCTGCCATCTGTAAATCCATGGATGCACTTTCCATAAAAAAGGATATGCGTCCGGATCTGAAGGTTGTCATCAAGCCCAACCTTATCATGGCCAAAAAACCTGACCTTACTACCACTACCCATCCCCTTGTGATTAAATGCGTTGCGCGCTGGCTTCGGGAGCATGGGGTTAGAAATATCACTCTCGCAGAAAGCTCCGGCGGTCTATACAATGCGGATTACATGAAAAACGTTTATCAGGTGTGCGGAATAGCGGATCTGTGCGAAGACTTGTCTTTAAATATGGACTTTTCTGCCCAAACTGTCAATACCCGGGAAGGCTTTGCCAATCATTCCTTTCACATTATCACCCCCATTGTGGAGGCCGATTATATCATTAACATCTGCAAATTGAAAACTCATGCCATGACCGGTTATTCCGGCGGAATNAAAAATCTGTTCGGNACGATCCCCGGTCTCGAAAANCCTCAGATGCACTATCGCTGGACCGACATTGAAAGCTTTTCCCGTATGCTNTTGGAGCTTGCCCAGACAGTAAATCCGCAGCTTACGATCATTGACGCCATTGACGCCATGGAGGGAAACGGTCCTACCGGAGGCACCTCCCATCCCCTGCATATGCTTCTTGCTGCCAAAGATTTCTATACTCAGGATTACTTTGCCGCAAAACTTATGAAACTGGATCCCATGAGCATCGTCATGATCCGTCAGGCAGTGGAATCCGGACTTGCAAAGCCGGACGAAATAAAGCTGACCGGGGATGAGATTCCGGATAATCTCACTCCCTTTCAGGTTCCTGACACAATAAAGCTTGATTTTTCCGGAAAAATCCCAGCTATTCTCCTGCCCATAGCCAAAAGGCTGTTAAAATCTTATCCCCAGCTGAATGAAGACCTTTGCGTCGGCTGCGGTAAATGTGCGGAAAGCTGCCCTGCAAAGATTATTACCATCAAAAAGCGTAAAGCCCATTTTAAAAAGAAGGGCTGTATCTCCTGCTTCTGTTGTCAGGAGATGTGTCCTATGAAAGCAATTTCCGTCAAAAAGGCTCTATAGTCCAAAAAATGCAATAACTAACTTATCACACCGTGAAGAGCATCAAATAGGATTTTCATCAATTCTTCCACTGCTGTTTCCATAGACGCATTGGCGGAAAACCTTTTATCTCTCGAAACGATTTCCACAATATGCTGTTTTATATTTCGAGGGCTGACAACAATTCTAAGCGGAACACCGATCAGATCGGCATCCGAGAACATAACTCCCGCACTGACCTTTCGGTCATCATAAATGACCTCAACGCCTTTACATTGCAGTTCTTCATACAGTTTATCTGCATAAACCTTTACCTCAGCATCATCTGACCGAACCGCGCAAAGATGTACCTGCCAGGGAGCTCCTTTTGGCTTTTAAACACAAAAAAACCCTAAACCGACATTACATCAGCTTAGGGCGAACTATTACAAGTCCGTGGTACCACCTAAATTCGGATAAAACCGCACTCTCTGGCACAGGATAAGTTCCGATGCCATAGCTCTATAACGGGAGCACCCGGTGAAGCTTACTATTAATTTCGGCCCACAGCTCAAAGACGGGTTGGGCACCTGTTCAATAAAGGCTTGCACCAACCGCCTTCTCTCTGTAAATCCCAGATGCTTACTATTTCTTATCATAGCTTTTGTGTTCAATTTCAGAGATTATATCATAAAACTTAATCTATGCCAAGAGGCCGGCAGTACATCGCTTAACCTTACCGCTTACATATAACTCATACCTTTGTTCCTCTAAAGAACACGGTCAATGGCAATTCTCATTAATCCAATAAATATCCTGCCCGATATGAACATTCTAGGTAACTGGTATTCTGGTAATAAATATCTGTTTGAAAATCAGATATTTTGTCACTTATGAAAGAAGAAAATATTTTCAGCAATTCATCCACTTCTTTCCCGGAAGGTGCGCAATCTTCAATCATGATACTATATAATTTCCCAATCTCCATAAAACCAGGGACTGTATACTTGCATTCCGTAATTGTATCAAAATCACCATTCTGTATTTCGTACTGTTCTATTACCTCATCGCTCACTTGCTCAAACGAAAGGCAATGATTTACCTCTGCGTCATATAAATGTTTTTCAATTCCATCTTTCCCCAAAGCTTTAACAATGACCCCACGCCTGTTCTTTGTTTGACGTGCTATATATTCAATTAACGAACAAACATAAAAAAAATCATTCTTTTCTTTTTCGGTCATAAATAATCTCACTCCTGTCAAATGTTAAACAATTAAGTGCCGATAGTGTATGGAAACTTATCTGATGTGTTGGATGCTTAAATTCTGCCAACACCCAAAACTGCTTTCGACTTATCCTGCCCGAAAGAAAATCATTCACATAATTCCACACCGTGTCATTTGCCATCGGTCCCTCTACGATATCATATTGATGTGTTTCTCCACTTCGGCATCTGGCAATGAAATCCAGCCATTCATCTGTCATATCGTCAAATTTCAAAATAGACAGTTCATTATTGGGTTCATAGATGTAATAATTGATAACCGGATCTCCTTCTCTACGGTTAGCCCATCTTACTGCCTGTTCAAAATCAGTTGTACAATAAAAACCCCACGAAAAATCTTTTGTATACTTTGCCTTTCGTACTTCTGGGAATTCCACTATTTCCTTACTTGCATGATAGAGAATCATATGCATCTCACCTCGATTTTCTACTATGTTTTCAAAAAGTATAGCATATAGATATGAACAAATCTACTGTTTCTCTATACTGAGACATGGAATGAATTTTGTTACATTTGAATTTTGTGTATGAGAATAAATTTTTGTGATCGGAGGGTGCATAGAATGGATATGAAAATGCTCACATCTGTCTCTATGCATCATCTATGTTTACTATCAGAATACCTTCTTGGTCGAATGGAAGTCTATCAATAATTTTTCCATTGCAAAAATGAAATGCACCACCGTGATTTTGAGGCTCATGATCAATCGGATTAATCATCAGAACATGTTCTGCAATTAACGAAGCCTGTCTTGCATATGCTTCTATTTCTTGGCTATTCCATTCGTCTACAGTAAAATTAACATATACAGGCCAGATCAGCAGATGTTTTGTTTTGAACTTCTCTGGACAATCCCACATATCTCCACAAAGAGCAAGTCTGATTTTATGATTATGAAAGGAAAATTCTTCTGTTTTATCTCCTTCTTTGTAGTGCTCATCTGTTTTCCGGAATTCTTTCCAACCTTTTGTAATCCTTCTGTAATTGTACAAAATTTTACCATCTTCAATGACAACACAAGAAGAATATAAACATTCTTTTTCTTTCTCAATATACCCTGTCAGCAATGCTACCCCATATTCTTTTGACCACTTGCATAATTGGCAGACGGTTTCCGAATTCAACTCTAAAGCCATTTCGTTGTCAATAGTGTAGTTCCAGCAAAGAGAATCAAAACCTTGTAAATAGGCTTCACCAAAACAAAGTAAATCTACTTTACCCTGAGATTCCCGCATAGCTTTTTCAATTTGTGTCATATTAAAAGAAACATTCCTATTTTTGCATATAAAAGATGCTAAACCAATTCGCATTGTGTCTCTCCCTTCTAATTCCGATTGTTAGTGAAATTATAAGTTATAAAATGGTGAAGTTGGACAAATCTGTGCAAACTTGGACAGGACATTCCAGTTGTAGTAAACTATAATTACCTTACACAAGGAGGGCTGACAGAATGTCAATACAGCTGATACAGCAGGCAATATGCTATATGGAGGAACATATTTATGAAAATATAAACTACACTGATGTCGCGAAAAGCGTACATATGTCAAACTACAATTTTCACCGGACATTCAGCTTTATTGCCGGGATGACAGCTAATGAGTATATAAGGAACCGGCGGCTTACATTAGCAGCCCAGGAACTCCAAACAACTGACATATCGGTAATAGACGCTGCATACAAGTATGGTTATGAATCTCCGGAAAGCTTTTCCAAAGCCTTTTTACGGTTTCATGGTTCCACTCCCAAACAAGCCAAACAAAAAGGCACACAGCTTCATTTATTCAATCCCCTTGTGATAAAAATTATATTGGAAGGTGGTAGTATTATGGATTATAGACTGGAACACAAAGAGAGTCAACGATTTATTGCATTGGTAAAAGCTTTTCCAAATGAAATCATCAATGACGACAATGACCACAGCATCCCTGATTTTTGGGCAGAGTGTTATGAAAAAAATCTGATTGAACCTCTTAAAGTGCTTCGTACAGAAGGAAAAAGAGACTTGTACGGTTTGTGCAGCCCCGTTATCGATCACGAAGATTGCTTCAAATATGGAATTGGTATTTTGATAGATGATGATACCGATATTACAGAATTGGATAAATTAATAAACAACGGCTACTCTGTGTGGGAAACAGAGCCTGCCGATTATGCCGTATTTAAATGCTTTGGTCCCGATGGCGATTGCCTGGCTGAGACATGGGATAAATTCTTTAAAGAATTTACCCCGCAGACAGGATATAGCCAGACAGACGATACGGACTATGAAATATATTTTGAAAATGGAGAAAGCAACTTGTTTTGTGAGTTATGGGTTCCTGTAAAAAAAGAATAGTATGTAACCCCCTAATTTCCCGAACTATTATAAAAACGGATACTGTATCGCCAGAAACCGTACGCTGCAAGATACATGACAACTCCGACGACAGGGGTAAGGTACATATAAATCGAAGGGTATGACATATCTTCCTTGCGCAGTAAATATTGCGCCGGGAAATAATTGACAAAAGCAAACGGAACGACATAAATCATACAAAACTGAATGGCTTTATGAAAGATACTCACCGGATATCCTGCAAACTTTCGCATATTCCAGTAAAAAAGCTCTTTCAGGCTGTTTGTTTCAAGCAGATAGATATTAAGGGACGCAAGAAATAAAAAGATTGCTCCCTGAATCATAACGCCGCCTATTAATGCCGCAATATAGTAAATTATGGTACCGGGGCTCCATGTAATACCTGCATTTCCTGCTGAGATCACAAATAGTACAATACCGAGACTGCCGTGCCCGATAGCGGCGAACCAGTCCGCATTGGAAAAGATAAGCTGGAAAAGGAGCCCTCTGGGCCTTAAAATGAAGCGGTCAAAACCGCCGTTACGGACTGTTCTTCCAAAATCCCGCAATCCGGTAAAGAAAATAATAAGTATCCCATAGGTTAAAAACAAAAGGCTGAATAAAAACAACAATTCATGAATGTCCCAGCCATTTAAAGTATCAAATTTCAGCAGGGTAAAATAAATAACAATAATCCCGGTTGCCTCTCTGAGAAACACCGCAAGAGAACGAAGCACCGCATCCACTTTATATTGGAACCATGATCTCATAATGGTTCTGGTGTAGACCCCTGCCAAATAGATTGTATCATTTTTCATAGTCTGTCATCCTCCCTGCACAATAAGCTTTTTCTGCCCCTTTTTCCAAAGAAACATCCCTATAGAAAGTAAGATAACAATCCAGAAAAACTGAATCAGAAAACCATGCAGAATCTCCGAAAAGGACAGCTGTCCCAGATAAATCTGTAGCGGTGTGAAATAAATAGATGAAAAAGGCGTAAAACGAATAACTCCTCTCATCCAGTCCGGCATAAACCAAAGGGGTATCATGGAACCNGACAACACATTGATAAATACATTTTTAATCGTCATGATGCTCCACACATTAATCAGCCAAAAAGAAAGCATCTGNGCCGCAAANCTGATTGTCCATAAAACGCCGTAGCCAAAAAATGCGCTCAGCAGGAACAGAAGCAGCATCGAGAAATCTGCCGGCGCTGCAATTCCGATAAAAAGCACAGAAACTGCCACTGCGGGGACAAAATGAAACAACAGTTGAAACAGGGCATGCCCCAGATTGTCTGCAAGCATTCTCCCATGGATGCTCACCGGAAGCAGCAGTTCAGTGGCAATGCTTCCGTTTTGAATTCGGTCNGGAAGGTANTAATCGTTGACAAAAAATACAGAATCCAGCCCCATGGACAGAATAAAATTTGTGGCAACCATGGTGATGGTAATGCCGTCAACCTCGGTTCGGCCGCCGTAGAGAGCACGATAGATTTCCCAAAAGATAAAAATACGGAGAATCGTGTTTAAAATCCCCATGAAATGATCAAAGCGGTATGCACTGAGTCCCAGAAAACTTTTTTTGNCAAAAGCCAGATATGGGTATAGTTTTGTCATCGGGCCACCTCCCCATTATATATTTTTCGGATGAGCCCTTCAATTTCAGGTTCCGAAACCGTAAGNTCACGGATCGCATAATCAGCTAACAGGGAACTCATCAGAAAGTCGATCTGCATTTCCCTGCTTTCAAACANAAACCGCTTTTTTCGTCCGCCCGGTGCATCAAGTTCTTTCATTTCCACATGCTCAATCGGTTTGACCGTGCAGTNTTCGNCAAACTCTACATCCACTTGCCTTGTGGTTCCATATGCTTCGCGGATACCGGAAATAAAGCCGTCATATACTTTGGCNCCCTTATCGATAATNATCAGCCGTTTACAGGTTTTCTCGATATCCTGCATATCGTGCGTTGTAAAAAGCATGGTAACCTTGTCTCTGGCATTAAGTTCACAGATGAAATTTCTNATTGTTTCCTTTCCAACCACATCAACGCCAATAGTCGGCTCATCAAAAAAGACTATCCTTGGGGAATGTAAGAGCGCCGCGACGATATCCGCACGCATCCGCTGNCCNAAAGACANCTGGCGGACCGGCTGGTTTATGAAGCCGGACATATCCAGCATCTCCATAAAGCGCTTTAAATTTGCCTGATAGATTTCATCCGGCACACGGTAAATTGCTTTTAACAGTTCAAAGCTGTCGATNACCGGCAGATCCCATTGAAGCTGGGACTTCTGCCCAAATACAACACCGATGCTCCCTACATACTCTTTGCGCTGTCTGTACGGGATATAACCGTTAACCCGCACACTTCCGGTGTCCGGATAAAGAATGCCTGACAGCATTTTNATGGTAGTCGATTTCCCGGCGCCATTTGGACCGATAAATCCAACCATTTCTCCCTGTTCAATGGAAAAGCTGATGTTGTCTACCGCCTGCTTTTTTTCATACTTTGGAACAACCAGATTCGCCAGCATGCCCGGAATACCTGCGGAGCGTTTGCTTACCCGAAACGCCTTNCTCACCTCGTTTACTTCAATAAAGCTCATACTTTTCTCCCCTCTCTATTCTGCTTACTGCCTCCGAAAGCCCGGATTTTTGCGTGGTAACTGCAGTTATGGTGGTCTGTGCCAAAATATGGCGNAGCAGTTCGGCAGAAGTGACGTAATTAGNGTTATAGNTCANTTTCAGTTTATTTTGATGCAGAGAGTAATGCCTAAGCGGCAGGTCTTCCAGATCCGGTATTTTCCCNGAAAAGCTTATTTCCATCACTTCATCCGGCGCAAAATGCTTTAATAAAAGCTCTTTTTCTCCGTAGTAGCGCAGACTGCCATGATCTAAAAGGGCAATTCTTTCACANATNGCAGAAATTTCCTCCATATTATGGGAGCTTATAACAAGGGTTGTTCCCTCCCTCCTCCGCTCCATCAGAAGTTCCCGNAGACTGTCCCTTGCCGTCTGATCCAGACCTTCGGTCGGCTCATCTAACAGGATGAGCTTTGGACGGCTCAGGAGAAGAGCCCCCAATTCAGCACGGCGTCTCTGTCCGAGAGAAAGCTGCTTCACCGATTCTTTTTCAAAGGAACGAAAGCCCAACCTCTCCGCAAGCGCATAATATTCTTTGTCAAAAATATTATCCTGCATTCGATAGATTATTTTTAAATCCCTGAAATTGCTTTCCACCGTATCCTCTTCCCTGAAAAACGGAATATCTGCAAAGAAAGATCCGGTCACGCTTCCTAATTTCCGACGGTTTTTCCAAGGGATAAGCCGCATGGTGTAAACACTTCCCGCTGCCGGCTTTAACAGCCCGCATGCCAGCTTTAAAAAAGTGGTTTTACCGGAGCCGGAAGTACCGATAAGCCCCAATGAGATTCCCTGGGGAATATGAAGATTCACATCCGACAAAATAAACTTGCAAACATTCTCAAAAATAATCATAGACCTTTCCTCACTTACAAAATATCCCCTTGCATCTGATGAATGCAAGGGGATGGGATAAACGACGTTTATTGTGGGATAAACACACGGGAACAGAAGTAACCTTCCTTCTCATAAAAATCATAGATACCGTCATAGGCGGTGACAATTTCTTTTATCTGTGTAATGCCGATTCCGTGCTGCTCTTTATCTTCCTTTGTAGAGCGCAGCTCGGGATTTTCTTCTAAAACCGATTTCCCGATTTTGTTCTTAATACTGACTGCATCATACCCCCGTTCCTGAAATATGTGAAGATGCAGTTCCCCGAACGGTTCGTTTTTGCTTGCTTCGATGGAATTATCCAGAAGATTGGTAAGTAATGCGGAAAAATCAATGCTATGCATTCTGGAAAAGGAAAGTGATTCAATTTCTGCCCTGACAGAAATTCCGTAACTCCTTGCAAGCTCTAATTTCTCATTCAGAATATGGTTTAACAGAGAATTTCCGGTTTCAATATAGCTGTGCATCGAATTAAGCTTGTCTAATATCTCCGAAGTATATGCTTTTGCCGCTTCATAATCTCCGCTGTTCAGATAAGAAGCAAGCACCATGAGATGATTTTTCATATCATGCTTTAACTGGCGCACACTTTGATGCAGAGAACGGATGTCGCTTTCCTGTTTTCTGGAGTATGCCACTTCTTCACTTTGCACGGAAAGCTGATACTCTAATTCAGATTTTTGGGCTATGAGGCTTAAGTTTTTTTCCTCCTGCACAGCCAGTTCTTTCTGTAGTTGACGATAGTTTTTCATGTCCTCATATACCTCAGAAAATGTTCTCTTGCCGCTTTGGTATAGCTTTTGCCGACGGGAAGCATAGTGCCGTCAAAAAGCTCCGCTTTCTCTGAACCAAAAAGTCTGACAGCCGCCTGATTAACCAGAAATCCTTTGTGGATTCGGATAAAACCGCAGTTCGTTAATGTGTTTTCCACAGAGGTAATTGTGCTTCGGAAACGATATTGCCCTGTTTTTGAAAAAAGCTTCAGGTAGTTGCCTTCGGCTTCAAAGTATAAAATATCCGAAAGAAACAGACATACCCGGTTTCCTTCCGTTCGAAAACAAAAATGTCTTTCCCTATGCTCCAGTTCCTTCAAACAGTCTGCCAAAGCGTCCATAATTTCAACGTCAAAATAGCTTTTTCGAATAAAGGCGAAGGGGTGATACTGAAAACTGTCGTAGACCAGCTCGTCATGACTTGTCACAAACAAAAGGAGAGGCCGCTTCTCCCTTGGTGCAAGATGTCCGGCTATTTCCAATCCGGTTATTTCCGGCATATCAATATCAAGCAACAGGATATCGCAGGATTCTGTTTCCAGACATTGAAGAAGCTCCAGACCTGATGAGAAAACCTGAACGTTGCTGTCCGGCAGACATTCCAAAACCTTTTTTGCAATGCCCGATAATATCTGCGGTTCATCATCGCATATGAGTATCTTCATACATGCCCTCCTCATGAAATCTAAGTTGATAACATCGTAAAAGGAAAATTTAGTAATCCATGGCGTTAGCTTTTTATGTATTCAAATTCATCTTGATTGCTTTCGTGGCAATGGAAGAATTAATATATTTATTCAACACGCTTCCGCCAATGTCCTCATAAAAACCAATTATAGCAAATCCTGCTTCTATCTGTCCCTGAATCTGATCTTCCAAAGTGTGACTCCAGATATATCCATCTTCTTCAACAACTGCCCTCGTTTCCGGATTATCCATATGTTCAATATCTGCGTAGGGTATCGTATTTTCTACACTCAATATTCCCTTTTCTAATTTCCCAACATCAAAAATATACTCTATTGGATTTCCAAATCCTGCCAACAGAAGACCATTCTTCTTCAGTACCCTTGCACATTCTTTCCACACAGGTCTTACATCATCAACGTAGCCATTTGACCATGGATGAATGATACAGTCGAAACTTTCATCTTCAAACACAGATAAATCCTGCATATTTCCCTGAACTGTTTTAATTGTGAGATTGTCTCTGTCTGCAACGAACTCGTCCTTTTCCAATTGTTTTTTACTGTTATCAAATACTGTCACATCAGCTCCCAGGGCTGCCAGTACAGGTCCCTGCTGCCCTCCGCCGCTGGCCAGACATAAAATTTTTTTACCATCCAAACTGTCCGGAAACCAATCTTTTGGTACAGGTTTGACAGGTGTCAGGACAATACTCCACGTTCCTTCTCTTGCCTGACTAATTACTTCACTTGATACAGGAACAGACCATTTATCATTTTTTTCAACGCGCTTATCCCATATTTTACTGTTTTCCTCAATATATTTCATTTTCTTTTCCTTCCTCAATCTCAATTTGTAAAAATCATTATAGATGACTTTAATCAACAATTACTTGCTTAAAATCTTTCGTCCAATCAATAATTATCCGTTTATCATATTCGTTAATATTATCAGGTAGATCTGCCTTACCAAAAAATCTATGTTCCAGTGCTTCTTCCGTATTATTTTGAATTTCCCCACTATACACAGTTGTCTTAAAAATGATACCTGTCCCACAACAAATATCCCCATTTGGATAAGTGATAATTCTATCCTCTCCCGAATAAATACCAAATAATGCCAGTTCCCCTATCTCAATTCCGGCTTCTTCAAATACCTCTCTTTTTACCACTTCTATGAACTTCTCTCCAATTTCCATAGAACCTCCAAGAAGCGCCCAACATCCATTATCACGCCGCTTTTGGAGCAATATTTCTCCTTTGTCATTTTCGATGATAACTCCGCAGCTTGTTACCATAAGAGGCGCATGCCCAACATCTTTACGCATCTGTGCTATATAATTTTCTCTATACCTTGCTATAATATCTTTCATATCAATAACCCGTTCTTGATTCATAAAAATTTAGTTGTGCCGCTATTCATATATAAAGTTAACAAGCCGATAAAAATAAAAGAAGCACAAGTTTGCAATGGAGGTACGATTATGCAAATTGATCAAATGAGACAACTATTGGATTCCATGGAAAACTCTATAAAGCTGCAATGCCAGGCAAGGGCAGAACGGAGATCTGCTGAAGCAGAACGCGAAAGAAAATCCTTTCAGGAAAAACTAATGCGTGCTACAGTCACCAACACCGAACTGGACGGTATGGTCTCAAAGGTAAAAGGGCGTGAGGACGCAGTACTGAGGGATCAACTGATCGGTATGATGATGGCAGGCTTTTAATGCCCTTTTTCCCTGTTTTCCACATCAACGGGAATCATAAAAAAATCCAGATCCAACCCTGTAGCTTTTTCAAACTTTGCTGCCCAATCCGCTGTGCCAAAGAAAACTAACGCTCCCTGTCCATCATCCCCTGTCATATAAAAACGTTCTTTGGCATTATCCTGTTCTAACAGACTATTGAAAACTCCTAAGATTTCCCCATCGATCCAGTCATATTCCACATCCATCTGACAGGAATATTCATATCCCTGCCATTCGAAAGAAACTGTCACCGTCCCAAGGCCGCTCTCCCAATCTACCCCGCTTATATCCTCCTGAATATTGTCCACATTATCAATACAGCTCCCAACCGCTAAAGCTTTCATACCTTCCAATATTACTATGTAGTCCGTACTGATATCAATACCTTCAAAATCAAAGCAGAGAACTTCATCGGAATATCCAGTGATTTCCCATTCTTCACTATAGGTGGGCATGCCCAGTATAGATAAAAGTGCTGTATATGGATATTCTTCCATAAATGCGTACCTGTCGTCTTCCTCCATGAACCTTTGCTCCTGATCCACAATCTCCTGAGACACTGTAAATCCCAATGAACGCAAAACTTCTACCTGTGTCTCCAATGGCACATAATTGGAATAATCCGCCGGATAAAAATCCTCTTCCCACGCATTTTCCACAGCACTGGAATTATATATCTGTTCTACCATGCGCCAGCTGTTATACATATCTGTAATCCAAGAAACTGCCGGCAAATAAGCTGCGAAAACAATAAAAATCAACAAAGAGAATATCCATCCCGGTATATATTTCACTTTTCTTCCCCGCAAAACAGGAATATTTTTCTCCTCGCACAGCCGGCACATTGCTACAGTCTGATCCCAGTTTTCCAGACATTCCTTTGGGATTATGGCGTAGCATGTTTTATCCTTTTTAAAAAGGTAAAAAGCAAATTCTGTTTCCACCAGCCACCCCAACATCTCCCAAGACACTATACTTTTTCTCTTTTCAAGTGTGTCAGCCATCACACCATGTTCAAAAACGGATATTTTACTATTTTGATATAAATGTCCTGATTTTAACTGTCTTCGTATTTTCTTTTCCGGATCGCTATATAAATTTTCAAGCCCAATTAAAGCTATCAAAGCAATAAGGGAAGTTGGTATGGTAAGTATCTGGGGAATATCCCCTAAAGACCAAATCCATATAAATAAAACAATAAATATATAATCGATTATCAGATGGATAAAAAACTCTTTTTCTATGCCAATGGATTTTGTCATTCTAGCTGTTCTTTCATCCTTTAAGAGTTGTACCCACTTTTCTTCATCTAACGAAAGCATAAAATGAAAAAGCTCTCTACCCGTTTTGTCTGCAGATACACAGTTCTCCTCCTCAGCCATTTCCTGCTGCGGATGCCTGATCAACTCCAGAAAAGTTTCCTGCTCCTTCAAACTTTCAAACACTCTAAGCGGAATTGCATACACTGTGAGAAACTTTTTCAGTTGACAGTCCCCCAGCAAGATTAAATCTCTGGTTGTCCGAATTGTACAAATATAATATAAAGGAATCTCATTATAAACATTCAGGTGTATCTTTAACATGGCATTTTCCACCCAGATGGTTCGTTGGTTTTTTTGAAGCAAATTTTTAGAATTCTTATAAATTTTCGCCATAACTAATGCTGTCAGAAACAGCATCCACAACACAATCGATAATCCCGTTCGTGGAGACAGCAGAACATTCAGAGTGCAGCATAAAAACACAAGAATCCAAAGGACAAACCTCCGCTTTATCCCCTCCCAAGTTGCCCAGATACTAATTTCTATAGCCTCTTTTTTCGTCAAACTAAATGTATAATGTTTCATTCTTACTCCCATCTACGTGCTTTCGCATATAAAAAATCCCAAGTTCTGCCATTCACAGCATTATCTTTGATTTCCATCTGTCTGCCAGAGTAATTTCCTGATTTTCTCAGCCGTCTCATCATCTACATAATATCTGCCACCACATGAATTCTCCAATGCTATCATCCTACATAAAATCCTCATCTTCATCCTCATCATTCCATATAAACTCATCGTCCTCAATCATGCCAAATTCCCGGAAAAGATGCTCTATCGACTTATAATATTCTTCCCGGGCTTTATCCAGCCGTTTCATTTCTTTTTTATTCCCGGCTGCTTTATAATAGGCAACTGCTGCCTCAAATAAAATATTATTTTCTTCCCCACACTCTGTATCCTCATGGATATGCTGTTTGATCAGCTTTTCAGCCTTTTCCATGTCATGAGTTGCAAGAAGCGCATAAACATTGGCAGAAACCGCAACAAGGTTATCGGGTTCTTCTTCCAGCCATTCTTCACAAAATTCCACTGCTTCCTCTTTTCTTCCAAGAGCGTTCAGCGCCGATGACTTTAAAAACTTTATATCTGATGGTGCATCTTCTTCCCAGCAGAACATTCCTAATAGTTCATCACATACCTTTAAAAGCTTATCTTTATTTTCCCGCATGTCCAAGTCATCCAGATAGTCTTCCAGCCATCCCTGCACATCATATTCATCATCAGTAATTTCATCCAGCAGATACAATTCCGACACGTACTCCGGCTGTCTGTCTCTTCCATCCTCAACGATTTCTTTCAAAACTTCAAATGCCCGATCCCAAATTTCATTGTTCGCTGTGCCCATTCCCAGATTCACATAGCACGTTCCTGTCAACTTTCCAAATTCTTTCCATTTCTTGTTCTTCATTTGCTTCCCCTTTGTATAAATAATCTGCGAAACTTTTATTTCTTGTTTTTTCATTATAACAGCTGCTATGGGATGCCAGCAACTAAATTAACGTTTAGCTGGGGTACGGAGATCAATATAAAAAACCGGATAGAATCAAATTCTACGTCGCCTCACTCTCGTTCTATAAAAAGCGTAACAGCACTAAGTTCGAAAAAACCTCACTAAGTGCTCAATGTCATTTAGATAAGATGACTATAAAGAGTAGAGTATGTAGAAATACATACCCTGCTCTTTTTTATAATACTAAAATTTTTGCTTGACATATCAGCCCAAATGTGCGGCCGCATTATCTGTCTGAAAATGAGAGACAGATAATGCGGTCCTTGTAATCAAAGATATTTTGATTGCAAGGAGGTAAGTATATTTTGAACTTTTCACTTCAGGTAAAACACATTCTTTTTTCTATCATTGACGAAATGAACGATTATCGCTGGCTTTTTACAAAAACCCCGGAAAAGGATTTTTCAAGAGAAAAGAAATGGTCTTTTCATAAAATGATAAAGTTTATTCTTTCTATGGAAAGCCGGTCATTGAAAGACGAATTACTTCATTACTTTGATTTTGATGTTAACACACCATCTAATTCTTCCTTTAATCAGCGACGATCTCAGATCCTGCCAGAAGCATTTGGATTCCTTTTTCATGAGTTTAACAGCCGTTTCCCTGAAACCCAGACGTGGCACGGCCTGCATCTGATCGCCTGCGATGGTTCCGATCTGAATATTTATCGCAACCCTGACGATCCTGATAATTATTTCCCAAATGGCCCGGATAACAAAGGGTTCAGCCAGTTTCATCTGAATGCCCTGTATGATCTTTGTACCAGAAGATATAAAGATGCACTCATTCAGCCGGGCGTCAAAAACAATGAATGCCGGGCGGTGGTCACGATGATTGACCGGTATGCGGGAGACCCTTCTACCGTATTTATCGCAGACAGAGGCTATGAATCTTATAATGTTTTTGCACACGCACAGGAAAAAGGGTTTTTTTACCTGATAAGGGCAAGGGATTCTGAAAACGGTTCCATCATTGGCGGATTAAAACGTCAGCTTCCACATGACGGTGAATACGATGTGATGGTTCCATTAAGGCTGACAAGGAAACAGACAAAGGAAGTAAAAGAACATCCTGAGATCTATAAGTTTTTTCCAAAGGACTCAACAATGGATTATATAGACCTGCATGAAAACAGGTATTACGACATAACACTGCGTATTGCACGCTTTCAGCTGACGGATGAAACTTATGAATGTCTGATCACAAACCTTCCCCGGGAAGATTATCCCTGGGAAACTTTAAAAGAACTATACGCAAAGAGATGGGGAATTGAAACATCTTTTCGGGAATTAAAATATGCCGTAGGACTGACTGCGTTCCACGCTAAAAAAGTGGAATATATAAAACAGGAAATCTGGGCGAGAATGATCTTGTATAATTTCTGCGAATTAATAACAGCCTCAGTGATGATAGAACAGAAAAACGAAAGGAAGCACCCATATCAACTAAACTATACCCGTGCAATAGGAATCTGTCATTATTTTATACGGTTAAAGGAAGAAAAAGCTCCGCCTGATGTGGAAAAACTAATCAGCCATGAGCTTCTTCCCATAAGAGCTGGGCGTTGTGACCCTCGCAAAGTCAAGCCCAAGTCATCGGTAAGCTTTCTATACAGAACGGCCTAACCGAATTTAGTATATAACATTTTGAAAGCAGATGAAAGCATCTGTTTATTTCATATGCAAAAATTTGTAAAAAGATTATATTGAGATACTTCATCTAAAAAGAGACTAGAAGTTTTTATATTTCCAGTCTCTTTTTATGTTTAAAGATGTTACTTATCTAAATGACATTGACTAAGTGCTGACGCTTTTTAAAGGGCTCCTTAAGAATTTGATTTCTATCCAGGTTAAGTTATTGACTGACGTGAAACCAGCTAATGACTCCACTATAGTCGCCTAATCCACTGTCTGACCATTTACTAAAAAGAGAAACATTTGACCTTAGCGGAGTTACCAGTTGGGCTTTGCGTCATTCGATAACCCAGTTCAGATGAAAAGAAATCCTTGAGGAAACAATTCGCGAACGCTTTATCGAGCGTGTTGACGAAAGGATTTCTTTTCATCTGAGCGGACGTCTCGCATATGCATACCCAAATTAAACGTTAAAATGGAAATATGATAGAAATATAAATACAGTCATGATATGATAATAATGGTACAAATACACGCTTGACATCATGAAACATAGCGCAGAGATTTGATAAAGGGAAAATCACATGATCTATATCATAACGGCAATGTATACCGAAGCGCATGCATTCATTACCCGCTTTCAATTAAAAAAAGATATTTCCCATGCTCGTTTTCAAGTGTTCAAAAATGAGGAAGCGGAACTCTGTCTTGTCATCAGCGGAGTCGGTTCCATTCCGGCAGCGGCGGCAGTTAGCAGTATCTGTACAGAATACGGAACAGATCAGGGTGATTTTCTCTTGAATGTGGGAGTTTGCGCCGGAATATGGGGCGAAAATGTAAATAGAGCGAATAACATCTGTCAGACAGGAAGCATTTTTCTGTGCAACAAGATCAGGGAACAGGTTACCGGCAAGACCTTTTATCCTGATATTCTATACCGGCATGGATTTACGGAAGCACAGATCATTACAGGCGCAAAACCATATACCAAAACAGATCAGGCCGAAATAGCAGACACGGATTTTTATCTTTACGATATGGAAGCGGCAGCAATCTATCAGGCNGGCNCCTATTATTTCGGNCCTCATCAGATGNNCTTTTTAAAAATAATATCCGATAATGGGAATTCCGAAAATGTCACTCCCGGACAAATTGAANGTCTGNTNGGCAGGNATATGGAAAGNATAGCCGATTACATAACNCNCCTTCAGNCCATTGCTCACCAGNAGCAGCNNTCAAAGNCTATTCAGGAAGATANGNCACAANAAANNTTAGNGAAGTTGTGTCTCGACATGCATTGTTCCAGGACAATGNCNNAATCAGTCCGCCAGNATATCCGNTATTGNATTCTGGCNGNNGTNGANTANNANTCTGTTATNNAAGAAATGTACCNGAAAGGACAACTTCCCTGCAAAGATAAAAGAGAAGGAAAGCAATGTTTTGAAGAACTTAAAGAGCGATTATTATAACCCGTTTTTTTCACATATTTATGTGGAAAAAGCAGTGCAAAATCANCCGCNTACAAAGCGGATTCTCCAAAGATTCCCCAATGCAACGGTCATTTCCATAGACCACTACAAGGATGTGTTCTGCCGGAAGGGGCAGAATTTTATATTACAGCAGCGGTCGCCAAACCTTATCCTTGGAGCCAAGCAGGGAAATCTGATCTACGAAGGCGCACCGGTCTGCCAAAGCTTTGGAAATGAAAATTTTTATTATACTTCCTGCATCATGAATTGCATTTATGACTGTGAGTATTGCTATTTAAAGGGTATGTACCCTTCCGGAAATATTGTTGTATTTGTCAATCTGGAGGATATCTTTGATGAGATCAGGAAACGCCTCAATGAGCATGCCATGTATCTTTGCGTATCTTATGATACCGATATGCTGGCAATGGAACAGATTACCGGATATGTAAAAGAGTGGATCTCATTTGTGGAAACACAAAATAATCTGATGAAGTCTCTAAAGGTTGAAATCCGCACCAAATCCGCAGACAACCTGTTTTGGCAAAGGCACTCTCCGGTTTCCGGTATCATTTATGCAATCACGCTATCTCCTCAGGCGGTCATTGATGCCTATGAACACAAGACTCCGCCGCTGCATCAACGAATTTCCAGTGCCAAAGAAGCCATTCGGAGAGGTTTCCCTGTACGGCTGTGCTTTGATCCCATGATCTACTGCCGGGCCTGGGAGAAACATTATGAGGAAATGCTGAATCATGTATTTTNNGAAATNGACATGGAAAAGATTGAAGATGTAAGNGTGGGAACNTTTCGCGTATCTCAGGATTACCTGAAAAAAATGAGAAAAAACCAGCCCGATTCGGCGGTGGTACAATTCCCTTATCAGAACGATGAAGGTGTGTATCATTATTCCAAAGAGTTAACCGGGCGAATGGAACGGTTTCTGGTAGACAATCTGAAAAGAAGGATACCGGAAAACAAAATATTTTTATGGGAGAATGGTTATTATGATGGNTGATGCAGCGATTGTTACCGGAGCTTCCTCCGGTATCGGATTTGAGATCAGCAAGACTCTCTGCCGGCTTGGTTATGAGGTCTTTGGAATCGGGAGAAAATTCGATATTGAATTTGCAGATAATAAATTTCATAAGATCATTTGCGATATATTAGACACGGAAAATCTTTGTGATACCGTAAAGAAAATTGCGTCACGCAGCCATGTAACAGTGCTTGTTAATAATGCCGGTGTAGCTTATTATGGCCTGCACGAGGAACTGAATGCAAAGAAGATTCAGCAAATGGTGCGAACAAATCTTGAAGCACCTATGATCCTCACCAGCCTGCTGCTTCGGGAATTGAAGAATAATAAAGGATATGTGATCAATATATCTTCTGTCACTGCTAATGGGACAAATCCCCACGGCTGCGCTTATGGTGCCACAAAAGCAGGACTTTCCAGTTTTTCCCACAGTCTGTTCGATGAGGCGAGAAAATATGGGATAAAGATAGTCACCATTACCCCGGATATGACCAAAACAAATCTCTACAGAAATGCAGATTTTATGGAGGGAGATGAGTCGGAATCTTACCTGATTCCGGAAGAGGTGGCAAGCGCCGTGGAATATGTTTTAAGCCAGCGTGAGGGGCTTGTTATATCGGATATTACCTTAAAACCGCAGATTCACCGCATCAAACGTAAAATTCCCGCTCAATGACAACATTGAACGGGAAAAAATTATGATATAAAATTATTGTTCCTTCAATTTGTTAATACAAACGAAGCCCNATTTTCCGTCTCACTGGAATTTCCNACAAACACTTTGAACTCTCCAGCCTCACTCACATAATCCATATTGATATCGTAGAAACGGAGCATTTCTTCACTAATCTTAAACTGCACTTCCGTCTCCTCTCCCGGCTCAAGACAAATCTTACGGAAACCTTTCAACTCCCNCACAGGACGTGCCACGCTTCCGCANACATCNTCCANGTACATCTGCACCACTTCCTGCCCTTTCACGGTTCCTGTATTTTTCACCGTTACCGAAACGGTAATCTGATCCGCTCTGCTCATTTTGTCCGCNCTCAGTCTTACCGGGCTGATTNTAAACTCTGTATAAGATAAACCGTAGCCAAAAGAATAAAGCGGTNTATTGGGNATATCCAAATANCGGGATACATAACNCTCATCNGANCCNTCTGTATAGGGGCGTCCGGTNCGGAACTGTCCNTAGAAAACAGGTACCTGTCCTACCGAATAAGGAAAACTCATGGAAAGCTTGCCGGAAGGGTTCACATCCCCAAACANCACATCTGCAATCGCATTTCCGCCNTCTGTTCCCGGCATCCAGACTGCCAGCACTGCTACTGCCTTTTCACTGATTTCCCTGATATCCAAAGGTCTGCCGCTAAAGAGCACTACCGCTATATTCTTATTTACTGCATAAATATTTCGAAACAATTCCAACTGGCTGTCCGGAAGGGTGATATCACCACGGCTGGCTGCCTCACCGGACCACATGCGGTGCTCTCCCAAAGCAAGCACCACCTTGTCTGCCTCCTTTGCCAATTCCACTGCTTCCTGCAAAAGCTTCCTGCTTTCCTCTGCTGACATGCGCTGATCTTCCGATTTTAGAAAATCTTCCGATTTTAGAAAATCTTTCGATTTTAGAAAATCTTCTGATTTTAGGAAATTCTTCGGCACTTCACAGCCCTTTGCAAAGAGAACTTCCCCTATTCCTTTATTTCTCACTCCGTCTTCAACAGAAACAGTATCTTCAGGACGTCCAAATATGGACCAAGCCCCATAGATCTCCCTGTTTGATACATAAGGACCGATAAACGCTGTCTTTTCTTTAGTCGAAAGGGGCAAGACTCCATCGTTTTTCAGCAGGACAAAGGTCTCTGCTGCCATCTTTCTTGCTGCCTCCCGATGCTCCGGACACAATATAAGCGCCTCTTCTTCTGATTCATCTGCATCCTTATAGGGATTTTCAAACAATCCAAGCTCATTTTTCAGCTTTAAAATCCGCAATACCGCCTCATCGATCAGAGCCTCGCTGACTGCTCCTTTCTCTACCAGCTCTTTCAGATTCTTGCAGTAGCAGTTCGTCATCATATCAATGTCTACACCGGCCTCCACTGCCAATCTGGCAGCTTCCTTTTTATCCTCAGCCACACCATGCTTACACATTTCTTCAATAGCCGCCCAGTCGGAGATGACCACGCCCTCAAACCCCATTTCGTTACGCAGTATCTCCCGCATCAGTTTCCGATTACCGGAAGAGGGAACTCTGTCCAGAGTATTAAAGCTGGTCATGACCATCGCCGCACCGGCATTTACCGCCTCCTGATAAGCCGGGAGATAATCATCCCGCAAGGTACGCTCTGAAAGCTCTACCGCATTATAATCTCTGCCTGCCGTCGGCGCTCCATAACCTGCAAAATGCTTGACGCAGGCCGCAATTTTCCCTTTCTCCTTCAGTCCTTCCTTTCCCTGATAGCCTTCTACCATTGCCTTGCCAAAGCATCCGTTTAGAAAAGAATCTTCTCCAGTAGACTCCATCACTCTGCCCCATCTGGCATCCCGCACCAGATCCACCATCGGGGAAAAGGTCAGGTGAAGTCCCGCAGCCGCAGATTCTTTTGCTGCAATTGCTGTCCCCTCCTGCGCCAGTTCCGGATTAAAAGAGCACCCTTGAGCCAGAGGGATAGGAAAAATTGTTCGAAATCCGTTAATGATATCCGCCATAAAAATAAGAGGAATATGATGGGGCTGGTTTTCCATATAATCTTTTTGTATCTGCTTAAGCTTTTCTGCGCCTACAGATCCAAGTATGCTTCCTGCCTGCCTGATTTCAGCTTCCGTAAATCCTGCTGTGTTGGCCGGACCTGTGATCATACCCTCTTCCTCGTAAAACATACCGCTTACCTGCAGCATCTGACCTATCTTTTCCTCAAGTGACATTTCCTTTAATAAAGCAATCAATTTTTCCTGTTCCATTTGATCCTCCTGATATATATAATAACTTCTCGGAATCTTCACCCCTTATTTTATAAGGCTTTCCAACTCTATATTTCAAAAATCACCCACTTTTTTATCAAAACCTCTTGACAAACCTCTCAAAAAATGCGGCG
>JAAVAA010000072.1 GCA_014804285.1 Lachnospiraceae bacterium | reverse complement strand
TTGATTGGAGGAATCACAGATGGAGAAGTAGCCGTGATGTTCGAAGGCTGTTTCGGAAACGGAAGATTTTCGATGATACATGGAAATATATTGATGAGTTAAAGCTTCATGTATTTGAGATGAGATATCTGCTAGAAGAGACAAGGAAACTGTTTCGGAGTGATATGAGGATCGTAGTAGATTTCCTTGCAGAAGGAGATGGTTATCGTTCCGATAGGAAAATCGTACATAAAGCGGCATTAATCAAAATGATCAAGGTACTTTCCGGGGAAATAGATACGGAAGATGTTGAAAAATGGATGAAAGAACAGGAAATCAGGGAGGAGGATGAGGTAACAGTGTGTGAATTATTTGACCAATATGAGAGAAGGGGAAGAGTCGCTGGAAGGGCAGAAGGAAGAGTCGCTGGAAGGATCGAAGGAAAAGTTGAGGGCGAAAATCGTTTTGCCATGTTAGCACAAATGCTTATGGATAGTGGTAGGAATGATGACTTACGGAGAGCTATTTCTGACCGGAGCTACAGGGAGCAGCTGTATATGGAAGTTAAATTGTCTTAAGTGTAATTATTAGTTGAAGTTGTAAATTGAAAGGATAGTGTGAAAATGTAAATGCATTGTTTACAAGTCTCTGGTGAAAGCCGGAGGCTTTTTTATTTCAATCATCGGGGAGAAACTATAATTCTATCCTTAATTTTTAAGTTTAAATAAATATATAAAGCCAATTACCGCTGATAATGGTAAAAAAAGCAAATATTTGTCGAATTTTACCGCTCCCAATGGTTGTTTTTCTTATCACAAAGACATTTTAAAAAATTGATGTAATATAGGGAAATATAACGTGTAAATAAGAATTATTAGGGTAAAGGTAAGATGTTTAATATATTGATATGCGATGATGAACCCGTAACATGTTCATACATTGAAGATACACTTTGCAATTATGCGCAAAAAAACGGTATTGCCATGAATATTGAAATATTTTATACAGGAAAAGCATTATTTGGGTATATCAATCAAAACAGTGGTACTGATTTATTATTTCTGGACATAGCATTACCTGATATCAATGGAGCTGACATAGGGAAAGAATTGCGGAAAAATATAAATAATGAAACCATTCAGATTGTATTTATTTCTGCAAAAGAAAAATATGCCATGCAGCTTTTTAAAGCAAGGCCATTTGATTTTCTTATTAAGCCCTTAGATACAGATATGATCATAGACGTCTTTGAAAATTACAGAAGTGTATATGGACGGACTCAAAATTACTTTGAATATAAAGTCGGAAAGAGTACTGAAAAAATCATAGCATCAGAAATTATGTATTTTATGTGTGACCAAAGAAAAATATGCATTGTTACCAATAAAGAGAAAAGATATTTTTATGAAAATATGAAAGAACTACATAAACGTATTTCATTAGAGGGATTCTGGTCCGTACATTTTTCTTATATTATCAGCGTGGGGTATGTCAAACTGTTTAAAAAGAAAGAGATCATTATGTGCGATGACAGCCGAATACCTATAAGCAATGCGTATAAAAAGGAAATCACTAAAAAAATTATGCAATTGAACGAGGAGAAGAAAGAGTAATGATAGAGTCATTATTTTATTTGTTTTTGAATGCTTTCAGAATTTATATTATGCATAGGTTTATTAATCTTTTTTTTGATAAAAGCATGCAGAAAAAGCGGATGCCATATTGTTATGCGGCGTATTACATAATTAATTGCACAGTTTATTTGTTTATGAATTCCAATGTTTTAAATTTGCTGGTTAGCATAATTGGATTATTATTAGTTGTTATATTTTCCTATGAAGGAAGCGGTAAAAGAAAAACTTTGTCTGTTATCGCCAATGCCGGGGTATCTTTACTGACAGAAAATATTGCATGGGCTATCTTTACTAAAGGAAATGAAAAGGATTTAATGGAGTTTGGTTTCTTTTTTTCCATATTCCTAATGTTTCTTTTAGAGGTACTTATTGAAAAGACAGTCAGTTTTCATAAGGGAGTTGAAATATCCTTTTTTAAGGAATTTTTGCTTATAGTAATTATTATAAGCAGTATGTTTGTTGCGGATGTAATGGTAGTAGGGGTTTATCATAATAAGCTGGTATTAATAATATCTTTATGCATTTTGCTTAGTATGAATATTGCAATATTTTATACATACGAGAAATTTTTAAATGATTATGCTAAACAAAAAGAAGAAGAAATGCACAGACTACAGTTAGTAATGTATCAAAATCAATTGCGAATTATGCAAAGTGCAAATGATGTTTATGTTAATTTGCGTCATGATATGAAACATCATATGATTATGCTTTCTGAATATATTGACAAAAATGAGCAGGAAAAAGCATTAAAATATCTTGAAAAGATGGTCAACTATATTGGAATAAACAGGCAATATGTTGATACCGGAAACGAATGCATAGATTGCATTTTTAATTACATGATAGATGAAATCAGCAAATCAGGAGGATTAGTAAAGACAGACATTAAAATAGGTGAAAAAATGCTGATTGATGATTTTGACATTAACGTAATATTAAGTAATCTTTTGCTTAATGCATGTGAAGCAATTCAAAAATGTGAAAGAAAAGAAATAAATATATTCATGAGATATGATAGAGGAACAACGAAAATTAGCATACGAAATACGTATAATGGAACTGTTATAGAAAGTAAGAAGGGTCTGTTATCTACCAAAAAGGATAAGCGCATCCACGGGATTGGCTTAGAGAGTGTCCGTAAAACTGTTGCAAAGTATGACGGCGAAATTAATACTAACTATACGGAAAATGAATTTACAGTTAATATACTTTTGTACCTTTAAATTTTTTGAATAAGAGTTCAATAAAAAACAGCAGAGCAATCTGCTGTTTTTTATTGAAAAGAAAATCCAAAATAATACAAAAATTACCATAATGCGATTAAAAATTACAATTTATGTATGCAACTGAAAAATTTTGTTATAGTAAAGCACAATACAATTTTGGAGGAAATTGAATGGAAAATTTATTTGTCTGGATTGGGGAAAAAATTTTGGATATTGCAATGTTTGTGGCAACTGCATTTGTTAACTCTGCTTGTTTTTATAGGTATTGCCAGGAGGAACTACCTGAGGAACTCAATAAATTAAGAAAACATGATTAGAAAAAAAATTATAAATGCTTTTTTAAAAAAATATAATGTGCGGGATGAAGATGCAGTGATTTTGGAGTATGGCCTGTCAAAGATGTTTATGTTTCTTGAAGATGTAGTATTTACCCTGGTTTTAGGGTATCTGTTAGGAATTATTATTGAAAGTATTGTTTTTCAAACATTATTTATACTTCTAAGGATGTATGCAGGCGGTTACCACTCTGAAACGGAAGAAAAGTGTAAAATCTATTCTGCGTTGGTGACGGTTTCCTCTTTAGTTTTGATTAAGTTTCTACCGGATGGTACTTGGCTATCTTTTCTTTTCATTTTGGCAGCCAGTGCTTTAATTAGTATATTGGCACCGGTGGAGGCAGTTAAAAAACCTTTATCTGATGCAGAGCGGAAGATTTACTGCAAAAGAGCAGTAATTATTACGGTTATTGCAGATGTAATTCTTGCATTTGATCTGATACTTGGCGGTTCTATTTTTTATAAGCCAATTATGGTCGGGCTATATGGTGTTTGCATTTTTATGGTCATCGGAAAAATAAGTAATAAGCGGGCGCATGAAACAAAAATTTAAAAATAATAGAAACGGAACTGAATTATGGGGAAAAAATGTATAAGTCTTGTAGCAATCATTTTATTGCTTGCTTTGAGCCATAAGAACTATGCCATTGCCCAGGAGATTGAAAAAGAAGAACTTAACATAGTGTTTCTGGTGGATCACAGTGGTTCCATGAATAGTTGGGATGGGCAGGGCATACTGCACGAGATAATCAAGGCATTCGTAGATACCATGCAGACCGGGGATATGCAGATTGGTTATGTGGCTTACAATGACAGGATCGTAGTAAGTAGTGCACCAGTCTCGGTAAAGGCACAGGAGCAGCGCGGGGAATTAAAAGAATCCATAGACAGCGTTACCTACGGAGGGGAGACAGACATCGGGTTAGGACTTTTGGAAGCCAGTTCCTTGTTTGAAGGATGCCATGGCAGAAAATGCATCGTCTTAATATCTGATGGAGAAACAGATTTGGAAAATTCCGANACCGGGCGCACAATAGAAGATTCTGACCGGGACTTGCAGGCGGCTGTACAAAAGTGTGCNGAAGAAGGAATCCAGACTACTACNATTTCNCTTAACGAAAAAACTGCAGCATACGTNCAGGGANTAGAGAGCATTGCCNATCAGACAGGCGGAGCACATGTTTCCATTCAGGAACCGGATGAACTGTTCCCGGTATTGTGTAACCTGTTTTGCANTGGTTTTGAGTACAACATATATGANGTNAGTAACAGTCATTACGATGAAGGAATNCAAACAGTCAGCTATGAAAACACTGGGAATTCTGATGAACTGGCAGTCCTCCTGNTGTCGGATAAAGATATCATGGAGGCNAGTATCCAGTATGGGTCACAGGGAGAAAATATCCATGATATAAAACTGGAGCCTGCCGGAAAATATGCAGCAGCCATGNTGAATGAATCAGATGGAAACTTCAANATAACTTTTCATACGGTGCAAAAGCAGAAGATAGCCATATTCATAATTGGCAGNCATGATATATCACCTATTNTGGAATGGGAAGGTGAACCTTACAAAAATGTGATGTTGGATTTCCNGATTAGTTTTTTGGATAAAAGCGGGGAAACCGTCAGAAANATAGCATATGANACCGGCTGGCATGGAGAATTTGAAAATCTGCAGACCGGTGAAAGAGTGGAGACANAAATCACAGGGNATGAGCAGAACTTATCAGGGACAATCCTGTTTCCAAGGGCTGGCAGCTATGCNTTATACCTCAGNCNCCAAGGGGAGGNGAGAAGCTTTTATAAAATNACAGGGATTGATGTCCTAAATANTCTTCCAAACAGTACCATGTCNCAGGNAATTGAGCTTTTGACAATTTCAGGGGAGCAGGAGATAAGGCTGGATGAAATATTTTCTGATTCGGACGGGGATGGGCTTACGTTTGAACTNCAAGACNTACCTGAAAAGATCATAAAAGCGCAGATAGANGGGAATGACCTCAATATTGANCCNGTGGGAAGGGGAAAAGGAGAGATNAAGCTGCTTATCTCNGATGGGGAAGGNAGCCTTACGGAAAGCATCCCNGTANGGGTTAANTCACTNCCGGAAGCGTATTGGCAGGTATTGGCAGGGCTGNTTTGCATANNGCTNTTTTATATCATCAAAATCNGGAGAAGAAGGAAAAAGGGCACATCTTCTAAGGAGNAGCCGGCAGAGAAAGCGGAATNTGCTTTTACAGGAAAGCTGAATGCCTATTTTACACTTCTNCCGGNAGAAAGGGAAGAAATACCGCCGCTGACCTTTGCACTATACCCGGTCAAAGAAAAAAAGATAGTATTGGAAAATATGTTTTCAAATTATCCGGATCTGATAGANCTGCTTGGNCTTGACAGNATTTATCTGTTCCCGGCAGAGGGCAGGAAGATGATACTCTACCATGACTGTGATTCCAGCATTATGATCGGAAATTCCATTGTGTGCCGGAGCATGCAGTATATAGTCAGCTATGGCAATGTAATATATATAACTTCCAAGGATGGGACATGCGAGCTGGAAGTACATTATATATCCATGATTTAAAAATAAGGAAGCGAGGTATGAACAATGGATGTGATAACCCAAACAAACCGGACAATTTTGTTTGAAGAAATCAACCCGGAAAAAAATGACCTTTTAACATTAATAGGCGATGTTAAAGGAAAGAACAGTCTGGATGATGACAAGGTAAAGGAAATNAATGAAGAACTGCTGGTGGGCAGNTTTGATGAGTTNCTGGAAAAGTTTGCNCCAGTGGTATATTCATTTTTTAATGCAAATAACCANAAGGTCATGTACAGCCTGAAAAAACCGGAAAATATACCGGATAACTGCATTACGGAAATCCCCCTCAACATGGAAAATGATTTTCTGAAAATGCTTCTCACTCTGATTGAAACCAAAGGAGCAATGGGGATTGCCAATGTAGATTTTAAATTTGATAAGATCCTGGACATGATCTCGCCTAAGAAGATTATGGATGATATCAGACAGTCCAGAAAAGAGATTCAGTATGTATATGGGCAGTATGAGGCGCTGGATGACGGAGATCCCAAAAAGCTAGATATGGGGGACAAACTGAACTACATGTTTGAGCAGGCGAGCCAGAATTACAACAATGTCATGGCAATGCTGCCTCTTGCCATTGAAGACATTAAGACAAGACTCCTTTTGGGGGAACCCGGAAAGGAAGAAAGCGGACAATTATTTAAAGCCGGGCTTCTCAGCATGGGCGATGACGGCGAACTGAAAATATTGGAAGTGAGCAAAGAAGAGAATACTCAGCTTGCCATAGTGGATGACAGCGCCAATACAGGACTGATCGCAGCATTTAAGGATGATTATGATGCGCTGAATGAAAACCAGTCCGACTATGTGAGNGAGCTGGTAGTGCGTACCTTCTGCCCCCTGACTTCCACACTGGAAAGCGAAGTAAACGTTGCGCAGGAAATTGTCAATTACAATAACTACCTTGATTTTTATAAACAGACAAAAGATGACTTTGTAAAAGTGGTAAAGCCGCTAATTGAAAAAATGCTTGGCGTNAAAACATTTTTTGACCAGTACAAGGTAAAAGAAAACGGGATGAAGCCCCGACTGCTGGTTACCAACAATAAATTAGAACAGCAGGTAAAGGCACATAATCTTCCAAGGCTTGTTACATACCTTAACACNGTAAATGACAAGAATGAGTTCGACAATACTCTCTGGTTTGCCATTGTACCGAATGTGGAGCTGGAGCAGAGTAAGGGCGTGAAATTACAGAGAATNCGCTTTGCGGGGAATGAAAAAGTGGAGAAGGANGANCAGAACACCATGGAGAGCCTTGCAAACCTGATGAACGCTATGTGCCCTTATAAGATCACAACATTTTTCAGCTTCCAGCCGGGNGAGGAGACTACCTTCAGCGCAATGGCATCATCAGGCGTGGAAAAGTACAAAGAAAAATGCGGACTTCTTATGAAGCGNGATTACAGTGAATTNGTTGTACCGTGTATNCCGAATGTTACGGTCATCCCCAAAGATAAGTCAGGGCTGATCCTNGACAAGAAAATGGTTATGAGCGAAGAGGGCGGAGCAATCCTGTCCAAAGAAAAAGAAGATATTATGAAGCTTTGGATCGAGGGAGTATATATCGGGGCGGCTTATGTGGCGGCAGGACTTGTAGCGGCTTGGCAGTGTCCGGGATATTTAAAGGAGCGCTTTCCCAGAACNTCGCGGAGTTATCCGGGTGTCCGCTATGACGTGGAGGCAGGAGATCATGCACTCTGCACGACAACCACGATGACTAAGGAGATCTCAGGATTTACCAATACGATCAAAAATGATATCAACGTAAACGGGTTCGGCTTTGTATTTTCCTCAGAAAATGCGAAGTACAAGGGAAAAGATATCAGAAATATTATGGTCTATAAGGCAAGGAACCTGCAGGTGAATGAAAGTGAGTTTGAGCCGATTTACAAGACACTTGTCAGCACTTATATAGAACGCATCCTGCGTTTTTACAGTAACGATTTTAAGAAGGATAACATTCTGAAATTTTTCAGCAATAACCCGGACAGCCAAAAGAGCCGGTGGGGAACAGATCGGGAATATGTCAATTCCATCCTGCAGGAAGGAGATGAACTATCCTATGAAATCGATGATATGGCAGGGGTTTGCAATATACAGATCACATTTAATAACAATACCAAGAACCTGAAGGTTGAGATGAACAAAAAAACAAACTAATCAAATAACCCAAATAAACAAAGGAGGAGAAACAAATGGGATTAAGATTGAAAATTGAAGGAAACGAAACAATTCAACTGGATGAAACGATTGTGACAGGGGTAAAGTATGGAGCTGATATACCCAAGGATTCCAATGCGCGCTCCACTGACCTTGGCTCGACTATCATGATCACAGGAAAAATCCTGGCAGCAGTAGGCGGCGAGGCAGCTGACGATACCATGAAGATCGCGAAGTGGGCGTTGGTACCGGCTGAAAATGCTGACTGCTACAGAAAACTGGAGATCGATGTAGTTTCTGCTTCACAGGTGGTAAGACAGGTAAACCTGCCTAATGCATTTGTAATTGGTTATGAAGAAGATTTTGCTGACGAGTCCGGAGTAGGTACGTTCACACTCCTGGTAAAGCAGAAAAAGGACAAAATGGCATCCCTTTCATTTGAGGGCGGTTTCGCAGGGGAATAAGGCAAAAGAAAAAATAAGAAAAGAGAGGAAATCAAAATGGGATTTAGAATAAAAATTGATGGNAGCACAACAATCGAGTTAAAAGAGCAGAGTATCACTTCNGTAAAATTCAGGNCAGATATNCCGAAAGANTCCAATGCCCGNTCNACGGATCTGGGCTCTACGGTAGAGATCACCGGCAAAATACTGACNGCAGTTGACGGGGAACCTTTTGACGCAACAAAGGAACTTGGTAAATGGGCACTGGTNCCGGCAGAAAAAGCTGACTGTTACAGNAAAGCNACAATTGAAGTCATNGCAGCATCACAGGAGGTAAGGAAGTACACCTACCCCAATGCNTTTGTAGTGGATTACAAAGAAGATTATGGGAATGAAGCAGGTGTAGGGACATTTTACCTGATGCTCAAACANAAAAANGACAAGATGTCAAANATTACGGTAGAAGGCGGATATGCTGTATAAACCGAGCACCGGCTTGCTTTCGGGAAGGCTGCCNCAAGGGCAGCTTTCCTGCTAAAGTGCAGTCTGTAGAGACAGGGGAGGTTTTGTAATG
Source organism: Lachnospiraceae bacterium (assembly GCA_014804285.1). Classification (GTDB taxonomy): domain Bacteria; phylum Bacillota; class Clostridia; order Lachnospirales; family Lachnospiraceae; genus Suilimivivens. The sequence goes on along the minus strand of JAAVAA010000072.1, from coordinate 16,959 downwards.
GATTATTATAANATTTTGCAGATAAGCNAGGCAGCTTCCCANGAAGAAATTAAAAAAGCGTATCGCAGATTGTCACGAAAATACCATCCGGACAATGCCGGGGAGGAGAACAGGGACCTGTTTGAGAAAGTGCAGGAAGCATACGCCATATTAGGCGATGAAGAGAAGCGAAGGGCCTATGACCAGGGACAGGCGGACAGCCCCGTGGATGAAAGGCCTTCAGGCGGAAAAAAAGAGCCGCAGCATAAAGGTGAGAACTATTACAGGGATATGAGCGCTTTTTTCAGCGGGAAATACCAGGACAGATTTGAGTCCTTTTTTAAAGTGAAATAGCCGGACTAACGGTATTATGGAGAAAATTATGGGCAAGAAGATAACAGATGCAAGCATTATGTTCTGCTTGGCTGCATTGGCGGTATATATAGCAGTCTGGCAGCCGGCAGCCTGGTGGAAATGGCCGTTTTTCGTCCTGCTGCTGGCAGGTTCTATCGCGGCATTAAATAACCTGATCGACCAGTTTGCGCCCCATAGCAGGGAAAAGAAGTATGGCATGGACAACGGGCCTGACTATGGGATCAGGGAGTTGATCCTCCTTGATGAAAATGAAAAACCGGTAAAGTCATGGGATCTCACAGGGAAGGTATCCTTCCTGATCGGAAGGGACAGCCTGGAAGAGCCGGTAGATGCAGACNTGCAGGAGTGNGAATACAGTGCGCTGATCGATTATCAGCATGCTGTTTTAAATTACTGCATGGACACGTGGTTCATTGAGGATCTGAATTCTCAAAACGGCATACGGATACGGAAGATTGATGACGGCGTATGTTATAAGGTCATCAAAAGCAGACCCTGCCGCCTGATGCCGGGCGACATGATCTACATTGCAAATACCAAGCTGCTGATTACATGAAAGGAAGGTAACAAAAATGAGCTTAATGAGATGCCCTAATGGACATATGTTCAGTACAAGGAAATATGGTACAACATGCCCTTATTGCAATATGGAAGTTGCCGCCATGGAAGAGGCAAAGGCACCGGCTGGGTTTGAGGCGCCGGTGGAACTCTTAGAGGAAGATGTACCGCCGGTGTGCGGATGGCTGGTATGCATTGAGGGTGCAAGAGTAGGAAAAGATTACAAGATTAAAAACGGCAAAAATTTCGTAGGCAGGGGCGATGATATGGACATACAAATCCTTGGAGACAATGAGATATCCAGAAGGAACCATACCATTGTAGTTTATGATGCCAAGAAAAAGAATACGGTGATCCTGCCGGGGGATGCAGCGGGAATCGCATATCTTAACCAGGAAGCGGTATACGTTCCTACAGAGCTGATGCCTTATGACACCATAGAGTTGGGAAAAAGCAAATTTGTGTTCGTCCCATTTTGCGGAGAGCATTTTGAATGGAATGATGTAAAAAAATGACAGTGCAGATAATTTTAGCAGTACTGATAATCAGCATGATTGGCAGGGGAATCTTCCAACTGACAGGAGAAAAAGTCACCTATGATGCATNAGATGGAACGGGGCAGACCACAGGGAACAGNGAGATCCAGGCGGATGCTATAGGTATCTCCATTACCACTGCCGGGAAGCTGGCAGTTATGGCTGACGGAATCGGAAAGGAAAATACAGGAAAAGTATGTGCGTCACTGGCAGTGAAGGAGTTTATGGAAGCGTTTTCTTTTTATAAATCGCTCCATAATCCGGAATATTTTTTTGAGAGGACTATGTACAGCGTACATATGAACATGCAGAAGACACTTGAAGAAAGGCGCGGCGGTGCCAGTGTGGGCGCTGTCTTTCTGGCAGATGGCAGATTGTACTATGCAATGGCAGGCCAGATCCGGATNGCGCTGCTGCGGAATGGGGAACTGATCCCGCTAAGCGAAGGGCAGACCATAGGGGTTCTTGCACAGAGGGCATATAAAGATGGAAGGATGAGCAGGCAGGAAACCATATGGTCCATGGAAGATACGGAGATATGGAACTATGTAGGAAAGGATGGCTTCCATCAGATGGAAGTGGGGGAGCTTCCGGTGGAACTAAAAAAGGGTGATCTGGTAGTGATGATGACCAAAGGAATCTTTGACGAGGTATCCTATGCCGACATGGAAAAGATATTGACGAATCCGGCCCTGACTGCACAGGAAAAGGCTGACCGGATCATCCGCAAGGCAGAGTGGTCAGATGCACCGGATAAGGAAAACGGAAGTGTTATGGTATTGCTCACAGACGGAGCAATGCGTATATAGCAGAATCCTTCCGGCAAGGGGAAAGAAATGAGAAAAGAGAATGCAGGCTTTCGGACAGCTTTCTTATCGGAAGAAGGCTCAAAATTACTTAATAGGGATTATTTTGCATATGTAGAGCTAGATAACCTTGCCTGCTATGTCGCAGCAGACAGCTTGGATGATGAAAAGGAAAAGAACAGTGCAGAGATCGTGGTAAAAAGCATCCTCAGAGAATTTACGGAACACCCATCCATGTCGGCCTTTTCGATAAAGAGAAACTTAATGAGGGCGCACCGGGAACTTCTTTCCGATAAGGACGGGATGCGTCTTAGGGCAAGCGCTTCCCTGTTTGTCACTGATTATGCCCAAGCCCGGTATGCCAGTGTGGGGAACAGCAGGGCAATCATTATGCGGAATGACCGCTTCCTTTGTGAGAGTAAGGATCAGTCCCTGACAGAAAACATGGTTGAGGAAGAAATCGTGCCAAAGGATAAAGCGGCACTTCACGAAGAGAGGAACAACCTTTATTCCTATCTCGGGCAGGCAAAAAAAGGCCCCAAGCCGCAAGTCTCACGCAAAAAGAAACTGGTCAATGGTGATATTCTGCTTCTTGCCACCAGAGGNATCTGGGAAAACTGCAATACCGGAGAACTGTTAGATTGTGCAAAGGAAGTAAGCACGCCTCAGGACCTGGTTGACAACGTGGAAGAACAGATCCTCGGAAAGCTGAAAGAGGAAATCGACAATTATACGATTTCCGCCACTTTTGTTGACAAGATCTATCTGAACCCGCGAAAAAAGGTGAGCATCAAAAAGATCCTTGCGATTGTGATACCTATTGCGGTGATCCTGCTTGGGCTTGCCATCGGGCTGTTTGTACGCTACCGCATTCGGGAAGGAAAACGGAAGGACATGCAGCAATACATAGAAAGTGCCGGGGAATATGTTTCCTATAACAATTTTGACAAAGCCGTGCAGGAGTATCGGGAGGCGCAGACTCTGGCAAAGGAGCTGAAGGATGAAGAGGCACAGGAGATGGCCGAGAACATGCTTCTCTTTTTGGAGCAGGTCATTCAGGGAGACAGCGCCATGGCAGATGGCGATTACGTAAAAGCAGAGGAATTTTACGCAAAAGCCCGGGAACTGTCCGGCAAAGTTGGGAATATCAGTGGGGAATACCTGGAAGGACAGCAAAAGAAGATCGACGACTATACGGAATTATACGAGCTGTTGGAATCCGGTGAGTTAAAGGAAGATTACGGGGATTATGCAGGCGCAATAGAACTGTACAGGAAAGCAAAGTCAAAAGCCGGCACCCTTTATGATAAAGAGACCAGAAATGAAGCGCTGGAAAAGCAGCGCGCGGCAGAAGAGAAGCTTGAGGAGCTCAGGGCGGAAGGACTGGCTGCATTGGAAGAAAATATACAAAAGGCAATAGAGGAAGAGCAGGTAGCTTTGGAGCTGGATAATCAGGAGATCATGAATGACAAGAAGAATGCCCTTGAGCTTGAGAGCAAGGGGAATGACCTTATGAAAAACGAAGATTACCTGAGTGCAGCTGCCTATTTTGAAACAGCCATGGGAATGTACGAAAACCTTGGAATGTCGGAAAGGGTTAAAACTCTTTCTTCCCAGATAGAATCCTGTAAAAAACTACATGAAGAAGCCCAGCGGAAGGCAGCTGAGGAGGCAGAAAAGCAGTCGGCAGANGAAGCGGCAGCCCAAGAAGCCAATAAGGCGGCTGAGGAGGCAAGACAGGCAGTNCAGGATTTAAAGGAGGCTCAGACCAATCAGGCATTGGAGGATGCTCAAAAAGCATTGGAAGATGCCCAAAAAGCAGCGGAAGAGGCAAAAGCAGCGGCAGAAGAGGCCAAAAAAGCCGCGGAGGAAAACAAGCAGGAAGACCAGGATCAGGATGGGGATGAAGATCAAGAAAACCAAGGTGAGACAGACTCGTAGGAAAACTGACAAGATGAAGGGAATGGTAATTAAGATATGGGGCAGTACACATACAGACTATCCAAAAGCGGCGGTGAAAGAACCGAATCAAAATCAGTATACCATCTGGAAGAACTGCAGGGAATGACCACATACCAACTAAAAGAAATCTGTCAGAGAGAACGGCTGGTAGTTCCTATGGGCACACGGCTTGAACGGGAGGAATTAATCCGCTTCATCATGCGGTACCGGGGGATAAAAGAATGCAGGCAGATTATGGACTATGCGGAAGGCGGCATAGAGGCGCTGCAGAAATTTATCAATAAGGTGGAACTGAAACCAGATCCTCAGGCTGAAATCGCATTTCCGGCACACCTGATTCTGTACGAGGGAGAAGGCATCGAACTTACAGACCATTATGAGGTCAGCAGTGATGTGGATCTTTATGAAGGAAATGTGCTGCTTATCGATGAGAATGACCAGGTCTATACCTGCTTTTACCTAAAAAGGGTAGAGGAAAAGAGATTTTTTCTGATGAAAGGAAAAAAAGTCCCTATCCTGAAGGCGGACGGGCATCGCTATTACCTTTTATATTTCAAACGGGAAGACGTCTCAGAAATCATTTATGAAATCTACAGTGGGAACGAGGTCAGCATCCCAAGCAAGGCAGGATGCGTGATCACGCCGCTGCTGGCGGTAGATATTAAGGAACCTGAGGAAACCGACCTTCCACTGATCATAGACTTTGGCAGTGCCAATACAACCCTTGGAATTTACTGTGCGGACGGCGGAACACGAATTGTCCGGATTCCGGACTTAAGCGGAGGACATTACCGGGAGAGCGAAATGATTCCCAGTATCATCGGGGTAAAAGGCATCGAGGATGGTAAACCAGCCTATTGCTTTGGGTATGAGGCAAAATCCATGGCAGGGAATTCCTATCAGGATGAGGACAGTCCTTTATTTTATGATATCAAACGGTGGGTAAGCGCCCCAGACCGGATGCAGCAGGTGATCATCACCGGAGGTGTCAAGCTGCAGCTGGGAAGGATGGAAATGCTCAAGGCATTCATGCAGTATCTGATCGATACAGCTCAGCAGCAGCTTAAATGCAGGTTCCGAAATATCCAGCTTCTTTCGCCGGTCAGGCAGACAGAGCGTTTCGCGGGNATGTTCAGGGAACTTCTGCCGGATTTTCATGTGGAATGCACTCTGGATGAAGGGATGGCTGTCTTGTTCCACAGCATCAATGAACTGATCGAGACCGGCAAATATGATGACGGGGTATGGTATCANGCACTGATCATGGACTGCGGAGGCGGCACTACAGACCTGACCTCCGGAAANTTNCGTATCCGCAATAACCGGGTATCTTACGAGGTGGACCTGGAAACCGGTTATGAAAACGGTAATACCAATTTTGGAGGAAATAACCTGACCTTCCGCATTCTGCAGCTAATAAAAATCCGGTTTCTGGAAGCCTTAGGGCATAAAGAATTTCATTTCGACCTGGAATCCTTCACCGGAGGCAGGAGCAGGCTGTATGAGAGCGTGGACAGGCTGTATGAAGAAGCGGAAGGGCTTCTGCCTACACGTTTTGCGGAATATGAGCGGAAAAGCCGTGAGGAATATTTCAAGGTNAANAACAATTATTATTATTTGTTNCGCACGGCGGAATTCATCAAGGAGAGCTTCTTTCAAAAATCCTTCCGCTATGAGTTTTGGGTAGGCACGGAAGATGCGCTTGGGAAAAAGGATGGAATCCTCTTGGACAAATGGAGATTGTCGGTATCCGAAGGGGGCAGGGTGATGCCATTAAGGAAGGAGGTATCCTTTACCCTNTACCTGTACGAGATTGAAAACCTNCTTCGCCCGGATATTTATGGGCTGATGGAGCGATTCTTGGAAAGNCTTTTTGCAGACGGAGAGCTGTACGGGTATGGGATGCTGAAGCTTACAGGACAGTCTTGCAAATCCAGCCTTTTCACGGAAGCATTGAAAGAATTTGTCCCCGGGAGACTCATTCGNAACGAGCGTGGAGGCGATGACGGGAGCAAGCTCAAAATGTGCTGTCTGGAAGGGGCAGTGAGCTATTTTAAGAACTGCAAGCTGGGATATATGAAGATNAACCAAGGNTGNAGGGTAAATGCCCTTCCCTATGAGGTTATGGCCTACACTCATGAAAATAAAGAAAAGATCCTGATCCACAGCCTGGAAAAGGAACAGGATATCGGATATATTTCCAGATTTAAGATNGGGGAGCAGTTAGATCTGCACCTGAANGATGAGAAAGGGCGCAGCCTGAAGGTCTACCACTTTGCGTATAATATGGCATCCTTTACCCATGTGACCCAGGAAAATATTGATGAGAAATATGCAGGAACAGTAATTCAGGAAGAAACGGATACCATACTGGAAGGCGAGGTCAAGTTTTTTGTCTGGGCCTCAAAGGAACGGTGGGGATTTATGGTGCTCCCCATACTGCGCGAGAATGACCAGCTAAGACAGGGCGAGGAAACCTTCTTTGCATTTGAGGATGATACGTGGGAAGAAAACTTTTTTGATGGAAGGAAATAGTCTATGTCCGACATGGAGGAAATGATCAAGGAAGAAGTCAACCGGATAAGCAGCCTTCAGGAAAGGGTTGCATTTAAGGACATTGTGGAGCAGATATTTCTGGCCCTATATGAGACCAACCGGGAAATGTACCAGACCCTGGAACAGCGTGTCATGGATGATCTGTCCTTTGACATTAACCGTTACAGAATCTGTACGGGGATTGTAGAAAAGGAATATCTTGACAGGTCCCATCATCTACTGTCGCCCATGGTGGAAGAAGATGGATACAAGCGGAACTACAATATGGAGCTGTTGAAAAAGGAAGCTATGGAAAACGAGCAATGTCTTGTTAAGACACTGTTTTTGGAATGTGATTTCCAGCAGGTTGAAAAACTGCTTGCAAAAGGACAGGCGGCCGGTACGATCCGGACGGCGGAAAAGTCGTACCCGGCACAATTCCGGCTAAAGAGGAATGAACGTTATCTGGAAGAGATCGCTCATTTATATGAGGTATTTATCAGCAACGGGGTCAGTTGGCAGACAGTCAATGCGCCGTACCTGTACAAGTTCGTAGATGTTTACCTGACAGGGGAAGACCTTGCAGCCCTTCCGCAAGGGGAGCAGATCGTGGATGTGGAACCGGATCTGGAAGAGTTTTCACAGTGGACACATGAGAATTACATCCCACTTTGGAATGTCAGGAAGCTGGAACTGGACAGCGTGGGCTTTCCGGTTCCCTGCGAGGACCATAAAAGCTTTGAGCACGTCATTTCCATCAGGGAGCATGGGAATGAGCACGTTTACCTGATCGATGACTGTGAACATATCATCCATGTGCGACAGGTTCATAACCGCCTGATTGTCATGGGAAATGAGCCGGAAGTTAAAAAATGGCCGGTCTATATGCTGCGGAGCGGGGAAAATCGAAAATTTGAACGCTTTACTTATCCGGTTATGTCCAACCAGCGCAAGGATGAATTTGTGGAACGGTTTTTTAAACGGCGGGGGATGAATGTCCGNACCGCNCTTGAGCTTACCAGNTTTATCCGTGGCTTTGAACTGGAAAAATATGTGGAATANATCGGTTATGAGCTGGCTGANCATGGNAAAGAAGCTCCGGAGACCTATTCCATGAACCGCTTCATTCTAAATGAGCTCCGGGAAAATGAATATCGGAAATGTCTGCTGCTCCGGTTTAAGGGNAAGGGGGAGCCTGNATTNCTGCTCAGGGANATNATGAGNTTCCTNGTNTCCGANGTGCAGATGCTGTATCCGGAATATCTGTGTGAAGGAGAACTTTTGTGAAATGAACTANCTATGGGAAATCATGCTCCAGGCAAAAGCGCAGGAAATCGAGCCGAAGGAGATCCGTTTCAAGAATGCCCCAAAGTGCAGCCCTTATATGGAACTTTCTGAGGATTTTTTAAATACTGTCAGGCTGGAAGCGCCTTATGAGGTGGAGCTGAATCCGTTTTACAGGTTCCAGCCGGTATTCCAGTATATGTTTCATCCGGACCTGAAGGATTATCCAACTCTCCGAAAAGGGCTGTTCCAGCTTTTTATGCACCAGCTTTCGGAAAGTGATCTGAAAATGGGGATGACCAGAGAAGAATATTATAAGAAGCTGTTAAGCGATGCCATAAAAAGCCATGTTTATGGGGAGGAGGCCGCCAAAGACTTCGCGCTTTTTGAAGGAAAGGAAAGAGAAATACTTCTGGAGGGGATGCTTACCCTGCTGCGCGTAGGGGATAGTCTGGCACTGTTCCGTCGCGTAATGTGTGCTCTGACAAGCAACTGCATTGTCTATAACAGCANCGATGATCCNTATGANATCCTGGTNTTTATCGGNCANAAGAAAAGNGANAAGCTGGAGCGCAAGACGGCGTTTGTGATCGAACAGTTTGTCAATATCAGGTACCATGTGGATCTGTATTATGAATANCACTTTGGCATNATNGGCATCGGGGAGACCATGAGCATCGGGGAGATTGCCATTTGTTAGGAGGTACATACCTTGTTTAAATTTGAAGTNCCCGTCTTTGTACATAAAAATATCCTGAAAAAAGAAATGCTGGTTGAGCTGCGGGATTACCCGCTCCAGATCAGCAGGATGATGCTGGATGGCTGTGGGGACGGCGTACTGAAAGGAACCGGAATCACCTGGTCGGACAATATCCTGAAGATACATCCCGGACTGATTCTGCACGGCGGAAACATATACCGAATGGAAGAGGAATGGAGCACAGACTGCCCTGCAACCGACCAGCTGACCTATATNAAAGTACGCTTTATCACCATGGATTANGAGAAGGACCGCATGGGCGGATTAGGGGATGTCTACATGAACGAAATCNCGCCGGAAAACGGAGAAATAGAGCTTGGCAGGTTCCGGCTNCANGANGGGGCACGCCTTAGGACAGAGTATGAAAACTTTGATGATTACCAGACNGAGTTTGATACNGTGAACAGAATCCATATGCCTTTTATCGGAGAAGGCGGACCGGGGCTNTGGTCAGAGCTTCTTATGGAATATGCCTATGAACTGCTAAAGACAGGAACNGAAAATTTCTANGATACATGCTTTGCTATGCAGATTTTGGGCACNAAGGGAAAGACAGCCCGGGAGCTTATNGTCTGGTATGTAGAAAAGAGTGNTGGAAGAAGGGTNACCGATTTTTCAAACGGANTTTTATATGAAAAGCTCCGGGGCATATTGAGAGAGAGGAAAAATGGGAACAGCGGCTTTGANAAAAAGCAGGGGTATACAAAGCAGATGCTGCTTTTGTAAAAGAGNAGGAGGTTTTGGAGGGATAGAGCATGGAATATGTAGATGAACGGATTGCAATGCTTGAGAGGGAAGGCAGAAGACTGAAAAAGGAAAAGGCAGAAAAATTAAGCGGNGCNAAAGCTGAGAAGGAAAATCCTGTGCCTAAGATGACATTGGAAGAGATGCTGGAAGGCGTGAGGAGTGGGATGGTGACATTCCCGGATGGNCAAACCTGCAATTTTGAGACCAGAGNTTACTTTGAAGATCAGATTCCCATGGTGCTGATCAAGAATTTCTATACGGGTGTGGAAGAGACCCAGGCGGTGGCTGTTTTTGTAAACCATGAGCAGANTGCGAGCCAGATTCTTACGGTGGCTGACAGACCCATGGAAAAGCAAAGCATCGGAAAGTGGAAGAANCAGCTTACGAGCGGTATGAGGGCGGTGAATACCTNTGCAGAAGTGACAAAAGAGATTGTACTGGAAAATCTGGACTATCTGATNTACCGGACACCCACAGGAAAAGGNTGGACGCATAATATCATCTTCAGAATCCGGTATGGCAGCAATAAGGTAGTGGGAAATTATAACTGCTTTGAGAAGGATAAGGATACTTACGGGCTTCTGCTGGAAGCGCTTGTATTAAGGCTTAACGAACTGTTGTCTATGCCGCTTCAAGAAACCTTGGAAGGAGAGTAAGCATAGGATGAAAAACGCGATCACTTATAAAGATTTANATCTGTCTCTGGGAGAGGTAATTTCGATTGAGGAACTGGAGNTTNNGCAAAGACCAAATCATCACGGCGAACTGCNCTTATCGGCAGTGCTGGATAATGATCCGGAAGAGATGGCNTTTTATGAAATGCCGGAAACAGTCATTGTCAATTACANGGAAGACGACAAGGAGAAGATACTCTTTAAGGGAATCATAGCGGATAGCAGTATGAAGCGTGTGGGCAACCATAGGGAAGTGAAGCTTAAAGCATATGATGCAACATGGATTCTGGATACCAAACGAAAAACCNGATCCTTTCAAAATATATCCCGGACTACACATTCTGTCATTTCAGAGATCATGGAAGCCTATTCCGGGTGTATCTGNATGAAGAATATCCCAGAAGAGCCGATTGGACAGATCTGGTTTCAGTATGAGGAAACTGACTGGGAATTTCTGGCCCGNTTCGTCAGCGCCTATTCGGANAGGCTGTATGCAGATGCCACTTACCAAAGCGCCCGTTTCCAGGCAGGATTGTCTGCCGCCAATATAGATGTGGATTGGGAAAAAAATCCCTACCGTATGGGAAANGACCTGGAGCGGTATGACTACTTATCTAANAATGGTTTCCCGGATCTGACTCCACAGCAGTTTGTTGAATACTTCATCGACAGCTATGAAATGTATACCTTAGGCAGCAGGATTCAATTTAAGGGAGCAGCGTGGTATATCAGCAGCTTGCGACGGACATTGAAAGACGGATTACTGGTATGCACCTATGAACTCAGGCAAAAGCAGGCGATGCTTGCCGACCGTAAATATAACAGACGGATTACCGGAATTTCTGTAGACGGCAAGACTGCCCAGATTAACAGAGATAAAGTCCGCGTGACATTAAATGGAGATATGACCCGTGAACAGGGCACCTACTGGTTTCCATTTTCAACTGTGGCAGCATCCTCGGATGGCAGCGGCTGGTATAGCATGCCGGAAGCAGGGGACAGCATCCGTGTATATTTTCCAACGAAGGACGAAAAGGAGGCCTATGTTATTACAAAACATGACAGCCATATGCCTCCTGCCCTGAAAGGCAGCGGATCAGGAGGCGGCTCTGGTAAGGGCAGCAGCGTTTCGGGAGGCGGAGGAGGCTCTTCGGGCGGAGGAGGCTCTTCAGGCGGAGGAGGTTCTTCAGGCGGAGGAGGTTTTTCNNGCGGAGGAGGNTCTTCNGGTGGAGGAGGTTCTTCAGGCGGAGAAAGCTTTTCAGNCANCGGTGGTGGTTTTGCAGGCGGTGTAGGCGCTGGGGGAGCAGCAGCGGCAGGAGCAGACAAGGCAGCGTCGGAAGCAGCCGGGGAAGCCGCTGAAAAAAAGGAAGATCCTATGGACGACCCTTCTAAGAGAAATATTTTCACGAAGGATGGAAATGTGGTGCAGATGGTGCCCAGCGGCGTCATTTTATCAGCAGGAAAGTCCAGTATTCATATGCTGAAAAGCGGATTAGTCAATTTTTATGCGCCTGCAGGACTCAAGATCAGTGCAGGAAAGCAGTTGAGCATCAGCGGACAAAATGTAACATTGGAAGCCGGAACACAGATAAANCTGAAAGATCAAAAGGGTGCGGAGGTAACAATTCTGAAATCCGCTATCAATGTCAAAGGAAAGGAAATTTATGAAAACTCTTAGAAAAAGAAGGGAGTCAATATGGCATATGGTCTTCATGACTTGGAGCTAACAGGCTTGCAGGTAAAAACGATTCTTTCATTGCAGATTNTTCATAAGCCGGGCGAGCACGGAAAAATGGAACTTCATGCAGATCTTGGCGAAGAAAACGGGGATTTCCCTATCCATGAGACAAGCAGTGGACAGAAGATCACTCTTTATGAAAAAAGAGATGGGAAAAAGAACCCGATTTTCAGCGGTGTGATCACCGGACTTTTGGTGCAGAGCGAAGGAAAAAGCTTTCATGTAAAAGTGACAGCGTATACCCATAGTTATCTGATGGACATCCAGAAGAAATCTCGTTCCTTTCAAGATACCACCATGACGCTGGGGACGCTGGTGTCCGGAATCGTGAAGGATTACGGCGGACAGTCTCAAATTCTCTTTGCGGACAGTGCAATAGGTGAAATAGCAGTGCAGTATGACGAAACAGACTGGCATTTTATCAAACGCATGCTGTCTGAGCGGCATATACCGTTGGCCTGCAGCGAGATCAGGGACAATGTCTGCTTATACATGGGGGTTGCCCGGATACCTGCAAAACCGGAAATCCTATCGGTGGAAAAGGTATGGAAGGATATGGATGAACTGTCTTACTGGAGGGAAGCAGGAGAAGGGCTGGCGGAAGAAAACTTTATTGCCTATCGGATCAGGCTTGATAATCACATGACGCTTTATGGAGATATAGATTTTAGGGGAAGGAGCTTGACAGCCGCAGAAGTAGAGTATGCGACAATCGACAATACCGTGTATGAGTTTGTCACGCTTAAGAAAAAGTCAGGTATCCTGCAGAAGACCATCTATCCCATGGAGCTGGTAGGCAGCGCCATGGAAGGAACCATCCTGAATGTGAAGGGTGAAAAGGTACAGATCCATTTAAAAATAGATGATGATCATCCGGGAAATGACTGTTACTGGTTTCCTTTTTCCACACCGTCAGCCTCCTCTGACGGAAGCGGCTGGTATTGCATGCCTGAAAAAGGGGATCAGGTAAGAATTTACTTTCCATCGAAAAAGACAAAGGAAGTAATAGCGATAAGCGCGGTAAGTACCTATGATCCGTCATCTAAGGGCGCAGCCAAAAGTAGTGCGGGAGCAGGAAGCAGTCAGGGCAGCCGGGGAGGCGGAGGACAATCAGGCAGCGGCAGTTCCAATGGCGGCGGATATGCGGGTGGTGGCGGTTCGGCGCGGATATGCGGGCGGTGGCGGTTCCGATGGCGGCGGATATACGGGTGGCGGCGGTTCCGGCTCGGACGGATATTCAGGAGGAGGCGGTGGTGCGGGAAGCGGCGCAGCAGCCGGAGCAGCGGCAGCAGGCGTGGCCGCTCCTGCAGCAGATGCGGCAAAAGAATGCAGGCAAGGATGCAGGCAAAGATAAGATGAGCGATCCGACTACCAAATATCTCAGAGTGCCTAGCGGACAGCAGATCAAGCTCTCCCCCAAGGGAATCGAAGTGCTTTGCAGCGGAGGAAGTGTCAGCATTGAAATCTTAAAAAGCGGCAGAATCAATATTTATGCCGATGACAGTATCCAGATCTCCGCAGAGAACGATATCAGGCTGAAAGCGAAATATACTGTGCAGGCATATTGTAAAGAGACAGCATATCTGGCGTCCCAGATGGGAGGATGCATCTATTTGAATGAAGAAGGGAAAATGATCATTCAGGGAACGGAAGTACATATGAATTAATATTCGGGAGTCAAAAGGTATCTTGACAGAAAAGAGAGGTTACTATGACGAGAGCACAGGCATGGGAAGAGTTTCAGGCGGCGCATCAAGAGGAAAAGGACAGGCTGAGACAGTCATTCTGGGATAATCTGCAGACAGAGCTTGCGGAGCTGATGCGGGTTATTTATGCGGCTTTTCAAGAAATTGGAAAGCAGGCAAAGGAACAGGAAAAGGATAACTGTGTGTACTTCCTGTTTTCTTTGATGAGGTTTGAACTGACTAAGAGNAAGGCAGTCGTCAGGCTGGATGTTACNGACATGGAATGGTATCTGGATGAGGCACCGCTGTCNGNATGCTTTGATATTTCTTTTCTTTTTAANGAATATTTTGACTGGCAGGACAGGNTGCTCCTTGACATGAGAGAGTACATGGGAAAAGTGAATAAATACGATGTCAGCGGNATGGTNCAGGATGAGATCATGACCAGTAATCAGNTGATCACACATATCCTGCGTTTCGCCTTCCGGAACCTGGAGCAGCAGGAGGTCTTCTCTGANATTGAAAANCTGCCCTTCTGGATNATCCGATGGGGAGAATATAAGGATTACAGCGAGATTGTCATGCAGGTAAAANGGGATACAAGAGGNCAGGAAAGCTGGNAAGACAGAATCAGGCAGTATGAAGACAATCCTGATTCAATGATGGCGGACTACTGGTACCGGGAGACTCTGACGGAGGGGGACTGCCAGGGGAAGAACATGTATTTTATCACTTTTGAAGAATGCACTTTAAAAGGAATCAATTTTCGCAAAGCGGGGCTGTCAGGAGCAAGATTTATAAGGTGCAGGATAGAGGATTGTGACTTTACAGAGGCGGACCTTCACCAGGCGGACTTTGAAGACTGCTATTTCAGCGGCAATCAGTTTCGGGATGCAGACATGATGCAGTCTANCTTTTCCGGGGGAAATCCGGAGGCGGATATGTTTGATGAAAAGCAGCTTGAGGAANTGCTGGTAGCGGAGGAGGCTTNAGCATGAACAGGTATTTTTTTATGGATCAGGATAATNCCCTGATGGACGTGATAGGTCTGAGGGATTTNGATATTAACGGGAAACGTCACATCTTNACATGGGAGGATATGGACAAGATCAATGACATTACTTCCCTGTANNTGGATGAAACCAAGGGAGAGTGTGCGCCGGACTTTATTAAAAGTCCCGTATATATGGTATCNGANATGACAAAGAAAGTGATTGATATGTACGAGGACGACATGATGTTCAAAAAGATCGTACTGATACATAAGGAAGAAGAAAGNCAGCTGGTCTATTTTCATCTGCTCCTAAAAGAGATAGAGGCAGTGGATGGATNTTCTGAGTACTATCCCAANGGAATGGAAAAGAGACTNCTGCTGAACCANGAAAAAATCGGAGATCATAAGGCATTCTTACTGGCGGACAGCAGGATCAGGCTGCCGGTAGTCTCNCTTGAAATAGTGGAGAGTCTGTTAAGGCGCCATGTTATGGGAATTACATTCAGAGAAATCGAGGTGATATAAATGGCAGGAATTGATGATACCTATATCGTGCATTGTGCACAGACAACNTGTGANTTTGGAATGAGACCCAGCATGCTGGTTCTCAATANGAGCCATGGCGTTTTCTTAAAAGGAATGGCACAGGTGGCCATACAGGACTGCAAAGCAGAGAATATCATCTGTTTCGGCGGATGCATGAGNCCNGAAAATCCCAGCACCATAGAGGCGGCGAAGGAGATCGCAAAGGAAGTGGCNGAAGAGACNCAGATNGATTTTGAGGATCAGGTGGCAGATATCTTTACCATNGANTCGGAGGATGGCAAAAAGACCATGGCCTGNTTNGGGGAATGCACACCTGAGATCGTATCCGCGGAATGGGATAAGGAAAAGGAAGATGTNTATGTGGAGCCCGGNAAGAAAGCACTCTTAGGGGCGGCAACACTTACCTGNAAATANGGCGGGATCATCAGGATCGTTTCCACAGGACAGCCGGAAGAATGATGCCTTAAGGAAAAGAAGCCAAGGAGGAAGATCAGACTATGATGTTAACATACCACAACCTGGATATCAATATAAAGACGGAAGGTATTCTATGCATTGATTCTCTTCATATCGTTCAGAAACTGAATGAACACGGCAGAGCTATGGTAAAGGCAGTGGTCAGCGAAGAAAAGGCAGTGGAGATGGTGGAGCAGGCTGAAAACGTACTGTCCATCCGTATCAGCCGCCGGGACGAAAAGAAACAGACCATTTTCTGCGGGAAGATCGAACAGATCCGGGCAGAAAAGGAGAGCGGTCTTTTCTGCCTGTACATGGATTTTACCGGATATACCAGGGAGTGGGATCTGACAGACAAAAGCCAGAGCTTCTGTAAAGGGAATGATACCTATGAACAGGTCATCACTAAGGCACTGTCGGAGTACCCAAAAGCACAGATTAGGGACGAGGCATCGCAGGGGGCAAAGATTCCCGGGCTGCTGATGCAGTACGAAGAGACAGACTGGACCTTTTTAAAAAGATTGGCCAGCCACTTTTCCACATTTGTCCTTGCTGATAATACGGCGGAATACGGAAAGGCATACTTTGGCATTCCCCATATGGATCACGGAACTGTGCTCGGGGAAGAGGAGTATACGCTTCTTAAGGGAAAAGAAAGCTATGAGAGGCTTACTGACACAGGAGATATCATGCCCCAGGAGATGATGCGGTGGCGTCTTAGGAGCCGCAGGCACATGCAGCTCGGCGAGCAGGTCATGTTGGGACACATTGAGACTGTGGTGACGGCAGTTGACATTAGGACCAGTCAGGAGGATCTGGTCTTCGAGTATGAACTTTCAAGGAGAAAGGGGATTCTTACCGGAAGGAAGACCAATCCGAAGATCTATGGTATGAGCATACCTGCCACCGTAAAGGAGCGGGCGGGAAACCAGGTCAGGGTACAGCTGGATATAGATCCTGCCTATGAGCCATCCTCAGACCTTAAATGGTTTACCTATGCCATAGAGACCAGTAACTTCTACTGTATGCCGGAAGAAGGGAGCAGAGTACATATCTATTTTCCGGAACATGAGGAGCAGAGCGCCATGGCAGTTCATGCACTGCGTATGGGCAAAAGTGCAGGAGGCAGAGGCCAGGGAAGTGGAACCGGCAGCAATGGCGGTTCTGTCAGTGCGCCTGCAACCGGCAGCGGTCACAGCAGCTTTTCAGGAGGAGACAGCTCCTCAGGAGGAAACAGCTCCTCAGGAGGAGGCAGTTCCTATGGCGGAGCAGGGGACTCTTACGATAGTGGAAGTGGCAGCAGTGGAGCATTAGCAGGGGCATC
>JAAVAA010000071.1 GCA_014804285.1 Lachnospiraceae bacterium | reverse complement strand
GGCTGACGTGAAACCAGCTATTGACTCCGCTACAGTTGTCTAATTCACTGCCTGGCTATTTGCTAAGAAGTGGAACATTCAACTTTAGCGGAGCTGCCAATTGGGCTATGCGTCATTCAACAACCCAGCTCGGATGAAAAGAAATCCTAAAGGAACCAATTCGCGAACGCTTTATCGAGCAGTGGTAAGCGCCATGTATGGCGCGTAGGATTTCTTTTCATCTGAGCGGACGTTTTACATACACATACCCTATCTAAACGTTAATTTAGTCCACTTCCGCTTCGTTTGTCTGCGATTCTTCGTGATATTCCTGCTCCGTATTTACATTCCAGATATTAGACTTGTCCTTCTGGCCGGANAGNATATTCTTAACAGATTCAAAGGACGTTACCATGGAATGNTCAATATTGTTATAACGGTGCTGACCGTTGCGCCCTACGCAGTAGAGATTNTCNATGGTTTTNAGATAATCCACCAGNGTATCAATNTCATCGTAGGTATCAAAATAAGCCGGATANGCNTTTTTNACCTTTTCCATATGGGTATCCAAAACCACATCNGCACTGTCGATCAGTCCCATTTTNATCATTTCATCAATGCCGATTCGGGAAAATTCNTCTTCTGTCATGTTCCAGAANTCNTCNCCNTCNTTTACAAAGTATTCCAGACCNATCCATATNGTATGCTCCAGNTCNTTNATCATATANGGNGACCAGTTATTATAAATNTGAAAACGACCCAGCTTTACGGNTCTGTCNTGCACATAAACCCAGCAGTCAGGGACGATATTGCCAACNGTTTTCCAATTGGTTTTATTCTCCAGATTGATNTTGGGAACAAGAACACCCAATGTCATATAATCACGATAAGGAAGTCCTGCNGCNATTCTGGCGGGNTCNGCNGGCACATCGTTCATGCCGGCNACCAGATCTTTTACNGGCATGGANGAGATAAAGTAGTCNCCCTCCATGGTNTGNTCCTCTCCATCCTTTNCATAGGTNAGGGAAGTAANCNCNTTATTTTCGTTCTTNTGGAATTTGGTAACTTTNGCNTTTTTAAGGATNGTGCCGCCAAGCTTTGTAATCTCTTCNGCNGTTACATCCCAGAGCTGNCCGGGACCTAATTTGGGATATTTAAACTGCTCGATCAGAGAGGTTTCNACTTTGCGGTTTTTNATTTTAAAAGTTTTTCCNANCACGTCTTTNATGATCGCCATGATTGACATGCCTTTGGTTCTCTGNGCTCCCCANGAAGCATCGATNTCNCGGGGATGTCTTCCCCANAAATTCTCCGTATAATATTCAAAAAACATGGAGTAAAGCTTTTTGCCNTAGCGGTTAATNTAAAANTTTTCAAGATTATCATCCGGACGCTTGTGNANCANAGCNGCCAGATAACTGAATCCNACCTGAAGAGTGGTAAGCANTCCGAAATTNGCAAAGGTTTCCGGCTTGAGGGAAATNGGATAATCATAGAATTTGGAATCAAAATAAATACGGGATACACGATGNCGNNTCAGCATTACCCGGTCTTCCTTTTCGGGNTCCGGTCCGCCCTTTGNNAGGGGCATGGGNCGATTAAGAANNATGTCNTCATAAGTGGGAGCNCCCTGCATGGGAAGCATCTGNTCCCACCATGCATTNACTTCCGGTATCTTGGAAAAAAAGCGNTGACCNCCCATATCCATGCGGTTTCCCTTATAGTTGACGGTTTTGGATATGCCGCCGAAGCAGTCACTCTCTTCNAAGATTGTGACCTCAATATCATTTGACTTCTTAAGAAGTTCGTAGGCAGCTGTCAGTCCTGCGGGACCGGCACCAATAATCAACGCTTTTTTCATAATAGCCCTCCGTTTTGTCCGTTTGAAATGGTATACATTTCTTAAGATTGTAGCACAGTTTAAAAAAAGTGTCTACTGAATAACTGATTTATGGTAGTATATGTGTAACAGTTCAGCCATGCAAAGCGTATACGCTGGTGACTTATGAATGTCATGGCTGAAGAATTTAGGAGAAGCGATTAAAATGATAAAAAGACAGAAGTCGTGGAATATGTTTTACTTCATTGGATTTCTTCTGCTCATGCTTTGTGTGACACTGGCAGCAGGATTTGTTAAATGGAGGCAGAGCAGCAAAACCGGGATAACCATTCAAAAGCTGCAGGTATGTCATCTCACCAACCCATTGGGACTTGATGAGGTTACACCGGTATTTAGCTGGCAGATGGCAAGCTCNGAAAGAGGAAGTTGTCAGAAGGCATATCGAATCATGGTGGCACAGGGAAAAGAGGAACTTGAGAAAAATGAGTATGTGTGGGACAGCGGAAAAGTAGAAAANGAAANTTCNACCGGCATTTNNTATGAGGGAAAAGANCTGACNGCCCGTTCCAGATATTACTGGCAGGTGGAGGTNTGGGATGAACAGGGGAAGTGTCATCGCTCCANNGAGGAGGCCTGGTTNGAAACNGGNCTGATGGGAGAGGGCATGTCACAGGCATGCTGGATTTCNGCAGGTGAAGAGGAAAACAAAGCNNATTATGAAGAAGACGAACTGATCTATANTATTTGCTATCGGATGGAGATTGAGAATACTACAGCCGGATTTTTGTTTGGAGCCACAGGCGGNCGTTATGGAGCAATGTATTTATGCCAGATCAAAAATTCCGGTGAACANNCCTGNTTTCGNNTGATCCGAATGGAGAATAATAGNATTCCTGACGANGCTGATCAGGANATNNNCATTGCNGNNCCNGAGGANGGCAAAAGCTTTGCAGTNCGNCTNGAGGTNAACNGAGAGAATCTNAAAGTCTGCCTGAATGAAGAAGAAGNGGGNAATTTTCAGATTGAGAANACACCGGTNGGNAGNNTNGGATATTANAAAAGCCGCGGNGTTTCTTATGCTTGGCTNGATGATCTNCTGGTGGAGNATGNGNAGGGAAATNNTATTTANGCAGAGGATTTTGAAAAAGAAAATACNATTTTNGATCCTTATTATGTTTCGNTNGAAGATGGAAGGNTGAAGATNGGAAG
Source organism: Lachnospiraceae bacterium (assembly GCA_014804285.1). GTDB lineage: Bacteria > Bacillota > Clostridia > Lachnospirales > Lachnospiraceae > Suilimivivens. The sequence continues at coordinate 59,849 of JAAVAA010000071.1, read as the reverse complement.
CGGATTAATGNTTACACNGGGAGCTGTCTTTCCGGCACCGCTGTTTCGAAAGGAATTTGCAGTTCAGGATAAAGAAATAGACAGTGCGAGAATTTACATGACCGCCCTTGGAAGTTTTGCGCTTTCTTTAAATGGGGAGAGAATCTCGGAGGATTATTTCAGCCCCGGGAAGCTGGCGTATAATAAGCAGCTCAGTTATGTGACTTATGATGTGACGGATTTTTTGAGGCGGGGAGAAATGAATGCGCTGGGGGCGGTGCTTTTACATGGATGGTATAACCGCGGCGCGGGTTATCCGGAAATCTGGAATCCCTGGGGAGATAAGAATGCCCTGATGGGAAAAATGGAGATTATCTATGCGGATGGCAGTATGGATCAGATTGTTACGGATAAAAGCTTTTTATGTTACACCGATGGACCTGTTAGAGAGGATGATTTGTATCAGGGTGAATTTTATGATGCAAACTATGAACAGCCAGGATATGATAAGGCTGGTTTTGAGACAGGCATGTGGAAGGCGGTTGAAGAAAATCAGGTGAGAGAGGAGTATTTAACGATGCCTCTGCAGGGAAAAGCAAATGAGCCAATTATCTGTGTAGAGGAGCTTGCACCGATTAGTGTGTCAGAACCGGTAGCAAATACCTATGTATATGATTTTGGGCAGAATTTTGCAGGAATCTGTAGGATAAAGGTTAAAGGACAGAAGGGTCAGATTATTACGCTGAGATATGGTGAAGAATTAAATCAGGAAGAATTGGTGAATAAAGACGATGCTCCGGGGACAATCTGGACGGAAAACCTGCTTACGGCAGAAGCTACAGATTATTATGTGCTGAAAGGTGACGAAGAGGGGGAGATATTTGAGCCGGAATTTGTATTTCACGGGTTTCGATATGTACAGATCACGGGAATTGACGAAGCGCTTCCCTTAGAAGATGTGCAGGGAATCGTGTTGTCCTCTGATTTGGAGCAGACAGGATCTTTTTCCTGTTCCAATGAATTGTTGAATCAGTATTATCAAAATACTCTCTGGAGTCAAAAAAGCAATTTCCTGGATAATCCCATGGATTGTCCGCAAAGAGATGAACGCCATGGCTGGGCGGGGGATGCCCAGATTTTTTCTCTGACGGCCTCCTATAATATGAACGTGTTTGCCTTTTATCGGAAATTCCTTCAGGAGGAGAGAAGCCTTCAAAGTGAAGGGGGATCATTTGCGGATATGGTTCCCAGAAATTTTGGGACAGATTGGGATGGAACCGGAGGTGCGGCATCCAATAACTGTTGGGGAGATGCACCGGTGGTGATAATCTGGAACCTGTATATGCAATATGGTGATGTAAGCATTATAGAAGAAAATTATGATGCCCTCTGTAAGTGGGTTGATATGTTGGAGGATACCAGTGACGGGTATATTCGTTACTGGGGTGGTTATGGAGATCATTTGTCAAATGAGGATACGCCTGCGGAATTGTCGGATACGGCCTGGTGTGCCCATTCGGCAGATCTGGTTTCACGTATGGCGGCTGCACTTGGGAGGGAAGAAGAAGCGGAACATTACCGGCAGGTTTATGAAAAGTTTAAGACGGCATGGCAGAGACAGTTTGTGCTTCCTGACGGACAGACAATCTGTAATACCCAGACCTCCTATGCCTTGGGATTGGAATTTTCCCTGTTTCCTGAAGAGCTGAGAGAGCAGGCGGCAGCGAACATTGAACTGCTTGCCGAATATAGTAATTATCACATTAATACCGGATTTTCGGGAATAGGCTATCTGCTTCCGGCGCTTAGTGATTATGGATATGTAGACAGTGCCTATCGCATGCTGCTGCAGGAGGAGATTCCTTCTCTTCTGTTTCCGGCGTCTAAGGGAGCCACGACCAACTGGGAGCAGCTGTGGGCCTATAAACAGCAGGAGGAAGGCTATCGTCTGGATGGGTCTCTGAATCATTATGCATTTGGTTCGCCGGTTTCATGGCTTTATACGGATGTGCTTGGAATTAAAAATGATGAAACACAGCCCGGATTTAAACATATTCTGTTAGAACCGAAGGCAGGAGGAGGACTTCTTTTTGCGGAGGGAAGTTATTCTGGTGCTTATGGGGAAATTAGTGTAAAATGGGAACAGACACAAAACGGATATCATTATTACTTTACGATTCCGGCTAACACAACAGCAACCCTCACGCTTCCGGCCGTTCCTTCCGGAGGATATCTGGAGGGCGGCATGGAGATAGAACAGGCACAGGGAGTTACGCTGCTTCAGGAGAATGGAGAAATGGTACAATATGAATTGCTTTCAGGGAAATATGAATTTGTTCAAAAATAAAAAGGCGGTTGAGATCTGTTTTTTGATTCTATCCGCATTTGTGATTTTAATGATCGCATCTCGATCCTCTTTTTTGTATCCCTGTAATGACTGGAATGATGCAAACAGTTATTTTTCGGTTGGGAAAGCATTATTTAATGGGAAAATGCCCTATCGGGATGTGTTTGATCAAAAGGGAATGTATCTTTACTTTTTGTATGGATTGGCTTATCTGGTATCTCACACCACNTTTTTGGGGGTGTTNCTTTTGGAGGTNGTCTTTGCTNNAGCCGATCTTTTGGGAATTTTCAGGATTTTACAGCTTTATGTGAAAAGAGAGACGGCGCTTTGTCTGGCACCTGTCGCCNTNGCGGCGGCATTTTGCTCCAAAAGTTTTTACTGGGGCGGGAGTGCGGAGGAGATCTGTTATCCTTTTCTGATCTGGGGACTGTATCTTTCTCTGAATTATTTTAAAAATGATTACCCGGAACGGGAAATGAACCGGGGAACCCTTTTGGNAGGAGGGATCCTTGCGGGGATNNTTGCCAACATCAAGTTTACNGNGCTTGGATTTTTCTTTGCCTGGNTGATGTGCGTTGCCTTTGCGTTTNTGGTGAGAAAGGANTTTTTTGGGGCGGTAAANGCNTGTCTGGTCTTTTTNNTGGGAATGGCCATTCCNTTTGTTCCGTGGCTGATNTATTTNGGNATACAAAAAGGGNTNTATGAATGGTATTTTGGGTATGTTTANGTCAATGTGTTTGCCTTACAGCAACNTNAACGNAGAAGGNCCNGGANTGTATGANAGNGTNTATACGCTGNCNAAGCTGTTATATTGGCTGATNTNGGATAATCTNATTTATTTTNTNTTTGTGATTGCNGGAGTTCTTTGGNNNATATTCGGNCGNCAAAAGAANNTTTNGGAAAGGATCAATCTGTTGTCACTTTGCTTTTTTCTTTTTCTGGGAATTTACGTGGGAGGNTCNNNNCTNCCNTACTATGCNCTTCCGCTTTCCNTATTTACGGTNCTTGGANTGGCTCTTTTNGGGAAAATTCTGGAATGGGCAGCGNANAGACTGCAAAGACGGTCAGNCAGGCTGTNCGGAACTGTGCCTGCAAGGGCAGGAATTGTTGCCGGAATGGTGTTTTCGCTTGCGGTCTGTNCGGGCATGATTTGGANCTTGTCCATGAATATCCCTTATATGAAAGAAAAGAGGGAAGATCTGTTCCTTTATAAATTNAAAGAGATTGTNGAAGAAACGGAGAATCCCACTTTGCTAAATATAGGCTGTCTGGATGCAGGATTATATACAGTGTGCGATATTGTTCCGACCTGCAGGTGGTTCCAGACCCAGACGATTCATATTGANGATGTGCTTCGGGATCAGGAGCAGTATATTCGGGAAGGCAGAACAGATTATATTATAGCTCGNGANGAATATCCGGATNTTATATGGGACAAGTATGAGCTTNCGGCACAGGCNCCNTGGTATCAGGNNGANATGGAGTTCACATATTATCTGTTCCGGTTGAAAAAAGGCTGAAAGGAAATAAGAGAATGATCATTCTGAAAATATGCAGTTTATTTTTNTGGCTTTTNNTGATTCCCTTTTGTATGGGACTTCTGTTTCTGCCNCTTCTTCCAAAGAGGCAGCGCACACCGGGGAAAGCTTTGATTGCCGGATACATTTTTCAATTTGCGCTNGTGGAAGTGATCGGCATTCCGGTGGTGATTTATGTGGTATATAACGGGTACAGTACTTTCATAAAACTTTTTTTGCCATTGGCGGTTCTTTTGGCGGCACTGGGAGTGTTACTGACATTTCGGGGCAGGAAAAAGAACATGGAATGGAATTTTCCGGATTCTCCCAGGGNAATGCTTGACGGGTTTTGGAATCTCGGCANGGAAGAAAAGANTCTGCTGATCCTATTTCTTCTTTTGGTNCTTTTTCAGATGTATATGGCCTTTACCAGGGCTTCCTTTGACGGAGATGATGCCTATTATGGTGTACAGGCGGTGATTGCCCAGCAGGCGGACACACTTTACCGGGTAAATCCTTATACGGGAAGAAGTGCGCCTCTGGATGTGCGCCATGCGCTGGCGCTTTTCCCTATCTGGTCGGCGTTTATCGGCAGCGTCAGCGGTTTTCATGCCACTGTGATCTGCCATAGTGTGCTTCCGCTAGTGTTGATCCCTTTGACTTATTTAATCTATTATCAGATTGGACAGACACTTTTTCATAAGAAAAAGGAACTGCTTCCCATGTTCATGGTTTTGATTGCATTATGGCAGGTGTTTGGAAACATTTCCCTATACACTACGGAAACTTTCTTCCTTACCCGGACCTGGCAGGGGAAATCATTTGCGGGGAATGTGGTGATTCCGGCAGTGATATGGATCTTTCTTCTGCTTTATGAAAATAGTAAGGAAGCCGGATTATGGATTCTGCTGGCGGCGCTGAATCTGGCAGGAGGAGCCAGCAGTTCCCTTGCCGTACTGCTCAGCTGCCTGATGACAGCAGGCTTTGGCTTTTTGTTTGCAATCAGTAAGAAAAGCTTTGGATTTCTGATTCGTTCGGGGCTTGCTTGTGTAAGCGGCGGAATTTATGTTCTTTTGTATCTGATGCTGACGCATGGCATGTTAGGTGTATAGGGAGGTGGATGCATGTTCGGAATTTTTATGGAAAGCTTCGTGATCTTCAAACTCTATACCGGTCTTAAGCTGTTACTTTTACTCACGCTCTTTATGTGGATCTATCTGCTGATCAAAGAAAAAGAGCGGAGAAACAGAATNATGTTTGTGTATGCGCCGCTTATCATTGTTATCCTGTTTTTGTTTCCCTTAAGCCGCAAGTTTTTTGTGGCNACAGGGCTTGATCCGGAGACCTATTACAGAATCTTATGGACGATTCCCATGGGGATCATTACCATATACGGGTTTTGCCGCATGTTTGAGAAACACAGAAGGATAGGTGTGATACTTGCAGCGNCGCTTATTATGCTCTGCGGAACATGTGTTTATCAGAGTAATTATATTTCCAAGGCTGAAAATCTGTATCATATACCGGATACCGTGATTGAAATATGTGATCTGATCGAGCCGGAAAATCCGGATGCGAGAGTATCCGCAGTGATGCCTCCGGATCTGATTCATTTTGTNCGTCAGTACAGTGCCCGGATCAATATGCCTTATGGAAGGGAAATGATTGTTCAGCAATGGGACTACTATAATGCGGTCTATGAGGCTATGGAAGGCAGCGAGATCGTGGATATAGAGAAGCTTCTTAAGGCAACCCGGGAAGAATACTGTCAGTATATTGTGATGGCGCCGGGGCGCCGGAGCGATCAGGATCCGCTTCTATGCGGGCTGGAGCTGGTGGCTGAAGTTGACGGTTACCGTATTTATCTGGACCCGGTTACTAAGGAAATTGTGGACAGTTGGCAGAAGTATTACGAGGACGAGGGATAATGTTATTTCATTCTTATGAATTTTTATTTGCCTTTTTTCCACTTATGCTTTTGGGATATGGAATTTCCCGGCGGATTACGGAACGAAACGGGCATAAAAACAGAATAAAGAATCTTCCCTGTCTCTGGCTGCTTCTGACATCGTTAATTTTTTACGGACTTGGCGGAGTGGAGTATCTTCCCGTATTGCTTGTCAGTATGGCTGTGAATTACGAACTTTGCCAATGGATGGAAAAGAAAAGGGAAACCAGAGGGGAACCCTGGAAAATACTGGTGATGGGACTGGTGTTTCATTTAGGGGTTTTGTGCGGTTTTAAGTATCTGGCGGCAGGAAGGTATATGCCTCCCGGTCTGAGTTTTTATACTTTTACTCAAATTGCATTCATGGTGGAGTGCTATCGCGGGAACTTGAAAAGGGTCGATGCACTTTCTTACAGTCTGTATGTAGCCTGGTTCCCCAAAATGATGCAGGGACCTATCATGCTTCCGGCCGAATTCTTTTCAAAATTGCAGGGAATATGGGAACGGAACCGTGCTATGGAAAAAAGTGCGGCAAATCAGGCGGATTGGGAGCGTATTTTCAGGGGAATTTATCTGTTTGTTCTGGGGCTGTTTAAGAAGGTATTGATTGCAGATACTTTCGGCAGTGCGGTCAACCATGGCTACGCTATGCTTCCGGCTCTTAATTCATGGGATGGAATGATCGTGATGCTGTCCTATACGTTACAGCTTTATTTTGATTTCAGCGGATATTGCGATATGGCAATGGGGATCTCCGGCTTGTTAGGGATAGAGCTTCCCCTGAATTTTAATTCGCCATATAAAGCGGCAAACATTCTGGAGTTCTGGAAACGGTGGCATATGACGCTGACCGGATTTTTTACCAGATATGTATATATTCCCCTTGGAGGAAACCGGAAAGGGAGAGCGAGAACTTACGTCAATGTACTGATCGTGTTTCTTTTAAGCGGAATCTGGCATGGTACGGGGGTACAATTCCTGATCTGGGGAATGATGCACGGAGTTTTGTATGTGGGAACCAGGGCAGTGACGGAAAGCGGTTTTTTTGGCAAATTTGCGGGCAGATATGAAAAAATGTGCGGACCGGGCAGATGGATACTGCACGGAGTCTCCGTTTTATTAACTTTTTTGTATGTGAATGTTGCATGGGTGTTTTTCAGGGCTCCTTCCGTGAAAGAGGCAGTAACGCTTCTCAAAACTTTGGCAGGATTTAGGGGCGGAAGAGTGGACCGGAATCTGGCAGGATGCTTCAATCTGGATGAATTCTGGTATGTGATCAAGGTACTTCGTCTGGATAGCTGGCAGTATGGTCATTATATCTGTATGGCATTGATTCTGGCGGCGGCGCTTTTGCTGGTATTTTTCGGAAGGACAGCGGTAGACTTTGTTAAGGCGGCAAAGCCGAAGATGATCCATGCGCTGATCATGGCAGTGCTGTTTGTGTGGAGTGTGCTATCCCTGGCGGGAGTCAGTTCATTTCTATATGTAAACTTCTAATGAAAGCCGCGTATTAATCCTCATAGAGATTTCGAAATTCGGTAGGCGTACAGTTTTTGAACAATTTGAACATTCTGATAAACGCAGAGAAGCTTGAAAATCCTGACTGCAAGGCAACTTCGGTGATGGACAGAGCCGGATCCGCCAATAACTTTTCAGCGTGCTCAATTCTCTTTTTGTTCAGATATTTATAGAAGGAAACTCCCGTAAAATCCTTAAAAAGCCTGGTGAAATGATATTTGCTGAAACCGGCAATGCGGGCAGCGTCATCCAGGCACAGATCTTCGGTACAGTGTTCGTGGATAAAGTTGCAGACCATCATAAACTTTTCGGTGTGTTCTTTTCTTTTGGCGGAGGCTGTGTCAAAAGAGTTTCTTTTGCCGGTGTACTCCCGTTCGATCAGAACCATCATTTCAATAAACTTGGAGTAGATGGAGGCACTGATCAGGATAGAATCGCTGTAATATTCCCGGTAGATTTCCAGCATCAGCTCTTGCAGCCGTCTGTGGATTGCCGGTGCGGTGGAGGGTGTGAGCAGAAGAACCTGAGGAATGGTTGACAGAGTGGATTCCAGATCAGCCACATTATGCAAAAGGGAAAAGTCAGTCTGAAGGATCAGCCGTTCTCCATGAATCGTCGAGGGCATACCGTGGATAACACCGGAATTAATGAGCAAAAGATCCCCCTCCTGTACAGTGAGGATTTCTTTTTTACAGGAAATATGATAGTAGTTTTTGATAGGCATGATAATTTCAATGGGAGTATGCCAGTGCTCGGGATAGATCTCATAGTCAGTATTGTCATGCAGTTTAAATCCTTCAATATCTTTATATACAACGGTCTCCTTAATTCCGTTTAATATTTCAATCATAGAATTCGTTATCCTTTCTTTAGCTGCTGAAAATTGCGCAGATGATTCATAAGCTGCCGGGTGTTCTAAAAATTGCTTTTTTGATATCTTCATATTATCATAAAAAAGTTTCGAATTAAACAAAAAACGTGCAGAAATCCTAAAGAGAACAAAAGAATAATTGATATTCGTGTCAAAATAACCATAAAATATTTTGTAATGGTAAAAAAATAAGGCAAAATGTTCACGGAATAAAATGAAATGATAGCAATTTTTGAGACATACAGAGCAATTATTAAAAAGAGTAAAGCACGACTATTTGTTATACTGTATTTGCAACAAAAACTATAGCTCCGACTTTTTCCGGAACTATAGGGTCAATTAATTACCTGAGGGAGGTATGAAACATGAAAAAGAAAATATTATCAGTTTTACTTAGCATGACCATGATCACATCTCTGTTAGTTGGATGCGGCGGTGGATCGGATGCATCTGGCGGCGGATCTGCGTCAGGCGGAAGTGACGGAGGCGTAGAAGAAATCACCTGGATGTTCTGGGATGATCTGAACGCTACGGAAGACCTNATCTCTATAGGATATCGGGAGACAGTAGAGAGATTTAACAAGGATTATGAAGGCAAGTATCATGTGAATGTAGTGACCACGAACCTGGAAGAGTATTATCCGAAGCTGAATGCTCTGGTAGCAGCAAATGAGACGCCTGACTGCTTTATCGTAAGCCCGGGACCGAATCTGGATGTGTATGTTGATCCCGGTGTGGCTGCAGACTTAACAAGCTATATAAAGGCAGACGGCTGGCTTGATACCTTTAACGGCGGTGAGGGCGCTTTTTCACAGCAAACCTATGACGGCAAGATTTANGCGGTGCCGTTGAANATCGCAGCAGCATGTGTATTCTATAATACGGAAATGTTTGAGACNGCAGGAATTACCACAATGCCTACCGATTGGCAGGGGATGCTGGATGCCTGTGAGAAGCTGAAAAGTGCCGGTTACACACCGCTTACNATTTCAGCAGGTACTGCATGGTGCTTATCNATGTTAGCAGGTTATCTTTGCGACAGTGAAGGCGTGGACACGGCAGCGCTTGACGCCGGCACGGCTTCNTGGCTTGATGCTAATGTAGTAAATGCGGCTAATAAGCTGGTTGAAGTTTCTCAGTATTTCCAGCCTACCGCAGCTGGTGATACNAACGATGTTGCTACAGCAAACTTCTATAATGGAGAAGCAGCAATGCTGATTCAGGGCTCATGGGCAATTGCNCAGATCAACGGCNCCAATCCTGAATTTGAAAATAAGTGCGGCGTGTTTGCATTCCCCGGAACAGATGGAAGGGTTATTGCTAAATCTGATAGCCTTGCAATGAGCGCAAATACAGCACATCCTGACGCTGTTATCGCATTCATGAAGTATTTCACAGATGATACAGCACAGAAGTATACTGCAGAAGTNGGTGGAAAGATTCCTGTTACAACCGTAGAATATGATGCTTCCAAAGCACCGGCACAGCTTGCTTACGTAATGGACGTATTTGGAAATGCAAAATCTACATTTGGTTTCTACAATGAATCATTGGCAACTACAGAGGCAGGTTCAGCATTTGATGATACGATGGTTTCTATTTATCTGGGAACTCCNGTNGAAGANGGACTTGCNTCATTGGAAGATTTTTATAAGAACAATATCTGGAATAAATAAAAATGACATGAGGCAGTTTTACGCAGGATTGGAGAAATCCAATCCTGCATTTTTCTAAGATTCCGGAGGTGTGTATGGATAAATTATTACGAGACAAGAAGGCGATTGTTATCTTTGTTGCGCCGGCATTTTTGCTATTTACGTTTGTTTTGTTTATTCCGATCTGTCAATCGGTTTATTATTCGTTTTGTGAGTATGATGCACTGACAAAGCCGGTGTTTGTTGGAATTGAAAATTACAGAAAGTTGTTTACCATAGACAGAACTATGAAAATTGCCCTGAAAAATTCGCTNTTTTTCCTGATTTTTTCNGTGGTGACACAGTTGATTGCNGGTTTGATNCTGGCNGCGCTTTTGACAAACATTCAAAANGGGAGNAATTTCTTTAAAAANGTGTACTATCTGCCCTGCGTGTTATCATCGGCAGCTTTGGGGCTTTTGTGGATGTTTATTTTTACACCAAAACTGGGAATNAATCAGATTTTGGCACAGTTTGGNATTGAAGGCCCNCTNTGGCTGATGGATACAAAGGGNTTTATCATTCTTCCCATGTGGGTGATTGCATCGGTTGCTCTGTGGCAGTATGTGGGGCAGTCCATGATGCTTTATATGGCTCAGATTTCGGGAATCAGTTCGACCCTGTATGAGGCNTCCTATATTGACGGCTGTACCAGAGCTCAATCCTTCCGATATATTACGCTTCCTCTGATTCGTCCTATGGTGGCNACGGCAATGTCCTTAAATGCGATCGGATCTTTAAAATTNTTTGATNTNATTTTNAATATGACAGAGGGCGGACCNAATCATATGACAGATGTGCTGGCGACCCATCTTTACCAGCAGGGATTTAAATATTTTAAGTATGGCTATGCAAGTGCAATCGGTACCGTGCTTCTGGTACTCTGCCTGATTGTAACGTTTATCATTAATAAGTTTGTCAAAGTTGATAATTATGAGATGTAAGGAGGCGGCAAAATGAGATCAAAAAGAAACAAAGNNATATATACCATCATATACNTATTNNTGTCGCTTCTGGCAGTTATCTATCTNCTGCCTCTNTTGTGGGTAATNTANGTTTCGNTAAAGGATGANAAAACNTTGTTTGTTTCNCCNTGGGCNTTNCCGGAGCATCCNATGATTGAAAATTANAGNTTTGCCTGGACGGCCGGNAGATTNGGNACNGCCACTTNGAATTCNATTNTNGTNTGTGGNNCAACNCTGGTTCTNTGCCTGCTGGTNGGNTCNATGGCAGCNTTTGCNATTGGNAGAATGAGATGGAANTTATCAGGNGNAATGATGACNTATTTTCTTACNGGTATGATGATTCCGGTGCATTGTATTNTGATTCCGGTATTTACNAGNTTTTCNAAGATGCANTTNACGAANANNCCGNTNGGATTGATANTGCCGTATCTGACATTGTCGCTGCCGATTACGATTTTTATTATGACNGGNTTTTTNGANAGCCTGCCCAANGAATTGTTTGAGTCNGCGTGNATTGACGGCTGTTCCATTTACAGGTCNTTTACCCANATTGCNCTGCCNCTTGCNAGAACAGGNCTTTTTGTNACAGGGCTGATGACNTTTGTGGCNAANTGGAACGAANTGCTTNTGGCGATGGTATTTATTTCGGATGATNCAAAGAAGACNTTNCCGGTTTCCCTNTCAAAATTTGTAGGTCCNTACAATACCAACTATTCGCAGATGTTTGCAGCNATTGTTATTGCGATTATNCCCACGATTGTCGTNTACTGTATGTTCAGNAATCAGATTGTAGACGGCTTGACAGCCGGNGCAGTGAAAGGGTAAGATNCTGTTGANGCAATTTATATTCTGATTCAAAGGAATAGACAGAAATGAAAAANAATCCTTNTAAAAAGATNNTGATTTGCTTTTTNCANCGNTNNCNNTNCNAGCNTTTNTGGCNNNNGCNGCGCTGGTGGTTTATGTGGATCCTTTTTTTCACTATCANANNCCTNTGGANNGNTTTCCTTANCTNGTGGANAATCAGCTTTCCCAGAANNCGGGAATGGCNNAAAACATGGANTATGACAGTGTGATANTGGGNTCNTCCATGACNGTGAATTTTCAGACAACNTGGTTTAANGAACTGATGGGGCTGAATACCATAAANCTGAGNTACAGCGGCGCTTTNCCAAANGATCAGTCCAATATNATGAANATNATTTTTGANCAGNNNANAGAGGNNAAGNTCTGTCAAAAANGTCTTTTTNGGNGTGGATGTGATNACNTATACAGGNGNNGTNGANGAGGTGAAATATCCAATACCGGAATATCTNTATGANAAAAAGCTGTTAAATGACGTACAATANGTACTCAATAAGGATGTGCTTTTNAATTATATNCTGCGNCCAATGGCGGATCCGGAGCCTACNGATNTGTCNAATGTATATGCAAGCTGGTGGACTGAGGAATATTACAGTGAAGAATGGGTTCTGCATAATTATGAACCGCCGGAGCAGGTGGAGGAGACGTTAGATCCCCGGGATTTTGTGCAGGCAGCAGAAAAAAATCTTACCGCAAATATCTGTCCTTATATTGAACAAAATCCGGAAACTGAGTTTGTGATATTTTTTCCGCCCTACAGCATTTTGTTCTGGAATGATGTACAAAAGGAAAATCATCTGGATGCAACTATAGAAACTTACCGCTATATTTCCAACCGGCTGAATGAATATGACAATGTAACGGTATATTTTTTTCCGGATCTTGAGGAGATTATCTGTGATCTGAATAACTATGCGGATTACAGCCATTATCACCCCAGATACAATCGTTTTATGACGGAATGCTTTGCGGACGGAACCTGCCTGGTTGCCAAAGAAGGACAAAGCGGAAAGACCATCGATCAGTATTTGGAACATATGCGGGAAATAGCTACAGAGTTTGATTATGAAGAATTGTTATCACGGAAATAAATAAAGCCCCGGAGAAGTGCATTGTCAGAAAATGCCTTATCCGGGGTCTTTTTTCTGCAAGTAACAACTGGGCAGAAGAGATACTAATTGGCGGCGGGAACAACTGTGATCATCTGATTATTGATGATGTCAGCAATCCGCTCCGCCAGCTTTTCACGTCCCTTTTCATTGTAGCGCATATAATCGGTCATATATTCGCTGTAGTTGTCTTCGTTGATGGTTCCATAGTAGTTATCGATAAAGGAGACACTACAGTCCATTGCCACGTCCGCTTCTTTGATCATATAGTGATTTAAAGTTCCATTTCCCATATCGGTGATGGTGCCGTTTAAATAGTTCCCTTCTTCGTCAATTGCCTGTGCATAGGTGGGGGACATGATGAAAATGCGGATATACGGCCAAGTGTTTTTGATATTTTCGATTGTTGTTTTGAGACCGCCTGTAAAAGCAGTTACATCATGAGGGTTTTCGGGGTTGTCCGAAGGAGTTCCCATGTTATAGTCTGTACTGTCATACATGATGATGAGTACATCCACTTTATCCATGTCCACTGTTTTCATGACCTCTACGGTTTCGGCAAAACGGGGATCCGGTTCGTCGTTTGCAATGGAGTTAATTGCAGTAAATTCATTGTTCCGGAAACATTCCATTACATAAAAGAAATTAAAATGATCCCTGGTATATTCCGGATTGTAGACCGGATATTTGCATGCAGCAGAGGAATCTGGAAAAGCACAATCATAAACCACGGCGCCGGTTTTGGAAGCAATCTGCGCGGCCAGGCCTGTCGAGTCCCGATCATCGGAAAAAGGATTATTTCCCAAGCACAAGATGGTGGTTACACCGTCGTCTTCATGCCCTTCCAGTTTGGAAGCGTCCATAGGAAGAATCATATCAAGGACTTCAATGTCAAATTGGGAAGTGTCAATCTCCTCGGTGTCATCACTCAGCCTTGTTCCCTGATTCCAACGGACAAGCCGGTAAACGGAGACACTGGCAATAATTAAGATGGCAGCAATAAGTACAAAATGGAGATTAATGTGAAAACGTGATCTGCTACTGTTTGAAGAACTTTCATTTCCCGCATTTCCTGAATCCGTGGTGTCTGCTTCGGGGGAGTTAGCTGCGGTGGAAATATCTTGATTTTCATTGGTTGTATCTATTGTTTCGTCTTTATCTTGTTCCATGAATAAACCATGCCTTTCTTTGTATAATCTGTGCTTATTCTACTATTATTTATCCGAAAAATCCATATATTCATAAAAATTTAATATACGCAGAGAGGTTACTGTGATAAAATAATGTAAGTTTTATGAGAAGGGAAGGAGAGCCGTCCGGCGGCGGAAGTGGTAAAAATATTATGAAAAGTAAAATACAGTGGAAGGATCTGCTGATGCTGCAGTCGGTCTTTTTTATATACAGTATTTCCAGCGTAGTGCTAAAACTTGCATCAGGAAAAGAATTTTTAAGCTTTGAGTTCTTTTTGTTTTATGGACTGGATGTGATGATACTTGGGGTTTATGCCCTTCTCTGGCAGCAAGTGATCAAAAAATTTGAATTGTCTGTTGCGTATGCCAATAAGGCAATCACGCTACTATGGGCACTTGCATGGGGAATCGTTCTTTTTCATGAGCAGATTACTCCCGGAAAAGTGGTAGGAATTGTTCTGGTAATGATTGGAATTCTTGTTTTGAACAGCGGGGAAGGCAGTAGCCAATAAGCGTAGGACAGCAGGAGTGAAAAAAGGAGGTAGGACTTGTCATGAATCTGTATTTGATTATTTTGATTTTATCTGTAGTGATAGCATCTTTTGCCCAGATTTTGCTGAAAAAAAGCGCGGCTAAAACCTATAGTTCACCAATCAGGGAATACTTGAATATTTATGTAATAAGTGGCTATGGGTTAATGTTTTTATCTATGTTTATGACGAGCATGGCGTACAGAGGCATGGATTTTACGAATGTGCCAGTTGTGGAGTCGTTGGGATATGGGGTGGTCATGTTTTTGGGATATCTGTTTTTTAAAGAGAAAATAACAAAGAGAAAACTGCTTGGTATGGCGGTGATACTGGGCGGAATATTTGTTTATTATATGTAAGTCGTTATCAGGTGATACCGGATATATATTTTGCGGTATAGGGGGCTTTGCGCTTTTTGAAAATGAGGGAAAAGGTAAAAAAACTGTCTCGCGATAAAACTACGAGCCAGTTTTTTCTGCATGATTCATGCGTTCATCGTTATTCATGTTCTGCTTGGCAATCTCAGATAACAGAGAGGTGATGGGCAGATCAGCGGTATTTTGAGACTGGAGCTTTTTGTACCATTTGCTGTATTTATACATTCGGTAGGTAGTTGTCAGCTGCTTCAGCTTTTCATCATCAGCGCAGGTTTCTTTAAAAGCCTGTCGCTGTTCCATATCCAGGTCAACATAATCCAGATAGGATATTTGTAGTTCTGTTAATGGATCGGTACATTTAGGGCATATCATCTTGTGACCGTTCAACATGAAGATACGGTTGCAATGCTTGCAGTAGTGTATGTACATCATACGATAACCCCATCCTTTCTGTGTAGATGCAAGGTGAAAGGAGTTCATTGTTGACATAATCAGTTTATCTTTTTTACAAAAAAAGTCAATAACATATATAGTAACAAATAGGGAGCAATAATGCCAAAGTATGTCGAAATGTTATGTAAACTGACGAAAGATAAAATATTAAGTCTTTTTTAAGAGATGAAAAAATAAAACAATTGTGCTGACATGTGATAAATGTTATAATGACGTGTAGAAAAATTATTTAATAAGAAATTCAATTTGAAAATGTTACAGAATTATTAATTTGGAGGGTTTACATAAGTGGGAAAACTTTTAAAAAAACTTCAGGATAAAAAAAGAAGTACGGATGAGATGGATGAACTGGAGTGGATGGATTTTGATGATGAATATGAAGAAGAGTATGAAGAGGATGAGGAAGTAGACGAGGACGATGAGTACTACGAAGAGGATGATGAAGAGGTAGAGGAAGATGACGAGTACTACGAAGAAGACGAAGAAGATGAAGAAATAGAGGAAGACGACGAGTACTATGAAGAAGACGAAGAAGATGAAGAAATAGAGGAAGACGACGAGTACTACGAAGACAACGAAGAAGATGAAGAAATAGAGGAAGACGACGAGTACTACGAGGAAGACGAAGATGATGAAGAAATAGAGGAGGATGACGAGTACTACGAGGATGATGACGAGGATGAATACTATGAGGAGGATGATGACGAGAAAAGCGGGTTTGCTGCATTTGTTTATAAACTGACTCATTTGCCGACGGCTGACTATGCGATTGCACTTACTGGGGTGGTAGTACTTGTCTTGGCGGTTGTAACAGGAAGCCTTTATCTGAATAGCCGGAATATAAAGAAGCAAGTGGAAGCTTTTGCGGAGATTGGAGTTGGGATAGAGGATATCAGTGTGATCGGAGAGCAGGGCCTTGTGGCAATTGCCGATGCACAGGCAGCAAAATTGATGGCAGCAACCATGCAGGAAGAATTGGAAGAGGAAGAGGAAGAGGAAAACAAGCAGGGAGAGGATGACCATAAAAAGGCACAAGTACTTTTGAATTTATCTTCTATTCAAAAGGATTTAAAAATCAAATTTGTGGACAGCAATACGGGAAAGCTGATTCCAAATGTTGCATTTGAAGTGGAAATAGAGAAACCGTCAGGTGAGACTTATACAAAGAAGGATGAGGATAAGGATGGAATTATCTATCAGACGGATATGACACCGGGAAAATATAAGGTACGGATCACTTCGCCTTCTTCTGACGAGAACTATGATATTTCAACTGAAAATATAGCGATTACGGTAAAGGATACCATTGAGTATAAAAAGGTAGATGTGGCTGATGAGGTTAAGACGGAAGCGCAGGTTAATGCGGCAGTGGAGGATACCAAGGTCAATGAGACGGTAGTGGAGTCAACCAATACAGACACAGTCGAATGGGTGGAGTCTACCAAAACGATCATTGAAGGAACCGAAGAGACGGAAGAAAGTTATGAAAAGGTTGACAGTAGCAAGGTTCCGGATCCCGGTGCTAAGGCGGCGATAGGATTTAGGTTGCTAGTGGAGGGCGAAGAACCCACTGAGGAACCTGCAACAAAACCCACTGATGAACCTACAGCGAAACCGACGGAGGAGTCTACAGAGGAACCTACAACAGAACCTACAGAGGAACCTACGTCAGAACCTACAACAGAACCCACAGAGGAACCACTTCAGACACCTACGGTAGTGCCAACTGTGGAACCGACAACAGCAGTTACTGCAACACCTTCGGCCGCTGCAACACCAACTCCCAGTGTAACGCCTACGCCGTCCGCAACACCAAGCGCGACACCGACTGCAACACCAAGCGCAACGCCTAATAAGGCGAAAGAGGATACGAAAACAACGCTGAAGAGTACGGACGGTGAGACATTGTATGTCAAAGATTCAGACGGCACATTCAGAGAAGCGAAATATGCCGATTATTATAAGTACAATGAATTTTACCGCTTGAAGAAAACCACCACCGGACAGTACCGTTATACCGGCTGGCAGGTAATCGATGGTGTAACCTATTTCTTTGACAAAAACGGAAATAAGGTTACCGGCGATCAGGTTATTTTGGGAGCAAAGTACAGTTTTAACAGCGACGGTTCTTTAAATAAGAGTTCCGGAAGCTTCGGTATTGACGTTTCCAAGTGGAATGGTAATATTGACTGGAATGCTGTGAGAAACAGTGGCGTGTCCTATGTTATCATTCGATGCGGTTATCGTGGCTCCACCACAGGGGCGTTGATTGAAGATCCCAAATTCAGGGCCAATATTCAGGGAGCAGCCAATGCAGGGATCAAGGTTGGAATTTATTTCTTCACCCAGGCAGTGAACGAGGTGGAGGCCGTGGAGGAGGCTTCTATGGTATTGGGGCTGATCAAAGGCTATAATATAAGTTATCCGGTATTTCTGGATGTAGAATCCAGCGGAGGCCGGGCTGATGGAATCAGTGCTTCTACCAGAACGGCGGTATGCAAAGCATTTTGTCAGACCATTCAAAATTCCGGCTATAAAGCAGGCGTTTATGCAAACAAAACGTGGTTTAATGAAAAGATCGAGACGCCAAGCCTTACAGGATATAAGATTTGGCTGGCACAGTACGCCGCAACACCCAGTTATTCAAGAACCAGATACGACATGTGGCAGTACTCCTCCAAGGGATCGGTTCCGGGAATCAGCGGAAATGTGGATATGAACACCAGTTACATGGGATACTAATAACAGCAGAAAAGGAGAAAAAGGATGAGAACTTATTTAGTGACAGGGGGCGCGGGATTTATCGGTTCCAATTACATACATTATATGTTCAAAAAGTATGGAGACGAAATCCGCATTATCAATGTAGATGCCCTGACTTATGCGGGAAATCTTGAGAACTTAAAAGAGGTGGAAGGGCGAAGCAATTATACCTTTGTGAAAGCGGATATCTGTGATAAGGAAGCCATCGCAAAGATTTTTGCAGAAAATGACATTGACAGAGTGGTGCATTTTGCGGCGGAAAGTCATGTGGATCGCAGCATTAAAAACCCTGAGGTGTTTGTGCAGACTAATGTGCTGGGTACCGCAGTGATGTTGAACTGTGCAAAAGCAGCATGGGAAAATCCGGACGGAACCTATAAAGAAGACAAGAAATTTCTCCATGTGTCTACGGACGAGGTTTATGGCTCTCTGCCGGAGGATGGCGGTTACTTTTATGAGACAACGCCCTATGCGCCTCACAGCCCTTATTCGGCAAGCAAAGCAAGCTCTGACATGCTGGTGAAAGCGTATATGGATACTTATAAATTCCCGGCCAACATTACTAATTGCTCCAATAACTATGGACCTTATCAGTTCCCGGAAAAGCTGATCCCTCTTATCATCAATAATGCGCTTCAAGGCAAAAAGCTTCCCGTATACGGTGATGGCAAAAACGTCCGCGACTGGCTTTATGTGGAAGATCATGCCAAGGCTATTGATATGGTGCAGGAAAAGGGTAGGCTGTTTGAGACCTACAATGTAGGCGGCCACAATGAGAAGCAGAATATTGAGATTATTCATATAATTTTAGACACTCTGCAGGAAATGTTACCTGAGGGAGATCCCCGAAAGGCTCATATCAACGAGGAGCTAATTACTTATGTGGAGGACCGTAAGGGACACGACCGCAGATATGCCATTGCGCCGGACAAGATCAGGGCTGAGATTGGCTGGGAACCGGAGACTATGTTTAAGGAAGGAATCAGACGCACCATTGCATGGTTCTTTGAGCATGAGGAATGGATGAAGAATGTAACCAGCGGCGATTATCAGAAATATTATGAGGATATGTATCAAGATCGTTCATGATTTTAAATATTTATAACAGTTCAGACAGGGCTTTATTGCGTTAACTTACTGGTATGATGGAGAACTAATATGACTGCAAATGAGAACTATGAAAAGAATGGCTTTGACATATTACGTTACATTGCAGCATTGAGTGTTATGATGCTTCACTATTCTGGCTATACCATGATTTTATCAACGAATTTGTCAGACAGGGGAGCAAATATCATGAGTGGAATCAGGTACATTGCACTTCTGTTCCCGGGAGTTGTGATATTGTTTTCCATGAGCGGCTTCCTGATTTCTGCTTCCTATGAACGCGCGAAGACGAGGAGGGAATTCTTCTTTCGTCGTATTTTGCGAATGTATCCGGAATTGTGGATTTGTACGATTGTGAATTTGGGAATTGTTTGTTTTCTGGTTCCGGAATCGTTGGATAAGAGCATGATCTTGTGGCTGGGAACACAAGTATTCGGAATTGCCAATACACCGGACTGCTTGAAGGCATTTGCTACCGGAAGTATCAATGGTGCGCTTTGGACTGTTTTTACGGAAATGCAGTTATATATCCTGTTGGGGATCACTTATCCCTATCTAAAAAGGCTAAAAAGCAAATATTGGGCAATATTACTAGCGATACTTGCAGGTTTGAATCTTGCTTGTGATGCATGGAGGGGCGGAGGCATTGTATCAAAATTGATTGAAAGATCTTTTGTTCCTTATGCATTATGGTTTTTTATAGGTGTCTTTTGCTATCAAAGGCGTCAGAACATGTTGCTTATTTTAAGGAATGCTTTCTTTCCGATGCTTATTGTTTACCTTTTAATTGAAGCAGTAAACATTAAACTGCCTGGATATTATGCTGATATTGTGACAAGCATTTTACTTCCGTTTATGGTGATTGGGTGTGGATATTGTCTGCCAAAGATACGATTGAAGTTCGATCTTTCTTATGGTATGTTTTTGTATCACTGGATTGTTTTGAATGTTATAGTTCATTTTAATCTTATGAATAAACTTCCATGGTATGCGGCAACATTATTGTTCCTGCTGGGAACTGCAGCTGCTGCAATGATTTCATGGGGACTGAATTATAAAATTATCAGTAGCAAGAGCGCGAAGAACATGATTGAAGATATGCGGTTGCGCCAGATAAGGCTAAGGTGATGATTAATAAAGACTACTACGAAAAATACTACTTTTCAGCGTGAAAGTAGTATTTTCTTTTTACAATCTGCCGGATAAAATATGGCTATAAAAATCGAAAAGGAGGAAGAAGAGATGTATTTATTATCAGTAATTTGTGTTATTCTGTTAACAGCAGTAATGTGCGGTACATGGGGAGTGACCGTCAGCTCTATGCTTTACCGGTTTTGTGATTTCTCCACAATCATTTTCCTAGTATTGTTTTTGGTTCCGCTGCTGATATCGGGAGGATTGCTGAAAGACTTTAGCAATGCGTTCCGACTTGTAATAGGGAAAAAGGAGGCGAGAAGCCTGCCGGAACTGAAACGGGCGAAAGAAGCAGTAAACCTGACTATTAAGATCATGGTGGCAGTATCCGTATTTATTTGTGCCATACAGGGCATTTTCATTATTTACAGCATGGATGATCTGACAAAGCTTGGTCCCAGCTTTTCGGTAGCGTTGCTTTCACTTATTTATGGAATGGGAACGGCCCTTGTCCTTTTGCCCCTGCAGGCAAGGCTCAATATAAAGATACAGGAATTTATCAGTGAAAAGGAATAGGGTTCACCTATGAAAAAAATGCTAAAAAACCTGGCAGCAGTAATTGGATATATGCTTCTTTTATGTCTTCTGTTGAAGAAAGAGGCAATCCTGCTCTTTAGCCTGCGGCACATAGGCATGTTTCTTTTGGGCTGCATAATTTTGTGCCTTCCCCACTTTGAAAAGCATATGAAATGGAAGGATTTACAACAGATTTTTAAGCAAAATGCAGTGACTGCCGGATATTTGGAGACCTTTATGCTGATTTTTGTCAGCATGATACAGGGCGATATATCACAGGGAGAGATCCTGGCAGATTTGGCGCTGGATTTACGACCGCTGTTTTACGGTTTTGTATGCTGTGTGGTTTTGAAGGAGGAGAATGGAGAGCGTCAATCCAAAAAGGGAAAAGAATTTTCAGACAGTGAAGAGAAGCTCAGCATAACAGAAGTGGAAAATGAAGAAAAAGAAGAACTGGATTTCTCTAAACTGACCAGGCAGGAAAAGGTGGTGGCGGAACTTGTAAAGCAGGGGCTGACCAACAGGGAGATTGGGGAAGAACTCTGTATATCAGAGAGTACCGTAAAAAAGCATCTGTCCAATATCTTTGAAAAGCTGGAAATTGGCAGCCGTAAAGAATTAAGATGAAAATGGGAGTGATTTACAATCACTCCCATTTTGTGGTATACTAATAAAAGCTATGCGTATGCACTTACGGCTTTAATACAAGAATGGAGAATGGGTGGACAATGAAAGGAATTATTTTAGCTGGAGGATCGGGAACCAGATTATATCCTCTCACCAAAGCAATCAGTAAACAGATTATGCCGGTATATGATAAACCGATGATCTATTATCCGCTGTCAACGCTGATGCTGGCAGGGATTCGGGAGGTGCTGATTATCTCAACACCCAGAGACCTTCCGGTATTTGAAGAATTGTTAGGGGACGGAAGCCAGCTTGGGATGAAATTTTCCTATGCAGTTCAGGAACAGCCAAGGGGACTTGCGGATGCGTTTATTATAGGGGCTGATTTTATCGGAAAAGACAGCGTGGCATTGGTTCTTGGCGACAATATTTTTTATGGACAGAGCTTTTCCAGAGTACTCCGGGAGGTGGCAGGAAGAAGCAAGGGAGCTACAATCTTTGGATATTATGTGCGGGATCCCAGGGAGTACGGGGTAGTGGAATTTGATGAAAACGGCAAAGCCCTTTCCATTGAGGAAAAGCCGGAAAATCCCAAGAGCAACTATGCAGTTCCGGGACTATATTTTTATGATAATGATGTGGTTGAGATTGCGGCGAATGTAAAACCTTCGGCCAGAGGAGAAATCGAGATTACCAGCATCAACAATGAGTATTTGAGAAGAGGAACGCTGATGGTAGAAACGCTGGGACGCGGGTTTGCATGGCTGGATACAGGAAATCATGATTCTCTGCTGGACGCGGCGGACTTTGTCGCGGCATTCCAGAAGAGGCAGGGGCTGTATATTTCCTGTATTGAGGAGATTGCCTATAAGAGAGGATTTATCAGCAGGGAGCAGCTCCTTAAGCTAGCGGAGCCGCTGATGAAGACGGATTATGGGAAATATATGAGAGAAGTGGCGGAAGGTCTGTAAAGACTGGATAAAATATGATAATTAGGAAGAGAAAAGGAGTACAGCGCGAAAATGGGAAAGATAACAGTAGAGACATGTGCAATTGATGGACTGAAGATCATCACTCCCACAGTGTTTGGGGATGCCAGAGGCTATTTTGTGGAGACTTACAATTATAATGACTATAAAGAAGCAGGAATTGACCAGGTTTTTGTTCAGGACAACCAGTCTTCTTCCGTGAAAAATGTGCTGCGTGGATTGCATTTTCAGATTAATTATCCTCAGGATAAGCTTGTCCGGGTGATTGCCGGGGAAGTGTTTGATGTGGCAGTGGATTTAAGACCGGGGTCTGCAACCTACGGACAGTGGTACGGCGTGACATTATCCGCCGAGAACAAAAAGCAGTTCTTCATCCCCAAAAACTTTGCCCACGGATTTCTGGTGCTGTCCGATTACGCGGAGTTTGCTTATAAGTGCACAGATTTTTATCATCCGGGCGATGAGGGCGGATTAAAATATGATGATCCGGATATTGGCGTTGCGTGGCCTATAGAGCCGGGGCAGGAGTTAATTCTGTCCGATAAGGATCAAAAATGGGGCGGAATTAAGGAATATACCGAAAGCAGGAAGAATGGATAAGTAAGATGAAAGATAATAAAAGGGAAAAGAGNCGGNCTGGTTTTAAGCCGCTTCCGAAGCCGGTGGGAATNGGANTATTTTACGGAATCTGCATCCTTGTNGCGATNGTTGTGCTGANGCATCATAATCCCCTTGCNCCGGATCAGAGAACCGAGGATCTGAAGAAGTATTGTGCCTGTGCNTTNCTTGNACTGGCNTGTATTATTTTNGGTGTTTATTATGACCGNATGTTNATCATTCCCAAAGANCTNTTTCAAAGCAGGGAACTGATCTGGAAATTAGCTAAAAATGATTTTAAAAAGCGATANGCGGGATCCTATTTGGGATTTTTGTGGGCACTGGTGCAGCCGGTGGTCACGGTATTGATGTATTATATTGTATTTGACCGGGTATTTCAGACCAGATCCCAGTTGCTGGCCAGCGGGGTGGAGGTTCCTTANGTGCTTTATCTGACGGCAGGACTTGTNCCCTGGTTTTTCTTTTCGGANGCGATTACAAACGGAACCAATGCTTTATTGGAATATAGTTATCTGGTAAAGAAGGTGGTTTTTAACATCAGTATTCTTCCGATCATTAAGCTGATTGCCGCTACCTTTATTCATCTTTTCTTCGTAGCTGTTCTCTTGGTGGTGGCAGCTGTTTATGGCTATTATCCCTCATTTTATACCATTCAGGTAGTCTATTATAGTTTTTGCATGTTTGTGCTGGTTCTTGCCATGAGTTACTGTACCTGTGCCATTGTAGTGTTTTTCAGGGATTTGGCTCAGATCATTAATATCGGCCTGCAGGTGGGAATGTGGGCAACACCGATTTTGTGGGATATCGGGATGCTCAAGAATGATCAGGTGATCACTCTTTTTAAGTTGAATCCGCTTGTTTATATCGTAAACGGATATCGGAACGCTATTTATGGAGATGAGTGGTTCTTTGAGCATTTCTATTCATCTACTTATTTCTGGATTTTCACGGTGACGCTGTTTTGCGTGGGTTCATTGATATTTAAAAGGCTTAAGGTGCATTTTGCCGATGTGCTGTAAAAAGGGAGACATACCATGGGAAACGAAGTGACTGCCATACAGGTAAAGGGAGTGGAAAAGGCCTATAAGCTATATGACAAGCCGTCAGACCGGCTAAAAGAGGCTTTGGGACTCTCCCGTAAAAAAAAGTATAAAGAGCATTATGCATTAAAAGGTGTGGATCTGACTATCCGTCAGGGAGAGACGGTGGGAATTATCGGAACCAACGGCTCTGGGAAATCCACCATCTTAAAGATCATCACAGGCGTACTGAACCCGACTGCGGGCGAGGTTACGGTCAACGGCAGGATTTCGGCTCTTTTAGAGCTTGGAGCCGGATTTAACATGGAGTACAACGGAATTGAAAATATATATTTAAACGGTACTATGATCGGTTTCACCAAAAAGGAAATTGACGCAAGGATGGAAGATATTTTAAGCTTTGCGGATATTGGCGAATACGTTAATCAGCCGGTAAAAACCTATTCCAGCGGTATGTTTGTCCGTCTTGCCTTTGCGGTGGCTATCAACATTGATCCGGAAATTCTGATTGTGGATGAGGCACTTTCCGTCGGGGATGTGTTCTTTCAGGCCAAATGCTATCATAAATTTGAAGAATTTAAAAAGATGGGAAAAACTATCCTGTTTGTCAGCCATGATCTGAGCAGTATCAGTAAATACTGTGACAGAGTGGTTCTTTTAAATCAGGGCGTGAAATTGGGAGAGGGTTCTCCCAAGGAAATGATCGATGCCTATAAGCAGGTACTGGTAGGACAATTTCCTCTGCCGGATGAAAACGGACATGAATTTCTAGCGGACGGGAAGGTTTCGGAGGCAGCGGCCAGGGCAGGCAAGAAAGCATCTTTGGGAGAGAATAACGGACAGGAAGACTTAAAAGGGGATATGACGGTAAATCCGGAGCTTTTGGAGTATGGAACAAAGGAAGCTCTGATCGAGGAGTATGATATTACAGATGAGGCAGGGCGTAAGACCGGAGCGATCATTAAGGGGCAAAGCTGCAGCGTACATATGACGGTACGCTTCTTTAGGGATATCCATGCCCCTATTTTTGCGTTTACCATCAAAAATATTAAAGGTGTGGAAATTACCGGAACCAATACCATGGTGGAAAAAGCATTTTTAGAGCCGGTGCAGGCGGGAAGTGTGAAGAGGATCACTTTCACCCAAAAGCTGGATCTTCAGGGCGGGGAATACTTGCTTTCCCTTGGAGTGACCGGTTATGAAAACGAAGATTTTAAGGTTTATCACAGATTATACGATGTGATGAATATCACGGTAATTTCAGATAAAGATACTGTAGGTTATTATGATATGAATTCTGTTATTCAGGTGACGGATTAAAGGAGAACTATGAGCGAGGACAGAAAAAGACCAAAGCCCATTCATTTGTCGGAGGAGGAGCTGCTAAGCAGGCTCCCGGAGAAGATTGGAAAGGTCACATTGGATTATCGATTTTATCCCGGAGAGGATTTATACAGCGATGGAGCTATCGAGGATGAGATCCTTAAGATCGTTAAGGATTCCGCCAAAGTAGAATATCCATCTATTATTGAACGGAAAATGAGCTGGCCGATTTTGTATCATCTTTCCGCGCTTCGGGGAAATATTGTGGACTGGCTTCCGATCAAGTCTACGGACAAGGTGCTGGAGATTGGAGCGGGATGCGGGGCAATTACTGATAAGCTGTCCCAAAAGGCAGGATGGGTTACCTGCGTGGATCTATCCGCCAAAAGGAGTCAGATCAATGCCTGGCGGAACCAGCATCGGGACAATATAGAGATTTTGGTAGGAAATTTCAGCGATATTGAGCCTGCCCTTGCAGCGGATTATGACTATATCTGTATGATTGGCGTGTTTGAATACGGGCAATCCTATATTCATACCGGGACGCCTTATGAGGATTTCCTTAAGATCATGCAAAGGCATTTGAAAGAGGACGGACGGATCGTAATTGCCATTGAAAATAAATTTGGCTTGAAGTATTGGGCGGGGTGTAAAGAAGATCACTCCGGCACATATTTTGACGGGTTGGAAGGATATCCTGACGGCGGCAGTGCAAGAACCTTTACACGCAGGGGATTAGAGAAGATTTTTAAATCCTGCGGCGTTGAGGACTATTCTTTTTATTATCCCTATCCGGATTATAAGTTCCCCACAGTGATCTATTCAGACAGNAGGCTCCCAAATCAGGGAGAATTAATTGATAACATGCGTAATTTTGATAGAGACCGGATGGTGCTCTTCAACGAAAAGTATGTGTTTGACGAAATCATAAAGGATGAGGTATTTGACTTATTCTCCAATTCTTATATGGCTATAATCGGAAAGACACCGGAGATCAGTTATGTGAAATATTCCAATGACCGGGCGAGNGAATANGAGCTGCGGACAGANATATGGAATACACCGGAAGGGANGANAGTGNGGAAGGTTCCNATGAATGAGGAAGCNCGGCTTCATATAAAGGAGATGGANCGNTTNTANCAGCTNCTNTCNNANNGNTATGAGGGNAGCGGNCTTTCCATCAATCCCTGTAANNTTTCAGAGGATGGANCNTATGCNGAGTTCCCNTATGAGCNGGGAGNGACCNTNGAGGAATTGCTGGATNGNTGCCTTNGCAGAGATGATATGGANGANTTTTNNCGNCTGTTNGACNNNTACTTNCAGTTGATNTCCTATGGAGAAGAAAAAANNGTAGCAGATTATGANCTGATTTTTGCNAATATTCTGGTGGACGGNGACANNTGGACTGTGATCGATTATGAATGGACGATGGAAAAGCAGGTTNCGACAACAGAAATTGCATTTCGGGCGGTCTATTGTTATGTGTTGGAGGAAGAAAAAAGGAATAAAATAAATTTGGATTTGATTTTAAATAAATTAAATCTAAGTCAAAACCAAGTGGAGTACTTTCAGGAGAAGGAGAGACAGTTTCAAAAGCAGGTGACAGGAAAACAGAAGTCCATGGGTGAGCTTCGTGCCGGTATAGGTACTTATACAGTAGATCCCAAAGTACTTATGGAACGTCATCTTAAAAAGATTCTGGATCAGAGGATACAGATCTATTACGACAGAGGTGAGGGATTTCGGGAGGAGGACTCCTTGTATATACCGGATATCTACGTGGAAGAGTATTATCTGGAGGCAGAGATACCGGTAGACGGAAATGTGAGAAGTTTACGTATTGATCCGGCAGACCGGAGCTGCATAGTAAAGATTCGCCAGATTACATTGAACGGAACAGAGATTTTGATTCAAAAGAAAAATATTGAAACCAACGGNAAAATAATCAAAAATGGCTGCTATGTGTTTTCAACTCAGGATCCNAATCTTGTGATCANNCTTCCNGAGCATTTGATGCGGGGGGAAAATACACTGATTGCTAAGATGGAGGTTNCGCCGGTATCGGCGGAACTGGCNGAGGATATGGCAGGGGCGGTAAAGANGATTTTTTAAGAAATGGCCGGACTTTGTCTTTCAAAAGACAAAGTCCGCGTGATGATTGCAGAGCGAGGGATAACGGGTGAAATCTATCAANAAAAGTCTTAAAACGGCATTAATTCGGAGGCAGCATCGTTTATATGAGGAAAAGGTACGGGATAAGGACCTTTCCTATGATCAATGGATCAGACAACAGGAAGAAAAGATTAAAGTTATCTCGGATATTGCGAATGATGANAAGAAAAGTCTGACAAATGATTCCNGGAAAGCNGCTTTTGACGGATTAAAAATGGAAAATGAAGGAAATTATTCATGNTTGACGAATCGTGTCGAAAGCACAAAAAAGATGGAGGTTTCGATCAATACCCTGCATTCCTTTTGGGAAAATTGGAGTACAATTTTAATGAATGAAGATATTGATATTCATATTTTGACCTTATACGAAGGAGAGCTCAGTGAGGTTGCAATATCGCTGATTTGCAGGACTTTTTCTCAAAATGAAAGTATAATCCTGATTTATGGTGATGAGGATGTGCGGAAACAGGCGCGTGGAGAGAGAGAGNAGCCCTGGTTTAAACCGGACTGGTCGCCTGACCGCTTTTTGGATGCTTACTATTTTGGAGGGCTAATTGCGGTAAAGAGAGAAGCGCTGAGGGCAATATGGGAAGAAAATAAAACGTCTGTTATGAAAAAAAAGACTTTNCAGGATGAAGAGCAGATGTTTTATGAGCTTCTATATGAATTGATCCGNATTCATGGTGGCTTTTCCGACCGAAGGAAAGACGATATATTACCGGTATACCATATTCGTCAGGTTTTGTTTCACAGCAAGGAATCTGGTTATAAGCAGATCAAAGGGCTTCGACTGCCGGAAACTATACGATGGGTACGGCCGAAAGCAAACGGGGTATTTATTTCCGTGATCATTCCGTCGAAGGATAATCCGGAAGTCTTATTTTGTTGTATTCATTCTTTGTTAGAACGGACACGTACCGTTTATCCTTATGAGATTATCATTGTGGATAATGGCAGCAATGATCCTAACCGGCNAAGNATNGANGAAGAANTAGNGNNTTTGAAAAGNATGAATCCGACAGNNGNNGGATTTACTTATGTTTATCAGCCTATGAAATTTAACTTTTCAGATATGTGCAATCTTGGAGCCGGGAAAGCAAGAGGAAATTTTTTCTTATTTTTAAATGATGATATGGAAATCCTTCAGGCCGACTGGCTTGATCTGATGGTAGAAAAGGCAGCCCTTCCTTATGCGGGGGCAGTGGGAGCAAAACTGCTTTATCCGAATTCTGACACAATCCAGCATGCGGGAATTACCAATCTTCGGGTGGGACCGGCTCATAAGCTTCAATTCCTCAGTGATAAAGAAGTGCATTATTATGGGATGAANCGGGGAGTTCATAATATGTTGGCGGTAACCGGAGCATGCCTTATGCTGCGACGGGAGGTTTTTGATCAGGCAGGAGGCTTCTGCCGGGAACTGGCAGTGGCTTTTAACGATGTAGACCTGTGTTATACCCTGTATGAGAAGGGGTATTATAATATAGTAAGAAATGATGTGGTGCTTTATCATCATGAATCCCTGAGCCGTGGAAAGGATGGGGAATCTGAGGAAAAGCAGCTTCGTCTTTTGAGGGAAAAGGATCTGCTTTATGAGAGACATCAGGCGCTGTATGGAAAAGATCCCTTTTATCACCCTTATCTTACCACCGATATGCTGGAGGCGGAATATTCACCGGCATGCCGCTATCAGGTAACGCTGGACATGCCATGGTCGGAAGTGAGAAGGTTTGACAGTATCCCTGCCGGGGCAAGAGAGGACTCTTGTCTTGTGGTAGGGATGGAATGCGCTATGGATATTTATAAATGGAAATATGGGATAGAGGCTCCTAAAGGAAAGAAAGTAAACAGCGAGGATATGGGATATTACTTTCAAGGGTATACTTTTGTTATCGGAGCTGATAACGCATGTTTCACCAAAAAACTGTTGTTAAAAGACAAAGAAAAAGGTGTTATTTTTGAAATTTTGGTGGATGAAAGGTGCAGAAAAGATATAAAAAACAATTTGAGCGATCAATTAAATGTAGATTTAACNGGNTTTGCGGCGAAGGTAAAGATGGACGTATTACCGGAAGGAAGTTATCAGTTCGGAATTTTGGCAAAAGACAGGTGTTCTCGATTAAAGCTGGTAAATTGGAGCAGTTGGACGCTTGAAGTCAAAAAATAATAGAAAAGGAACGGGTGTTATTGTGAAAAAAACGGGACAAAAAGAGGACATAAATTATCGGGAAGAATATGTAAAAGAGCATTTAAGAAATGCTGATTTGGCAGGACGTGTGGCAGATCTGGAGGCCAAATGTGACGATCTTACCTTTAAACTGAACCGGATTAAAAANAATCCGCTATGGAAGCTGTCATCCCCGCTTCGAAAGGTCATGCATTTCTTTTTGCGTCAAAGGACAAGATTGAAGAACTGCGGAAATCTTCGGGGNGTNATCGCAAAGCTGAAATATAAAAAGATTGAGCGTCAGGCCATGGAACGTTACGGAACCAAAAGTTTCCCGNCTCCGGAGGAGGCAGCAAAGCAGCGGGAGACAAAATTCCNNCGCATGGTAAANATCAGTATTCTGGTTCCTCTTTATAATACGGNGGANGAATTCNTGCGNGAGATGATNGANTCNGTTACGGCACAGACCTATGAAAACTGGGANNTGTGTCTTGCAGATGGNTCNGATGAGGCACATTCGGAGGTGGCTCGAATTGTTAGAGAATATCAGGAGAAAGATGGAAAAGGCCGGATCGTATACAAAAAGCTAGAAAAGAATGAAGGCATATCAGGTAATACCAACCAGTGTCTTACGCTTGCAACGGGAGAGTATATCGGTCTTTTTGACCATGATGATATTCTTCATCCCAGCGCGCTTTATGAGTATGTAAAGGTGATCAATGAAAAAGGGGCGGATTACATATACTGTGATGAGACCACCTTTAAAAGTGGTGATATCAACAAAATGCTGACCATGCATTTTAAGCCGGATTACGCCATTGATAATTTGCGGGCTAATAATTACATCTGTCATTTTAGCGTATTTGCCAGAGAGCTTTTGGATGGAACGGAATTATTCCGGTCACGGTTTGACGGAAGTCAGGATCATGATATGATTCTGCGGCTGACAGATCGGGCAAAGTGTGTGGTTCATGTTCCAAAGCTTCTATATTATTGGCGAAGCCATCCAGGAAGCACTGCAGCGGGAATTGAAGCGAAGCCTTATGCCATTGAATCCGCCAAAGGAGCTGTGGCGGATCATTTGAGAAGACATGGCTTTGAACATTTTCAGATTACTTCCACAAGAGCTTTTGAAACAATTTTTAAGATCCGCTATCAGATTATAGGAAGTCCTCTTATTTCTATTATAATAGCCAACAAAGATCATGTAGAAGATTTGAAGCGGTGCGTGGACTCCATATTTGAAAAATCTACTTATGAGAATTTTGAAATTATCATTGTGGAAAACGGAAGCAGCGAAAAGAGCATTTTTGATTACTATGAGGGACTTTCTGAAAATCCTAAGGTTAAAATTGTGACCTTTGAAGGCGTTTTTAATTATTCCGCTGTGAATAATCTGGGAGCAAAGCACGCCGAAGGAGATTACATTTTGCTTCTGAACAACGACACGCAGGTTATCACCGTTAATTGGATGGAGGAGCTTTTGATGTATGCCCAGAGAGAGGATGTGGGAGCGGTAGGGGCAAAGCTCTATTATGGAGACAAAACCATACAGCATGCAGGCGTTGTGTTGTCGCTGGGGGCTCACCGGACGGCAGGGCACAGCCATTACAAACAACATCGGGACAACTTGGGGTATATGGGAAGGCTCTGCTATGCACAGAATGTTTCCGCAGTAACCGGCGCCTGCCTTTTGGTAAAGAAAGAGCTTTTTGAGCAGGTTGGCGGATTGGATGAGACTTTTGCCATCTCATTAAACGATGTGGATTTCTGCCTAAAATTGCGCCGGAAGGGATATTTAAATGTGTTTACCCCCTTTGCGGAGCTTTATCATTTTGAGTCTATATCCAGAGGTCTGGATGATCAGGGAGAAAAGGCACAGCGCTATGAGAAGGAGTCTTCAAGGTTCCGGGAAAAGTGGAAAGAAGNGCTTGAGACAGGGGATCCTTATTATAATCCGAATTTTTCTCTGGATCGCAGTGACTTTGCTTTGAAAATATAGGTATATTGTGGTAAAATTAGTTTCAGAAAATAAACAGGATCAGGAGGTATGGAAATGAGCTACAAAGAGCAGTATGAATTTTGGCTTACAGATGCTTACTTTGATGAAAAGACCAGAGAAGAGCTTCGCGGGATTGAGGGAAATGAAAAGGAAATAGAAGACCGTTTCTATAAGGAACTGGAATTCGGTACNGGCGGNCTNCGGGGCGTTATCGGCGCCGGGACAAACCGCATGAATATTTATACCGTACGGAAAGCAACTCAGGGTCTTGCAAACTATATTATCAGCCAGGGCGGCAAAGACAGAGGCGTAGCAATCGCATATGATTCCAGAAGAATGTCGCCGGAATTTGCAGATGAGGCGGCTCTCTGCCTGGCAGCCAACGGCATTAAGGCTTATGTGTTTGATGCACTCCGCCCCACACCGGAGCTTTCCTTTGCGCTTCGCAAACTGGGATGTATTTCCGGTATTGTGATTACCGCAAGCCATAACCCTCCGGAGTATAACGGATATAAGGCATATTGGGAGGATGGCGCTCAGGTTACGGCTCCTAAGGACAAAGAGATCATTGAAGAGGTTAAGAAGGTTACGGACTATCATCAGGTAAAGACCATGGATAAGGATGAAGCAGTGAAGGCAGGGCTTTATCAGGTGATCGGTGCAGAAATTGACGACGCATATATGGTGGAACTGAAAAAGCAGATCATTCATCCGGACGTCATTAAGGAAGTGGCAGATGATATCCGCATTGTCTATTCACCTTTCCACGGAACAGGAAATGTGCCGGTAAGAAGAATTCTCTCTGAGCTTGGATTTAAGCATGTTTATGTAGTCCCGGAGCAGGAGCTTCCCGATCCGGATTTTACCACATTGGAATACCCCAATCCCGAGGATCCCAAGGCATTTACCCTTGCGCTTAAGCTGGCAAAGGAAAAGAATGCAGATATCGTTCTGGCTACCGATCCGGATGCAGACAGACTGGGAATTTACGCATTGGATTCTAAGACCGGGGAGTACATGCCCTTTACCGGAAATATGTCCGGTATGCTGATNGCAGAGTATATTTTAAGAGAANGNGCNGCAACANAGACNATGCCCGAAAATCCGGCNCTGGTAACTACCATTGTTACCACAAACATGGCAAAGGCTATCTGTGAAGATTATCAGGTGAAATTTATTGAGGTTCTGACGGGCTTTAAATATATTGGGGAACAGATTAAATTCTTTGAACAAAGTGGTTCTAATAATTATGTATTTGGTCTTGAAGAGAGCTATGGCTGNCTGGCAGGAACCCATGCAAGGGACAAGGATGCCGTAGTTGCNGTAATGTGCCTGTGCGAGGTAGCTGCATGGTGCAAGAAGAACGGCATTACGGTATGGGATCAGATGTTAAAGCTTTACGAAAAATATGGATACTTCAAGGAAACACAGTATGCAATTACTCTAAAGGGAATCGATGGTTCCAAACAGATTGCAGAAATGATGGATAAGCTTCGCAGTAACCCGCCGAAGAATTTTGGAGAATTGATCGTAAAAGAACTGCGGGATTATGACCGGGATGTAACGACGGACATGGAGACCGGAGAGCAGAAACCTACCGGACTTCCGAAATCAAACGTGCTTTACTTTGATCTCACCAATGATTCCTGGTGTTGCGCCCGTCCTTCCGGCACAGAACCAAAGATTAAGTTTTATATGGGAGTAAAAGGAAGCAGCTTAGAGGATGCGCAAGAGAAAGTAGAAAAACTTACAGAAACGTTGAAGGCTTATCTGTAATAGAACGGTAAAATTTAAAAATCGCCCTGGTTATCAGGGCGATTTGCCGTATAAGGAGAAAAACATAAGGCAGGCATAAGGTATGGCAAAAATACTTAAAATAAGCAATTTAAAGAAAACCCTGAACTATCTGAAAAAAAACGGAATAAAGCAGGCATACTATGCAGCCAGGGAGAGAGTGGAAACAGAAAAAACGGATGATTATCACTATGAAGATCCGGAACCGGATGAGCTCCTTGCACAAAAAGAAAAAGCAGGCTCCTTTCAGATCCGGTTTAGTATACTGGTTCCGGCCTATGAGACAAAGGAAGAATATCTGCGGGCCATGNTGGAATCGGTTTTGAATCAGACTTATGAGAATTTTGAATTGCTTCTGGCGGATGCCAGTGAAAGTGATCAGGTAGAGCGGGTCATAAAAAGCTATGATGACCCCCGCATCAAATATCGCAGACTGAAACAAAATGCAGGAATATCNGCGAATACCAATCAGGCGCTGATGTATGCCACCGGGGATTATGCTGCGCTTCTGGATCATGATGATCTGCTTACTCCTAATGCGCTTTACGAAATGGCGAANGAAATTCAACGGCAGGAAAGAAAAAATATTCAATTACAGATGTTATATTCTGATGAGGATAAATGTGACGGAACAGGATTGAAGTATTTTGAAGTCAATAGGAAACCGAAATTCAATCTTGATTTAATTTTATCCAATAATTATATCTGCCATTTCCTCGTGATGAAGCGTCAACTCATGCAGGAATTGTGTTTCCGAACGGTGTGCGATGGAGCGCAGGATTATGATCTGGTGCTCCGGGCGGTAAGCAGTATGCTTGGAAAGGATAAGCAAAGAACAACGAGGATGGATCTGCCCGTCGCNCATATACCGAAGGTTCTTTATCATTGGCGCTGCCACGAGCAGTCTACTGCCGAAAATCCGGCAAGTAAGCAATATGCTTATGATGCCGGAAAACGTGCAATTGAGGACTTTATACGGAGCAGAAATTGGAAGGGAAAGGTATCTCATATCCGGCATCTCGGATTTTACCGGATAGACTATCAGCCGGATNTGTTTNCNAACAGANCNGATACGGCNGTTGTGGGCGGAAAAATNATTGATAAGACAAATAANNTAATNNCNGGTATCTATACAGAANAAGGAGAAGNGCTTTANNAAGGNNTTCANNGNGAATACAGCGGNTANATGCANNGGGCNNCNCTGATGCAGGAAGTGGAGGCNGTNGATATNAGGTGCATGAAGGTNTCTCCNCGNGCNGAGGAGGTTCTGGGAGAAATNCTGGGACTNGGATATATGAGGAATCCGGGGAATGGCCGATTTGANTGGAAAAANTGTCTGAANGATCAGGTGGATTATAAAGANCTNAGTCTTCGNTTCTGTGAAAAGATTCGGAAAAAGGGATGGCGGATTGTNTGGGATCCGGATATGATAGAGAAANTTAATTAAATGAGGAATTAATAAATGATAAAAACNACGGTTGTTATNCCAAATTANNAGGGNATNAATTATATAGAAGACTGNCTGAATTCGGTTTATAAAAGNNNCNTACCNTTGGAAGTNATTGTNGTGGACAANGCTTCAGCGGATGGAAGTCTTGAACTTGTCAGGGAACGNTTNCCNCAGACNNGNATNATNTNCTTTGAANANAACAAGGGATTTTCNGNNGCNGTAAATGCCGGGATCNGNGNAGCCGNAACNGAGTATGTNNTGCTGCTTAATAANGANACCGTTGTGGATNTNANNGCNNTNGAATATNTGGANANNGANNTGGANCGNTATCCNNANGCTTTTTCCGTATCNGCAAAGCTGATCAGTTTAAAAGAACCNGANAAGCTGGATGGCGCCGGAGATTTTTATTGTGCACTGGGCTGGGCTTTTGCAAGNGGNANNGGAAAATCGTCNNATTTGTGGACNAAGNCTGACNGGGTGTTTTCTTCCTGNGCTGCCTGCGCNTTNTANCGNANAAGTATNTTTTNNAGAAATTGGATNNTTTGATGNAAANCATTTTGCTTATTTGGAAGATGTTGATATTGGGTATCGGGCAAATATTTGTGGANATCCTAATAGATATGTACCGNANGCANTNGTNTATCATGCNGGNAGTGCGGTCAGCGGTTCNAGNCATAATGAATTTAAGGTAAAGCTTTCNGCAGNAAACAGCATTTATCTGNTTTATAAAAATATGCCNNTNNTNCAGGTNATCNTNAANCTTCCGTTTCTTTTGGCAGGATNTNTGTGNAAANNNGNNTTTTTTAGCNAAAAAGGGACTNGGNGNNGCATANAGNAAAGGNGCTTTCGGAGGGGATAAAGCTTTCNNTNTCNGAAGACNGGCAAAANNGCAAAGGTGCATTTNAAATGGCNGTATTTTANNAATTATCTCTGGATACAGGGACANNTGTGGNTNAANCTGTTNAGNCGNCTNCAGAGGATAATAGATATTGAATTTGAAGTTGTACTTTTTGGAATAATATTGTAGAATGTTTGCAAGAAGGTAGCAAGGTATGATAAAGGACAATCAGAAGCTTTTCAATCGATTGCACTTGTTGGTAGATGCCCTGGTTGTGGCGGTCTCCTACTTGCTTGCATGGTATATTAAGTTTTGCACGGTGTTTGCGGATACAGAACCCGGAGCAGGCGCACTTGATACGAGGGTCTATTTTAGTTACCTCTATTTTGTGATACCCGAATATATTATTTTATATTATTTCTTTAATATGTATGCACCAAANCGTGCTACCAGNCGTAAATATGAATTAGCAGGAATCCTTAAGGCTAATACGGTAGGAATCGTTGGATTTATTGTATTTTTGTACATGGTCAAACAGAATCATTTCTCCCGTTTCATGATGGGAACCTTCTTTGCGATCAATATCATAGCGACCACGATCTGCCGGACGCTGATCCGGAATCTGCTATTGTATTTCCGCAAAAAGGGCTATAACCTGAAATATATGCTTTTAGTGGGATATTCCAGAGCGGCGGAGGAATACATTAACAGAATCAATGCCAATCCTCAGTGGGGCTATGTGATAAGGGGAATTCTGGATGACCGTGTTCCAAGCGGCACCATTTATAAAGGTGTTAAAGTAGTGGGACGGGTGGAAAACATTAAATATATTCTCCCGGAGAATAAATTGGATGAAATTGCAATCACATTAGCTCTTAACGATTACGATCACTTGGAAAGCATTGTGGATTTGTGTGAGAANTCNGGCGTTCATACAAAGTTTATCCCGGATTATAATTCTCTGGTGCCCAGTCATCCCTATACTGAGGATCTGATGGGGCTTCCGGTTATCAATATCCGTTATGTACCGTTAACCAATACATTAAACTGGGTGGCAAAGAGGGCAGTGGATATTTTGGGTTCTACACTGGGAATTCTNATNTCNTCNCCGATTATGNTGNNNGTTGCNNTGNNGNTNCGATTTACCAGNCGNGGNCCGGTNATTTTNAAGCAGGAGCGTGTNGGGCTTCACAATAAGCCNTTTCATATGTANAAATTCCGAACCATGGAGCAGCAAAGGCCGTCNGCGGAGGAGCAGGCATGGACCGTGAAGGATGATCCGAGAGTTACCAAAGTTGGAAAGTTTTTGCGNCGAACCAGTCTGGACGAACTGCCACAGCTTTTTAATATTTTGCTGGGAGAAATGTCNTTGGTAGGACCAAGACCGGAAAGACCTCAGTTTGTGGAAAAATTTAAAGAGGAGATCCCGCGTTACATGATCAAGCATCAGGTACGTCCGGGACTTACCGGCTGGGCTCAGATCAATGGATACCGGGGAGATACATCCATTCGAAAAAGAATTGAATATGATCTGTTTTANATTGAAAACTGGACCTTGTCNATGGATTTCAAGATTATGTTCCTGACAATCTTTAAAGGTTTCATTAACAAAAATGCATATTAAAGTCTATATTTACAAATCTTAAGGATACATTAAAAAACTCCTTAGGGCTTGCTTAAACATTTNNTTTGTGAGAAAATAATGAANTGTGAGAGATNACATTTACNTGAAGGACTCACNGATGATAAGGCCCAAAAGTGATTTCAATTTGTAAAAAGGGAGAGATTAATTTATATGNCTACAACAGCATCNAAGAAACCAGTNAAGAANAAGCCGGTTAAGCATGANCCGGAAAGAGAAGTAANGAAAAAGAAGAAAGTNCCTCCAAAGGCAGCAAAGAAAAAGNCAAAGAAAAAAGGCNGTAAAATTGTACTGTTTNTTGTAGANATTTTTGTACTGCTTATTATGGTNGTCGTGCTTTATGGNGTNCTTAAGACAGAAAAGGTAGGAAAAGTGGATATTCCGGAGGAAGAGATTGTTATCAACCCTGCGGTGGAGGAGAAGATTGAGACAACCATGAAGGGGTATCGGAACATTGCATTGTTCGGTGTGGATTCTACTACAGGAGCGTTGACCAAAAATACCCGAAGCGATACTATCATGATTGCTTCCGTGAACCTGGACAGCGGAGAATGCAGACTGGTCAGTGTATACCGTGACAGTTACCTGAATTTGAGTAATGATACTTATAATAAATGTAATGCAGCCTATGCCAAGGGCGGACCTAAGATGGCAATGAACATGCTGAACATGAATCTGGATATGAATATAACAGATTTTGTTACCGTAGGATTTGCGGGACTTCGGGATACCATTGATGCNCTNGGCGGTGTAGAGATTGAAGTGACGGAGGCGGAGATCTCACATCTGAACAATTATCAGATCAGTATGGTGGGTAAGACTACGGATGGGGAACATTATACAGCAAATGCNGGAACGGATTATACGCCGGTTACTACAGCGGGAAGACAGACACTCAACGGTCTGCAGGCAACAGCTTACTGCCGAATCAGACATGTGGGAAATGATTTCCAGCGTACCCAGCGTCAGCGGACAGTGCTGCTTGCCATTGCAGAGAAAGCAAAGAAGGCATCTCCGGCAACNTTAAATGAGATTGCAGATAATGTGTTTAATGAAATTTATACATCACTGGATCTGACAGAAATATTAGAGCTTTTGGCAGAGATTAGCAAGTATGAGGTAGTAGATCAGGCAGGCTTCCCGGATATGGATATGCTTGCTACCGGAAATATCGGCACTAAGGGAAGCTGCGTAGTACCCACGGATNTGGCCGAGAATGTTAAGTGGCTTCANGGATTCCTGTTCCAGGATTATGATTATGAACCTTCCGATCAGGTAAAGGAATACAGCGAAAAGATCAAGGCGGATACCAGTCAGTACATTAAATAGCAGAGAAGGGACCAACGTAAGCTGGTCCCTTTTGTAAATTTGCAGGGAAGTAATACTTGGGAGCTTAAGTGATAATGCGGCGTGGAGGTCGACAATGGATATTGTGAGGACAAGGGCGGATGTTATCATTCCGGTTTATAAACCGAAGAAAACATTTCTACAGCTTCTGGATATGTTGAGCAGACAGAGGCAGTACTTGAAAAGGATTATTATTATCAATACGGAA
The DNA here is from genome assembly GCA_014804285.1 of Lachnospiraceae bacterium. Classification (GTDB taxonomy): domain Bacteria; phylum Bacillota; class Clostridia; order Lachnospirales; family Lachnospiraceae; genus Suilimivivens. The sequence goes on along the minus strand of JAAVAA010000071.1, from coordinate 20,690 downwards.
AAGAAATGTTTTGATGAAAGAATCTCGGAACAAGAGTTGCTGCAAAAATATGATAATCTGCTGATACGGCATATCTCAAAGGAAGATTTTGATCACGGAAAAACCAGAAATTACGGAGTGTCCTTGTCGGACAGTCCCTATTTTGTCATGCTTACCGATGATTGCATGCCAAAGGATGACAACCTGCTCCAAAACTTACTGACTCCATTTAAAGACTCTAAGATAGCCATTTCTTACGGAAGACAGCTTCCAAATCAGGACTGCGGTGTTTTGGAGGCGTTTACCAGAGGCTTTAATTATCCGGAAATCTCCAGAGTGAAATGTGCAGAGGATATTCCGGAGTTAGGAATTAAAGCCTTTTTTGCATCTAACGTATGTGCCGCATACCGGAGAGAAACCTTTGATACGCTGGGAGGCTTTGTGCCACGCACCATATTTAATGAGGATATGATTTATGCACGCAGGGTGTTGGATGCAGGATTTGGAATTGCCTATGCTGCGGATGCCCAAGTGATACATTCTCATAATTACACTGGCTTGCAGCAATTTCACCGCAATTTTGATCTGGGGGTATCTCATGCCCAGTATCCGGAAATTTTTGGGGGGATAACGGCGGAATCCGAAGGGATACGCCTGATTAAAAATACCTGTATTTATTTAGTGCAAAAAGGAAAGCCATGGCTGATCGTAAAACTTTTCTGGCAAAGTGTATGCAAATACGCAGGATATTTTCTTGGAAAGAGGTATCGGAAGCTGCCACAGAAGATGGTGGCGGCATGTTCCATGAATAAGGATTATTGGAGACAACAGAAAAAACAAAATTCTGTCACAAATTGAACACAATTAGTGAATATACTTAGCATGTAGTAACACAGAAAAGAAAAGAGGTAATTGCCATGTACGAAAATAATTATCCAAACAATACTTATCATTATGATACCAGCCACACAGAAAACGAAAGCAGCCGTATGGACAATTTTGGAGGCGGCGGGTATGGACAGACCGGTTCCATGGGCGGAGTGCCTGTCAGAAAGACACCGGAGCCCCAAAAGAGCTTTGGCACAGGAAAGAAAATAGCGGTGGCGCTATGCTGTGGACTGTTCTTTGGCGTTTTTGCAGGAATGGGATTTTTTGCAGTAACCACGGCAGGGAATATTTTAGGAGAAAGAATCAGCGGGAAAAACCAAATAAAAGTAATAGAAACTCCTGACACACAGCAATCGGAGAAAATGGAAGAGAGTCCGGAATCTGTTTCGGTAATGGCGGAGGAAGGGCAGGAAAACGATATTGCACAGACCCAGACCTCCTCTTATTACACGACGGTAACAGATGTGACAGAGGTTGTCAAAGCGGTTATGCCGTCAGTAGTGTCTATCAATAATCGTTATGTGGAGAGAATGTCCTTCTTTGGACAGGAATACAGTAGTGAAGCAAGGAGCGCTGGTTCCGGATTTATTGTAGGTCAAAACGACACAGAGCTTTTATTGGTATCCAATCAGCATGTAGTCGCACAGGCAGAAGAGCTGACCGTGCAGTTTGTTGACGGAACACAGGCTGAGGCCCAGATCAAGGGTGCTGATATTGATAAAGACCTAGCTGTGATTGCGGTGCAGTTGAGTGATATTAGCAGCGACACCATGTATGCCATTGCCATTGCAAAGCTTGGAGACAGCGATTCACTGATCGTGGGAGAGCCGGCTATTGCAATCGGTAATGCATTAGGATATGGTCAGTCGGTTACAACCGGTGTTGTCAGTGCTCTGAACCGGGCAATCCCTACATCAGATGGAGAACTGCCGGATGTAACAGCCTCCGATGTAGAAATTAATACCTTTATCCAGACGGATGCTGCCATCAATCCCGGAAATTCCGGAGGCGCACTGCTTAACATGCAGGGCGAAGTGATCGGCATTAATTCAAACAAGATTGGCGGTTCCGCAGTAGAAGGAATGGGTTATGCGATCCCGATCTCCGATGTAAAGCCAATTATTGAAAATTTAATGTCCAAGGAAACCAGATTAAAGGTGGCAGAGGATCAGAGAGGTTACTTGGGAATTACTGGTGTTGATGTTTATTCAGATTATTCCGAATTATACAATGTGCCTCAGGGAGTTTATGTGTCTTCCGTTATTGAAGGAGGAGCAGCGGATCGGGCAGGAATCACAAGAGGATACATTATCACGGCGTTGAACGATGAAGAAATTGATTCCATGGCGGAGCTTAAGGAAGAGTTAAGCTACTTTGCGGCAGGAGATACCGTTGAACTTACGGTTATGAAAATGATGTACGAAGGTTATGAGGAGGACGTGATCAGCGTAACATTAGGAAAGCAAAGCACTATGCGGTAACTATATAGTCTTATAATTGAAGGCATCGGAGAAATTCTGATGCTTTCAATTATAAGGTATTCTTTTTCCGGTGTACTCATAGATTATAAAAAGGAAATGGTGTAATTTATGGGTGATCAGATGAGAAATCGTGGAACAGGATATGTGAGATGTATACTTGGCATGTTGGGGCTGCTTTCCCTTGCCCTGCTTGCAGGCTGTAGTGAAAAAAGAGATCCGATGGAAAAGATAAAAGATCTGGAGTTCACGGTGCTGGCGGATGAGAATATTCCTGAGGAATTGAAAGCAGTGATCGAAGAGAAGAAGGAGTCTCCCTTTAAAGTAACTTATCAGGACAACGGATTTATGTATATCTGTATCGGATACGGAGAGCAGGTAAGCGGAGGATACAGTATTGCGGTCAATGCCCTTTACCTTACGGAGAATGCGATTTATGCGGATACGACTCTGTTGGGACCGGATCCCTCCGACCCGGCAGCAGGAAAGAAAAAGGCACCATCTACTCCGTACATTGTCCTAAAAACAGAATTTGTGGATAAACCGGTAGTATTTAATTAAAAACACCGGCCATGCAGATGCGTGGCCGGTTCTTTATTATGCTCGGGCGGCTTCAATATTGGCATTTGATTCCAGAAGATTAATAGGTGAATTAATTTATATAATAAAATTGTTCATCAGACAATTTTATTGTATAATGATGTTCTGGCAGCTTATAAATGGACAGGGCTGAGTGGGTGCATAAATTTGTGAAAGGCATGGTACGGTGGTGAAAAGAGGAAATCTTTATATTAAAGGAGGTCTGCTTGTAGATCCGGAGAAAGACCGGATTTATTCCGGTGATCTTTTGATCCGGGAGGGAAGAATAAGCAGAATTTTAAGCGGACAGGAAAAGGAACCGGAAGGAATTCCTGTTTTGAAGGCAGAAGGTCTTATGATTGCGCCGGGGCTTGCGGATACCCATGTTCATTTCCGCGATCCCGGATTTCTTTATAAAGAAGATATAAATACCGGAGCGGCGGCTGCCAAAAAGGGCGGCTTTACCCAGATTGTGCTGATGGCAAATACAAGCCCTTGCGTGGATACAAAGGAAGTTCTTTCCTATGTGCTGAAAAAGGGAAAAAAGACAGGTATCCGTATTCATTCCTGCGCTAATGTTTCAAAGCAGATGAAGGGAAAAGAGCTTACAGATATGGAAGAACTTTCAGCAGCAGGAGCTGCGGGGTTTACAGATGATGGGATCCCGCTTATTGATCCGAAGCTGGTGAGAGAGGCCATGATGCGTGCAAAAAGGCTGAGTAAACCAATCAGCTTTCATGAGGAAGATCCGAAGCTGATAACGAATAACGGTATTCATGCAGGAGAGGCCGCCCACTATTATGGAATCGGCGGTTCTCCCCGTGAAGCGGAATATACCTTAGTGGAACGGGATCTTGGGCTGGCAGAGGAGACTGGTGCTGATATTGTAATTCAGCATATCAGTACAAAGGAAGCAGTGGATCTGGTGCGACAGGCCAGAGAGAAAGGAATTTCTGTTCATGCCGAGGCAACACCTCACCACTTTACCCTTACCCAGCAGGCAGCGATCGAAAAGGGAACTATGGCAAAGATGAACCCTCCTCTCCGCGAAGAGGAGGACAGGCTGGCAATCATAGAAGGCCTGGCGGATGGAACCATTGAATTGATCGCTACTGATCATGCGCCTCACAGCAGACAGGAAAAGGAACAGGCGATTACCGCGGCGCCAAGCGGCATTATCGGTTTGGAGACAGCATTATCCCTTGGAATTCGTGAATTGGTGGAAAAGGGATTTTTAACACTTCCCAGACTGATTCATCGGATGAGCACGGCTCCCTGTAAACTGTACGGTCTGGAGGGCGGTATGTTGAAAGAAGGAGCGCCGGCAGATCTTGTTCTGTTTGATCCTAAGGAGCATTGGATTGTGAGAGAGTTTGCTTCAAAAGCCTGTAATTCCCCCTTCCTTGGAGAAGAAATGCCAGGCGTGGTTCATGCCACAATCTGTGGCGGCGAAATTGTCTATAAGATAAAAAATTGCTGTAATCGTAGTGGAGTGTTAACAAGAATTTGAGAATCAAATTTGGTAGAGTTGGCGGTAGAGCCAACTCCTGAGATTTGGAGGCAGAGTATGAGCAGGAAAAAAAAGGTACAGACGGTGGTGATTTCGCAGCAGAAGATTGCACCGGATATTTACGATTTGTGGCTTGAGACGGAGCTGGCAGAGGAGGCGCATGCCGGTCAGTTTGTGGGAATTTATCCCACCGACGGGGCGCATTTATTGCCAAGACCCATCAGCATTTGCCAGGTGGATCGGCAAAAAGGCGCTATTCGTCTGGTGTACCGGATCGCAGGGGCAGGCACGGCGGAGTTTGCCGGCTGGCAGATAGGGCAGAAGGTGGAAGTGCTTGGAATTTTGGGTAATGGATTTCCGGTAGAGGAACATAAAGGGAAAAAGGTGCTCTTGTTGGGAGGAGGAATCGGGATTCCGCCCATGCTGGAGCTTGCAAGGGAACTGAAGGAACAGGACAGTATCCCGACTATCGTAGTCGGCTACCGGGATAAGAATCTGTTTCTACATGATGACCTTCAGAAGTATGGAAAGGTTCTGGCTGCCACCGAGGACGGTAGCGTGGGTGTGAAAGGAAATGTGTTGGATGCACTGCAGCAGGAAAAAGTTTGCCCGGGAGTTCTGATGGCATGCGGGCCTATGCCTATGTTGCGGGCAATTAAAAACTATGCGGCGCAGAATGAGATCAAAGCCTATATTTCTCTGGAAGAGAGAATGGCCTGCGGGGTAGGAGCATGTCTTGGATGTGTCTGCAAAACGACAAGGAAGGATCATCATTCTCATGTAAACAATGCAAGAATCTGTACCGATGGTCCGGTTTTTGATGCACAGGAGGTGGAGATCTGATGAATACAAAAGTGACAATTGCCGGTGTGGAGTTTAAAAATCCTGTCATGACCGCATCGGGGACCTTTGGATCCGGCATGGAATACAGTGATTTTGTGGATTTGAACAGGCTTGGCGGAGTTGTTACAAAAGGGGTGGCAAATATCCCGTGGGAAGGAAATCCTGTTCCAAGAGTGGCAGAAACCTATGGCGGAATGCTGAATGCTATTGGTCTGCAAAATCCGGGGATCGATGTATTTCTTGAGCGTGATCTGCCTTTTCTTGAGCAGTTTGACACCGTAAAGATTGTAAATGTCTGTGGAAAAAGCGTGGAGGATTACCTTGAAGTGGTGGAAAGGCTGGGAGATACTTCGGTAGATATGTTGGAGATCAATGTTTCCTGCCCGAATGTAAAGGAGGGTGCAATTGCTTTTGGACAAAAGGCGGATTGCTTATACGATATTACCTCGCGGATCAAGAAGGCGGCAAAACAGCCGGTTATTATGAAGCTCAGCCCCAATGTGACGGATATTGCGGAAATGGCGAGAGCGGCAGAAGCGGCAGGTGCGGATGCGGTATCTTTGATCAATACCCTGACAGGGATGAAAATTGATGTTCACAGACGGACGTTTGCACTTGCCAATCACACAGGCGGTCTTTCCGGACCGGCAATTAAGCCGGTGGCCGTGCGTATGGTATATCAGACGGCTCAGGCAGTCAAAATACCCGTTGTCGGAATGGGCGGTATTGCCACGGCGGAGGATGCCATTGAATTTCTTCTGGCAGGAGCCAGCGCAGTTGCGGTAGGAGCCATGAATTTTGTGAATCCTTATGCCACGGTGGAGATCGTGGAAGGGATCGAAAGCTATATGGAGCAATATGGAGTGGAGGATATTCAGGAGTTGATTGGCGGGGTACAATAAAGAACTGATGGGGGAGATATCTGCAAATGGCGGCGTACATATTGTGAATGGCATGCCTGAGTATTGTTTTGGTCAGGCAAGTTTAAACAATGCCTTAGTCCCTTCCCTTGCTAAACGTAAATTTCATATTTTACCTCCCGCCGGCATACATTTACAATAAGTACACGCAGGGAGGTATTTTTGTGGAACTGATCAAGCGGAATATACATATGGACTGTGTGAAATGCAAGGCATTTACTCAGATGACGCTGGAAGATGATGTGATCATATCGGATTCCAGGCCGGATGCTGCAAAGCTGATTTTGGATAGAGGAAATATGGCAGTTGACGAGGTAAAGGTGACGGACGATCACGTGACCGTAAAGGGGAAACTGGAGTTTTCTGTTCTCTATCTGGCGGAAAAGGGGAGCGGCACAGGAGAAAGAAACGATGTTGCATGTATGGAAGGAGAGATTCCTTTCGAGGAAATGGTCTTCATGGAGGGAGTCCGAAACGGGGACGGCGTTAACGTAGACTGGGAGATTGAGGATTTAAGCATTGGACTGATCAATTCCCGTAAGATCAGTGTGCAGTCTTTGATTGGATTGTCACTTAGCTGCGAGGAGATCAGGGATGAAGAGACGGCTGTGGATCTTTACAGTGAGGAGCCGGTAGAATTCCGAAAAAAGACTTTAAATGTAGCTGCAATGGTAGTGAAAAAGAAGGATATTTTCCGAATCAAAGAGGAAGTGGAAATCCCCGGAAGTTTTCCTAATATCACAACCATGATCTGGTCGGAAGTCGTTCCGGGAACTGTAGAATTTAAAGTGCTGGATGATAAAATTGCATTACAAGGTGAACTGCATGCCTTTTTCTTGTACAGAGGAGAAGGCGAGGAAGAGGAAATTTGCCATTATGAGACCACCCTGCCTTTTGCAGGAAGCCTGGAATGTCCCGGGTGCAGGGAAGGAATGATTCCGGAAATACGTCTCAAGGCGGAGAACAGGGAAATAGAAGTACGTCCTGACTTTGATGGTGAGGACAGAGTAATTACTTTTGAGCAGTGTCTGGATCTGGATATCTGCATTTATGAGGAAGACAGCATTGACCTTCTCTCGGATGTTTACGGTGTCGTGAAAGAGGTTTCGGTTCAGGAAAAAAATGCGGATTTTCGGAAGCTTCTGGCGAAAAGCAACGGAAAAGCCAAAATAGCCGGTCATTTTAAGGCACAGGAAGAAAACAGTATGATTCATAAGATTCTTCATACAGCAAGCAATCTCCAGATCAGCGAAAAGAATGCGGTAGATGGCGGGATTGCAATCGCCGGGACCGTTGAATTGCAGATCTTTTTTGAATGCAGCAGTGAAGGGGACAAATACGGAGTGATAAGGGGAAGTATTCCGTTTGAATATTTGCTGGAAACTGAAGGAACGCTTGATGACTGTATTTATCCGGTAAGCGCCTGTGTAGACCAGGTAACGGTTGCAATCATTGATAATAACGAGGTGGATGTGAAATGTGTTCTTTACTTCCGTTCCAATATTTACAAACAATGGCAGGAAAAGATTGTAGAGCAGATTATTGTATCCGAACCGGATATGGAAAAGATGGCGGCATTGCCGGGGATTGCTGTTTATATGGTCAGAGAAGGAGAAAGCCTTTGGGATATCGGAAAACGCTATTACGTGCCGGTGTCACTTATCCGGCAGACCAATAATCTTTCCGGTGATGAAGTGAAGGCCGGAGATAAAATCTTAATAGTTAAGGGAATGTGAAAGAAAAAGAAGAGTGTCAAGGACACTCTTCTTTTGGGTTACATTACTTGTTGAATAACATACAATTATTCACTAATTCCAGCTGCCTTTGCCATGTCATCAAAGCCTTTCATAACGGCATCATAAGTACGCTGAGAAATATCGGGAAGACTTCCGCCCCAGGTCTTTTCAGCTTGTTTATAGCCTTTCTGGAATGCAGCACGCATCTCCTCGATCTTATCAGGATCGCCGCCTGTTAAAGCGGTAGCGAAATCCAAAATACGCTGTGAGGTCTGAGATACACCCCAATATCCATCTTCTGCGATATCAGCCTGTGCCTGTGCTTTGGTAGCAGGATCAACAGTGAAATTGCCACTGGATAAAACACTCCAGATGTCATTTGCCTTTCCATAGGTCTGGCCCTGCTTTGTCAGCATTTTCTCTACAAGACTCTGAAGCTGTGAAGTTCTTGCTTCTGCATCTGCTTTCAGCTTGGCTACCAGGTTGGCATCCGTCTTATAGGTCTTTTTGCTTGCAGCAGCTTTCGCCTCTTTGGACGGCTCGTACACTGCACCTGCAGATTCGGTTTTCTCTTTTTCGGTTGCTTTGGTTTCAGTTTTAGCCTCAGTATTTGTCTTCGGCTGTGCAGCATATGTGCTATAGGCATCGCTGGCACCTGTAACTCCATTTACGCTCATAATTCACCCTCCTTGGTTATATTTGTAATATTGGTATCGGTCAAATGAGAGAAATAGTTTAGGGGTTTTTAGAAAGAAAAAAAATTTTTTTAAAGGGTGACGGGAATTCCGTCTGTTTACAATGAATGGACGCTGGCAACAGTTGATTATCGAGTTCACAAAGGAGCAGTGCTGCTAAACGTTAACTTGACGAAATATACGCCTCATGTATATAATTAAGTACAATCTTTATGTATAATGTATACAAAAGTACGGTATGCACATGCAGACCAAAGGAAGGACATGATTAGGGAAATGGATTTTGTGGAGAGAAAGGCTTATGCCAAGATCAATCTGGGTCTGGATGTGCTTAGACGGCGCATGGACGGTTATCATGAGGTCAAAATGATCATGCAGACCGTGGATATTTGGGACAAGTTGACCTTTTGTGCAAGCAGTGAACCGGGGATTGAACTGTCTGTGGGGAATGCGGCGCTGCCTGTCGGAAAGGACAATCTGATCTATCGGGCAGCAGAGCTTATAATAAAAGAAAAGAACATCAGGCAGGGAGTCAGGATTACCTTGGAAAAAAATATTCCTGTTGCCGCAGGTATGGCAGGGGGCAGTACTGATGCCGCCGCAGTGTTTCACGGATTTAATGAGTTGTTTGATCTTTCCATGAGTCTTGAGGAGATGAAGAAGTTGGGCGTAAAGATTGGAGCTGACGTTCCATACTGTATTATGGGTGGCACGGCGCTTTCGGAAGGGATTGGGGAGATCCTGACGACNCTTCCGGCGCCGCCAGCGTGTGTTCTTTTGGTGGCAAAGCCGGATATCGATGTTTCCACCAAATTTGTATATGAGAACCTTCATGCAGACAGACTGGAAAGGCATCCGGATATTGACGGGATGATAGGAGCAATTAAGACCGGAGATATGAGAGGAATTGCAGGACGTATGGAAAATGTTCTGGAAACGGTAACAATCAGAGAGTATCCGGTGATTGAAAGGATAAAGGAGCTAATGAAAACAGAAGGNGCGGAAANCGCGCTTATGAGCGGGAGCGGTCCGACTGTCTTTGGAATTTNTGCAGAAAGGGAAGCTGCGCAGAGGGCGGCAGACCAAATCCGCAGACAAGAGCTTGCACAGCAGGTTTTTGTTACCCGATTTTACAATGTAGGTTAAGATTTATTCGAAAGGAGGTCAGAAATGGAAGAGCAGTTACAGATTGAGATGGATGAGTTTCTACCTCTTCGCGACGTGGTGTTTAACACCTTAAGAAAAGCAATTTTGACAGGACATCTAAAACCCGGAGAACGANTAATGGAGGTGCATCTTGCGAACCGCCTGGGGGTCAGNAGAACGCCCATCCGTGAGGCGATTCGCAAGCTGGAGCTTGAAGGACTGGTCATCATGATCCCCCGGCGGGGAGCTGAGGTGGCAAGGATTACGGAAAAAAACCTAAGTGATGTGCTGGAGGTACGCCGTGCACTGGACGCCTTAAGCGTGGAGCTTGCCTGTGAAAGAATCTCGCAGGAAGATATTGGACGGCTTTTTGAAGCTTGTCAGGAATTTGAAAAGGCAACCAGGGGAAAAGATGCAGCGGTGACTGCGCAGGCGGATGTGGCATTGCACGACATTATTGTGGAGGCAACCGGGAATCTTCGTTTAAAGCAATTGGTAAACAATCTGTCTGAGCAGATGTACCGATACCGTTTTATGTATATCAGTGAAGAAAGCGGTCATGATAACCTGATCGCGGAGCACAGAGAAATCTATGAGAGTATTGCNGCCAGGGATAAGGAGCGTGCAGCAAATGCGGCCAAGCTTCACATTGATAATCAGGAGAAATCCATTATCCGTCAGATCAAACTGGAAAACGAAAGCAGACTGAATAAACATTTGTAAATAGGAAACACTCTTATCAGAAAGAAAGGATAAGAGTGGTATGAGAAAANTTTTGGAAATGGNAGTCATTGTTGTAGTGACATTTGGCTGGTGGGGATTTATTTATCCGGAACTGTCCATGGTGACGGAAAGCTGTGCACAAGAGACAGAAGACGTGACGCAAGAGGCAGAAGCCAAGATGCAGGATGAGAACACGCAGGCGCCCGGGGAGAAGCAATTTCGGGAAGAAGTGTCTTCGTTTGTAAAAATCGGGGAAGAACTGGGAAGCACAGGCATTGTAAGAGGAAATCTTTGTATAAAAAGCCGTATTGCGGAATANTTATATCAAGGAAAAGAAAAGGACAAAGCAGAGAAGGAATCAGGTTATGAGCAACCAAAANGCACCTATAGGGGTGTTTGACTCCGGGCTTGGCGGCTTGACGGTAGCGAGAGAGATCATGCGGCAGATGCCCAGAGAGAAAATTGTTTATTTTGGAGATACGGCCAGAGTGCCCTATGGAAGCAAATCTAAAGAGACTGTGACAAGATTTTCCAGACAGATCGTACGTTTCTTACAAACCCAGGAGGTTAAAGCAATTGTGGTGGCATGCAACACTGCAAGCGCTTATGCACTGGAAGAGATCGAGGAAGAAACGGAATTACCAATGATCGGGGTGGTAAAGCCGGGAGCCCTGGTTGCAGCAGAGGCGACCTGCAATGGCAAGATCGGTGTGATCGGTACGGAAGGCACCATAAAGAGCGGTATTTATTCCCGTTACATAAAAGAGATCAATCCGGAGGCGGAGGTGATCGGAAAGGCTTGTCCGCTTTTTGTACCGCTGGTGGAGGAAGGATTGTGGCAGGATCCGGTGACGGATGAAATTGCCAAGAGATACCTGACGGAACTGATTGACATCGGAATCGACACACTGATCTTAGGATGCACCCACTATCCGTTGATTNGTTCTACGGTAGGGAAGGTCATNGGAGAAGAAGTGACACTGGTTAATCCTGCCTATGAGACGGCAAGAGAATTAAAAGAAATGCTAAAGAGGCAGGGAATCTTAAACGAGGAAGAGACAAAGCTTGGTGATAACTGCTACCGCTTTTTTGTCAGCGATGCGGCAGAAAAGTTTAAGGGTTTTGCCAATTCCATTATTAAGTATGGAATTTTATCAGCAAAAGTAATCAATATTGAGGAATATTAGGAAGTGTATGATGACAAAAGAGGTTTTATTGTCTTTAAAAGGGCTGCAGCTTGAAAACGGAGACGGCAGTCAGGAGTTGGAGACGATCACGGCTGCAGATTATTATAGGAAAAACGGAAACCATTATGTTCTGTATGATGAGGTAACGGAAGGATTTGATGATGTAACCAAAAACATGATCAAATTTGATGATACCTGTCTGGAGGTAACAAAGAAGGGNCTTATCAANGTACATATGGTATTTGAAGAACATCAAAAGAATATGACGAGTTATATGACGCCTTATGGCAATATACTGATTGGGATTGATACCGGGTCTGTTTTGGTGGAAGAATCGGAGAATCAGATCAGGGTGCAGGTTGCCTACACGCTGGAAGCCAATTATCAATATTTGGCAGACTGCAGGATTGAAATGATGATCTGCCCCAGAGAAGAGGGAGTGCGGTTAATATAAATAGTCCGGGTTTGAAATNCAGACCCGGACTATTGTTGTTATTTAACAGGCTTTGCACCCGCCTTTTCCTGTGCTTTTTCTAATGNTCTCTTGAAAAATCCCTTTTTCTTCTGCGGNGCGGCAACGGGCTTTCCGTGAAGTCCCTTAACATCGGTAATATAGATACCGCTTACCACGGCCTTTACTTCTTTCTTAACGGGAACGGAATCAAAAATNTTTTCCTCNCAGACAAGGGACATGATCTGAGGTCCTACCTTAGCTTTCACNATGGGAAGCTTGGANCCCCGGAGNAGTTTGGGAGTCTGTGCAAGTACCGCTTGAGGAAGTCCCGAATCTTTTATCTTCATGCGCTTTTTGTCAATGATCANCATAGATACCGTCTGCTTCATGGCATCGATCTGAGCCTGNTGCTGTTCCTGACGCTTTTGAGCNTTTCTTCCGAGAAAATATAAGACAACAAGGGCAATGATAAGGATTGCCANGATCACTAATAAAACGATTGCTACTTTACTCAACACAAACCTCCTTGCCGTATGTCATATTTTCGGTTGGACAACGGCGATGTAACAAATATTTTAACATTTTTTAAGAAAATAGGCAAGTAGTTTCATTGAATTGAAAGCCGGATTGGTATATAATTCATGACAATGGAATCCTTGCAAAGCGTGGATTTTGTTGTTTACCAGAAGGAAGGAACGTGGACATGGATATTGTTTGGCAGAATATACAGAATGTGTTTGGCTTTATATTCAGACATCTGGTGATCATCAATCTGATACTCGCCGTGATCATTGTGTTTTTTCAGCGGAAAGAACCAAAATCCGTGTGGGCGTGGCTGCTTATTTTGTATTCGATACCGGTAGTAGGATTTATTTTTTATCTGCTGATCGGAACAGATATGCATAAACAGAAAATGTTCCGGACCAAGGAAATTGAAGATAAATTGAGCAATGCAATCCAGCATCAGGAGACCATTATTCGAAATCAGGAATTGGCGGTTTCTTATCCGGAGATGAAGGATTATGGTGATTTGGTACTATACCATCTCCATGCCTCCAATGCGATTTTGACGGATGACAATGAAGTGCAGTTTTTTGTGGATGGGCGCGCGAAATTTGAGGCGCTGCTGAGAGATCTGCAAAAGGCGGAGAAATCCATTCATATTCAATACTATATCATTAAGGATGACGAGGTCTTTGGTGCAATCCTGGAAGTACTTGAACAGAAGGTAAAGGAAGGGGTTGAGGTCAGGATTTTGTTTGACGGTATGGGAGGCAGATTTGTAAGAGCCGGTGTTTGGAAAAGGATTCGGGGAATGGGAATACAGGTTGCTGAGTTTTTTCCGGCAATCTTCGGACAACTTCAGCTCCGTGTCAACTACCGGAACCACAGAAAAATTGTTGTCATAGACGGAAAAACGGGATATGTGGGCGGCTTTAATGTGGCCAGAGAATACGTAGGCCTGGATAAAAAGTTCGGATACTGGAGGGATACCCATATGCGGATCACCGGTTCTGCTGTGGATTCACTGCAGGTCCGTTTCATTTTGGACTGGAATTTTGCAGCAAGAAATCAAACTATCGCATTTGATAAGTATCTGGTAGAAGCAGAAAGCAGGCCTGGTGGTTGTCCTGTTCAGATTGTGACCAGTGGACCTGACTCCCTGGATCAGAGTATTCGGAACACCTATCTGCGTCTGATCCACAAGGCAAAGCGCAGCATCTATATACAGACGCCCTATTTCATTCCGGATGAGGCAATTATGTCGGCATTGACGATTGCCGTGCGTTCGGGTGTTGAGGTCAATATCATGATTCCGTGTAAGCCGGATCACCCTTTTGTGTATTGGGCGACCTATTCCTATGTGGGGGAAATGGTGCTACAGGGAGCCAATTGCTTTATGTATATGGACGGCTTTTTGCATGCCAAGGGAATTGTAGTGGATGAGATGGTTTTAAGCTACGGAACCGCCAACATGGATATTCGGAGCTTTTCTTTAAATTTTGAAGTAAATGCGATTTTGTATGATGAAAGCAAGGCAAGGGAGATGACGGAGTATTTCCGGGAGGATTTGAAAAAGTCTAAGCAGATCACCAAAAACATGTATTTGGGCAGGAATCTCTTTGTAAGATTTAAGGAGCAGGTCAGCAGACTTTTGTCACCGCTTTTGTAAAGGAAGCCCCTCCGGCAGTTTCCTTAAAGAGCAAAATCTGTTAAATATTCATGAAATTAATGGTTTTAGTCTTTTGTTTATCGATGATTTATGATATAAAAGAGAAGTGTTCTTAGGAACATAAATGTTCTAGGAACATAAATGTTCTAGGAACATAGATGTTCTGCGAACATAGATAAAGGAGAAAAGAGAAAATGAAAAAGAAACTGCTTACTGCCGTATTGTCGGCTCTTATGGTGTTGACTGTTACGGCATGTGGAAAAAAGGATACAAGTGATCTTGTGTATCTGAAGGATTTTGATGCGTCAAAATATGTTGAGCTGGGAGATTATAAGAGCGTAGAAATTTCCGTGGAAGAACCGACGGTGACGGAGGAAGAACTGGAGAATACCATTCAGTATTGGCTGGAGGAACGGCCGCTGAATGTGCCGGTAACAGGCAGGGCGGCAGAGCTTGGAGATGTTGCCAATATTGATTATGAGGGCAAATTGGACGGGGTAGCCTTTGAAGGAGGTACTGACGCCGGATTTGACCTTATTCTGGGAAGCGGAAGGTTTATACCGGGTTTTGAAGACGGTGTGGTTGGAATGGAGATAGGAGAAACAAAGGATGTGGAGGTTTCTTTTCCTGATCCTTATGAGTACAATCCGGATCTTGCCGGCAAGCCGGTGGTATTCACTGTTACTTTAAACAGTCTCTGCATCCAGGAAACGTCGGAGCTAAATGATGAGTTTGTAGCCGGGCTGGGATGGGAAGGCTGTTCCAATGTAGAGGAATTCCGGAAATACCTGCATGATAATATGTTGGATGGTAAGAAGGTGCAGTATGAGGAAGAGAAGGAAGACGCCATTGTGGATGAGCTGGATAAAATTACCACCTATAAAGATGCGCCGGATGGCATGGTGGATCGTATGAAGGATACACTTCTGGCCAATATCACTTTTTATGCACAGATGTATGGTGCAGATGTGGGAACCTATGTAGCCAACGTGTATGGGGGAACCGAGGAAGAATATGAGGAAACGATTCGCGGTCAGGCAGACATGATGGCTCAGAGATATATTATGCTTGCAGCCATTGCGCAGGCGGAAGGAATATCCGTATCCGATGAGGAATTGGAGGAACAGCTGAAAGCGGAAGCAGCAGATTACGGCTATGAAGTGGAGGACTATAAGGCCGAGATTGATACGGAGGCTTACAGAGAGTATCTGCTGGTAGAAAAGACCATGGATTATCTCGTGGCAAATGTAGCAGGTTAATCAACAATAAGAGTATGGGATGAAGTCTTTTTATGAAAAAAAAGCTGATCAGATTATTTGCATTTTTCATATCTCTGGCAATGATGCTTTTAGTGGTAGAACCGGTATGGGCTACCACTGTTTCTGATCTTGAAAAAGAAAAGGAAAAGATCGAGCAGCAAAAGCGGGAAGCGGATGAGCGCAAAAAGCAAGAACAGGCAAATTATAATAATGCATCGGGAAAGGTAGATTCCATTCAATCAGAAGTGGATGAGATCACTGAAGAGATCGAAGAGATTGATGCGGCGCTTGTGGAAACCCTTGCCAGTGTGGAAATGATTCAGGAGGAAATTGCAGATAAAGAGGAGCAGATTGAGATAACTACAGCGGATTACGAGGAAGCGCAAAGGGTGGAGCAGGAACAATACGAGTCCATGAAGCTGCGGATAAAATTCATGTACGAAAAGGGTGATGCCACTTACTTGCAGCTCCTTTTGGAGAGCGGCGGTTTCGGAGAGATGGTCAACAAGGTTGAGTATGTGGAAAAGCTCTATGAGTATGACCGAAAGCTTTTGGAGGAATACCAGATCGCCAGACAGGCTGTGGAAGACCTGAAGCAGAAGCTGGAGGATGAAAAGTCTGAGCTTGAGGCTCAGCAGCATGAGCTGGAGGAGGAGCAGGCAAGCTTAGAGATAATCCTGGCCGAAAAGAAAGAGACTTATGACAATTATGAAATTCAGCTTTCCAAGGCAAAACAGGAGGCGGCNGTTTATAAAGCCAACATCAAAAAGCAAAATGATGAGATNAAAAAATTAGAGGCAGCATCNGCNGCNAAACAGTCTGAGATNGATAAAGCAAAAAAGGCGGAAGAGGAAGCCCGGAAAGCACAGGAAGAAGCGCTGCGCAGGCAGGCGGAAGAAGAGTCAGGTTCTTCGTCANGCTATCGAGTTCTTCGTCAAGCTCTTCGTCGGGTTCTTCGTCAAGCTCTTCATCAGATTCTTCATCTTCTAAGAGTTACGCCTCTGCATCCAGTTATTCCGGCAGTGGCGGTAAGGGGCAGCAGATTGCNAATTATGCCTGTCAGTTTATTGGCAATCCCTACGTACCGGGAGGGACAAGCCTGACAAACGGAGCNGATTGCTCCGGNTTTGTGTGGAGAGTCTATAAAGATTTTGGATACAGTGTTCCGAGAACATCCTATTCGCTTCGAAACGCAGGAACGGGAGTATCNTATTCCGAGGCTCAGCCCGGGGATGTNGTGTGCTATGCAGGACATNTGGNAATTTACATTGGAAATGGGCAGATTGTGCATGCCAGCACNCAGCGGACAGGCATCAAAATTACCAATGCTACTTACAAAGAGATTCTTTCNGTGCGNAGGATTGTATGATNNNTAGNAGTTTGAATGCTTTCAGAATTGCGGGAGCACGTAGTGCAGAGCAATTTGTTAGCGTCAATGGAAAATAGAAAGAGAAAACGAAGAAAGGGAACAGTATGTCAGACTTTGATGAAAAAGATTTGAAAGAGAATGGTGAAGAAAAAAAGGAAGTACGTGATACCGCTGCGGAGAGTGAAAAGAAGGAAAGCGACTATGAAGATGTGTGCTTTATCTGCCGCCGCCCGGAAAGCAAGACAGGGAAAATGTTTAAACTTCCCAATAATATCACGGTATGTAATGACTGCATGCATAAGACCATGGATACAGTGAGCCAGTTTGATTATCAGGGGATGCTGAATAATCCTTCTCTTATGAACGACCTGAATAAAAATATGAGCAGTCAGGGATTTCCCAATATTCGTTTTGTCAACATTGCGGATCTTCAGGGCGAGGGAGGAATTCCCAATAAGCAGCGGATGAAAAAGAAAAAGAAAGCGGAAGGGGCGGAGCCGGTGCTGGATATCAAAAATATCCCGCCGCCGCATAAGATCAAGGCGCAGCTTGACGATTATGTGATCGGTCAGGAGCATGCGAAAAAGGTGATTTCCGTGGCAGTTTATAATCATTATAAGCGGGTTGCCACAGGAACCATGGATGAGATCGAGATTGAAAAGTCTAATATGCTGATGATCGGTCCTACCGGCTGCGGAAAGACCTACCTGGTGAAAACGCTGGCAAGGCTTTTGGATGTGCCTCTTGCCATAGCGGATGCTACTTCCCTTACGGAGGCAGGGTATATTGGCGATGACATTGAGAGTGTACTTTCCAAACTGCTTACCGCGGCTGAAAATGACGCGGAAAAAGCGGAGCGGGGAATTGTGTTCATTGACGAAATTGACAAAATTGCCAAGAAAAAGAATACCAACAGCCGGGATGTCAGCGGAGAGAGCGTGCAGCAGGGATTGTTGAGACTTCTGGAGGGAGCGGATGTGGAGGTGCCGGTAGGTGCCAACAGCAAAAATGCAATGGTTCCGTTAACTACCATCAATACCAGGAATATTTTGTTTATTTGCGGCGGGGCATTTCCGGATCTGGATGAGATCGTAAAGCAGAGACTGAAAAAGCAGACCTCCATCGGTTTTAATGCAGAGCTGAAAGATAAGTTTGATAAAGAAAAGAACATTATCAGTCAGGTTACGGTGGAGGATTTGAAGAAATACGGCATGATACCGGAGTTTTTGGGACGGCTTCCCGTTATTTATACGCTGGCTGCCCTGGACAAGCCGATGCTTGTCAAAATTCTGAAGGAGCCGAAGAATGCGATTTTAAAGCAATATCAAAAGCTGCTGGAACTGGATGAAGTAAAGCTTGAATTTGACGAAGGCGCATTGGAAGCAATTGCTGAGAAGGCCATGGAAAAGGATACCGGAGCCAGAGCGCTGCGTGCTATCATAGAGGAATTCATGCTGGATATTATGTATGAGATTCCCAAGGATGACAATATCGGTCGTGTGACCATTACTAGAGAGTATATTGAGGGCACCGGCGGACCGGTCATAGATATCCGGAGTATCAGCGGAGAAAATCCGGATCGTTTGAATGTAATAGAAGATAAGTCAGGCAGAAAGGAATAACCTTTTGCCCGTTTGTTCCATATAGTAAATAAAAAGACTATAGGTTTTTTATGACAGACAGGGAAAAGATTGTTTCTGACGATTATTATGACCTTATCACGGATTTTATGCTTCCTCCAAGAGGAGCAGGTGTGCCGTGGGAGTATGTTCCCTCTCCGCGGGGAGGCGGTACAGCGTGGGATTACGTGGTTCAGCCCGTGGATGGGGAAATCGCAGTTACTTATGTGCTTGGGAGTCAGATCAGCCCGATCAATCTCACAGAGTACACTTATCCGGCACTGCCCAAGGTATATGGGCTGATGAACATGGAGGTGGGAAACGGTCAGGGATTTGATCCGACTCCGCTTATTTACAGCGGAATTACACAGGTTCAGAGAGCGCCTTTAAGCCTCACCGGAAGGGGTGTGGTCGTCGGGCTTCTCGATACGGGAATCCGTTATGATGAGCCTGTTTTTTTAAATCCGGATGGAAGCAGCAGAATCCTTGGAATTTGGGATCAGACCATTCAGAGCGGAGAACCACCGGCAGGAATTCTCTACGGAACGGAATATGGGAAAGAATTGATAGATTTAGCGTTGCAAAGTGACAATCCAAGGGAAGTTGTTCCCAGCTATGATGATAATGGTCATGGCACGGCTATGGCCAGTGTTGCGGCAGGAAGCAGTCTGGGAAACGGGCTGAGGTTTTTGGGAGCAGCGCCGGATGCAGATATTGTGATGGTGAAGCTCAGACAGGCAAAGCCTTTTTTAAGAGATTTTTATTTGGTTCCTGATGATGCAATTGTCTATGCGGAAAGCGATATACTGGTTGCGCTCAAATATCTGGAGAGCTATGCCATATCACTATCTCGCCCCTTAGTGATCTGCTTTGGGATAGGAACGAATATGGGGGATCATGAAGGGCATTCTGTACTGGCGGATTATATCAACCGCATTGCTACCAAACGCAGCCGCGCGGTGGTGGTCTGCGGAGGCAATGAGGGAAACAGCGCCCGCCATTATATGGGAACTTCCACGCCTGGGATGCAGGAGACTACGGACAGTGTGGAAGTCAGGGTAGGGGAAGGAACTGCAGGATTCACGGCTGAACTGTGGGGGAGTATTTCCGCCAACCATGCGATAGCCATCCGGGCACCGGGAGGAGAAACCACGTCCAGAGTAGATTTCAGAGGACAGGGGCGCCGGGAATTTAGATTTATTTATGAAAGAACCAGGATTCAGATAGATCACATTCTAGTGGAACAAAGCTCCGGGGAAGAATTGATTTTTTTCCGTTTCATTGATCCCACGCCGGGAATATGGACAATTCAGGTGATCATCACCAGTGACAGAAGTTCGGAAACTACTTTTCATATCTGGCTTCCGGTCATTGAGATTCTACAAACAAATACTTACTTTCTGAAACCATCTCCCTATACGACCTTAACAGAACCTTCTAATGCAAGAGACATCATTACTACATCAACATATAACGATGCGAACGGCAGCTTATGGTCTGAGTCAGGCAGAGGTTTTACGAGGAGCGGGCAGATCAAGCCGGATTTTAGCGCCCCGGGAGTGAACATCAGCACGATCCTGGGTCCCCGGACGGGACCCTGCCTTGCGGCATCCTTAACAGCCGGCGCGGCCGCGCAGTTTCTTCAGTGGGCAGTGGTAGAAGGAAACCGCCCGTGGGTGGAGAGCCGGGAATTAAAGAATTACTTGATTCGGGGGGCGGACCGGTCGAATGATCTGTTTTATCCGAACCGGGAGTGGGGATACGGCAAGCTGGATATCGCCGGGACCTTCGAGGTGCTGGCGGGGGTGTAGACGGCGTAATGCAAAGATTCATATCATGTAGCCTGTGCAGTGATATCTGAGTGTAATTATTTTGTGACTACAGATGATAGGTTACTCAAGTAACAATCAGTACAAAATATCTGTTAGATAAAGGTTTGTCTTCGATACATTTGTAGATTTTTTCATTAAAATTATGAATCAGGAAAATGGTTTATTAAAAAACATTTTCCTGATTTGTTTGCGCGCCATGGGCGCGCTCTAACGGGTGAAAGTCCCGAACACGCCCAGATAGTGGGAAGTGTATAGCCGAACAGCAAGGGTGTCTACTGTGAGGTAGAATCTGAAGGAAGC
>JAAVAA010000070.1 GCA_014804285.1 Lachnospiraceae bacterium | reverse complement strand
GAATCTGTTCCTTTGCTGCTGGCATAAAAAATCCTCCTTTTCGATAAGAATTGTCATATCTTGATTCTTACCAAAAAAGAGGTATTTTTTCCAAAGACACAAACTATTTTACACTACCGCTTATATTTGAACGATCTAATATTATTAGAACATGTAACAACTGTTAAGCAAAAAATAAAAATTTATTCACACCCTTTATTAGGACTTATATTAATAATAAATGATGAAATACAGCATATCGAAAAATATCAATGCCTTTATCACGAGTTGTTAGTGCATTTACCAATGAGTTTTTGTGCTGTTCCGCGAAATGCATTAATCATTGGTGGTGGTTCACTTTTTGCAGCATATGAAATTCTAAAATATCCATCAATACAAAAAGTTGTTTTATGCGACCACGATCATACAGTACTTCAATTAATGAAAAAGTACTACTCGCATGCTCAAAGTGTAATGCATGATCCTCGTTTCCATTATGTAGAATCTGATGGCTTTACATATTTGCAAAATGATACTAAACAATATGACCTTATCATTAATGATTGTTTCAACTTGTTAAAAGAAGGAGAGCGACACAGTATTTCGCTATATAAGAAACTAAATAGTATGCTAACCGAAAATGGCGTATGTTCAGATATTGTATATCGTCATATTTTTGATGGAACTATCACGCATGATTCAATACAAGAAATCAAAAAAGATAGTCAACTAGCCCTATCTTTGGTAACAGTGCCTGAGTATCCTGGTATATTGCATGTAGAGACAATATGGGGAAGAAACTCTCATATTTCTCAATCATGTAAAAAGACAAATAACATTTATCAACAAGAGTGTATTAACAACAACTATTCACCGTTTGATTTTTTTTCACCAGAGAACATTCCATTTTACCTCTATTTGCCACCATATTTGAAAAGGTTTTTATAAAATAAATTGGCTTGTAAAGCTTAATGATGGTGAAGGTACTTTAATTGCATCGTAATAAACTTTAACGTTATTCCATGAAGGTGATGTTACAATTCGATTAATACATGATTTAAGTTCATTATGATCACTAAGATAACCATACTGGACAAGATATGGCTCATTAGCTTGTGATGTTGCTGCCCACGGTGATCCTAACAATGAGCAAATATTATCTTGTTCTTTTCTATATAATTTTATAGAGTTGAGTTTTAAATATGGAATTTCTTTGTATTGATCAGTATTTAATGTTAACCCGGCTTTTTGGAACATGCCTTGAGCAACAAAGCCATGTTGTGCAGGGCATTTTGCTAATGTGGCAGTAATTTGAACATGTTTCCCATAAAAATCTTCTGCAAAGAATTCTGGAATATATTTTAGTAAATATGAAGTCGATATTACGCCAAGAATTCCTTCCCCAATATATCCATATCTGTTATATAATCCTACCAAAGTTTCTCCATTTAAAGAACCAGTGCGAATTGTCTCATCAGAACCGGCGTAGAATTCTAAATTGCTAAATTCTTTGGCATCAATTTTCCCTTCAAAGCAATATAATGAATTCCATCTAACTGCATTTTCGTATGGATCGCGCGGAAAAAGTTGAATATATGGAGAAAGCAAACCATTAAAAGCAATTGTATCTCCATATGTAACATTATGGCAATGAATTCCTCTTTGCCATAAATCAAATGCCCCATCAAATGAATTATCTTTGTATATTTTATTTTTTATCTTATCAAACGTGTAGCCAGCCATTGCTCCAACAAATGTTTGTGCTGCCGCTTCTAATAATGGTTTTCCGATTATTTCTAATATCATTTTTACATCTCCGCATGTTTATGCTTTTTGTTCACTATATATGGATAATATTTAATTATCTATCATTTTTAATGTTCTTCATTAGCATTTTATGATATCTCCATAGGCTAACTATATGTTACAAAAATTCTTATATATCGACAAATACGCATTTTCATCATACCTGTAATTAAANTTTTATGCAATATACACATATTTCCTTCTTCTTTGAGCTAAAATTCATATGTAACACAAAAGCGCTCAGATCCCTCCAAGCGCCTTTCTCTAAAAACCATTATCATATTTTACGGTTAAAATATCCTTGCGTAATCCTCAACCGTTTTCCAAGAATTTCCCTCCACATCGTTGCATGAATTTCANCANANCNTTTTGAAACTNTNNTCATTCNTNTCTTTCCANCATTATNNACTTTCCANTAAAAATAATNATNTGANTCCTTTATATACNTCCCNATCAATCTCNATCNNNAANTCTCTTTAGCTNTCTCCACCTTGAAACTGTATCATATCTCCTATCTTTTCCGGGCACCCTATAATCAACGCCTTAAAAATATAAGGAATATGTTTTTTTCTATTGGGACTGCGAGAATACATCTCNTACTCATCGTAATATTCAGTCGAATATTCCAATATAGCTTTTCCCATCTTCAGACGCACATCTTTATCATCTTTTCCGTTTTCTATAATATCTATCTCATTAAGAGATACTGTAACCGATCCGTCATCCTCTGTATATCTTACCGCCGTAAACTGGTATGCCTCCAAAANNATCATACAAAAAGCGNCCTCATCTTGCNNNCCCATAAATCANTCAAAGAATTTATTTCAATTCCATATTCAAAAACCCTACAATTTTCTCTGCAATCTGTCTGCTCGTATAGTTATTCAACACCTTCTCACGTCCATTTTGGATAATCCTTCTCTGCAGTTCCGGATTATTTAAAATCGCGTCAATCTGGTCAGGCAGTCTCTCCAGATGCTCCAANGAATAATAAGCGCATTCAACATCCTCCTTCAAATGTTCCACCAGCCAAGTACTTTTATCTGTCAGCGGGCAGGAATTATGCAGCAATGCATTAAAAATCCGATCATGAGTCCCTGCCTTAAACCAGGGCATCACGTTGAGTGTAATATTGGACTTTTCCATATATGGAAATATTCCGGCAAAATCAGTTGACGGTAAAATAGTCACATTCTTAGCCGCAGCAGGCGGATAATTATTCCACCCCCCACTCACTATCGTAATCGGAAGTCCCGCCTTGATAACCGTCCCTACAACTTTGGTGCGATAATACATTCGTATAAAATGATCCAACANTTTAGCGTGATCAAGGAAATATGCTATCAGTTTATCCGGCAGCTCCATTTGGTTATCTGCCATACATTGATCAAAAGCTCCTTCCAATGTCTCTGAGGGATTGGCAATCAGGTATTCCAGCACCTGAAG
Source organism: Lachnospiraceae bacterium (assembly GCA_014804285.1). Classification (GTDB taxonomy): domain Bacteria; phylum Bacillota; class Clostridia; order Lachnospirales; family Lachnospiraceae; genus Suilimivivens. Next base: position 33,153 of record JAAVAA010000070.1, on the reverse strand, counting down.
AGCCAGTGCATTTGCCTCGCTGCCAGCAAACCGCTCATTAATATCCTGATACAATTTGTTCACAGGACGGTAATTTCCGGGAAACAGTAAAGAAATTTCCTTTTCTTCCAAAGTCTCCTCATTACTGATTCCTGCTGATAAACTAGCCATATGGGGCAGGAAAAATCCATTCTCAATATGATAAAATCTTTTTGCAAACTCAACATGATGCTCATCCGGCATCAACTGAATATATTTATCGGGCGGATCAATCATACAACTGGCAAAGCTCATGGGATGATCCATAAAGACATTGACCATAGTAATATCAAGNGCATTACAAATCTCCCTGTCAAGGGCACACATTCCATCATAACAAATGGCTCCCTGCACCGGCTCCTTGCAGAAGTTCATTACCCCATTAGCATCAAAATGTGTGATGTCCGATATAAAAGTATCATGTCCCAGCATTTGAAATTGAATATTCAATTCATCGATGAAATGGTTTAAGGACGCTGCCGGTCCCTTAAATAATAGTAATCGCATAGTGTTCCCTCACCGCTTATTCTGTAGAGATATATTTAATGTTTATCCGTAAAACAACATCAATCTCCAAAAGAGCACTTCCACATTTTCTCAATCTGCTTCGTATAAGAAAAATGCTCCTTCACCTTTTGATATCCGTTTAAAGCAATTTTCTCCCGCAGGTCTTCTCTTTTCAGGTAAAATTCCGCCTTATCCATAGCAGCCTCAAGGCTGTCATATAAGATAACGTCCTTTCCATCTTCAAACCACTCCGCCAGCTCAGGCTGATAATTTGACAAGAGCGCTCCCCTGCTTCCCATAATATCCAGTGCCCGAAGGGGAATCCCCGAACGAATATCTTTCAACGTAATATTTAAGTTCAACTTACTGTTCCGAAATACGACAGGCATTTCCTCATAATATTTCAACAGTCCATAATTAAGTGGCATTCCTTCCGGCAGCGCTTCATTTCTATAGGTATAAAGATGGACATCGAATTGCTGATTAGCCTGCATCAAAAGTGCTTCCCTCTCGATCTGTGTGATCTTGACAGCTACCGCATGAGAAAGTCCCCTTCTGGTAAGCAGGGCTTCCGTTTGTCCAATCCTTGCATAGGAATGGTTAATATCTTCCAAAAGCTTTTCAGATATCAACTCATCCACAAAATAGTAGCCATATACCAGCATTTGCGCCTGCAAAATCCCCTGTAGAAGTCCCTTAGAATAATCATCCATCGGACTAAGCAGAGTATCAAGCGGCGAATCATATATTTTTCCAACAAAAGAAAGCTGGCTGCAAAATTTTTTCTGAGGCAGATGCTTATTAAGCAGTGTATCCAGACGATCCGTATCGACTGCCAGCGGAAGATGAAATACATTCTGATATCCCTTTTTCTGATATTCCTCTGCTTCCAGACGATCAAAAAGAAAGATACGGTTTGTCTCATAATGGAAATACTCCTGAAGCCGCTCATCTAAAGGACTGTCATAAGACCATGATAAATACCTGACCCGGCACCGGTCACATACCTTTGCAGTCAGCGGAAAAAAGTTCACACTAAACACGCAGTCATAAGAGTTATTCCGAAGATACTCTTCCAGTCTTTCCTCAAAAAAATTGTCCTCATAACGATCCGGAAAATGATAATAGACCGTCCTGCAATTATGCCCCATCTTTTTGAAGGCGGTAAGAACATCTCTGTATGTATAAGATCCTGTGTCAAAAAATAATATATTCATCTAAGTCTTCCTGTCTGTTTTTTAATCCTGCTCCTTACCTGCTGTCGTCATAATCTGACGATAATCTCTCCCAAGTGCGTTTTTATATTTTTCCAAAAAGATCTGACGATACTGATCATAATGAACTAAATTCAATAACTGGTTATCGTCATGCAGACACCATGGATTTCTTTGCGTGGGAACCGCAATCTTATAACCGCTTTTTAAAAACTCCATACTTTGAAACGCATCATAAAAGTCAAAATGTTTTAGTTCCTGCGTATTCCATGGAAGATCATACGCAGTCGCCATCAAAAGTCCATCCACAACAGCCACATAAGTATATCCGTCTGATGAAAGCGAATATCTGTATTCCCCATAGTCTATATAAGATCCTATCTTCTTTTTCTGATAGATCTCACCAACTCTCTTCTCATACCACATAATCCCTTCCGAGGACACCGTCTCATACCCCACCATCCCGATCATGCCAATTCTGCTGTCCGCTTCAAAAATAGACAGCAGATCCTTCAAAAAGTATTTATTTAATATGAACACATCCTGATGCATATAAATTTTATATTTGGCATCAGACTGCTCCATCGCTTCCTGATAACCAGAAGTCATAGAAGCAGCATCTCCGATTGTGAGCAGATCGATCTCATAACCGTCGGGAATAACCAAATGCTGTATGTAGTGAATACATTCTTCCAACAAAACCGGATTGTTGGCACATATAATAAAACAAAATTTATTGCTGTCCATGCATCGATTCCTCTCCTGCCATCCCAATAAAAAGGAGTTTTTCCTCCTCGTTCCAGCTCTTCGTAAACAGACTTGTAAGCTGCTGATAAATACTTAAATCAGCAGAAAGTAATTCATTTTGCAGAACCACATGAAGCGCAAAAGGGGATAAACCTGCTGATTTCAGAAACTGCTCCGCCTCTTCCACAGACTCCTCTGACAGACGAAATACAAGCCGTCGCAAGGCAAATAACATAACCAGATATTTTTCTGTCAATTCCCCTTTTGACCGGCAGCCCTTACAAAAAAGCTCCATATGATATTTTTCTTCCAGCCTGACAATATACAGTATCTGTAGGATACGCCGTGCTTCTCCGGTATACTTCCATGCCAGTTTCCCTTTTCCTGACTCCATATAGGGAATCAGTGAAAGTAAAACAGAATAATCCTGCGTGCTTAAAGCTTCATCTAACACTTCGTCAATATGCTGATGGGCGGATTTCATCTCCGGAAGTTCTTCTTTTAACTGTCGAAAATAAATTTCCGCCTCCTGCATCGATGAAAGAGCTAATGGCAGATGACACTTTTGAGCCGCTTCACAGATAGCAGCAGCCATTTTCTCTGCATTGCTCTTTACCGATTTCCGTTCAGTGCCCTTCTCCCAGCCGGTTATCTCTTCCAGATATGGAAGATCCTGATAATTCTTTTGTAAATACTCCTTATATTCCTTTCCCAAGCAATAAAAGAACATGGAAATACTGAGCGGCTTTTCTAGAACCAGTTCATTTTTCAAATCTCGCTTTAACATAAAATGGACAAATTTGGTGTTCCATAAATTATAAGAAACCCCTCCTGTCAAAGTCGTGAATTCGAAGCCGGACAAATTTATGGTAATCACCAGATCCGCTCCTCCATTCTGAATCCTCTGTAAATTATCCGGATTGAGTGTATACTGCTCAATAGTGTTTTGAGGATTCGCAGACAGGAGTTTTTGAAGTTCCTGTAGAAGTTCTACATTTTCTGTTTTGGAAGCTAAAAGTATCAGTTTCATAATAGTTTCAATATCTGCTCCTAGCATATTAATTGGAATAATGAATCAGTCCGTTTTTCATGGAATCGTAGTATTTCTGCAATTCTTCCTTCACTGCTCCAGTTTCTTCTTCCAGCCCCTGATATTTTCCAATCCTGTGATAAATATACGGTTTAATATTCTCAAAGGTATATTCTTTCCCCATTTTATTGAATAATTTCATGATAGTTTCCTCCTTCTGCAACAGATTAAAAAAGACTCTTATTTCATCCCGATTACAATTTATCTTTTTACTTTCCTGCTCGCTATGAATTCTGGAAAAGACATTCACCCGATCCAGATATCCTATATTATAATCTGCAGCCATTCGCAGCCAAAAATCATAATCATGGGCTCCCTTGTAATCAACATTAAACCGCTCTTCCCTCTTAAAGCATTCAGCCTTTGCCAACACAGAACAGCCATGCCAAAAATTTCCAAATAATAATGAAGATGCAACACCCGACGCGCTATCCATCTGTGCCACAAAATCCTCGCTATACTTAAGCTCACGCAAGAGATTATTGCTTTCATCAATGTAGACGCACCGGCTAAACACCGCATCATACTCACCGTTTTCTTTTAACCATTTTATTTCCGACTCTACCATACCCTCTGTATATAGATCATCTGCACTAAGCCAACAAATATATTCGCCTACCGCCAACTCTATTGCATCGTTCAAAGCCGCAGCAGTACCTCCATTTTTTTCTTTGAACATGAATTTTATTTTGTCAGGATATTTATTTGCATAACCCAAAATAATATTTCTTGTATTATCTTTACTCCCATCATCAACTATAATTAATTCTATCCTCTCATGTGTCTGTTGAATCGCACTCATAATAGACATCGCAATATATTTTTCTTCATTGCATGCCGGCATAATTATTGATACTAATTCTTTCATTATCACATTTTTCCTCTCCTGCATTTCAAACACTCTTAATATACTGACACTTTAATGAAAATCAGCAATTATTTGAGATTCATATGTCGGATCATGGATTTCACCTACGATATATCCATCTGCCACTTCGTTCACATACTTGTGCGGAATGGAAATATGATTGCCCCCACGCAAAAGCCATTCATAGCTGACATCAGCATGACCTATATCTATTGCCTGATATCCAGCTTTCGCAAGATCATAGGCAAGAACACTTGCTGTAGGCCCCAGCGCAATCAACATCAGTTTATCTTTTGGCTGTTTCAGGGCTTCATCTAAAATCTCATCATATCGGTCAAATGCGCTTTCTGCCGGGCATAAAATTCTTTTGATAGATGCCGCGTTGTCAAACAAATCATTTCCTATCCCCATGCGCGTTTGATACCCTTCGATAAATATACAGTCCCGCTTATCCCAGATCCTTTTTTGATTTTTGACCATCTCCCATGTCACATTTCTTGACAACACTGCATTTGCGTATAACTTACTTTTGCTTAAAAGCGCATAATGCTGTTTTCTGACTTCCGGGGTCAAATATGATCTGAGTCCATCTGCCCGTTCCGGCTTCGCCGTACTCAAATCTCCATAAAAATCATTTAAGCCAATCAAAATATCTTTTTCTTCGGATTGCACCACTTCTTTCAGCCTATGGGCAAGTTTTTCATCGTTTTTCTGAAATCTCCACCGCTGTTCTCCATACATAATTCCAAATTCGCCATCTCCAAACCTGGCTATGGATTTTTTATTTTCCACAATCTCATTTATCGTATCTTCAATACTCATAATCTGTGGGTGCCACAATGTTTCCTGTATTCTGGGATCGCTGATTTCCCATCTGGAATTATCTATTTTGCGATCCTTTACTGCTATTAAATCATTCATCATTTTGTTGCTCTCTGCCAACATTTTGCTTAAAGCAACCTGGCGGTTTAGCAACTTCTCAACCTCTGACAACCTTCTGTTCAGATTTTCCAATGTCTGACGCAACAGCTTGTTCTCCGCATAAAGGTCAGGTAACTCACTATTTTCTTTCTCGTTCTGAACCAATTGTATTTCCTTTGTTGCTACACACAAAATCGAATCATCATTAAAACCGCATTTTTGATAAAATTCCTCTCCAAACCATTCCATTCCCAATTCATTTACATAAAATCCTACCTTGTTCAGCTTTTCTATAAAAGTTTCCCTCATTTCAGCAAGTAATGGAACTAATATCAAGCATACTCCTTGGGGCTTCAAGATTCTATGTAGTTCATTCATAGCCTGAATATCATCTCGAGCATGTTCAAAAACGCAAGAACAAACAATAATATCATAAGTCTCATCTTCTACCATGCCCATATTCTGCAAGTCCGCCCGAAAAGTAACATTCGGCATTGCCAAATCCATTGACTCATAACAAATGTCAGTCCTGCTTAATGCATAACGTTCAACAGCCGATACGGGCGCAACGTGCAGCATCCGAAGCGTTTCCTCTTTTTCCGTCTGAATCATTTCCAAAAATGCAATGATAAGACGGTCGCTATCTGTAGACTTACAAATAGGGCATCTATAATTCCTCTTACCTTGTAATTGATATTTCACATTCCTATACACAAACCCATTTTGTTTACGCATAGGCTCATCGCTGGATGAATCCGGCAGGAAAAAGACATCATTTTTGCATACATTGCAGTGAAACATATTTTTCTCTATATACGATAAAAGAGTATCACACACTTTTAATATTTTATTGATTAATGTCAATCCATCTGCCGGATTCATTACCTTATCAACATTCATTGTCTGTTTTATTGAATCCTGCAGTTGATCAAGTCCATATATTTCTGCAAACTCCTTAAGACTTTTGATGATGCCACGTAATTCTTCCTCAGTATCGGCATTCCATAACATTTCAGACTTTTCCAACCCATGATACAATCTATTAACAGCAGCTTGAATATGAACTATTTTTTCTTTTCCTTCTACTTTAAACTTATTATTGGAAAACTCATTATCTAACATTTTCTTTTTAATCGCCTTTCCATATTATCTGCGTGTTATTAATTTGGATATATTGTCCAGACAGAATTTCTGCGTGTCTTTTGCAAAGCCTTTATATTCCGAAAGGTGCTGTTGATCAATGACTGCTCCATAAAATAAATTTTCAACCAAGTGCGACTCTCCTAAGACCTCCTCCAGCTCATACCTTCTAAACAGGTCATTCATAGGCACAACCTGAGTTATTTCAGGAAATGAGTTATACAACAGCCGCACAGCACGGTAGATCACCCATTTAGCCGGTGCATTTTCTAGAATATATTCCTGATCGAACCAGCAAATCTGTCCGTCAATCCAAAATGCATTTCTGGGAATCATATCCGCATATGCCGTTTTCAGTATCACGCCATATTTTTGTTCATCCGGTTCAAGCCCCAGATCAAATGTGTATAATATATTGTCTTCCCATGGCACACTTACAGATGACTGCAATATATCCTTGTAGACAGAATCAAATATTTCATATATTTTATCGACATTTTTATTGTGATATTCGTCTATTAGAACTTCTTCCACTGTTCTGGCATCACAATATCCCATCACCAGTCCTTCTTCCCGGAATTCGCTGCGCCATACATTCAATCCTCTTTCCTGCAGTTCCTGTTCGTTACGCAGTATCTGTTCCAGATGATGGATCCCCGCATTGCTTTGAAGCACATATTTTATCACCTCGTCCTTATCATTGAACTTGGTGCCAGTCTGATATTCTTTAAATCTATGACTGCTCAGGCTTGCAAACGATACTTCTCCTAATTGATTGCTATCCGAACATTCCACCAAAAAAGAATTGGCAAAAAACTCAAATACTTTATTATCAATAATGTCTTTATATATATTTTTCTCCTGAGCAATCAGCGTGCTGCCATCCGGAATATAGTAATACCTCATATCCATCATGTTTTTATTAGCTGGAAGCTTTTTAGAGGAATAAATAACAGTGGGTAACTTGTAATCTGGCATTGGATAATAAAAAAATGTGTTCTTAAATCCACTGTCTTTAACCAAGTTATCCAAAGCGTTTTTAGAAAAGGTACGAACCTTCTTGTTTGAAATAGTATATTGATTAAGCCCTTCAAAAGGAAGTCCCGTATGATCCTCCATCGCTCCGCACCAGTATTTCAGTCCATATTGATTCTCAATTGCTATCAGCACTTTTCCCTCCGGCTTTAACAGACCTTTGATTTTTTTCAAAAAATCCAAATACGGATTTTCTGTATCTGTATAACTTCCCTGATATTCCAGTACGCCGATCAGTGTGATATAATCGAACTTTTTTTCAAATTGTATATCGTTTAAATTCCCTACAATAATCTCAAGATTTTCCTTTTCTCTGCATCGTAATAACGTTCCCGTTGCTCTCCTCTTGGAAAGTTCCACTGCTGTGACATCCTTACATTTATCGCACAACAGCCCCGTAATCGCTCCCAGTCCGCAGCCGATTTCAAGAACAGAAGACTCCTTAGAAAAGGGATACCAGTTCAATATATTCTTCCGTATATGTGTCAGATGGTAAAATACAGACCAACAATAATGATCTGCAATCGCCTGTACATAATCCTCCGGTTCATTATGTGCGATAATGTCAACTATCACATCCTCAATCTCTCCTTCCGAATATACATCTGCGTCATTATACCATGTCAGATTGAACCTGGGTCTAGGATTTAATACCTCTATCATATCTTCGTACATTTTTCAACCTCCTAAAAAATTAATTTTTATGGTATATCGAATATGTGTTAAAATTCTATATAGCTCACGCATGACCTGAAGGTCATCTTGCACATACTCTAATACATGAGAACAGACAACAATATCATAGGTCTCGTCTTCAACCATGTCCATATTCTGCAAATCTGCTTAAAAAATCACATTTGGCATTGCTAAATCCATTTTGTTTACGCACACGCTCATTGTCTGCTTCACTGATTTCCACAGTTGGTCAAGACCATATATTTCTGTAAAGCTCTTGAGAGTTTCAATGATTTTATATAGTACTTTTTCGATATTGCCATTCCATGGTATTTCACGCTTTTCCAACCTATGGTGCAATCTATCAATTGCGTCCTTAACGCGAACTATTTCTTCTATATCTTCTGCTTTAGACTTATTATCAGCAGGCCATTCATCATCACTATCCTGAAAAGCTATGTATTCCCCATTTGCTATTTCAGCGCCGATATATCTATCTTCCACTTCATTCACATCATATATTAACTGCGTTTTTATTATATGCTATTCTCATTTATTTTACAAGATTTTGATAAAAATATACTCTGAATGGTGTAACTATTCAGTCTAAAAAATATTTTAAAATATGCATTCTGGGCTGGCAAAAACGGTTCATATTGCGCAAATTGGCACCTTGTAATATAATTAGGGAAGGATCTTAAAATTTTCTTTATGTAGTTTACTTCAAAAAATACAAAATTCTCAGGAGGTTTACAAATGAAAAACATCACTGCGGAGCAATTAGAAGCATTAGAAATTATGGCTGAATTCAATGATCGCCTGTTAAAAAATCTGCCAACCCTTATCTCGGAGCTTTCGGGCAACAGGCAGCCTGATACCGATCAATATCAAAAAAATATTGTTGATGCAATCAATTGGGAAATCTCAGTTGCAAGTGCCACTCTGGACGTGCTTAACCAAGATAAAGTACGCGTTGACAAGGAAGATTTCAACCAGAAAATGCTTGCATTCAATGCGGCTCTTTCTTCTAAGACAGATTCTGAGATTGCCAGCGCATTGAAAGCCCTTGTGCCCTATTTCGAGCAGCTTGGCGTCGCTGCCAGAGAAGTGATCAAATAATACATATAGCATCAGCCGCTTCCGTAAAGTGCCAGATTTTCCTATTCGATTGTGCGCATCAATTTATACTTAAGGGCAGATTTTCTATCCTTGAGTATAAATTAATGGGAGCAGCCGGTAAATTTACCAAACCTCCCAGACAATTTTTCTATAAAAGCTACTTCCTAAACTCTTACTATTTATTGCGGATAATAAATATCTATCACTTTCTGCAAAGCCTCCCCTATCACACTTGCAGTAGTGTAATGGCGGAGCACTTTTTCCTGCCCGTTTCTGATAATCTCATCACGCATGGCATCATTTTGCAGCAGTTCCTCAATGAGACCCGGAAGAGCCTCCAATTCATCTAAATCATAGAAAGCAATATCTTCTTTATCGTTAAAGTTCTCTTCCAACCACTTGCTTTTGTCCGATACAGGACATGCACCTGATAATAATGTTTTAAAAATTCTATCATTAGTTCCGGCTTTAAACCAAGGCATTACATTGAGAACCAATTTACTTTGTCTCTATAATACATTCTGATATATAAATCGACCGGCTTTGTATACGTTAATATAAGCGCAGAATCTCTTAGAGCAGGATCAAAGCCCTTGTTCCTAAGTACAATCCTGCATCTTTCATACCCAAAATATACAACTTTTGCAAAATCATGCTACTCATTATTATCTCTATTGGTCTAGATCAATTCCATTTCCTTTGTTGCTACATATAAAATCGAATACTCATCAAAACCACATTTTTGATAAAATTCTTCTCCAAACCATTCCTTTCCCAATTCATTTACATGAAATCCTGCTTTATCCAATCTTTTTATAAAATCTTCTTTTCCATAAAGTCTACAACGATCTCCCTGACCAAAGCGTCTCCAATTCTCTGCCGCTGTACACCCCCACTGCTCATCTGTATCCATCCTGCCAACGATCAATGGTACCAATACCAAGCATACGCCTTCGGGCTTCAGTATCCTATACAGTTCATGCATAGCCTGAATGTCATCTTCTACATGCTCCAATACATGCGCACAAACAATAATGTCGTAGGTCTCATCCTCTACCATGCTCATATTCTGGAGGTCTGCCTGAAAAGTTACATCCGGCATTAATAAATCCGTTGACTCATAAGAAATATCTGTTCTGCCCAATGCATAATTTTCTATAGCTGGTGCAGGAGCTACTTGCAACATACGAAGCCTTTCCTCATTCTCAGCCTGAATCATCTCCAAAAATGCGATAATAAGCCGTTCCCTGTCTTTCAACTTGCAAACAGGACATGTATAATTATCTTTGCTTTCTAATTGAAACTCTGCATTCCAATATATAAACCCGTTTTGTCTGCGCAGCTTTTCGTGTTCTGGCGGAATGGGTAAAAAGAAAACATCATTCTTACATACATTACACCAATGCATATGTTCCTCTACATATGCTAAAATCGCATCACACACTTTTAATATTTCTTGAATCAATACCAACCCATCTGCCAGATTCTTTACGCCATCAACATTCATCATCTGCTTCATTGACTCCCACAGTTGATCAAGACCATATATTTCCGTATAATCCTTAAGACTTTCGATAACACTATATAATGCTTCCCCAATATTGGCATTCCATGGTATTTCACACTTTTCCAGTTTATGGTACAATCTATCAATCGTATCTTTAATATGAATTATTTTTTCTTTACCCTCTACTTTAAACTTATTATCAGCAGACTCTTTATCAAACTCCCAATTTTCTAATTCTGAATATAGTTCCTGTGATTCGGAAATTTGGCGTACTTTTTTTAATTCTTCAATTGCAAATTTTCTGTCTCCATAGCAACCTGCTGCATATATGATCAATGCTACCATTTCCCGTAATAAATTTAATGACTCATACTCAGCATACCATTTTTGAAATATGTGTATCCGTGTTTTTGCAGCTTCTTTCCATCTTTTACATACACTGCCTTCTGAATTATACACTTTCACATATGTATCTTCTGCAAATCCTATTAAAAATTCATGTGAAAATCTAATGGAAAATTCATAATCTACAAGCGAACCAAGTGTTTCTTCAAATCCTCCAACACTAGTAAATGCCTCTTTTTCCACCAGCATTGTTGGTGTGCCTATAAGCGGTTGTAAAATCAGATATGAAAATAAATTTCCCTGTTTTTGCTCTACCGGCATTTGAGGGTCTGGTCTGGTATCAATAAATTCTTCTTCTCTATATCGTTTAATCTCACAGTACACCATCTTTATATCTGTATTGGTCAGTAAGATTTCCATTTGCTTTTCTAATTTTTTTTCATTCCATTCATCATCACTGTCTTGAAAAGCTATGTATTCCCCATTTGCTATTTGAACTCCATAATTCCTTGCACCTGAAGGTCCTTTTTTTCTCTGATTTTCAACATATACGACAGCATCTCCGTATTTCTCTAAAACATATTCTTTTGTGCCATCTGTCGAACCATCATCTACTATAATTACCTCTATGTTTTCATATGTCTGGTTTAGGACACTCTGGATAGATCTGCTTATTGTTTCCTTTCTGTTATATGTTGGAATAATAACACTTACCAGCAGCTTATTTTTCACTTCAGTCCCCCTCTTCTTCCTCCTGTACCGCCTAACGAAAATCAGCGATTATTTGAGATTCATATACCGGATCATGAATTTCATCTACAATATATCCTCCTGATGCTTCGTTTGTATATTTATGGGGAATAACCACATGTCTAAAAGGATCACCACGCAAGAACCATTCATAGCTGATATCCGCATGACCTATATCGATTGCCTGATATCCCGCTTTCGCAAGATCATAAGCGAGAACACTTGCCGTAGGTCCCAATGCGATCATCATTAGTTTGTCTTTAGGCTGTTTCAATGCTTCTTCCAGAATCTCATCATACCGGTCAAAAGCACTTTCTGCTGGGCATAAAATTCTCCTGATAGACGCTGCATTGTCAAACAAATCATTGCCTATTCCCATACGCGTCTGGAAGCCTTCAATAAATATACAGTCCCGCTTATCCCAGATCCTTTTTTGATTTTTGATTCTCTCCCATGTTTCATTTCTAGACATACTAGTATTTGCATACACCTTATTCTTGCTCAAAAGTTCATAATGTTGTTCCCTGACTTCTGGTGTCAAGTATAACCTAGCGTCATCTGCTGCACCTCTATTACATGTACTCAAATCCCCATAAAAATCAATCAAACCAATCAGAATATCTTTCTCTTCAGATTGCAGCACCTCTCTCAGTCTATATGCAAGCTTTTCATCATTTTTCTGGAATCGCCACCGCTGTACTCCGCACATTATACCGAATTCTCCATCGCCAAACCTAGCTATGGATTTTTTATTTTCCACAATCTCATTTATCGTGTCTTCAATACTCATAATCTGTGGGTGCCACAATGTCCCCTGAATTCTGGGGTCGCTGATCTCCCATCTGATATTGTCAAATTTGCAGTACATTACCTTAATCAGCTTGTCTAGCAATTTGCTATTCTCTGACAACTTTTCATTTACATTTTCCAATGCCTGATGTAATAACTTGTTCTCAGCGTAAAGATCAAAAAGTTCATTTTTCTCTTTCTGAGTTTGAATCAATTCTACTTCCTTAGTTGCTACATATAAAATCGAATAATCATCAAAACCGCATCTTTGATAAAATTCTTCCCCAAACCATCCTTTTCCCAATTCATTTACATGAAATCCTGCCTTATCCAGTCTTTTTATAAAATCTTTTTTTCCATAAAGCCTACTATGATCCCCCTGACCAAAACGTCTCCAATTCTCTGCCGCTGTACAACCCCACTGCTCATCTGTATCCATCTTGCCAACGATCAAGGGTACCAATATCAGACATACGCCTTCGGGCTTCAGTATCCTATACAACTCATTCATAGCCTGAATGTCATCTTCTACATGCTCCAATACATGAGCACAAACAATAACATCATAGGTCTCATCCTCTATCATGTACATATTCTGCAAGTCTGCTTGAAAAGTTACATTCGGCATTAATAGATCCGTTGATTCATAAAAAATATCCGTTCTGCCCAATGCATAATTTTCTATAGCTGGTGCAGGAGCTACTTGCAGCATCCGAAGTCTTTCCTCATTCTCAGCCTGAATCATCTCCAAAAATGCGATAATAAGCCGATCCCTGTCTTTCGACTTGCAAACAGGACATGTATAATTATCTTTACTTTCTAATTGAAACTTTGCATTCCAATACATAAACCCGTTTTGTCTACGCAACATTTCATAACCTGGCGGAATAGGTAAAAAGAAAACATCATTCTTACATACATTACACCAATACATATGTTCATCTATATATACTAAAATTTTTTCGCACACTTTTAATATTTCTTGAACCAGCACCAACCCATCTGCCAAATTCTTTATGTCATCAACATTCATCATCTGCTTTATCGACTCTTGCAGTTGATTAAGACCATATATTTCCGTATAATCCTTAAGGCTTTCGATAACACTATATAATGCTTCTCCAACATTGGCATTCCATGGTATTTCACACTTTTTCAGCTTATGATACAATCTGTCAATCATATCTTTAATATGAATTATTTTTCCTTTACCTTCCACTTTAAATTTATTATCAGCAGACTCATCATCAAACTCTAAATTCTCTAATGCTGAATGCAGCTCCTGTGATTCGGTAATTTGATATACTTTCCTTAATTCTTCAATTGCATACTTTCTACGACCATAACAGTCTGCTTCAAATACAATTAATGCAATTTTTTGCCGCACAAAATTTAATGACATATACTCAGCGTACCATTTTTGAAGTATATATATCTGTGCTTTTATTTTTTCTTTCCATCTTTTATTTACACTGCCTTCTGAATCATATGCTTTCACATATGTATCTTCCGCAAATCCTATTAAAAATTCATGTGAAAACCTAATGGAAAATTCATAGTCTTCTGCCGCACCAAGTGTTTCTTCAAGTCCTCCAATACTAATAAATGCCTCTTTTTCCATTAACATGGTTTGTGTGCTTATAAGCGGATTTAAAATCAGAAAGGAAAATAGGTTTCCCTGTTTTTGCTCAATCGGTATTTGAGAGTCTGGTCTGGTACCAAGAAATTCTTCTTCTCTATATCGCTTAATCTCACAGTACACCATCTTTATATCTGTATTGGTCAGCAAAATTTCCATTTGTTTTTCTAATTTTTTTTCTTCCCATTCATCATCGCTGTCCTGAAAAGCTATGTATTCTCCATTTGCTATTTGAACTCCATAATTCCTTGCGCCTGAAGGCCCCTTTTTTCTCTGATTTTCAACATATACGACAGCATCTCCGTATTTCTCTAAAACAAGTTCTTTTGTGCCATCTGTCGAACCATCATCTACTATAATTAATTCTATATTTTCATATGTCTGGTTCAAAACACTCTGGATGGCTCTGCTTATTGTTTTCTTTCTGTTATAGGTTGGAATAATAACACTTACCAACGGCTTATTTTTCACTTCAGTCACCCTCTTTTTCCTTCTATGTCCATCTAATAAAAATCAGCAACTATTTAAAGAGCAAAAGCCTCCTTGTTTCATACTAATATAATTCTTACAGCAAACTTTCTTTAATCCTTAATTCATTCGACCACTTTAATAACCATTCTATTAACTGTTTATCTATAGAGCATAATTTCTCATAAAAATAGTTATCCGCCCACCAGAAATTCATGTTTTCCAGGTATTCCTTAAAAAGAGCAATATAGTCAAACCCATTTGCTAATAAACTAATATAATTTGTTGTTAGATCTGGGCAATGATATCTCATTTTCAATATTTCGTTATGGCAAGCAGCATGCCAATCTCGCGTAACACAAAAAAAGAACTTACCATATCTTGCCAATATGATTGCTGTATGCCACTCCCGATTCTTAACCAAGTCAATATTTTCACATGCCAGCTTTAACAAATTAAACCGGCTTTCAGGCCAAAACCATTCCACTTTATCCTTTCTGGAAACATATACCTTAGAAACTGTCCTAATTAGCCTTTGATTATAATGAGCCATATCACAAATATCAAAAAGAAGATACGCTCCCTTCAACGAATTTCCCATAATCGCGTAAATATACCCATGAGGATAGATTCCATATTTTTCATCAGCAAAAAATTCTCTTTTATTTTCTATGTTATCCCAATCTTTCTTATGGAATATCTGCCCCGTTGGATGAGAATGTCTTAACCCAAATTCATAAATTGTTTCCAGACCTTCTTTGTATATTTGACAATCCTTTTCCCCGGAAATCCGTTCTCCGCCTACTGCAAAACCCACATTTAATTTTTCCAGTTCTCGCAAAGTGTCAATCAACTTTTCTGCATAATCTATATTAACCCAGTCACGATCTATAATCTGATATAACCATTCACCACTACCCTTTTCTAACGCATCATACCAGCATAACGCCCCCCCTACTTGTGATTCCTCGCAATAAACATGCAGCCTTTCATCCTCTATATCATTCAACATTTCTACGGTTCCGTCAGATGAATGATCATCCATTACTACTACTTCGATTTCTTCACTTTGGATTTCTAATATATGTAATACTAATTCCTCAACCATTTCTTTTCTATTATAAGACGAAATGCAAAAACTGATATATGGTTTCTTTTCCAACCTTCGACCTCCTTAAAACATCTTCTTCACCCATGTTTGTGGTGTTTTTTGATTAACAATTTCAACATCTAAATGATACCGAAATTTTTTTGTTCCTTTATGATTAATATAATTTACCATTTCTTCTAATCCCTGCTGCAAAGTATACTGCGTCTTATAACCCAACAGTTTTCTTGCCTTTTCCGCCGAGCAGGTTGCCAATTTCACTTCCTGGGGTCTCCCCGGAACATAGATTGGATCCAATTTAAAATTAATAAGGTCAGCAATTGTTTCCGCTAATTCGTTGATAGTGACAAATTCTTCATCCGGTCCTATATTAATAATTTCCCCTACTAAATCCTTTTGAAAAGCTAGTTTTTCCAGACATGTAATATCGTCTTGAATAAAAGAAAAACATCTTTTTTGACTACCATCACCATAAATAATCGGCTGCCTGCCTTGCAACATCAAATTAATCATTATAGAAGCAACATTACGATAGGGATCATCATACTTTTGACGCGGTCCGATAATATTATGCGGCACCGCGATAACCAGTTCCATCCCGTGTACCTCACTTAAACATTGTAATAATCGTTCGGCAGATAACTTCGAAATTCCATATGGATCCTGTGGTTTGGGATCCATATCCTCTGTAAATGGCACAATCTCCTGTGTTCCATACCTAGCCATACTTGAGCAATATACGAATCGTTTTACTCCCTGAGAAATTGCAGCCGATGCAACGGATGCTGTAATTTGATAAGTATTTTGGCAAACCAAATTAGGTGAAAACACACTTAATCCTTCATATGCTGTACAAGCAGTATGGTATACTACATCCACTCCCTGCATCAGCTTATTCATAGTATTCAAATATTGACAGTCCACCTGATAAAACTCTGCGCCATCGGGAACATTATCCAGATAACCACCTATTAAGTTATCACAGCCCAACACCTCATGCCCTTCTGCCAATAACGCATCTGCTAAATGACTTCCTAAAAACCCCGCAATTCCCGTTATAAAAATTTTCATCTCCAACGCATCTCCCTGCAATTACCCATATATTCTTTCTTCTATTAGCACTTTATTGCATCACTTTTTGCCACCACCAAATATTGAAATGCACGATAAAAAAACTCTTCATCTGTACCAATTCTTTTAATTTGTGCTACAAATTGTTTGTCTTCTTCTGACATACTACTATCTAACTCAATATAAGAACTGGCATCTATCTGGTATCCTGCTCTGGAAAACATTCGAACAATCTCGTTGTAAGTAAAAAAATGAATATGCGTCCTGTCCAGCAGACCTGTATCTTGATATGTAAAATTGCCATTAATAAGATCTCGCAGTACAGTATAATGCATTAAATTAGGAATGCACGCAATAATCTTCCCTTGTTGTTTCAGAAAACGTTTACAATAAGCAACAACTTTTTCCGGATCCCTTAAATGTTCCAAAACATCTCCAAATAAAATATAGTCAAAAATATGCTCCGGATATGGCAGATTACAGTCCTCAATATTACCCGTTATCACTTCACAAAAACTGGAGGCAACAATTGCTGCTCTGGAATTAATTTCTGTTCCAAACAATTGGGCTTTAGGAAAAAGATTTTTAATATGAAGTAAATTAGCGCCGCAATCACATCCTATTTCTAACACAGTAAATGCTTCGTCTTTTTGCCGGTCAATTGCTTTCACTAGATTTTCATTCGGAACTCCATTAAAATAATTCATTCCCCATTTTGTTTTTAAAACATTACGATCCGCATTTTCGCCCAAAAATGAAGTGTAAAAATCCATCTGAGAAATAATTTCATACACAAATGCATCTTCTGCTAATATATACTTCCACTTCTGACACAAACCTCTAAAAGAATAGTCTACCATAACCGTATCAGGAAGGAGGAGCTGCTCATCCATCTTTCCTATTTCATTAATAAACCGACGTGTCAGAAAAACATATTCATAAGGCAGTTTTATTACTTCCTTTTGTTCTCCCTTGGTTGTATTCTTTTTTATTATCTCCAATGCCTCTGCAATGTTCGGCTTTTCTGGAAAAAGGGAAACAAAATTCACCGGAATAACCGCACCAATTTTTTCGTCATCGAAACACGCTTCTTCCAGTTTCTGGATACAGTGATCCAGACAAATAAAGTTAGCGTTAAGCAACAAAATATTTTCAACAGTAGAAAATTCTTTTATAGCAGTATTTAAAATCGAAGCATAATTCTCCATTTTTTCTGCACATATATAACTAAATCTTTTTTGGTTTTCTAACCATTCCCTTACCTCCGCATCGATTCCCATATCAATGATAAATATATCCTCATCAGACACGCCAGACATTGAATATAAACATTTCAAATTCAACTGTAGTATTTCTAATCCTTGATATACCATCAAAAATACTTTCAATTTCATATGATCCTCCATACTATTTTAATCAATACGGCTTTTCCCACTCTCTGCTTTTACGTAAAAAATCATTTTTATATGTATACAAATCTGACAAATCATAATGAAAATCATTTTTCCAACAGGCATACCCAAAACTGAGCTGATCTCTTCTGCTCTTATTTTTAACTTCGTTCCACCAGCATGTCATTACCTCCTGCAAAACATGATCATGATGCAAGCGTACAAGGCATGCTCCATCAATCAAACCATTGTCTACAGGGTACCCTTCCTGTAAATATCCTTTCATCTGCTTCTCAATCACATCTGGTACATCTTTTCCTATTGCAGCACATACTTTGGCTTCCTCATACGCACACTCCCTGAGGAAGTGCGGAAAACAAAGCATGGAACTTCCTCTGCTATACATTTCCAAATATCTTTTCAAATCTCCGATAATCTGCACCTTCCCATCAACATAAATAGAGAAATCATATTCTTTTAGGAATTCATGACATAAAATTTTGTATTTTCTGGAAAGCCGGGCACTATCTAGTCCTTCTATATTTTCAATATACTGAACCGACCATAAATCGGAAGTCAAATTTTCATCATCTGTAAAACAAATATAATCAAAATCTTTATCTATATATTCTGGTTCAACAAGCGCATCATATCCGCCTGTAATTACTGTATAGATAACCCCTTTCCCTTGGAAAGCCAGTTTAAGAGGTTGCAAATGAAACAAATATTTTTCATATGCTGCTCTTGCATATGACTGAGCACACCGAACTATAAATTGATTAACTCCCTCCTCCAACTCCCTTAGCCGCTCCTCTTTGAAAGCATCTCTCTCTGACATTTCAAGCAGATCAGCTATCAATTCCTCCAGCAATCCTATTAACTGAATCTTATCCCCTTTCGTAACCGCCATATTGATGCTGCTATTATAAATAGAAATATATAAATTTAATTTTTGTATGTAGCTCTCTATCCATGTCTTATACTCTGAGGAAACCAGTTCTACTACATCCTTCACTGGAAATTGTTCTGTTGACAACCTTCCATTTTCAACACAATTTTTAAGATTATTCAAAATGTTTATACTTCTTTGCTCCATTTGCTGTTCCACCTTCTTACATTCAAATAAGCATGCCAAAACATATGTATTCTCTAGTAAATGTCAATTATGTTTGCAGCCTCCCACGTAGCTGTTTCCATAAATATATAGATCTGTAGTATCATAAACAAAATCATTTTTCCAGCATGCATAGTTAAAGCTCAATTGATCCCTTTTGCTTCCATGCAGAACCTCCTGCCACCATGTTTCCATAACCTTTATGACTCTTTCATTTTTTAGTTCCCGTACCAATACTCCGGAATCAATCAATCCATTATGCTCCGGGTACCCTTCTTTCCGATATCTCTCTATCTGCACATCCATAGTATCGGGGTCATCTTTATTCAAAATTTTGTACTGCTCCTTTTCTTGGTAAATACAGTCATTTTCAGAATTGCTAAAACATAAAAGAGGTTCTCTCTCTCTATAATTGAGAATAAAATCGTACAAATCATTCTTAATAAGAAGGCTTCCGTCCACCCATATTGAGAAATCATAATCTTTTAGGTATTGATGACCTAAAATTTTTATTTTTCTGACCATCCTCGTGTCATCTAAATTCTCTTCTTTAGAAATCAGTCTTATTTCCCATACATTAGACTTTACATTGGGATTATCTGTGAAAAGGATATAATCTAAATCTGGGTTTATGTATTCCGGTTCTTTTACGTCATCATATCCGCCTGTAATCGCAGAATAAATCACGCCCTTTCCCATAAAAGGAACAGCATGTTCTTCCTGATGGTTCCTATGCCACTTCCGTACTTTTTCCTTATTACGGTAATGCCCAATCTTGCTCTGTAAAGAACTTACTCTCAAATTCAAGATATTTTCATTTTCCTTAATCATTGGGAGTATAAGTATATCCCTTAACGCCAATTCAATTACATTTACGAGTGCTTCGATATCACATTTTTCTATGCAACTAATCATAAGATTCCCATAAATTGACGGATACTCTATTCCATTGTATCCCGCATCATTATAAGCTTGTGCTGTCATATCCAGCACCNCATNAAGCGGCATATCCTTTATNGAAATTTCCCCTCTTTTCAATGCNCCNCACACTTTAGAAACTTCCAATACTATTTCTTCTCTTTTANCCACTTTTTATCTCCCTTAATTTCANTCCTCCTAAAAAAAGTCAATTATGCTCATAGCTTGCAACATAGTTATTTTCATAAATAAATAATTCTGTAGAGTCATAAACAAAATCATTTTTCCAACATGCATANTTAAAACTCAATTGATCCCTTTTGCTTCCATGCAAAACCTCCTGCCACCATGTTTCCATNACCTTTATGACNNTNTCGTTNTTTAATTCCCGTACNAATANCNCANNNTCAATCAATCCATTATGCTCNGGATACNCTTCTTTCCGGTATCTCTCNANTTGNGCGTTCATAANATCAGGNTCATCTNTNTTNANAANCNTNCACAGCTCTTTTTCCTGATAAATACAGTCATTTTCATAATGGTTNAAACANAANANAGGTTCNCTNCCNCTATNNTTNAGNACAAAATCATATAAGTCATTTTTAATAAGAAGTTTNCCGTCNACCCATATTGAGAAATCATAATCCTNTAAGTATTGATGACCTAAAATNTTTATCTTTNTGGNTNTNCTCGTATCATCCAGANNNTCTTCTTTCGAAATCAGTCTTATNTCCCATACATCNGACTTTACATTTGGATTATCTGTGAAAAGAATATAATCTAAATCAGGATTTACATATTCCGGTTCTTTTACTTCATCATATCCGCCNGTAATTGCAGAATAAACNACNCCNTTTCCCATNAAAGGAACANNATNNTCNTCCTCGATGATNCATATGCCACTTCNGTACTTTTTCCTTNTTACGNTAATATNCNANCNNGCTNTGNAANNAANNTNCTTTCAANTTCAGANNATTTTCATTTTCCTTCATTCCCGGAAATATAAGTATATCCTTTAATGCCAATNNAATTANATCNACNAGNGCCTTTATATCATGCTTTTCCACACAGCTGAGTATAAGANTCTCATAAATTGATAGATACTTCGTNCCCTCGTAGCCCGAACANCTATAAGCATATGCTGTCATATCCANCAACGTATCAAGCGGCATNTCCTCTATTGAAATTTCCCCTCTCTNCAATGCCNTGCACATCTTAGAAACTTCAAATACTATTTCTTCTCTTTTACTCACTTTTATCTCCANTAAATTCCTATATATGCAAGAACNTCANTCATTCTTNTNTCTAAGGAATGCNTATCTCTCACNTTCTTGTATCCGTTAATCGCAATTCTAATCCGCTCATCCTCATGNTTCAANTAATACGCTATCTTATCCTCNANNTCCTGCAGATTATGATAGACCTCCAAGTCNTTCCCTATCTCNAAATACTCTTCNAGNTCCGGCTGATAATTGGTCAGGCANAAACCGCCCACCGCCATGATATCCCAAACTCTTAAGGGNATNCCGCTCTCNATGCTTCTGGAGGTAATATTCANGTTGATTTTACTTAAATAAAACACCTTGGGCATTTCCNGNCCATATTCCANAAACGGCTTNATTGTTACACCCTTTAACACTTCTTTTGCCGAATCATCCGAATACAATACTACNGGAAATTTATTTTGCAANGTTTCTAAGATTTTTACTCTTTCAACCTCGTTGCATTTCCTGACCAGTCTCATACTTTCACAATAATAACGCTTATCCACATTCCATACTTCCCAAGTNGCCTCANGCTGCTTCGACNCCATGTAATCGNTCAGTNCTTCNGAAGCTTTACCAAAAATAGTTGTATTCTTATCCCACGTGCAATCCATTTCCTCNATCACTTTTTCTGCTTCAGCCAGATATTGCTTCCCTTCCTCATCGAAGATTTCTTCAAAGCCNCGCTTATTATANAACCGTCCNACAAANGACACCTCACANGAATACTTTTTCTCATCTCTTTTNCCNATATGTACTGCCCCAAAATTATCAATCTCAGGTGCCAATGGCAGGTAGAACAAATGCTTTAAACCCAAATTTTGTAAGCGCTCATATTGTTTCCTGTCAAANACGCTGATGTAATTGACTTCATTTAATGCTTCCTTACTGTATAATCCCAGAAGCGGAGAATCATAAACCCATGAATAATANGGTANCTGNAAATTCTGGCAGGCATTGGACGTTCCCTGACTGAAATCATAAGTTACCACCAGATCATAATACCCCTCTTCCAAAAATTCTTCTACCAGTTCCTGATCCCTTAAGTTCNCACTTCCGCTCTCCAATGTGATCNCATCAAACGGTATAGTTACATTATGTCCTAAAGCCGTCAAGGNAGATGCAATACCTATGGATTTTATTTGNTTACTATGGAAAAATAAAATNCTCTTTCTTTCCTTCTGTGAATCAGCTATTTCNGGATACTCNCGCANCAAAACTTCCCGGCCNTTATCATAGTGCCAATANNCAGGCGCNCCACAGTCATGAATTACCCAGTTAGTCTTCTGNNCNGGAACTNCAATNTTATAGCCTGCTCTGCGGAATTCCATACACTGTGAAACATCATAAAAATCAAAGCCANGAAAAACATCTTCCCTCCAAGGCAGATCATACTGCGTTGCCATTAAAAATCCGTCAATAACTTCTACCTCTTTATGCCCACGCTTCAAATGAATCACTTGATNGAATCCATCCTTTATAACTTCNTCCAACCGATAGAAATTTCCGCATCGCTGTTCATGCCACATNNCACCGTCTTTTGACAGTTTTTCCGCTCCCAAAACCCCTATCATACCAATNTTNGAATCCNTTTTAAAAAGNTTTAANAGATAATCTAAGAAATTNGGTTCCACAATAAAGGTATCCTGATGCAGATAAATTTTGTACTTTGCATCNGATGCCNGCATAGCTTCGTTNTANCCGGAAGTCATAGANNAAGCATCTGTCACGGTGATGATATCCGTTTGATANCCCTCCGGAACATGCAACANACTTAAATACATCATACATTCCTGAAGNTGCTGCTCGTCATTNGTACATATAATAAAACAAATTTTGTGTNTATCNATCATTCTCTGNCACCTGCCNNAATTCTTCTATAAGTCCCTTTNTCTGCATAGATGGATTTTCTATTTGGGAAAGAAGNTCCAATACCCTTTCAAAATGCTGNCCTTCCAGCCANATATCCGCTTCCTCNAGCAAAAGTTTTTCNTTCCCTGGNAATTTTTCATTTGCATACTGTATAAGCAAAAGGGCATTTANTGAATCTCCTCTCTGCCTCAAATAATGTGTTACTGACAAAATATTTTGTTCTNTCTTTTCCGTTTCCTTCCTGATAATCGTTCCAATTGCTATTCCGCTTACCTGTTCTTCGATAAGCTGCTCNANCGCCTGCTCAATGTAATCNNNCGGAACCGCATTTTCTATCCGAAGTCCACAATATTTTATTCTNTGATATTTCTGCTCCATNTCATCGAGCGANGATACCTTGTGAAAAATATCTGTTTCGACTCCNAAATCCGGCAGCTTCTTNTTNTCCCTCAGCCATATATTAAAAAAGCATTCCAGCATAATCATCTGATTTTCTTTTTCTTTCAATTTGAAATAANCNTTATCNTNNGCAAGATAAAGCATCAANTCNTTNATTTTNNCAAAGTCTGTTCCCNNTTTCAGNCTTTGATCAATTTCTCTTTTTAACCGTAATAATTCCTGATATTGTTCTTCTAATCTCATAGTTNCCTCGAAAGAAAAANGGGTTGACCAAGGTCAACCCCTTTTCTATTGGTAGTTTTNCATTTCTGATTAACCAAGTAAGGACAATACNCCCTGATTNGACTGGTTAGCCTGTGCAAGCATAGCCTGACCTGCCTGTGCCAGAATNTTGTTGTTAGANTATCTAACCATCTCAGATGCCATATCTGTATCACGAATCTGGCTTTCTGCGCTGGTGGTNTTCTCAACAACATTGTCCAAGTTGTTGATGGTGTGCTCAAGTCTGTTCTGGATAGCACCCAAATCAGAACGCTGTTTGCTAATTGCAGACATAGCAGCCTTGATGGTGCTGATTGATGCCTGAGCAGTAGTCTGATCTGCAACACCAGAAGTAGCCAAACCATCAATGCTGATTCCAGCAGCACTCATCGCATTTATGGATACGGAAATCGTGTTAGTTGTAAGGCCTTCGGATCCAACCTGAAGAGCAACGCCGCCGCTCCAGCTGCCATCTAAGAGCATCTTCTCATTGAAGGTTGTAGTTGTAGCTACGCGATCGATTTCGTTGATCAGAGCATCAACTTCGCTCTGGATATAGCTCTGGTCTTCTGACTGGTTGGTTCCATTTGCAGACTTAACTGCCAGTTCGTTCATTCTCTGAAGCATATCATGTACTTCGTTGAGAGCGCCTTCTGCTGTCTGTACTGCACTGATACCATCCTGTGCGTTCAAAGAAGCCTGTGTAAGACCTCTGATCTGACGTCTCATCTTTTCGGAAATAGCAAGACCTGCCGCATCATCTGCTGCACGGTTTACTTTGTAACCGGAAGATAACTTCTCTGTTGACTTAGCCTGTGTCTTGGTTGTCAGTCCTAACATTCTGTTAGAGTTCATTGCTGTTAAATTGTGTTGTACTACCATAGTATTTACCTCCATGTGTTTGTTTTTCATGCAATTCCGTTTGCACGTGTTTTAGTTTTATAATAAACCGGATGTTCCTGCTTCCTGCCGGGCCCTGACCTTCCACCGGTGCATCCGTCTATTACCATTTAGTGATTTAACTTTCACCCTTGCTGCGAAGCACTAATTCACGTAACATAACGTTTATTTTGCTTTGTTTTTCTTTGTTACATGTTTTATATCGGCAGCCAAAAGAAAAACTTTAGGGTTAAAATTAAAAAAAATATTTGTGTGTTGTCACTTCTAAGGGTAATTATATACTATATACTTAATATTTGTCAATTATCTCTTGAATCTGCTTTTTCTGCTATAGCCAAAACCCTATCCTCTATGCACTTTCTTCAGGCTCAGCTACTTTCTTACTGCCCTTATGGTCTTCTTAATCATCTACATGCTGATAAATATAAAAATCTGACCACGATGTGTTGTTCGGATCATTCTCATCATATGGATATTCATTCTTTATTTCTTTAATTAACTTCCAATCAGACATACGACTGTCAATATAATCGGTAAACTTTCTGCATCTAACATGAGGCGCCGCAAATTTATTAAAGTTACAAGAATAAATACATACATATTTAGTGCTTGACTCAAACAATCTTCTCATATATAAATCAAAAACATCATCCTCCACCAAATGATAGACCACATCCAGCGATAAAGCCAGCTCCGCCTTGATATCACTGACAAAATCGGACGCTCCACTCCAAATAAACTTCTTCGTGTTATCTTCTCTAAATCTCTCTCTACACTTTATTACAGCCTCCTCTGATACATCATATCCTACATATCGCGGATAATCTGCCAGTTTCAATTGGTTACCATCTCCGCATCCCCATTCAATTACCGTATTAATACTTTCATCACGTACAAACTGATTAATAACCCGCGCCTTAAAATCTGCCAATCGATTATAAGATCCTGATCCTGATGTTCCTCCATGCAGATACCGCTGCTCCCAGTACTCTGCACTGCTGATACACATAGATTGCTCACACTCTTCTTCGGAATGCAGAATTTCTAATATTTGAGGATATTTTGTCAGCACTCTATTAAGATAGGTATCATTTTGCCGCAACACGACATTCCAGGCAGACAATGTTGTCTCACCCGTTAATCCCAATTCTTTTGACCAATTAACAGATAAAATATTTCTAATTCCTTCTGGCACTATCTGAATCCTGGTTCCATTTAGTAAACCCATAGTCCAAAACCATATATCGTCCGCTTTAGGAGCCAATTCCATAAAATATTCCTTGCACAAAATATCTTTATGCAATGTGTGAGGGGGATATAAAGTTCCTGCGCCGCTAGTCGGAAATGCCAGCCGCGTAGGATACGCTATTGATACCGCCGTTTCCCAACTATTATAAGGTGCAAAACCGTTATCTGTTATTTTAATTCTATGAGCACGATGACAATGAATACAATCCGGATGTTTTAAATAAGAATTATATAAAAGCTCCAGCCAGTTCTCCGGATAATAAATATCATCATCAGCCGTAACAATAATGTCTTCCGGATACATTTTCAGTGCCGGTATCAATTTCTTATAGGATTTTATATCCTCGCACCACGCAATTGATATACCGTTTTCCTGCAAAGCAAGTAAACTGGGGGCTATGTCATCCTCCTTGTTCGGGAACTGTTCCTCCGCCAGCCATAAAATAATCCGATCCGGTTTCATAGACTGATGTAATAAGGAATACAAGATATATTTCAATTCATACATACGATCCGGATATGAAGTCAGCGATACTATGACTTGTCTATCTCTTTTTTGCGTTGTAATACCTAATGAATGATCTATCTCCAACTCATAGCTGATTTTCTCTCTGTTAATTTCCGAATACCAGCCCCTAATAACATTTTTGTTCCCCGCCAACTTTTGAATCAACTCGGACTGTCTCTGAACTTCTTCCTGCAAAGCCTGAATCAGTCGTCTGCTTTCTATATGTTTGACCCAATAATCGACCCAATTCAAAGTTTCTTTCTGCCATTCTGATATTTTATCACACAAATTATCTGCAATTTTGCCTTGATTCAATTCAGCATATATTTGCGTCCACCCTCTATTTTGTGGATGGATTTCCGTTATTTCATCAACTGCTTTCATAGCATCAGCCAGCACTTCCAGAACCTGCTGATCAGGATATCTCTTATTGTCTAGTTTATTTGAAATATTTTGTTTTAATTTTTCAATCTGGCCAACTACGTGCATAATTTCCTGCAAGTCTTTGTTTTGTTCTGTGGTGTCACTTATCTTATCCATCTGTCAGTTAACTCCTTTTTCTATTTTCCAACCATTCCATTTGTTTATAGTATAATAAAAAGATACATAAAAGTAAAATATTTCTTTATTAAGAGATAAGGAGTCCTGCTATCCATTGGCTGGAGCCACATGATTTTAGTGTGACAGCCCCTTTTTTGTCAAAAAAGAGGGCAGCCCCTCAAGTCATTTCATGACTTTTGGGACACCCTCATGAATTCTTCACCATATCCATGCTCGTATATCACTCTATATCAAAACAATCATTCAGTATCTTTGCTACTTTCACTGCTCCTTTCTGATTCAAATGCGTCATATCTAAGAAATCTTCTATTTCAAATACAGTTAAATCATTCATATCCATAAATTCTATTCTGTGCGGCAATATCTCCAATACACGTAACAATATTTCTTTATATTCTTTTAGCACATGGCTTCTGTATTCCTTGCTAAACGGCATTACAATCACAATAGGCATGATATTATTTTGCACCAAAAAGCGAATATACTCTTCCACAATCCCCACATTTTCTCTGAACGTTTCTGTTCTCTTTATATGTTTGTTATGCTTTGCCGCCACAACCGCTGCCATTTTTTCTCTTTCTTCCGTCGGCACTCCCACCCATTCCTTTCCGTAGATGGAATAAGTTTCCGATAACGCTTCTCTTGTAACGGCAATTCCATAGTAGGAGGGGTCTGCGGCAAAAAACTCATGAGCAAACCACCTGTTTTTTCCCTTCTCCTTACTTTCGCCTTCTTCTTCGCTTATTTTTTCTGCATGATGATAATCTCCAAATAGAGGACCATAGATCTGTGAACATCTGCCTGTATTGACACCCAAAGACATATCATAAAATAAACTGTAATATCCCATCGTTATATAACATTTTCTTATCTTTCCTTTTCCTTTTAATACGGCACGTTTAGCATGCAGATAGTCATAATACAAGTCCTGTGAATGCATACAAAAATTAATAGTACGCTCCATTTCCCGCGCGTCTATTCCTACTAACCCATATGACAGTCCCGTAATAATTGCCTGTATGTCATTGTTCTCATTTATATAATGCATACTGTCCAAGTAAGAATAGTCATAATGATTATTTAAATAATCTATACAAGATTTATATTTCTCATCTAATAACTCTTTTAACGAAAACATAATGTTACTCTTCCTCCAATACAAGATTTTCAAAACTATCACTCATGAATATGTAACACGCCCAAAATCCTTTTCATGATTTAACAGCTTTAAAATATCATAATATCCGAATTCCTCCATCGTTGCAACGCGACATAAATAAATGCCTATATGATCAGCGTATTTATCTTCAAGACCATTTGGAATCCGGCAATAAAACATATCTCTTTCCTCACACGGAATCGTAGAAAAACCTATTTTGTGTTGAAACGGCAGAGCAACAAATTTTTCTATATCCTTATAGTCTCTTATTACCATTTCAATGAACAGATTGTCCTTATTTATTCTACTCTTTCTTTGATTCCAAACAGCAACAGCAGAATCAAAATCTGTGTAATGATTGAAGCGTAAAACAACATCATCTAATCCTACTATTGGATAGTTTCTCTTCAAATTCTCTTCATACCCTTCTTTTATAAAATGTAACGGCAACCCCATGTAATAATCAAAGTCATTCAATAATCTTATGAAATCCTCTGCCTCCACATACATATTAATAAACGGTGATAAAAACTGCATTCCAAGACTATGGTACGTATATCCTCCCCAGCAGTGATTCGCAATAATGCTTACCCTGCTCTCTTTTACTTTTATATATCTATTCAAGTCAAAGGAAGGCAGGCAGAATACTCTTGCCGGTATCACCTTTTCACGCGAAATATTTAATAATTCCAATATTTTCAAAACAGTTTGAGGTTCCTCTTGATTCATATCAATCAGGTAATCATATTGTCTCCCCAACAGTTCATCTATTTTTATGACCTCTATACCGTCTATCTTGCTAAATAAATGTTCTTCATTTAAAATAATTGCCTCTATATCCATATTTGATTTCAGTCTCTCTATCTCGAAATATTTATGAAAGAACTCATATTCTAAACTATTTCCCCAAACAATCACTTTTTTCATGTATAGCATCCTTTCTCTTATCATAAATTTTTTTAAGTATACCGTAATATATACGGTTTTACAACTTTATATTTGAATCCCTCGTTTCAGGCACAGATGTTTTAAGACCTTTATAATAGCTTTTGATTTTATGCAGGTTTCGATATTCCATATCAATTTTACATAAAATGTCTGCTACCATATCTGTTCGCTGAGAGCAAAGCAGAATTCCTGCACTCTGACACATCGATACCCTGAAAGTGTTTCTTCCATGTATGGGAGAAGTTTCATTGCACAATAGCTGATGTTAATAGTAGCGCATGGGTACGGGCATCTGCAAGCTCTTTCTTTAATCTGCCTATCACCAGCACCAATTACATTAGATACGGCTTTTTTAAGAGACTGCCCCTTCTGCATTTTTCTTTCATCCCCTTTTGCCTGACGATGGTATCAGTTCTCCCGTTTCAGGGTCTTCTATTCCGAAACATTTCCTTTTAGGATGTAATTGCTTTATTTGAGGATCACAATAAGATGTTGATTCATATAACGTAACCACACCTAAAAAGATTTTCGCACCCAGACAACAAACAGCTGGTAAATACAGTCTGAATCAACGTACTGTATTACCAGCTGTATATTTACCCATTTCTTTCCTAATCAAAGAACTCCTGTGCTTGTTCCTCACTAATCTGATACCGTTCACAAATCCGCTGCCTGATTTTCTGCTCCGGCACTTCCTCATCCTGCAAGATCTTCACAGTAATTCTGATTCCTTGCTTTTGTGCCTCTTCCATTTTCTTTTTACGTTCTTCCTGCATTTCATTGATCTTCTGTCTCTGCTCAGCTATCGTTTCCTGCTATTCATCTATTACCTCCTGCTGTTCACTAATCATGTACTTCTCTGCAATTTTGTCCAGTTCATACAATTTCTTCGAAAACATGTCCATCACCTTCTCCCTAATTACGGGAAAGTACTTTTCAGTTTTGATGCCACTCACCGCCCTCCTTTTTGGCTCTTTCTTGTATGATACTTAAAATATGCACGAATAAACGCACAAAATTTCTACTAAAAAAGTAAAAATCATCTCACATCAGTGATCCATATTTTTCCCGGTCATCCGGTATCATCAGATTGCCATGATACTCCTTAGAGCCCTCTTCAAGATACAATACCTTACGATTCTCAATATAATTGTCCTCCTTGTGCATTAAAATCAGCTTTTCCACATGCCTTTTTTCCCTTATCCTTTTAATATCTCATCCAGCAACACTGAAGCTTTCTCTGCACCTTTGTCATTTAAATGATCTGTATCGCAAAAATCATCATCATCAAATATACCTTTATAATCATTCAAATCCCAAAACTCTACTGGTATCGGTAAACTGTCCAAAAGATCATATATTTCCTTCTTATACTCAGTATCTATATATCGATTGTACCACTCTGTAAAAGGAAAGATAACAAACACTGGCATTATATCTCTCTGGTATAAATAATCTGCTATTTTCAGCACTAGCATACTGTTTTCCTCTCGAGACTGTACATACTTTTTTAGACGATTATGATCCTCCATCCTCCGTAATGCTTCTTGTTCCTTTGTTTTTTCATCTAACTCATTCCAAGTAATATTTGTTGATATAATATTCGAATATCTGGGTTTTGCACTTCCATAATAGGAGCCTTCTTCCATAAAAAAACCTCTTGTCCACTCTTGACAAAGTTTTTGTACCAGTTCAATGCTATAGATATCCCTATCATATCCCATCTTATTCCAATCATAAGCGCTCCCTTCACCATGAAAGTTATGGGTATCTCCAAATAATGGATAATAAACCCTATATAACTGTGCATAATTCCAACTATTACTCAAGGATACATCTTGATAAAGTCCATAGTAACCTATATTTATGATACATCTCTTTATTTTCTGTTTTCCTTCTTCTATTGCCTTTTGAATATGTTTAAAGTTATAGTATAAATCTTGAGAAGCAATTGAAAAATTAATTATGTCTTCTGAAATTTTACTTTCATTGATTCCGTACATTGCATGGGAGCAACCAACCAAAATCGTTTTCGCACCTGCCACCCTGTTTCTTGTATGCATAGCGTCTAAATAACAATAGTCGTAATTATCAGATAGATATTTTATGCAAATATTTTTTAAACCTTCCCAATAATTCTGGCATAAAAATTTTCTCATTCTACTTCTCCTTTTACATATATAAACCTTTTTACAAAAGAGCAACTACTGCAAATCATAATAGAAATTATCTTCTGGTAAATTTTTAATTCCTTGCATCTGGCTTTCTTTATTGATACATTATAAATGATTGTAATCCAAATTTAAATACTGTTTATATCTATTTTCAGTTCCAAGGAGTTAAGCGTTACTGCTCATACTATAGTGAAACTGCTATTAGCAAATATTCTGAATTTAAAAATACTTATACATAAGAATAAGCAAAAGAATAAAAGAAAGAATAAAAGGTATTTTTTCACCTTGGTTTCTGTTATACTTCCAGTTAGAGAAAGGCGCTGTATGAAGCAGCAATGAAGAAGTAGCAAAAACACATCCCGGAACTAGAGCAGGTCATTTTCCTTCTGAAGGAAGAAAACCGATAGTTTCTGACTAAAATCAGTCTGTACCATCAATTTGTTTCATTCAAGCTGACCTCTGAGCAGTAACAATCCATATTTTTTCCCGGTCTTCCGGTATCATCAGATTACCATGATACTCCTTAGCCCCCTCTTCCCGATACAACGCCTTACGATTCTCAATATGACTGTCCTCCGTGTGCATTAAAATCAGATTTTCCACATGCAGGCGTTCTGCAAGAATACACACATCCCGAACTGTGCTGTGATGTTTCTCATAAGGCTTAAATTTCTCTCGCTCCTCATACAGGCAAAAAGCTTCATGCAGCAAATATCTTGCATGATCCGCCTTTTGCTGCAATTCTTCCTTTAATGGCTCGTCCCCGCAGAACACCAAACCATACTCTTTTATCTCAAACCCATATTGCAAAAGCTTTGTTGACTGTATATCAAAAAATTGAACCTGTTGATCAATGATGGTACATTCCATCCCATCACCAATCTCAATAAAGTGAATCTTACCTCCAAATAAATCTGTAACCTTTTTCATCAGAACCACTCCGCAGATTATCTGCAGATCCTTGATTAATTGCCCATGTGCATATATCCGCAGTTCTCCTTCGTACTGGTTTTTGTTTATCATCTGCCCGATCATACGAATAACCCAGACTGCACCCAATACATGGTCAGAATGTGCATGAGTGATAAAAAGATCATGAATTTCGGCAAGAGAAATCTCCTCCTCCTGCAAAATTCTGATAATCTCATTGCCTCCTCCTGCATCCACCAGAAAAATCTTCTCTTCCTTTTCTAAGGAAAAGCAGGTGTTATAGCATCTTGTTGCAAGCGCATTTCCTGTCCCAAGCATAGTCAGTTTCAAAGCATCCGATTGTTTCATAATTTCTGCACTCCATTTTTCAGAACTATATCAAGTATTTTTATTATATTCTAAAATCATTTTCTCTGGAAGACCACTATTTTAGCATCCTCATATAAAGTACCTTAATTCTTTTATCCACATTATACATATAATTCTATATAATT
>JAAVAA010000069.1 GCA_014804285.1 Lachnospiraceae bacterium | reverse complement strand
TTTTCTCCGGCAGTCCATGGTCACTGTTTATTATCGGAGCGTGTCTGGTATTGTTCGTGCTGGTCTTTCCCGCCGTAATTTATACCAAACTTCCGATCTATATTTCTTTGTTATTTGACGGTGTTGCAATCGGAATTTATCTGTACCTGATCACCTTCAACACTGCGAGTGATGAATGGTTCTGGATGCTTGCTCTTCCTATTGTAGCGCTTACCACAATCCTGGTAGAAATTTTCACTCTGCTGCTCCGGTCCTTTTCGATATCTTTTCTCGCCATTTCCCTGTACTTCTTTATAGAAGCTGCCTTTCTATGTGTGGGAATCGAACTTCTGATTCGGCATTATGTTGACAAGCCGCTTCATCTGACGTGGTCGGCTATCGTAATGACAGTGTGCAGCGTCATCGTTGTACTGCTGATCACACTGCTGTCCATAAGACGATTTCGGGATGCAGTAAGGCGACGCCTGCATTTTTAATTTCATATTTTATCATTATTATGAAATAACATGCGTTCCCGCAAGGATTAGTTTCCACACTCCGGCGGTTCCAGATCAAACAGCTTCCCTGTTGCAAAGGGACTTCCTACATCACACCGTCCGTGATGGTATGTGCGCTCTGTTTCTCCTTCTCTGACTTCCCCGGAGGTCTCTATTTTCATGCGGCTGATTTCCTTTTCTGTCATATTGTCTAACATTCTAATCACATCGTCAATATTTTCCTTCATAATCCGTTCCTGTCTCCTGTCTCATTTTTGAAGTATATTTTTCAGGTTCCTTCCGCATCTTAAGCAAAGTGTCAAATGCCAGAAGTACCATACGATCCGGGTTTTGTCTGGTTCCGGTATTGTCCCGGTCCAGCCTCGCCTTAAAATGATCCATCTGCCAGATCATTATATCCACCACCGTGTAGCCCTGCACCTTTGCCCGACATGCAAAATCTCCATGATCCATATAATAGGTAAATTCCGCAAGTATTTCCTCATCAGCAGACAACGCTGTTAAAAACTGCGTTTCAAACTCTTCTCCCTCACCGCCATATCGGCATAATTTTTTTACGAACTCTTTTAACCTATCCATTTTGTTTTTCAATCTCCTCCATAATATACTTCACATCTTCCTGCCGGATATAGCCCACTTTATGGTAAGAAAGCGCCATTTCTCCAGGATTTACCGCATAGCCCTTATACATATATTCCCCAAAGCCGCAATAAACTGCCGCGGTATCCGTCAGCACTTCATTCTCCCAATTATCCTGTCGCCGTATCCCCTCATAATACAAATGAAGATGCATGACCTCATGGGCTAATACAGCAATTATAGAATCAACAATATAAGGCGGTCGCAGCTCCAACCAAATAGTTGTAAAAGCCAGATCCGTAGAGATAGCTCCTGCCCGCTCCGGCACCGGAGTATCTGATATAACTAATTCTATATAGTTTCCATCGATTCCCATATGTTCACAAATGCTGCAAAGCAGACGCTTTAAAACCTCCTCATCATCAGGTTTTAACTGCAAATCTCTCATAAGGGCGACCGGAAGCACATAATCCTCATACTTTTCTTTTTCCTGCTTCTTAAGCTGTTCGATACACTCATCCAACAGTTCTTTTGGAATACGTTTAAACGCACTGGAAGGAACCGGCGCTCTGTGCAGAATAAACCTATTGATTACAAAATATATTAATCCGATTACCGACAAGGCAGTACAGATATTGTCAAAAGTAAGATAATCAGAAATCCTCCGTAATAAATCCATATCCGTTTTCTCCTTTAATACTACGGCTCTATTCGTTTCAATCTCCTCATAACGCCTATTGAAAGCATCGATTTTCTGTGTTACCATCAAACAATAGGAGTATTATATCATGAAAAACCATAAATTCCTTACAATTCTGCTGCTCTGTCTCATGCTGCCGGCTTTCTTTCTCCTATCCATCTTGTTTGGAAGTGTACCGGTCAGCATTTCAGATATCTGCAGCAGTATCTTATTTCAAAAAACGGATTCCACTGTCTATACATTGATCACTGCAGTGCGTCTGCCCCGTGCTCTGGGCGGACTTTTCGCCGGCATCGGCCTTTCTGTTTCCGGTGTCATCTTGCAGACAGTGATGAACAATGCACTTGCCAGTCCTGCTACCATCGGCGTCAATTCCGGCTCCGGTTTCGCTGTTATGCTGGCAATGCTGCTGTTCCCCCACAATATTCTACTAATCCCTGCTTCTGCTTTTGCGGGGGCACTTTTTACCTCTTTGGCCGTTTTTGCGCTTGCCTATCTGGCAGACAGTTCCAGAACCACTATCATTCTGGCCGGGATCACAATCTCCAGTTTTTTGAATGCGGGGATCAATACCATTAAGATACTCGATACGGAGTTAACCGTCAACCTGACTTCTTTTCTTTCCGGCTCTTTGTCCGGACTGACTTATGCCAGACTGTCTTTTCCATGTCTCTGCATTCTGGCAGCATTTTTCTTTTCCCTGTGTCTTGGACGGGTANTAAATNTCCTTGGNCTNGGAGANGACATTGCCCGTTCTCTNGGNNTAAATGTNNCTTTTNCAAGGCTGCTTCTNCTTACCCTGTCCAGTCTTCTTGCNGGNTGTGTGGTCAGTTATGCAGGACTNCTGAGCTTNGTGGGNCTGATNGTTCCCCATGTATGCAGACANCTTTTCGGAAACGATGCNCGTTTTCTCCTTCCNTGNAGNGCCTTNCTTGGAGGCAGCTTTGTTCTTGGCTGCGATCTGCTTGGCCGGNTANTNTTCCGCCCCTTTGAGCTGCCTGCCGGAATTATTATGGCATTTATCGGAGGTCCCTTCTTCCTGTATCTGCTGTTAAAAAAGAAAGGAGGACGCCGTGTCAATGCTTGAATTTCNAAACGTATCCGTATCCTGCGGGCGTACTCCTATTTTAAATTCTNTTTCTGNATCCTTNCCCAAAGGATGTATTACAACCTTAATCGGTCCAAACGGCTGCGGAAAAACCACTTTGCTTCAATGCTTAAACGGAATATCAACGGTCACATCAGGCACTGTTTTACTTGACGGAGAAGATTATCTTCAGCTTTCCCTGCGGGAACGTGCCCGAANGGTTTCCTTTCTCCCGCAAANACGCACCGTGATTCCTTCTATCCCCGCACGTATGCTGGTAGAACACGGACGTTTTCCCTATCTGGGGTTTTCCCGCAAAAAAACAGAAAAGGATGTACGCATTGTAAAAGATGCTATGAATTTTACACACACNCTTCCCTTTGCCGGGCAATCTGTGGACACCCTTTCCGGCGGTATCCGCCAACGGGTTTTCTTTGCNATGACTCTGGCTCAGGACTGTGATTATATTGTNTTGGANGAACCNACAACTTATCTNGATCCTAACGGTCAAAAAGATTTTCTTGACATGATCCGGGAACTGAAANNCCNNGGAAAAACCATTGTTTTAACGCTCCATGACCTGAACCATGCTCTTCAGGTATCGGATCGCCTCATCGTTATGAAAGATCTGGCTATCGTNGCACAGGATACACCTTCNAAATGTCTTGAAAGCCGTATTCTNGAAAAAGTTTTCGACGTCACCTGTAAGCAGTTTTCCGATCAGGACGGAACCTATTATTTCTTTCAGTAATAGGTTTTCTTATACTTCCGGATTTGTTACNTTTCCAAACAGATCCATTCCGGCGCATTNTCCAATCACAATCACGGCAGGTGNCNTTAAGCCGGATTGTTTTGTNTTTNCTGCAATATCCCCAAGACACCCNCNGATNGTCTGNGCAGNANCNACAAATCCTCCCCGGATCACCGNTGCCGGCGTACTTTCCGGTTTTCCGCAGGCAATAAGACCTTCCGTAATCTCCTCTATCTTTCCTAATCCCATAAGGAAAATCAGTGTCCCTTCCAATGCCGCAAGGGTTTCCATCTTTTCNGTCANNCNNCCCTCTGCTCCGTGCCCNGTAATCACATGAAAACTCCGNCTGATCCCTCTGTGTGTTACCGGAATCCCTGATGCTGCCGGTACTGCCACGGCGGAGGATACGCCCGGAATTTCTTCCACTTCAATTCCCGCCTGCCGCAGCGCCAGAATTTCTTCGCCGCCTCTGCCAAACACAAAGGGATCTCCTCCCTTTAACCGNACCACAANCTTTCCTTCTTTTGCCTTTGCAATTAAAAGGGCATTAATCTCCTCTTGCGGCATACTATGTTTGCCGCTTCTTTTCCCCACATAAATTTTTTCNCAGGACTCACCTGCATGAGAAAGCAGTCTTTCGTCAATCAGATCATCATAAACCAGCACCTGGGCATCTCTCACTGCGTTCAGTCCTCTTACTGTGATAAGATCATAGGCTCCGCAGCCTGCTCCAGCCAAAATTACTTTTCCTTTTTCCTGTCCGGTCGCCCGGCTTGTACTGTCTGTGAAAATCTGCGCCGCTTGTTTTAGAATTGNCGTTCTGTGTTCTCCGGCGGGAATCTCCTTTTTTACCTGTTCCCTTAAATTTGCAAGCCGCTCAAGCTCTTCTCCTATTCCGGNAGGGAGGGAAGCTTCCACACTGCTCCGTATCTTTCCCGCCATAGCCGGGCTTGCACCCTCCGTGGAAATTCCTATGGTAAGTCTCCCTTCTTTTACAAGCGCAGGAAAAAGGAAGCTACATGCTTCCTTTTCATCCGCCACATTCACGGGAATATTCTTTTCTCTGCACAGCCTTCCTACCTCTCGATTCACATCGGCTTCATCCGAAGCTGCAATCACAAACATCTGTCCCTGGATATCCTCTTTGCGGAAAGCTCTCTGAATGCAGGTAACTGCCTTGTTCTCAAGAAGTTCTTCCGCAATCATCGGTGCAACCACCGTAAGATGCGGTGCAAAAGGTAAAAGCTTCAAAACCTTGCGCCGGGCCACTTCACCGCCGCCCACAATCAAACCGCTTTTCCCTTCGATATCCATAAAAAAGGGGAAATATCCCATCCCTTTCTCCTCCTCACTGCACCGGATATAAAATATCTGCCAGCTTTTGGTATGCTTCTCCCCATCTTGCATTAGGCTTCAAATTATATAACCGCTTATCCAGCACATAATATTGACCCTTTTTCACCGCCGTAAGGGAATTCCACGCCGGATTGGAAATCAGGAACTGTTCTACATTATCCATTGCCGCTTCCTGATCGGTTCCCTGCACCGTGACAAAAATATAATCCGGGTCTTCCACAATTACAGCTTCCAGGCTTAAATCCTCCAGCAGACTGTCCTGATCATCCGCTATGTTGATGCAATCTAATTCCGCCAGCATTTCTCCGCATACGTTATCCCTGCTTCCTTTCGCCTTCACGCTGCTTGCGGATGCACGGAGAAATAAGACTTTGGGACGGGAACCGTCAATCCTCTCTTTCACCTGTTCAATTTCCTGCTGAACCTTAAGACCATGCTCCTCGTACAAGTCCCTTCTGCCGGTAAGCATCGTACAGATATCCAGCATATGCAGATATTCTTCAAAATCCGACACCTGAAAATATGCCACCGGAATGCCCGCCTGTGTAAGAAGCTCTTCCAATTCCAGATCCGCATCCGTATTAACGCTTGCCAGCACCAGATCCGGTTTGGATGCAATCAGCTTTTCCGCATCCGGCTCCGTAATACTTCCCAGATTAACCACCTGCTCTCCCAGCGGAAGTGAAAGACTTGCCCAGGAATCATTTGCCGCTGCCGTAAGTTCTCCTCCTGCTAAAAGCCAGACATCCGCAAAACTGCCAATAAGAGCTGCTGCTTGGGGAGAACTACAAACCTGAACCTCTCTGCCCAGATCATCGACAAATACGATCGTTTCTGACTCCGCAGCTTCTTCTTTTTCATATCCTATTTGATTTTCCAATTGGATATCTCCTCTGCTGTCGGCGCATCCACACAGTAAGAGAATCAATATGCCAGATGCGAACATCTGATATGCCAGCATCTGGTTTTTTCGTTTTCTTCTTATTTTCATTTTCTTATTATTTACATCTCACGAAATATGCCTTCGCGCCATGGCTCTTCAAATTTACCTGTATAACATCTTTTTCTGAAATAGTCTCCCCGCTCCAAAGCTCCCGTCCTGTTACCGGCTCATAAATCTCAAGCTCTGACAGTGCTATCTCTATTTCGCTATCTGCCTCTCCCGCATTAAACACTGCAAAATACTGTCCGCCTTCGGCGTTTACCGCTGTCCAGAGAATATGCTCTATTCCTCTGATCTCTTTTCTCCATACCTGATGGGAATGACGAGCGTTCCTATGCATTCCCAAAATCGCTTCATTGGTCAAAAGACTCATGGTAAATTCATCAAATCCTGTCATCTCTCCGCCGATAATAAGCGGCGAACGGAAGATACTCCACAGCGTCATCATAGTAATCTGCTCATCCTCCGTAAACAGTGTACGGTTCTCTGTATTTTCACTTTGACGGATGGGACCTATAGGCAGCATATCCGCATCCGGCCAATGTCCGGCGCCGGTATGGGTACACCACTTTTCCGCCCGCGAAAACATGTCATACAAAAGCTCCCATTTATCCCAAAAATCATCAGTGATACGCCACATGTTGGAAAGCTGCTTATATAATTCCGCTTTTTCTAATAGGGCAGGTCCCGGCGAAAGACTTAAAACCATATCCCGTCCACAGTCATGAAGAGCTTCGCTAAGCAAAACTAATTCCTTCTCCTCATGAGGGAGTTCTCTCGCAATGTCATCACACTTGATAAAGTCCACACCCCAGGAAGCGTACAATTCAAACAAACTGTCATAATACGCTCTTGCACCTTCTTTATCCGGATCAACGCCATACATATCCGTATTCCAATGACAAATACTTGCCGTCTTGGCAATCTGTCGTGCTGTCCGGTCTGTTCCCATAATCTTTGTATTCTTATGTACCGCCTGTCTTGGAATTCCCCGCATGATATGAATTCCAAATTTCAGTCCCAGAGAATGCACATACTCTGCAAGCGGAGCAAATCCTTTTCCGCCCGCTGCACTGGGGAACCGATTCTCGGCAGGAAACAGCCTGGAATATTCGTCCATACAAAGATCGGTAAAAGGGTGATACTCATGAGTATCCGCAAGCGGTTCATACCACTGAATATCCACTGTGATATATTCCCATCCATAGCGCTTTAGATACTTTGCCATAAAATCAGCATTGCGTTTTACAATCTCCTCTGTGACCGCCGCTCCATAGCAGTCCCAGCTGTTCCAGCCCATAGGCGCTGTTAATGCCTTCATCATCTATACTCCATTTCGTCAAAACACCCTTA
Organism: Lachnospiraceae bacterium; assembly: GCA_014804285.1. Classification (GTDB taxonomy): domain Bacteria; phylum Bacillota; class Clostridia; order Lachnospirales; family Lachnospiraceae; genus Suilimivivens. Next base: position 95,541 of record JAAVAA010000069.1, on the reverse strand, counting down.
ATTCTGAATTTCTTCAATTAGTAATTCAGTTCCTTAATGGTTTGATCTATTTTCTTTAATTTTTCATTGATCTCTGAAGAGACCGCGGCCATGCTTTCCGCTAATTTCTGCACCTCCATGGCTACCACTGCAAATCCTCTTCCGCTTTCGCCTGCTCTTGCCGCCTCTATGGAAGCATTTAAAGCCAGAATATTCTGCCTCTTACTGAATCCGGCAATTTGATTCGTACACTCATTTGCACCATCAATCACTTCCGCTGCTTTTGTAATTCCTGATTTTAAATTTTCAAGTATTGTCTCGTTTTGCTTTTCCTGATAACTGGAACGTACATACATATTGATCACGTCCCCCAACAGATTGGCAGAGGCCTCGATTTCTTCCCTTGTTTTGACATTTACTTTTTGCAATGCGGCAATGTACTGTTCTTCATTGATTGAAAGTTCTCTGGCTGTCCGCCGAAAAGCCTCATAATCCGGTTTTTCCGGAAGAACCTGGCCTCCGATCACACTGCCCAGCACAGTACCGTCAACCAAAGTAATGGGAATCCCAAAATCCACCAGCCCTGCATGGCAGGAATATACACCCTTTCCTTCCCGGTCACATTTTGTACAGCGTTTGCATCCTTCTTCGCTCCCTCTTGTAAGCTTGATACAAAAATCCGTAAAATTATAGCAATCGCTAATGTATTCTCCGTCAGCTCCTACTGCCACGGTTGCCAGACCTGTACTCTTTGCCCAGTTGTTCATGATACTTTCAAACTTCTCCATATCACAAAAATCCTGAATTTTCATCCTGTAGTCCCCCTTGTGTCTATATTCTGGTTTTGGTCAATACAAAATAATCAAATGATCTCCCGTAATTTTAACCTTTGGATTCATTATACACCAATTTCCCGCCAAAGAAAAACCTTTCTTCGCAAAATGTGTAAACAGTTCAGCCATGCAGAATTGATTGTAGAATTTGTACGTGTGAGCTTGCTCACTAAGAACAAATTGTATAATCAATTCTATAGGGCGGACGCCCGACATGAAATAAGTCACCAGCCAATTCTATATAGGATTGACAAAGTGTATATTCTGGTGACTTATGAATGGCATGGCTGAACTATTACGATTCTGACGACCTGTGAATGGGCATGACTGACTTAATTGTTATGATTGCTTTTCCTCTCTCTTCGCTCTATAATAAAACTATCACCAGTTCCGGGAGGAGTATGGGCTTGCCTGTATCGTCAGTGTCTAGGTTCAAACACAGAGAATATCCCGTAGAACACTTGACGGCTGGTGTATTTTTCATATNCNTTTTTCTTTTAAGAGATTCTTTATGATTTTTTACTTTTTCGGTAACACTTTAGACATATTTATCTGTTATTCTATANGTATATTAAATGAAGCCGCCGGTGCCAAGACCGTGTGCTGACCGGCTTCGACAAACAACTACAGGAGCGCCTGATTTTATAAAAACTTACTTCTGACCAAAAGAAACACCGCAAAACGACTGAATTTCAGCCATTTTGCGGTGCTTTTTGAATGGTAAAAATATACATTAATATCAGTTAATCAATTAAAGGCTCNATCTCCGGCATNAGGTCATTCTTAAACTCATCGATCATCTGCTTTCTGAATTTNAATTTAGGCAGCGCATCTTCATTTTCTTCCTTATAAGCNGNATAATNCGCACTNTCNTTCAATTTATTTTCATTTGCAAGTTCACCNTCNCTNAAATGANANGCNTCATACTTNACATCTTCAAAANCCAGATACCATTTTTCAGCGTATTTTCTAATTTCTGTATCAATAGNAGCATAACGCATCTGATTAATAATAACAGAAATATCCTGTCCCAGAAATCTTTCNTTGTCTTTTTCAATCTCATCCACAACCTGNGCAAGCAGTGCNCTCAGNTTNGGATTATCACTTGCAAACTCTGCTATGATTTCCTTAAGGGCTCGTATCCTGNTTTCAAATTCAGCCTCGTCATAATCATTTTGTGACTNGTCTAAGGACTCCACAACTCCNCGCAGTAATTCTACAATATACTCNAAATCAATTNTCAATTTNCTGTAAGCCACCAAATCATAATCATCCCACACAGGCTCTTCATCAGTGCCTGAATTATCATCTGGCTTTTTCAATTCTTCCATTACATTCTTATACATTGCTGCATAATTTTCATATTCCTCTTCGGAAAAGCCAAACTCGTCCAATACATGCGGTTCATAAACAGAAAATGATTTCAGGTGTGCAAAATCGTGATCCAATGCCCTGAAAAGATTCACAAATGCCTTTTTCTGTTTCTGCCAATCGTCACAATTCATATCAAGCATATCTTCCAGAAGGGCGACCGGCTCATCATAATAGACTTCCAAAGCGTCAATCAGTTCTTTCATCTGTTTTTTCACTCATCCGCCGCTTTGCTATCTCAATGATTGTTGTACCCTGGGCTTTAAAAAGCAGGCCTGATTATCTCATGTCTGCTGCACTCCCCACGGCTCACCGAAAATATTACCTGATTTTTCCTCAACCTTCTCTATTATTTTATCTTCCTGGTCACGAACGTACATGATCTGCTGTGACCGTATGATTGCGGCATATTGGATCTGTATTGCGTCCCATATCAGATCAAGGGGTGATTTACTCTTTATTTCATCAATAATAGAAAAGGTCTCTTCCAGAAGGTATTTCCGAATAAGACCATGCTTCTCTGCGTTACTATTTTTAGGTGGTGTTCTTCCATTATTTCCGACTGCATTTCTATTATTTTAGGGTGCACCCTTTTTCTCTTCTGACCAGTGATAGCGCTTTATCCATGATTTCAAAGTAATTAATGGAAGATTGTACTTCTGTATAATATCTTTCTGCTTCATACCGCTTAGATAATCAACTTTAACCTTTCCTTTATCTACTTCATTCACTCCCTATCACCGCCTGATTTGTGTTGTTTTGTCAATTTAATTATTTATAGACTTTGTATAAATAATATTAGGCAATAAACTATTCCTGTCATTATTAAAGCTATAAATATGCTAATTAAATATATTAAAATTGCATTTTTTTTTCTTGAAAACAGTGTTTCTTCTCCCCATATATAATCTGCTATTTTAAAACTTATAGAACACCAAGTAAAAAGAGATACAATTACAAAGAATAAAGCATATAACATATTTGCCACATCATTCCTCATCAGCTTCCACCACTTCAACTTCCGCCTGTCGATTTTTCTCCAAGGCAAACTCTTGATTTCCCTCAAAATGCAATACTTTATTCAAGCTCTCTAAAGTTTCTAATCCTTGTAAAACTTCATCCAAATCTATCCCCTCATCTTTTGCATCTTTGATTACTTCAAGAGCTTTTTGATAGTTTTCCAAACGTAAACTGTCTAATTCGGTCTTTTCCTTTTCCAAATCAATTTCCATCGTCTGTACTTCTTTAATAAATCCAACAAGTCCTGGAAATTCGAACCCAAACCCTGAACCGCCTACAATTGCAATATAAACACCTACAAGTGGAAGAACCTTCTTTTTTAGTGAAGAAAATCCTTTCTTTAAAAATACAACAACTTTTCCTGGCGAATTCAAATTTAAGGAAGTTGCCAATGTTTCCTCATCAACCACCGATCCAAAAAAACTTGTTATTCCATACATAAGCTTCGCTACTTCTCTAGGTCTGATTGGTTCCTCTTTCCCTACATTTAAAGAAAAAATTACATCTCCGTTATAACTATAACAATCATATACGCAATTCAAAATATCATATGCATAGTCATTCATATCACTTAAGCCATGGTACGATGTCAATGCTTTTAAAATATTATGCCCTATTCTTTTTGTAGATACTTCCAAAAGCACCTGTATTTTTCTTCGTTTTTTATATGGGCATTCTATTTGATTAACCTCAAATTCCCGATTATCAATTTTATGTATAATTTCAATTTCCTTCTTATAATCTATTTCCCTTTCATAATATTCCCCTACAATACAAATTGCAACTTTAGTACTACCCATATCTGGAATTATAACATAATCCCCTTCTTTCATGCCACCTATAAACTTATTGCATTTGTTGATAGCATACATAGGTCTTTTATCGCCATACCGATCCCTTATTCCCTCCTTCAAGATATCAATCATCTGACTATTAATTGCTGTTGATTTATCAATAAAATTCCATCCCAGTGCAATAAATTCTTCTTTTATATATTCATGATAAAAATACCCTCCTTTAGATCGGATCATCCAAAAATTTACAGTATCACTAATTTCTGGTATACAAAAATTTTCTAACTGTTTAAATGCATTACTCATAATAGCATAATCCATATTCAAATTCCTCCAATACATTTTTCTACATAATACATTAAAATTCGACAATTTGCTATTTACCAATAAGTAACGTGAAAATACCCAACTGTTCACCAGTCGGGTATTTTTAAAAATGTATTGGGGGAAAAGTATTTCTTTTTTCAACTTGTACTATATCACAGATTGAGTATATCATTCTATGTCATTTTGCAAAATTTTAAAATTTTTTCACCCAAATCCAATGATACTATATTGATTCCGTCCGCTTCCTCAACCGCTGTCTATTTACTCATCTGCTCTGAATTTTCAATTCACTTTTAAGCGCCGCTGTCAGGATTGCAGAAAAATTCACCCCTGCCTTTTCCGCTTCAAAATTAAGCCATGAGGGTATCGTGCAGTTCTTTTTTACCGCCCTCATGTCATTTTTCCTGCGATACTCCCCAAAATCCACATCCACGAGCGTCACAATCCCTGCTGCCGTATCTACTTTCACTTCCGAAACAGCTGTCGGTTCTGGCAGAACTTCCCCATCATCTTCCATATCAATACCGACAACGCCTATTGCATCTCTCGTCATTTCAATTGCGTCCGTAATATCTGTGCCCTGCGTATTAATGTCAAAATCCGGCACATATGCTATAACAAATTTTTCTCCCTGCGACAAAATAACTGGATATGTCTTTTTCATTTACTCCGTTAACCTCCTATACTTATAACTTTATAATATTATATCCTGCGGATACTAGGCTTATTTAAGCCCGTTCCGCTTGATGATTGCCTTTGCCAAATCTTCATCCGTTTCCCTATGCCTTACGATGCTTTCTCTTTTTCCATCTTTTTCATAAACATCATGGTTTCCGCCGTGCCGCTTAAACTTCCAGCCATTGCTTTCTAGCAGTTTGATAAGGTCTTTTGTCTTCATCCTGTTTTCTCCTTCCAATTGTTATTATGCGTCTTTTATGCGTATAAGTCAATGTCCAATATCAAAGTTTATTAATGCACTGGCACCCGGCTCAAAATCAAGATACTAAGCATTTTTATACCATTTTTAAGAAGACGATATTTGGGATTGTAAAAATAACCATAAAAACAGCCGTAAACCCTTGATTCTACTATAAATCCTTCAAGTTTACGGCTGTTTCGTATGTAAGCAGATGACGGGAATCGAACCCTATTAGAACATATTTTATAAAATCCAGTAAATACAATACTTTTCTCGAATTCCTTGTATTTACTGGATTTATTATTACATGTATGTGAATAAATTTTAATTTAAAAATTGAAATTTACATACAAATTTAAAACTATGCAACACGAAATGCAACACGAAATTACCCCTCAATATTGTACCTATTGATCGAGGAAATAACTCCCATCTTTTCAAGCCTGCTCTGCAATTTCTTGGCATCGCTCAGGCTCTTGTATGCTCCCACCTGTACAATCCATAAAAATCCTTCCGGTGCGATCTGCTCTGGTTCAAATTCATCATAGCTTTTAAGATTATATTTTTCAATATAATTTATCAGCGTTTCCGCATAAGTCCGTGAAGTGGCGTATCCGCACTGCTGCAGGTGCTGGCAAGTGAGAATATAACTATCACATCCAATCACTGGATTATACCTTAAGGTCTTACCGCCATCTGTACTTCTGGTAGCTATATACTCGCTATGGTCCAGAATAGACTGCTCCCAACTGTCATAAGCCCGCCATAAGGCATTCTGATCCACTCGATAGCTTCCGTCCGGATTTTGTTCTGTAGCATCTTTTACATAGCTTCTTCCTGTCCATCCGTTTAGCTTAATGCCAAATAAAGCATTCGCATTCTGCGCAAGTTCTGATGTTCCCACACCGCTTTCGATGGCTGCCTGTGCTATAATTACACTCGGAAGCATGATGTGTCGGTCTTCCCAATCCTTCCGGGCAATATTCCCTACAAATCCATGGAATTCTTCCCTTGTAAGGTTGTGATTCTCCGCTGAAGGAGTCTGCACGGAAGGAAGAACAGCTTCTTTATAAATACCTTTGTAGATCGCCTTTGCAATTCCCTCTGCTCCACCTGCCGCATTGTAGATATCTATGTCCTGCTGATTATCACAGAAGCAGCACTCTATTAACATGGCCTTCGCTTTCGTCTTCCGGATAACATATAATCCTGATCCGGCTTTTACTCCACGGTTTGTAAATCCAAGCTCCGCAAGGTTCGCGCATACGTCCAAAGCATCTTGGTATTGCCTGCCCTCATAGGTAAACACTTCCGCTCCATGCCCCTCATGACTGGCTGATGCATTGAAGTGAATGCTGATAAACCAGTCTAAGTCCTGCCGGTTTGCCAGTGCTACCGCTGCAGCAAGATATTCATTTTGAGTATTCGCCTGATCTATGGTACAATCAATTACCGTTGCCCCCGCTGATCGGAGCAGTCCCATAAGAGCCTGCCCCACCAAACGGGTATGTTCACTTTCTTTAATAATGCCAACGGCACCATATCCGGGACCGCTGGCTGTATGTCCGCAATTAATGCCTACTACCATAATTATTTTCTCCTTTTCCATTCATCAAAAAAGACCCAGACTGTTATGCCTGGATCTTTCTTGATATGGTACATTTTACTGTTCGTCCTCCTGAATTTCCTCAAGCTGTTCAGCTTCCATTTCGACATTTGCAGAATCAGTCAACCCCTCTCCGATGATGTACGCCACAACGGAGGCTCCTGCCATAATCAGGGCTGTTACCTGGGTTGCTGTATTCTCCGCACCACCAGTGGCTACAATCATCATGGACACAAAAGACGCTACCGCCGCCCATAACTTCCTGCTTGTCAGTTTCCTTTTCCAGTTAATTTCTTTCATCATGTTACATATCCTCCTTAAATTTTTTTATGTATCAAAAAGTCATTATTGACTTGATGATCTTAACCTCATCCACCCATATGCAAAAATGCAAGAGCAGCGGCAATGATTGTGGACACTACTGCCGATATAGCCGCTCCTGTCGTTGTACGTCCAAGCCACTTATTACGGTCTCTGAGTTCGTCAATATCCCTTTGCTGCTGATCCGTCTTCTCCTGCAAACGGATGATTTCTTGCTGATTATCATAGATTTGTTTTTTGCTGTTATCCCAGCTTTCCAACTTTGCTTCTATCTTGATCAGACGGTCTAAAACTTCCCTTTCAAAACTATTATCCGGCATTCTTATCCCTCCTTCCTTCTGCTTTTAGGTAAAATAAAAGCCAGATGCATTTCTACATCTGACTTATACTTTCTATTCTGTTGTTAACCTTCCCAACGCCGCAATCCTTATATATTACGAAAAAGTTATCTTAAGACCATATTCGAATGATATAGCTAAAGGACAATTATTGTTTCCGCTAAAAGCACTCTTATCTTTATTTTCTATAATCAAATGAAGAAAACTATGAGTTGGTGTAATGCTAATATTATAATCTGACATATCAACCCGATTTAATACATATTCCTGCATTCCACGAACTGTGAGAGTTCCTTCCAAGCTTATGGTTCTTCCCTCAGCTATTTTGGGAAGCGGAATGGTACATAGAATCTGCGTTTTTCCACCTGTTATATATCCGGCAAAAGGAAGATTCGGACTTAAGTTTATAATATCTCCCGGCTGAAAGCATCCTGACTCTGCAATCTTTTTATCTGCATATTGCTTTGCATCTGAGAGTGCCTTCTTGGCTGATATTGTCTGCACAGTAATTGCACTTTCATTATTGGTTTCAACACTTGATTTCAGGATTGCCCCCTGATTTCCAAATATGTAGAGCTGACCAAATGCTTTCGTAATGCAATTCATTGTAAGTTCTGGGGCAATCTCTATCAGATCATCTAGGGTTTTGTCAGCTATGCTCTCTCCTTTCTTTACAATCAGTATTTCGTGATTGTTAATGAATAGTTCACAGCTATTAAAATATACACCACTTTTAAACGCATAGTTTTTCTCTGTGCTCATCAAAAACGTCTCATTAGCTTCTGACACCTTTGCAAATTCATAATTATCCAGAGCTAATGTTGACATATAATAAAGAATGTCCTTACACTCTATCGCAAAAACCATCGGAATATTTGTAAATTTTATTGCTAATGTTTTTACATCAGCAATATTATCACCGTTTACTTTATAAACATAATTGGGATAGCCATGATATGAACCTGTTCCATTATTTTCTGCATTAACGCAAACTAACATTTCACTCGAATTCTTTGCTATCGTAACTGCCCCAACATTAACATTATGATTATGCATTTTGACACTATTTTCCCAAGCATTTATCAAGTCACCTTTATATAAATACAATTCGTAATATATTTTAGACGACCGTCTATTTGCTAAAATAAAATATTTTCCATTTTGTATATAAACCGCATAATATTCAGCATTATACTTTCCATAGTCCTTGTATTCATCATCATTATTTTTTATGTCAGCCTTTATATAAGTTACAAAATCATCTGTAAACAATATTAATCCATAGGTCGAAGTAAATGTTTCTATCGTATCTGTATGACTTCCAACCAGTATAAACCTGCTCCCATCCCACTCAATATCATTCAGCTTGCAATCTTCATATTCCAGAACAGAAACCTGCCACACTTCCCCATCTATTGTATAGGCAATAGTTCCATCTGCTGTGATGGCAACCAGATAATCATTTTTATAGATTGCTTTCACAAAGTTTCCATATACACCAGACTGCATCTGTATCCATTTAAAGTCTTCAACTTCAGTTACGATTGCACCTTCTGACAAGGTGGTTATATTTGTTTTTCCTAACATGCTTAATTCCTCCTGACAAGTATATTTGCGGTCAATTCTTCCTGGATATCAATGGAACTGGTCAGTTCTATGTACCCATCATATGATACCGGCATGATCAGTGCCTTTGATGCAATCTCAAAAGAGTATTCATCAAAATAGACGTCACATAGCGAATCAGCTGTAATGGCGTCATTCTCTACCTTGCATACCTTATTTACAAATTTAATTGGAACATCTCTGATAACTACTTCCCTGCTCATGATTTCTTTAGCAACATTGGTGTAGTTTATCATCCGGTCTTCGATCAGTTCCAGCTTTTGCATCAGCTCCATCACTTCAAAAGCATTTAATGTTTCAAGAATGGCATTCTGCTCTGCAATCTGTATATTGAACTGTGCCGTCGTAGCTTCATACTGACTTATCATTTCCACAATCCGCTGGTACTGTGCAATGATGGCCAAGAAAACATCATCTGTCGGCTCTGTAGATATATTACCGCCGGATATTGCTCCCTCTTTAATATCTATTGTCCCAAGTGTAGAAGTAACAACCGCTGTGTCCTTAATTCCAAACACGCCTATGTACATTCGTCCTGCCCTTGCCATTGCTGCTGCCGGAATCATGCAGGTATCATCATTTCCAAGAACCGCATACTGTACATTTGACTTGTCCTGATAGAAGACCCCTGTTTTGACAAATCCGTCCCATGTTTCATCAAATGTAAACTTGCAGGAATCAAAATTACTATCCCCGGAAGCTATAATTTCCATATTCTGAATTGTAAGTAACTGCTTCTCTAATAAAAGTTTTATTTGTGCCATTGTTCCCTCCATTATGGTGTTACGCATTCAACTAATGCATAACTTGAATTTGTCATATAAATTTTATTATCGATTTTATAAAATGTTCCTCCACTTTGACTTGGAGTCGAATAATTATTTATTTCATTCGTTTTTACAAATTCATAGCAATTCAAAAGTTTATAAGGTCCTATAAATTTCTGAATTAAAGGATATTTTCCTTGATTTCCCAAAACATTTTTTTCGTTTTCTGACATAGTATAACTTGAACCAAATAATGTAGTTGTATTCGAATTACTTGGATTCATAGATAAAATTGGGGTTTTCTTAAATACATAAAACGCACTGGAATTTGTTCCTGAATTTATTCCAGCATATTGTTGGTTTTCTAAAATATTTTCAAGATTTACAAAATTTATCTGATTCGCCGAAGCAGTATATGTTAAATTCATATTTGATATTAAAATTGAAAAGAATCCTGTTGGCTCTCCAATCAATGTTAACTTAAATTTGTATTCCCCACTACTGTTAAAAATAACTGTATTTGTAGAACTTCCAGTTACAATCGTGCACCCTCCAACATAGATATTTGAGTAATACATATAACTACCTTGAAAATAAAAAATCACAGGAAGTCCACATATATAAATAATTAGGCTTTCCTCCTCATAACTTACATCAACCCCACATTCTGTCAAAAAATCTAACAGAGCATTACATATTATATTTGTTTTTTCTATATTAGTTGTAACCGTTGTTGTTTCTGGAACTCTTGTAACCGCTTTTGTTGTTGAAGCTTTTGTAAACGTTCCAGAATATAATTTTTCTTTAAACATTTCTTTTATCCCCCCTTTATAAAATTTCTGCACTTATTGCTTCAATTTGTACGCTTTCCGCAATAACAGGACTTATTTCTTCCTCTACTGCAACAACATTAGAAATTAACGGCTGCATGTATAACTGAATATTTGTTGCTATTTTATACATCTCTTCCTCCATACTTTCTGAACCAAATGACCTAAAAATTTCACTGCCGGGTTCTTTGAATCCTGGCTTACCATCTTCCGTATAACCAAATGAAAATCCACCTACCCTATCTATAATTTCATTTAATTTACTTAAAATATCTTGGTCAGTTTCAGGATTTCCATCACCACTTCCACCGGAGCTTCCCGGATCTCCTTTTTCACCTCTTGGTATCACAAAATCAAGAAATATAACCTTTTCCGTTTCAGAATCGCCTGCTCTTGCTTCTACCGTTGCCTGTGTCCCCGGATCGCCGGTTGTCACGGTACCTACCTCAATGGTTGGAGCAAATCCATCTTCACCTTTGCAGGGAATTCCGGTATCTGTTTCACCAATGAACCAATTCCCATTTTCGCCAATTGTTGGCGTAATGCCGGGATCTCCGTCTTCCCCCTTAAGGGAATCAAGCCATTCTGCTTCTGTACCATTAAAACCATAAATCACAGCAATTTCATAAGCAGAAAGACCATTTTCTCCGCTGGGTATCTGTGATACTGCCTTGCTGACAATCTCTTCTACATCTTCTGTCTTGGTATAGTCAGAAAGGATTTCTTCTGTCTTTTCTTCTGAAATATACCCGGCATCATTCTTAAATGAACTGATATTTTTGGGAGTAGAAACAACCACCGTTCCACCGCTGTTCATATCACTGAACACTCTTTTACTAGAGCCAAGATAAAAAATGGAATTTTGCGGTTCTGCGATACTGATATCCGCTTTACTTAGCAGATAATTTCCATTTATCCCGTGCAGCCTGCTGATTACCGGTACATATTCACAGATATTTAAAGCTTCGATTTTTTCATCTGTCAGATGCAGATCAACCGCTTTAATCTCATAAGTCTCATTCAAGGTAATGAAGGAACCGAACAGTTTATCTTTTGCCTTTTTAAGAAGATTTTGGGGCAACGTTACGTCTTCCCATGTGGATTCGTTTTCCGGCGCGAAAATGATCCCATATTCAGCAGCCTTTTCCTCATTCACAAGATAGGGCTTCCCGTCATTCACAGACGAAATATCAATCTTGACACCGTCCACCTCTGCTCCGATTGGTCTGATCGCTGAATAAGTTTCCGTGGCATCTACTTCCAAGGACATATCAATCATATTTTTGGCAAACTCAATGCTCTGTTTCGATACTGTTTCATAATCGTCCAGCCAGTCAATGTAGTCACCATCATCTTCATAGCGTATGCGGATATGACCGCCTAAAGAAGATTTAAAGCATTTATCCTTTAAAGCGTTCCACGAATTAATAACATTTTCGCTGCTCCTTACGATGTAATCATTCGGATCAACTACTGTCACCTTCCCGACCTTAAACTGCTGCCATTCCATCACCTGAGCGTTATGATTTTCTATGATCATCTTAAACAGATCTACAGGACTTCCAGAAAAGGAAAAGGGTTCCATATAAGAGTCATTGAAAAAAGCAAGCTTTCCCTCCACTTCCACCGATTTTCCATTGTAAAAGTCTTTCTTATCAGAGATTACTCTTCCTTTAAACAAGGTTTCGCCGTCTCTTGCCACTGACACGACCGGATACAGTTTTCTGATGGTACTGTAATTCAAATTGCTATCATAGATTTTGAAGGTGAGGCTTCCGGCTGCATTGTCTTCAAGGGTAAGTTTGGGACTGATCAGTTTCAGATTAGGGTTCTGAGGGTGATAGATCTGCCTTTCACCATTTTTAATGATTATCAAATCAATCTCCCCTTTCTGTATTCAATCCGGATACTTCCATTCCCGGATACCTTTAATCTGTTAATTCCTTCCCGGAACGTAATTTCCGGTATCTCATAAATACCTGTTTTCAAGGAAAAACTAATACCAGCATAACTTATATTGATATTTCCTCTGATCGTTATTACCGGCATAGCCGGCATTCTCTCATTCAATATGATGATTTCCTTTGCTGCTTTCACCTCTTCGTCATGGATCGTAATCTGATTTTCCATCTTATAAGGATTTACCCTTGCCTCCATGCATAGCTCATAGATACTCCCGGTCTGTGATTCACTGATAAAAGAAAGTCTTCCTTCATAGTAGAAGTCAGGCTCCCTTTCCAGCACTATTCTCAGTCTTTTCCCATGCAGGTCATTTTTCATTTTTTCTTTATGTTCCACATCAAATAGTGTGAACTTAAAACTGATCTTCCCATCATCAAACACTACACCGCCCACTGCTTCTGTTAAATCTATGGAAGAATCACCGCCGGCAATATCTACATAATTTTCCTTTACGGAAGGCGGTGTTATCCGTGCATAGTTCATGACAGCTCCATAATCTTCTTTTGAGCGCTTATTTCCGAATATTGCACCATGCATCATCAATTCCGCCTCCCCCTCATATGTGTGATCCGCCCAAGTTCTTCATTCATCGGCTGTGCAAGCTCACCCACCAGTACACCCGAATCAAGGACCATTTGCATATTGGCAAGTGCAGGAAGATATTCAACCAATAAATTATAGAGCTTATTCATTACTTCATATAACTGATCATTATTTTCTGCTACTGCTGCCGAAATCATATTCATCAGCGTCTGTGTTCCACTTACCACTTCGCTTCCTGCTTCCCCTCCTGCCATGATCTGGCCAGATGCATTGATTCCAAACGCTGTTGGCTTATCCATAACAAGAGGATTGTCCATAGCTTTCTTATACCATTCAACGCCTATATGCGGTATAGATGGCGGATTCAGTGAAAAGCTTCCTTCCATACTAAAATGCGGCAGTTTAATCTTAGGAAGACTCCAATCAAACTTAAAAAAGTCTTTCAATTTTTGAACGGTATTTGAAACAAAGCTCTTTACTGCGTCTAATTTTTCAGTCACACCGGATTTTAGGTTATCAAACTTTTGAAGTGCTCCTGTCTTTAATGCTTCAAATCCGGTCATTCCTTTTTCTTTCAATGAGTCAATTTTTTCAGATGCCTTATCCCTTAATTCCTGGAATTTGGATACCGCTTTTTCCTTCAAGCTGTTTACCTTTTCAGTTGCACTTTCCTTAAGCTGATTAAACTTATTGGAAGCGCTCTCTTTAAGGTTCTCAATTTTTTCAGCAGTTTTCTCTTTCAGCTCATGGAACTTTTCAACAGTTCCATCTTTTAATTCCTTTGCCTTGTTAACCACCTTATCCTTCAATTCTTCGGCTTTTTCGATGATTCCAGAAAAGAAATTTTTAATTCCATCAACCGCTCCACCGATTATTTCTGTAATTTTCCCCCAAGCTTTCCCAGCCCATTCCTTAATTTCGTCCCAATTTTTGTAGATCAGGACACCTGCTGCCACCAGAGCTGCAAATATACCAATAACAATCCATACAGGGGCTGGGATTGCACCCAAAGCAGCTATCAGACCACCACCACCAGTGACCTTCCCAATTAATCCACCGATGCCGCCTATCAGCTTACTACCAATACCCATTATTCCGGATATGGCAGGTGATAGTTTCCCGATGCCGCCAATCAATAAGCCACCAACTTTGATGATTTCACCTATCCCACTGGATACTTTTCCAAAAAAGATCAGTACAGGACCAGCAGCAGCCAGAACCGCAGCTACCGTTATAATCATCTTCTTAGTGCCATCATCAAGACCAGCTATCCAATCACAAATTTTAGAAAGCCACTCTACTCCTTGCTTGAGATATGGCATGATAAGCGTTACAAACTGAATTGCAAGCCCTTCTAACTGAGATTTGAGCAATGTAATCTGACCAGATAGATTATCATTCATTGTATCTGCCATTTCTTTCGCTGAACCATCACAATTACTGATTGCATTATTGAGCTTATCAATATCTTCTGGTGCAGCATTCATGATAGCCAAAAAACCGCTCATGGCTTCCTTACCAACTACCATTTCTGCATTCGATGCCTTTTCCGATTCTGACATCATAGAAAATGCAGTCCTGCAATCTCCAAGTATTTCACCAAGACTGCGCATACTGCCATCTGCATTTGTAGTCTGTATGGTCATTTCCCCAAATTGCGCACCAGTAAACTCAACTTCCCCTTGAAGATTTGTAAGGATACTACGCAACGAAGTACCAGCCTGTGATGACTTAATACCAGCATTCGCCATGAGCCCTATCGCTTCCGCTGTATCTTCTGCACTATACCCTAGTGCACCTGCTACGGGGGCAACATATTTAAAGGTTTCCCCCATCATTGAAACATTTGTGTTTGCGTTACTAGATGCCGTTGCCAGAATATCCGCAAAATGTCCACTATCTGAAGCAGTCATTCCAAATGCGGTCAGTGCATCTGTCACAATATCAGATGTAGTTCCTAAATCTTCGCCAGAAGCTGCTACAAGGTTCATAATTCCTTCCAGTCCCTCTAACATGTCAGATGTTTTCCAACCAGCCATAGCCATATATTTAAGGGCTTCGGCTGACTCTGATGCAGAAAACTTTGTTGTTTCCCCCATCTCTTTAGCCTTATTCTCTAACGCTGCAAGATCATCACCCGTTGCACCTGAGATTGCACCGACTTCTGACATGGCAGACTCAAAATCAGCTGTAGCCTGTATGGCTTTTGTTCCAATCAAGGTAATTGGTGCTGTTAATCCAAGGCTCAACTTTGTTCCAAGCTTTGTTGCCTTTGCCCCCACATCTTCAAACCTATCTGACAACTTCTGGGAAAAGGACTGTGCCTTATTCGTTGTTTGATCAATTGCACTATTAGCTTCCGTATTCTTGACTGCTATTGTTCCAAATAACTTAAATAGTTCCATTATGAAGATCCCTTCTCTATGAAATAAATGAAGAGCTGATTCCAAGCCAGCCCTTCCCTTATATGCGCCTTAAAAATGCACCGATAAATAATTTACCGGTGCATTAATTATACAGGGGAAAACTTATTCAAGATTCCCCTTGCCTGCTGTTTCACTGCATCAACCTGTTTATCCGACATCGAATAGGATACAGGTTCTTGGTTCTGCATCAGTCCTTTTTTCCAATCCTGGAATGACTGATCGGTCATACTGTGGATATATGCAAGCCACAGTTTATTATCTTCATCTTTTTGGGCGTTTTCCTTTTTCCGCTTCATATCCATTTCAAGGATATTAGCTACAAATTCCCCAAATCTGCCCTGTTCAATATAAGATTTCATGAATTCAGCAGGACTTGCGTATCTGGAATACAGCAAGTCCATGAATTCAAATTCACCTACGAAAGAAATTTGGAGAGCACCCTGAAAAAACTTGTATTTCGTGCCTCTGAAAAAGTATCCATGATCATGAGCGGAAGTGTACCGAATTCCATATCTTTCATCTCTTCCACCGGAATGCCTGAAATATCTGACCACATTTCATAGGTTTCCTCTTCAACCTTTGCCAGATTCCCGATCAGGATATCTGCTATGTCAAAGGAAGCCATAATACCGATCTGTTTCAGTGTTTTTTCGCCGGAAGCAACCTGAATGAATGCTTCCTTACAATCCTTAATGCCGATTTTCTTTAAAATTTTAAGCAGCGTGAATAAATCATGATCTTTCAGTTTACGCAGCGTATAAGGTCGCTCTATGATTTCTTCCGCTTCCTGATTTTCTGATACAGGAGGCTCCTGCAATGTCCCTTCTACTTCCTTTTTCTCCATAACCTTAGCCCTTACCCTTCAACAATTTTTAAAATCTGCTTTGATGCTGCTTTCTGCTCTGTCTTGTCCGGATAGAAAATGTAAACAGGAAGTGTATCATATACTCCGCTGTTAAAGTCAGCAGTAGATTTGAATACTGTCTTCACAACAGATGTTTCCTTATTTTTCGTATCCATTTCAAGCCCCGATGAGCAGATTGCATTTTCCATGATGACAATGACCTCTGTTCCGTCTGTCATACTGCCTACGTAGGCAATATTATCCAGATAATCAGACAGTTCAATGAGTGATTTTGTCTGAATCTGCTTGTATCCTGCAATCAGGCTATCGACTTCTTTCCCCACGATTGCACGTTTAAGAGACTCCATTGTATGTTGCGCAAGATTTACTTCAATTGTCCCGGTCTCCCCTGTTTTCTGGTTAAGGCCTTTAATTTCTACAACTGCACCATCGACTTCAATCGGCGTGATCTCCGGCACAATAGAAAGCTTATTTCCTCCACTGGTAGCACCAAGCACATTTTCTTCGGAATCGTCCCATGCCCCAGTAACGAAATCACCAACTACAGGCTCATAACCTTGTTCTGTGCCGATAAAAGATGCTTTTGCCTTTACCTGGCTGAGCTTGATTTCTTTTGTATCTTCGGGCTCCTCCCCAGTATATTTCTTGTACAGGTATTTAAAATTTTTAAATACAACGCCTGCCCCAAGCAAAAAATCATTAGGGGTATTACTGTTAATTCCTGATTTTCTCATTCTTCCACCTTCCATTCCTTGACTGTTAAATTAATTTGTATCTTTTTCAGTTCATCGTCCTCTACGGGGAACGGTAAACTATTGGCATAAAAAATAGCTATCACTGAACCCGATTCCGTGACAGCCGTTTTCCCTGTTGTCTTTGGAAAGTATTTCTTAATCTTTCCTTTTGCCTCTTCCAACTGAATCCACTTTTCCCGTGAAAATCCAGTCAGAATAAATACTGTATCCTCTTCCCCGTCTTCATTTACAGGCTCCAATTCCTGGTATTCACCGACAAAATAAGTCTTGGGTAGAGTTTCATCGCCTTCAACCACGTACTCCATAAAAGCATAATTCAATCTCATTTCTTCCATGGCATCTTTTATGATGCTAAGTGCTTCAATGCTCACTCTGATCCCAGCCTTTCTTTCATGATCTGTTCAGCCTTTGCAATTATTCTTGCCCTTAATTCGGTAAATGCCTTAAAAAGCGGTCTCCGGGGCTTCTTGCCATAGGTAAAATGACCTTTTCCTTCCGCATCTACATAACGCCAGCCGCCTTTTCTCCCATCACCATTTAGCGCATACTCACCAGTTCCAAATTCTTCCCAGATAGCGTTATCATAATTCGACCCTACATATCCCGTAAGCTCTGCTTCATCAACAACATATCCGTAGGAGCCTTTAGTCTGGCCGGTCTTTACCTTTGAGTTTCGTTTTGTCTGGGCTTCCAGCTCTCCACAAGCTTCATGCAAAAAGGCAGTCACAGCACCGCTTATAGCCGCCTTTACCTCTATACGGTTATCTTGGAATTCTACTGCCATATTAACTGCCCCCTGTATATTTCAGATAGATTTCAAGATGCTCATGCATACCCATCGGATCATCATACAACATGACTTCGTAAACATCTTCATCGACTATCATTCTGCTGTTTTCAGGTGTGATCTTTACGTCCGGTTTTCCTTCCACCTTATATTTCAGTTCAAAATAATCACACAGAAAGACATGGGTTGATTCCTGTATTTTAGCATTATAGTTCAAATGCTTAGAATCACCGGCTGATAAATCCAGCCACCCTATAAGGTCCGTAAGTGCATCTTTATAATCCGGCTCACGCTCACCTATCTTATTTTGTGTTACATTCTTAATCTGAATAACAGCCGACTTGTTTCCACCAATATTCCCCATCAGAACCTGGGCTTCACATACGGCTTCAAAAAGCCAAGCAGGGAAACCGGATATCCCATCACCTGATTATTCGAATCCTGATCATAATATGTTACTGAGTGCCGTGAAAGTTCCTCAGATTTAATTCCAACCTTTTTCCGGTTGTCCTTTTCCCATATCATCAGGTCAACCACACCTTTTTGAACATCAGGCGGATAAATCACCTTCGTAACAATATTGACAGGGAAATCATAGATTTCACCATCTACTTTGATTGCCGTGTCAGTAATCTCTGTGATCTCATATAGCCCGTCATTTACTTTGGACTGTGATATCTGGACTGTGTCACCCACTCTGAAATAAGGACAATGCCCCTGGATCATTCCATTAATGACAGGGGCCTCTATCCTCATAGTACGGTTTTGAAAATTATTATTGGTGTATGACCTGATAAGATTTTCAACAGCCTTAAGCTTTGCAGATAAGACATCTTTGTCCATACCTTTAAATTCCGGCATTGAAAGAAGCTTTTCAATATTAACCACCATCAGGATCACCGCCTTTCTCTCACCGCTTGATCACTTCATAGCCGTCATGCTCTGTGAACCAGTCTGCCATTCTCTCTGATGTGACCGTTGCCTGTCCATCGGCAAACTGAACCCCGCCTGCGCCAATACCGCAAAAATCAGGATTGTTCTTTACCTTTACCAGCCAGGAAGGATTTTTTTCCTTTGCTGCCTTTTCAGCTGTCTTTTTTACCTTCGCCACGGCTTCATTTACTGCTTCCTGTGTAGCTGCTTCGTCAAGCCCCTCTGCTTCAGCTTTCATGCGTGCCTCTTCCTCTGCCTTTGCAATCTTTTCTTCTAATGTTGATGATTTTGCCATAATAACCACCTTTTCCTTTCTTAAATAGTGAAGGGCGCCTGTCAGACGCCCTTTCTCTTACGCTGAAATCTTAATATTTCTTAATACGCCTGCGTGCTGGGTGTTTTTAAGCACTGTTGCCGCAATCATTTCAACTTCCGCATCTTTTACCGTTCCCGGTTTCGAAAAATCCGGTAAATACTTCTCAATGACAGCTGAACCATTCAGGCTGATCCCGTGGAATCCGTCATTTTCATCGAACTTAACCGCATAAATATCTGTCAAGCCCGTGGTTGCTGTTTCTGCACTGCCAATCTTCCGGGAAATCCCTTTTTTAACAACCGCATTTGCAGTTGCTACTGCACTGGTACCGGAGCCGGTAACAGTATAATGATTCTGCATATCCATAAAGCGCACACCGTCCAGAGATACCACCTTTTTGCCAAAAGCTTCCTCTGTCTCCGTCTTATAGCCAAGCACACGGGCAACGGTCTGAATCTTTGTGATCATGTCGGTATTCATCATGAGAGCATCTGCCTGAGTAGCTTTCACAAGCAACATCAATGCTTCGTAAAACTCATCTGCATTGTTTTTCAGGTTAGTGATCGTAGATAAGTCAATAGACTTTTCTGTGCCGTACTCTGTAGTTGTTCCTGCCAGCATGGAATCAAGCCCCTCAAACTGCGGTTCATTCGTTGCAGCAGTTGTTACCGCATCGCCATTGATCAGCGTATAATGGAACAAACTGATAACTGCCTTGATGTGCTCCTCGATCTGGTAAGCCAGATTGTCCCAGCGCCCTGAAATTTTATTGAGCACTCTGTCCATCTGAACTGCACCGCCCATGATTGCAAGGGCTGCTTCACATTCCTGCTTTGTTGCAGTACTTGCCGTATAAGACCCGTACAGCTTCCGGAACTGCGCAGTAGCAGGGAGTACTTTTCTCATGTATTTGTACTTCATGGTAGAACCTCCCCCAGATGCACTTACGCAATCATCAAACGGCAATACTGCCAAAACATCGGAATGTCTGAGGAAGATATCAACAATCTTATCAAATACCTTATCAGACATGCCTTTCTTTAATTCTTCAAGTGTCATTGCTGCCATAATCGTTCACCTTTTTAACCTTTCTTTTACTTATTGTCTTCATACTGCATTTTCAGCGCTTCCGCCAAATTCTTAGGTTCACCTGTCCGGCTACTGTCAGACTCCGGAAGCCTTTTTTCATCTACCTTAGTAGAAGTACTGGATACAAATTGATCCGGGAACTGCGTTTTAAGTGCTGCAAGCTTATCTTCCATGCCCTTCACCTTTCCTGAATCATCAAGGGAAAGTTCACCTTTCTCTTTCAGCTTGAAAGTGATATAATCCACGTCCTTGCAATTGGATTCCAGAAGCGCAATCTTTACTGCTGCGTCAAGCTTTTCCTGATTTAACTGCTTCTGTAATGTGGCAATTGTAGTTTCATATTCTCCGATCTTTCCCTGTAGGGCTTCATCTTTGCTGGTCCCTTTTTTCAGTTCCTCAATCAGCCCCTGCGCTGTCTTAAGCTGTTCAGCAAGGTTTCCTTTATCTGTCTCCAATGCTGAATACTTTTCTTTTGACACATATTCACCTTTCCCCAGATCAGCAAGCTTTACCTGCTTCTCTTTGTTTTCAGGCTTTCCGTTATGTGTGTTAAGCGCTGCCACAAGCTGGTTGTACAATTCCTCACCTAAGATTTCTTTTAACCAATCCATTCCTCTTTCCTTTCCATCACATTGTTTTTATATGCGGTGTCTCCGCTGTGATACAGAAGTTTATCTCCCATTCTGCAAGGGTATATTTCCGCATAGTTTATATGCCGTCACGGTTATTCGGGCATAAAAAAAGCACCCTATACGGATGCTTATTTTTGAATGTTAATCTTCAATTTTATCCATTAACGGCAAATCATCGAAGACAATTCCCGAATCCTCCTGAAATTCCAGCAGATCTTGAATTTCATCATCTGAATAGCCGGATTGTTTTGCCATTTGAACAAATTTTTCTTTATTCATTACTGATTCACCTTCCCTTCAATAATACTTCCGATGGTCAAAGCCGTTTGTCTTGGTTTTTCACTATTGACGTATTCAGCATATGCTTCTGCAATGAATTCCTTAATATTCTCTGCACCGTAGCTTGAAACTGCTAATGACCTCTCTGTTTTTCCACCAAAGCCAGACCACAAATTCTTGATTTCTTCATTAGACCTTAACCCAAAAGCAAAATCCAACTGATGCCCAAATTCATGGTCAAAGATTGAACGTACAGAATCACACCCCTGCGGATGATATCCAATTGACATATCCCATTGTACGGATTTTAACATATCTTCATAATCATTTCCAATACCAACGTTTACACCAATACCTGACCATTTTTGAACAATAGCTCTTAATTCATCTGTTACACCTGAACCGTACACTTCTCCAGAATACGCCAGCGCATAAGTATTTGATGATATCCTACCGACAAATCTTGAAGCATATCTTTTCCCATATTTTGCAGCATCAGTATAACCCTTACTTGCAAAATAATTTGTATAATATGCTTCTAATTCTTTTTTTATCTTTTTATTTCTTTCCTGTGCAGCACCATAGAAGTTCATTCGCTTCAATAAGTCAGGGCAATAATTTACTGCATTTGTCAATGCTTCATTCATAGAATTAGCAACTTTTATATCAACCCCCTTGAAAGAAACATTTGGAACACCTACCACATCCCTTGCATACGCTTCTGCTTCCTTTATTGTTGCCGTTTCTTTAAACAAAAATTGACTTTTTTGTGAAGCAGTCACTTCTGCTACCATCTCTTTAAATTCATTATAAGTCTTTGCTTCTATCCTTACAAGCTCATTTTTGTCACCATTAAACTTTGTATAATATTCTTCATCAGACAAAGCCCATTTTGCACGCTGTAAAAGACAGCAACGGCAATTACAGTCTTCGGAAGGATCTCCAAATGCTCCGGGATACATAGCTTTCTTTCCTTCTACCTCAAACGGCTCATCAATTTCCCTGATCTGTCCGTCCAGTTCCCGGTGAGTCGGTCTTGTCACGCTGTCAAGCGTTGAGTCCCACTGCTTTGCAATATCGGCGCCTTTCTCTTTTGCACGCTGTTGACAATGCAATGTTGATTCCTGCTGTACCCTGTGCCCCTCTGTCCTTGTGATCCCGATAGCACGGTTATATGCTTTCATGAATGGGCTGTTCATGCCAAAAGCAATCTTACTTGCTATAGTATTCCATGAAGAGCCATTGCTCACCCCTCTGGAAACCTCTGATCTGATGGATTTCTTAAGCTGATTCGTATCTTCGCCCATGCGCTGATATAAGCCTTTGGAAATCTTTGAGTCAATTTGTATAGCCTGCACAACCTCTTCCTGATTAATCGGAAGACTCAACGGAATGCCCTGCCCCTGGAGATCATATAAGGTCCCTAAAAATCCATTTTCATAACAATCTGTCAGATAATCAGCTATCGTGGTAAATGATTCCGCATTCAGTTTATCCAGCACCCCATCAATCTGCTTCTTAAGCGCTTCCTGGTACTGCTTTTGCCAGACAATGGATTTCAGATTTTCCATGTCCGTCCTTGCAGAAAGATCACGGATTTTATTTTCACAATCCTTTGAAGCTCTGGCATATATCTGCTTTAACTGTTTGATAACCTCTGCTTCATTGTCGGCAAGCGCTTTCTGAACTTCAAGCTGCCTTTTATTCATTATCCTGCACCGCCTTCATCATCAGGGACTATTCCTTCCAGTGTCTTTTGAACTGACTCGGTATCACCTTCCCCTACTGCCAGCTTATCCTTGATTTCCTCATAATCAATATCCAAAATGGAGCAGACAGCCTGAATAACAGTCTCATCGTCCAGCGTATTAGCAACTGATAGAATATTGTTAAGCTGTTGTCCTTGTTTCTGCGCAACCAATAGCTCAATCTGTGCGTTATCCTGCGCATTTGTGATAACTTCCCGGGGAAAGACAAAATAAATGTCCTCAACCTTATAATCCGTTTTCTTATCGGCATTGATTTCGTCTAATACTACCTTGATGATCTTACGCAGAAACTCCTTCAGCCTTATTTCAAGCTTGTTGCATTTCAGGTCAAGCAGTGCATACCGGCTCTTGATCACAACATTGGTAATGTTGCCATCACCAAGCTGTGCGGAATTAAAGCCCATGCCAAACCGGTATATGTTCTTTTCGTCAAGTTCCAGCTTCACCTTCCGGGCTTCATATGGAATATCCACGGTCTTAATATCCAGTCCGCCATCAGGAGCAACGCCAAGATGCTTTTTTGCTTTGATGTTCTGGATCATCTCATCAAGATTGGATCCCTGAAAACCGGATACCACATAGATTGCATCGGTAAAATCCTGCAAATTGTTGGACAGACTACAGGCCATCAAATCATAATCGTCAATCAAATCTTTGATCGGTTTCAACCCGCTAAACTGTTTCGATCCATTATCCAGCCGGAAAAACGGAATAAAGTCAAAGGAGGAACCAAACCGTTCCCCCTTCTCATTTTCAGTCACTATATGAGGCCTTGGATTTAATAATTCCTGATCATCGTCAACAATCTCCCCATCATCGACCTGCTTATAATAATAAGTCTCCTTTTTATCCCATACCTGGATCCTTTTGATCGTCTTATTCCCTTTTTCAATACGGTCAATGTACCAGTAGATCACATGATCTTCGCTATCATCTGCATATTTTGCCTGGACTTCAATAACTCCTATGGAATCTGCATGTTGAAAACCAATTCTGCCATTGTTCGATTTGTAGGCATACATGTAATCAAATCCCTTGGAAATGCACCCTGTAAGCATCTCATACACTTCTGACCAAAAGCTGTCATTGAAATACAATTCCAACTGTTTCTGCAATTCCGGATTATCGGATTTAATAAAGTTTTCATCACCGGAAATCATGTACTGGACTTCCTGATCTACAAGCTCCGTAAAAAATGGGTGCGATATTTTCACATTGCTCCGGAGCGTATCCTCTTTTACATTTCCATCGGCATCAACATAAAAGATACGGGATCCCATGATCTTATGTTCACCCTCATAGTACTTCAATCCCTGCTCTGCCATTCTCTTTTTATGTGAGGTTCTATCCTCTTCAATGAAATGTTTGATCTCACTTGGTTTTAACATATCTGATCCTCTCTAATACAACCATGTGTCGGGCTCATACAATGCAAGAGAAAGAGCATCGGCGGTATCCGGTGAACCCAGCCCCCGCTTTTTCATATCCTCTTTTGATTCAAGCTGTATTTTGCCTTTGGAAGTCATATGATACTTTCTGACACTTAGTTGCTTTATCATTTCTTCATCATGCGGAAGCTCTATCTGAACGTCCTGCTTTCCTTGCAAATTATTGGAGAAATTGTTTTCAAGCAATTCCTTTATATTTCCCCAGATCTGCGCTCCCAGATTAAAAAAAAACCCGTCCGTAGCTGAATCCCCATTATTTACCGGAATTACCGTGTAAGGAAGCTTTTCTTCCCGGATTACTTCATTCAAGCGATCTGTCACACCGCCGCCAACACCGGAATCATCTACTTTTATGAGGCATTTCTTTATATGCGGAAACTGCCTCATATAATCCCTGCAGCATTTGATCACATTGCCGGCTGTTTCCATTGTACTTTTCTTTGTGTATTTCCTGAATTCAAACACCTTTGCACTGATCCTTGGAGTTATTACCGTCTTATCATCACCAAACCTTGCCACATCAACACCAATATGAAGGATTTGTGCCGTATCAATATCCTGTTGTCTGATCCGGTTTTCCTTGGAGCAGGCAAGCTCAACTGTTTCCAATGATATAAAAGAGTCAAGCGCTCCTTTAGGGAACTGGCCGTCAATACGCACCCGGACAACATCTGAATCTTTCCCATACTTAGATTCCAGCATGGCAATGTTATCTCTGGACGTTCGCTTACTATTCCGGCTGCTTACTGTGTGGGTTCTGAACTTATCCCTGTCTTTATTAAATGCGTCAAAAAATACTCCTTCAATTCGGTTTGGGTTTCCCATCAGAAGGAGCTTATTGTCAAATCCCGTCAGTGTTCCGAGTATTGCTTCCATGATCGGATCCGCAACGCCCGATGCTTCGTCTACTACAATCAGCATGTGATCTTCATGAAATCCCTGCATGTTTTCAGGCTTTGTTGCTGTCTTGGCAGTAGCAAACCACCGTTCAGAATCCCCTACCATGTAAACCTTCGTTTTGGTCCATGTGAGCAGGTTCTTCACCTTGGAAGAACCAAGCCACTTTGCAATTTCAGCCCAAAGAACGTCATAAAGTTGCTGCATGGTGGGTGCCGTAGCTATCACCTTGGAATATGGGCGGCACACAAGAAACCAAATAATAAGCCCGGCTTCCAGAGCTGTCTTACCTACACCCTGACCGGACTTAACTGCTACTTTGGCATATTCTGCTACATCAGAAGCAACCTCTCCCTGCCAATCATCACAATTCATATCAAGCATATCTTCCAGAAAAGCAACCGGATCATCATAATAGACTTCCAAAGCGTCAATCAGTTCTTCCATCTGCCTTTTCACTCCTTCGCTTTGCTATCTCAATGATCGCTGTTTTCCAATCTTGCACCTGCTCTTTGGTTTCATCTTTCTGTACTACCTGTGATTGAAGAACTGCAATTCTTGCTTTCTGCTCCGCCGTAGCCAAATCCATATGATCTGAAATCCACTGCAATGCTTTCATGCGGTCGGCAAGCTTTATACTCGCTCCATCTTTTCCCTGCTTGACTTCCGTGATCAGCGTTCCATCAACTTCAATACTTTCCTTGAACCGAACCACATTTATTTCTTTTTTTACCTCTACTTTGGCACCGGTTTCTTCATCTTTCACTATAACGGGGCCAAATGGTCCCATGACTGGAACTGTCTCACGTCCAAATTCTACGTAATCAGTGATATCTGCAAAGGCTATATCCATGTACTTCTGAAATATATCCTCTTCAGATAACATTTCTCTGTTAAGGCGGTTCTGTTTTAGGCGTTGGATTTCATTTTTTATTTCAATACTTTTCAATAATTTTGAAGCATTTCCACAGGCTGTAATATAGTCTACTCCATATGCTTTCTGATATGCTTTGGTAGCATTGAAACACTTAATATACAAACAGCAAAAAAGCCTTTGCTTATCGGTTAAATCAGTATTTTCTATTACCTGATTAACTTCATCTGCAATGGCTTTTACTTTATCTTTTTTTATATGCTTTTCTTTCGCAACGTTGCAATCATTTTTTTGCAACGTTGCATTAGAACCATTATCCCATCTATATCTATTCTTCCAGCTTCGAATCGTCCCCTCAGGCAGATCAAGCTGCTTGGAAATATCCACTAATTTCAAGCCTTTCAGGTACAACGCCTGTGCTTGCTCTATTCGCTTATCTGGCTTCCTTGGCACGATCACCACCTCTCATTCGTTTGTTTTGAGAAAAAACATTTAAATAATCAATCTGTAACCATTGTCACTGTCTAACTTGTTGTACTAAATTTCACAAACGCCATACCTATAGATACAATAATTCCAATTATACCAATAACCATTGATATTTTATTTGCTCTATCATTTTTAT
Source organism: Lachnospiraceae bacterium (assembly GCA_014804285.1). Lineage (GTDB taxonomy): Bacteria > Bacillota > Clostridia > Lachnospirales > Lachnospiraceae > Suilimivivens. Next base: position 68,610 of record JAAVAA010000069.1, on the reverse strand, counting down.
TTATGTCTCTTGACATCCTTATAAACTCATCCTCTGTTCTTTTTACAATATTTGATATAATTATGCTATTTTGATCCGTCTTTAATTTGTTGATATCATTCAGAATATCTTGCTGATATTTTTCACATTTGTTAAATGGATTTTCACGTTCTAATTCATCTCTCGCCTCCTTAAGGCCTAATATACAGCTACTTAAAATTCGTGCCCTGCTATACCCACAATCAACTCTAAATATAATTGCATCTAACCATATTACTACATTGGGAAAATACTTTTTTACTTTTGAATCTTCTTGAACATATTCTTCGTAAAATCTATTGATAGATACTATTAATTCATCGACACTATACGTACCATCATCTTCATCAACAATGTCATAACATATTTTTTCTATTGCTTTATATGACGTTACTAAATATCTCCCTTTATTATTTTGCAATAGAACTATTTCCGCAATAATCATACCGAAAACTAAAAGACTGTACAAAAAAATAAGAACATCCATATTCATAAATTAACCCCCTCCAATACATTTTTCTATATAATACACTAAAATTCGACAATTTACCATTTACCTATAAGTAATATAAAAATACCCGACTGTTCACCAGTCAGGTATTTTAAAAAATGTATTGGGGAGAAGTATTTCTTCTTTTCAGCTTCCACTATAGCATACTCAGATAGTAACATTTAATCACATTTTAAAATTTTTTAGTGCTTTTGCATGAATTCTATGAGTATGTTGCCAGCTATGCCCTATTTTCACACAAATATCTTCCCACTTCATCAGCTTTATGTACCGGTACATCAGAACATCTTTTTCATCTTCATCAGAAAGCTGTTCTATCCGGTCGGTAATCTCCTTGCACTTCTGGATCCGCTGGTACCTGTACCGCATATACCGCTTTTCTTCCTGATCCAACAGTGCAGCATAACTGGATAAATCATTTTGACTTGAAGCGTGGGGCATACCGTCATTTATTACAGGAGGGCATATTCTGTTCAAACGCATTTCTCTTATTTTGAGTTCGCTACGTTCCATCTGGCGCTTTGCTTTCTCATAGCCCCTGAGGTATTCTTTTTTCAGTTCAATCTCTGTCTGATCCTGTTTCATCTATTTCCTCCCCTATTCCTTCGCTAAAGACCAGTTTTACATACCTATACTTTTATCCCTGCTCTTACGACTCCAATTGCATCTCTGAAATGCCGGTTCCTTGCATGGCACTCTATATCTGATGCTTCATCTTCTGCGCTGCACAACCTTTCTTTCAACTGTGCTCTAACCTTATCCACGTCATAGGCGGTAGGCTGTGCATCAATATATTCCTGAGCCGTATCTCTAATAGCTTTAGCTAAATCAGCATTCCCTACAAAGATTTTTCCAAAATCTATTTTATCTGCATCAATCAGTCTCATTTTCCACCTCCAATAATTCAGGATTATCGAAAATGTTGCCGATAACTTCATGTTTATCAAATAATTCCTTATCGTATTGCTGAAAACTATCGTCTATATCGTCTACTGCAAAGCCTATATAATCGCCCTCATACCATACAACCTTGCCCACTGCTCCAATTTTTGAATACTGAACAATATCCCCCTCAAAAATCTTCCTGCCATTCTTGTCGGTCAAGCCTGTGTACTGGCAGATGGTTTCGGAGTCTACTTCATAATTTTTCAAAAGATGATGCGGAACATGGTTTTGAATAATACAGATACCATCATCATCTGTCCGTAACAGGTTTCCGAATATCCATTCTCCGTCTGATTTTCTTTTCGCTCTAAACAAAATCTCTCTATTACTCATTCCTTAGCCCTCCAATTCTTTCCATACATCTTTTAATTTTCTCAATGCAGTTTCGGCTTCTTCTTTGGTTAAAAACCATGTTTCTTTGTAAGATTCTTCAATTACGCACGCAAATCCTTCACATGTAGAAAGCAAATATCCACTTTTGTAAAACCTTATGTGATCTACTATCTGCTCATATACTCTATTATTTTCCTTGTGTCTATTAACGATGTTAATCCCATAATTTGCCCTGCTGGGTATAACATAAATCGTATCTCCTATCTTGCAAGGCAGTTTCAGCAGTTTTCCTTGTTCCTCTAAGTCCTCATATTCTGCAAGCCTACGATACATTTTTAGAATGTCACAGCCTTTTGTGCATCCTCCCTCTTCATGACACCCCTTTGTGCAATAACTATCCATTCCACATAATTCCCACGGGTCATAGCAAACCTTATCCAAATTATTTATTGTTAATCTCTCCATTCCTACCTCCACTAAAGATCCACTAACCTTCCAGTAAAAATTGTTTCTCTTCAAGCCTCTCATACACAGTCTGTCCGTTTCCGGTTTCTATGTACGGAAGGAATATTTCTTCAAAACGAACCATCTCGATATCCAACAACGCCATCTGGGCTTCAACCCAATCTTTTAGGATCCTCCACGCTACACGCTCCGCCTGATCTCTGGTATCCTTAATCTGTTTCCGGGGATTATCCTTTTTCTCCTTTTTCAGAACTTTCAGACATTCATCTACCTTTACAGGGAGCTTAACCGGAATCTGCTGTATTCCAGTATCAATCAAAAACGAAAGTCCGGTTATAGATTCACCCTCATAGTTTTTCATAATTGATTTTGCTTTGTGCTTCATCAGTATGTACTCAATTTCAGACACTGTTTTGAAGCTATCAACAGTTGTTGTGTAATTTAAAATTGCCATATCTTACCTCCACTAACGTTTTAGTCCTTTTGGAAATTCCCGTATAAGTGGTTCACCCCATATATCCGCAAGGCTTTCTTTCATAAAGACTGGAATGTTTGCTTTTCTGCATTCGTTTACAATGTCCTCTATCCACTCTCGTTTAGGAATTATCTTGCCTTTTCTGTGTCCGGTTTCTGCACCAAAAATAATCCATTTTACACCGCTAATTGTTGATGGAGAAATAGAGGAAAGCATTGGTTCTATACTCAAAAATGTATTAAACGCCTTTTTGCTGCTAAAATATTCTTCCATAGCTGTTACTGTTGAACCGTACCACATATTATCCTTTTGTGGTAATTTGCCGGACTCCACAAGTTCAATATACCGTTTCGGATTCTTTGTCAGAAATAGGTAATTGTGCTGTGGTGCTTTCTCACAAGCCTTAAACACTTCCTCAATCCAACTATCCGATACCCAATCTCCAAACAAATCAGCCATAGAGCATACAAATATATTTCTGCCTTTCTTGCTTATGTAATCATTCAAGTGGTATCTATGAAATGTTGGGATAAAATCAAAAGGATATGGTAGCTTTCTTCCAGTTTCAGAATCTTCCCAAGGGTGAATGACTACGGATATTTCATCATCTGGTGTTGCGTGACACCCAAACCTTTTCGCAATATTTCTTGCATAACAATATTCGCACCCATGCAGACAGCCGGTAACAGGATTCCATGTGCTGTCACACCAGTCAATTTTAGATTTATTCATAATTCCTTTTCCTCCACTAAAGTTCTACTCAATACTGTTCCACTCTCCCCACAAATGCCATATATCCATCTGTGAATATCAGATAGTCAAATCCTCCTATCTGTTTATATCCTGCCACTTCACGTTCTGCTTCGTCCGGATAATCGCTGTCAAGTCGCACTCTGGACCCTATGGGATAATCTTCTATGTTGTACCGCTTCATTTTTCCTCCTAAAACAAGCTCAACTGTGTTTCATCATACTCTATCTTTTTGGTCACTAGCTTTCTCCCTTCCTGCCTGAATCTCTGCACACGTTCTTTCTGATCCAATTTTGCCATGTATCCACTATCAACCTCAGGGGGCAATGGAATATAGTATTCTTCCGGCAACACCAATCTGTTTTCCTTACAGATCTGTGCAATCTCGCCCTTATAATAGATAATATGGTTCCGTATCAAGTTCATATTGCAGCCATCCGCCCAAAAGGGGTCATTACAGCCGTTTTTTTTAATGTGTTTCCAATGTTCCAACCTTTCTATGATTGATTCCCTGTATTTCTGCAACTGATCCTTTACTGTCTTTTTCTTCATGTCATCTCTCCGTTTATCATGCCTTATCTCCCAGAAAATCAAACAATGTCGGGGCATCTTTTTCATCGTCTACTGCTTGCAGGTATCCAACTCCATCTCTGTAATAATCCGGATTCAATTCACACCCCTTCCCATATCTTCCCATTTTTACCGCTGTCATCGGTACGGTCATAAGACCTCCGAAAGGATCATAAACCACATCCTCTTCATTGCTGTACCGGTTTATGATACGCTCTACAATGTCAATCTGAAGCGGGCAGACATGCATCTGCTGCCGGTGCCTGCTCTGATTTGTGTTGAGCGTTTTCATTCGGTTGATATCGTCCCAAACTTCAAGATTATTCCAGCTCCCCGGGGCCACTACCATAAAAACAGCTGGCAGTTTCCCTTTTTCGTCCAGTCTTTTTGCAAGTTCCACATGTTCATGATAATCATATACATGCTCCCTGCTGTATTTCCTGTAGACTGCCTGCAGATTGTCAACAGAAATGCTTTCCAGCTCTTTTTTACTTACCAGCCTATCACCGGAGCTTCTCCAATAACCATGTGCATCTATCTGCCACTGTGCCCTCGTGTATTCTTCCTTGGATTTTGCCACCGGAACATCTGCATACGCTGTTGAACGATCCGTGGGAAGTTTACGGAACAAAAGAATATATTCCGGACACCCTACCCCCATCTTAGATCCGTCTTTGCACTGCTCCGTCCAGCCCAGGCGGTATGTCTGATTGTTTTCCCGGACTACATCGGTCACTATTGTAATCATTCCAAAATACTGAAATCCGTGCTTCATATAATGTTCAATACACAATGCATGGAATGGCTCAACCGTAGGCATTCCGGTTCCGGTTGCATTTCCAAACAGAACCCTGTCCTTCACATGAATTGCTGCTACTCTTCCCGGCTGCAGCACCCTGAAAAGTTCCGGTGTAAGGAAATCCATCTGTTCAAAGAATTTCTCTGTGTCTTTGTTATGGCCAAAGTCGTTATAATTTGCAGAATATTCATAATGATTTCCGAAAGGAATTGAGGTATGGATCAGCCCCACGCTGTTACTTTCCATTCTTTTTGTTTCTACCACACAGTCATCATGCACCGCCGTATAGTGTTTTCCTTCTACTTTCACTCTGTCTACTCCCATCTTCCGCTTTAATCTTTCCGTTTTATCCGCACTGGTTAATCCATACTTCTTTACAATCTCGATCATCTTTTTGACCATATGATCATGATTCTTCCATTTTTCCAGCAGAACTTCCCTGATCCGGCGTTCATTCTCCATATAGATAATGTCAATAATCACAGGATTCTTCTGAAGGAATCGGTAACACCTATGTATGGCCTGTATAAAATCATTAAACTCAAAATCAATTCCTACAAAGATCTCACGATGGCAGAACTTTTGAAAATTACAGCCAGATCCGGATAATGATTTTTTCGTAGCAAACAGCCTTGTTCTTCCTTCTGAAAAATCTATAACACGTTTTTCCCTGACGTCATAATCCATGGAACCGTAAATGTCTATGGTATCCGGCAGTTCCTTCCTGATCATATGGCGCTCAGCTTCCAGATCATGCCACAAAAGGAAATGATCTTCCGGTGACGCTTCCACAATCTCTTTCATTTTCTGAACCCTCTGCTCAATGCTTTCCCGCTTCACGTCCGCTGCTTCCTTTAATCCTGCTGCCGCTTCGGAAAACAAAGAAATCTGTCCGTCTTTGTCTTGTGCATTTCCATACCCTATCGGTATTTCATGCCATCTTACTTCCAGCGGGGGCAGTTCATACCCTTCATCGGAATATGCCGGATCCAGATCGGAAGGTCTGGTTATAAAAAGCGCCCAGCTTGACACCCATAACCAGAACTCATCTTCCATGTTCGGATAGAGTGTCAGGTTATTGGCTTTCGATGAATCACGCTGAAAGAATCGTGTTAAAGCCTGTCCGGTATCCATCACTTCCAGATAACCGGCATAATGGATCAGCTCTTTATACTTGTTCGGTGATGGCGTGGCCGTAGCAACCAGCTTGTATTTGACTCCCTTAAACTTATCAAGAAATGTCTGATATGTTTTGCTTCCAAAACTTCTAAGCACGCTGGCTTCGTCCAATGAAACTGCCACAAAATATGACGGATCAATATCTCCATCACGCACCCTTTCGTAATTGGTCAAAAGGAGTCTTCCTCCTGCCTCCTTTGCCGCCTGCATAGTCCGTACATACTGAGGTTTGTCATATCCCATAAGCTCTACTGCATCTCTAGAAAATTCCTGCTTTACACCAAGAGGTAGAACAATAAGTGCTTTCCCGTCTTCATGCTTTGCTGCCTGATGACAGAACTCAATTTCCTGTACAGTCTTACCAAGTCCGAATGACTCGAATAATGCCCTTCTTCCTCCACGGAGCGCCCAGGCAACTGCATCTCGCTGATGAGGCAGTAACGCTTTATTTAATTTACAAGGTTCAATCTCAAATCCGCTTTCTGTTGCAAGCTCTATCTTGCTTTGTAAAAATTCCTGATAATTCATATTTCCAAGGAGCTGTATACACTTTCGCCGGCCGGGCTTTTGCTCCTTTCTTTCTAAATAAAATCAAATAAATTCATTTGCCCGTTTATGTTTTTCTTTTCTTCCTGATCAGCCCTAAGCCTATCAGCCTTATACATATTGTATTTCGCACGGTATTCGTAACTTTTCCCAAATACATTCCATGCAGCTTTTACTACATTTGTTTCATATGGACGGATCTTTTCCAGATCTTCCACTGCTTTATGCGATATCGGGCATCCGCAGCAGCCTGTCCTTGTCAGGCCATAAACTTCATAAGCATCAGAATACCTAATGCCGTAATATTCCTTATACCATGCCTTGTCCCTGTCTGTAACATAGTACAGCGGACGCAGCCGGTACTGACCGTTTCCTTGTTCTCCAAAACACAATGCGGTATTATCTTTGCGTGGAACCGACCTCATACCTCCTTCTGCTCTACGCTCACCTGTGATTATCATGTCATAATCTTTTTGCACATCATGTGCAACCTGCTTCTTGCAGTAATCACAGCACTTTGCGCTAATCTGAAAATCCGGCGGGTATTCCCCGATAAAATCACGCATATATTTTGATGAGTTAATTACAAGCTGGATATCTGGTCTTGGTTCACCCGAAGAGTTGCAGCAACAGAGAAAATTAATTACGCTTTCGCACTTTGGATAACGTTCTTTCAGCTCTTTCCGCTTCGCCGCTTTATCGTCTGCCTGCTCATATTCCTCCGCAATCGACAGTGGAATGTTCTTCTTTTGCCATTCTGATAATCCAGAAGACATAATTTTTGATACAAATGGAATTCCATATGTTCTGGATGCCGTGACAATATCAACTTTCGGTCGGTGTTCTTCAATCTCAACTCCGTATTTCTCGGACGTGTCTTTCACATGGTCTTTGATTGCTTTCATTTCCAGACCTGTATTAAAGAAACAATATTTGATTGGCGGAAGCTTAAATAAATCCCTTGCCCGCTCTATGATATCAATCATAATGTCACTGTCTGCTCCACCTGAATAAGAACAAATAGCGTTCGGGTGTTCTCTTAGTCGTTTTACAACAATACTCTGAATTGCCATAAACTTCGCTGGAGAATTAAAATCAGCGTAATCAGGTCTTTCTGTATAAACTTTGCTTTTATATACTTCTTTCATCTCTCAAAAGGAACCTGCTATAGCGTTACCCCGGCCGGAGGTTCGGCTCCTTTCCATCATGATCTGATCACATCACTCTTCTTTTGTTTCCTCTGTAAGATCTATATGAAGTTTGGCAATATCCACCGCTGCTCTGTAGACAAGCGCATATTTGCTCTCTCCGTGTGTCTGCTGAACTTTTTCTAAGAATTTGTCAATCTTTCCCAGAAAACAACCGCATCTGACGGTTATTTCTTTGTCTTTGTCCCTGAAAAATGTAGTAAAAGCATTTCTGCTTCCGATCGGTCCGATAACCAGAAGGTGTCTTGCTGAAAAGACCTCGGCATTACCGCAGACCTCGGCATTACCGCAGACCTTGGCATTACCGTAGACCTCGGCATCACCGCAGACCTTGGCATTACCGTAGACCTCGGCATCACCGCAGACCTTGGCATCACCGCAGACCTTGGCATTACCGCAGACCTTGGCATTACCGTAGACCTCGGCATCACCGTAGACCCAGGCATCACCGCAGACCTTGGCATTACCGTAGACCCAGGCATCACCGCAGACCTTGGCATTACCGCAGACCTCGGCATTACCGTAGACCCAGGCATTATTTTCATGGGAAAGATTTTCTTCTTTCTCAATCCAGCCACCAAGATCACCCACTTCAATCAATCCGAATGCTACTGTAGCCCGTATTCTTCTTACCGTTATATCTCCAAAAATACCTGTCTTCTTTGTTTCACCTGTAAATTCATATTTCTTCATAGTTTTTTCCTTTCTCTGATCATCTTTTTGCCAAAGGAATGGATAAATCCGCTCCTGATCTCTTAAGCCTGTTTATTACCTGTGTCCATCTTCGGTCAAAATCCCTTATGAACTTTGTAGAGAATTGTTCACCCTTTTCAAACTTAATATCTCTTATTACTCGATCTGTCAGCCCACTCATAATCACACCTCCGTGTCCTCGTTACAGATCAGTTTTGATAGAATCACACTGATTACAAAGTTAACTGCAATGCAAGGAACACATTCCCATGTATGCTGCAGTATGTACCCTAGTGCAAAGGTTATAAACCATACAATACACAGCAGCAGACAGGCCATTATATACGCCAAAGCTTTTATTATTTTCATATCTGCTCCTTAAGTAACTCGTTTTCAAGTGCTTCAAAATCATAATTTCTCTGAGGAAATTGATTAAACTGCCCCTGCTGTTTTGTTTCCCCTTTCGGCTTTTTGTACTTTCCCGGAAGATATTTTTCAAACACGAGTTCCTTCAAGAAATTTTCCGCATTCTTGACATACTTTTCCTGCGTTTTGAGAATCCTGCACGTTTCCGCATAGTTGTGTGCACACTCAATGAGCACCTCTTCTGTCAGCTTCCCGGTCATCAGCAAATCAATATAGGCTGTCTCTGTCAGATACCTGTTACATTCTTTCGGATATGCAGACAAGAAATCCTCGAAACGCTCCACGGGGGATATAGGGGGGATATTTGTTTTGTTTAGTTTATGTTTATTAATGGGTTCACTTTGTGGTTCACACTGTGGTACGCTCTGTGGGTCGGTCTGTGGTTCACTTTGTGGTTCACACTGTGGTACATTTCTAGCATCATTTTGTACCACAATACTATTAAGATGATAGATTGCAGACTGGTTTCCACCACGGGAACGCCATGTGATAAACCCATCTTGTTCAAGGCGGTTCCTCGCCCTCTTGATCGCCTGTGCATTCAATCCCGATTTCAGCACCAGGACTGATACGGCTACCGTAAACTCTTGCTGCCAACCGGTTTTATTCGCTATGGACATAAGCGCATGCCATAAGACGATGGCCGGTGAGGGCAGCGGATTTAGTTCGAGCCTATCGTAGAATGCTTTTATTTCGGCTATATAGTTCACGTAATTACCTCACCTAACTTTCTTCTGATTCTTCACAGTTCTCTTCATCTCCGATATATTGACAGTCCTTATTATTCTTGTAACAAAAGCCTCCTGTGTTATAAATACAACTGTCCATAGCTTTCCTTTCTTCTGTCCTCAGGTATCATGGAACTATATCTGGGGGGAAGACATAGTTCCATAATCTGATAGACGCAATTCATGGCTTCCGTGATATGCTGCATGAACTATGCGTTAGTTTACGGGTTTCTTTTCCTTCCCGGACATTCCGGAAATGCGGTGTTTCAACCATTTATAAATAACTTTTTCCAAACTCTTTTATGAAGTCCTGTCTTGACCCATAGTTTTCTTCATAATAACTTTGTGCCATCTGCTTAAACTGTAGGTCAAGACCAGCATTCGGAACCGCATGGACGCTGTAACTGCTCATGTTATGGTATCTCGGTTCCAGTGCTACAAGAAAACCGTATTTTTCACACAGCTTCCTGCGTCCCTTCCCCGGGAAAATATGGTGAACCGCTACGTTAGGTGATCCTGTTACAAAGCAGGTTTCCAAATTATTCTGAATTACACTCCTTAGTTTTCTGGCCATTCTTTCCACCTTTCCATAAGCTTTTCAACCGTTCAATCTCATCTGGTGTTGTTGTCTCAATCCCCTGCTCCTTGGCTTCCTGCACTACACCATCAATCAAAATAGACATTTCTTCCGTGTTATAGGTATGAGAACCCCTATATACCCGGTAAAAATAGGTTTGCAATCCATTCTCCTCTGTTTTCCCACCGCAGGATACACAATGAAGATTTTCCTGCTCCAACATGTCCGATACCGGGATCTGCGTTTTAATCATGATGGGCTGACCGTCTATAAAATCCATCTGTCCGTATCTTCCTATCATGATATTCTTGCAGCGGATCTTTGAAATACTCAGTTTGTCCGCCAGTTTACCGACTAAAAGATGAAAATAAGCATTAGCATCAAGTGATCTCTTTTCACGGTATCTTTTCAGATAAACAGACAATTCTTCCATTGCTTTAAGAATCTGTAACTCCTGCACTGACACATTGGCCAGTGACAGGGTTACAAGAATACCTTTTGTCTCAAAATCTTGTGCTATTGCGGTTATCTTTCCTCTGCATTCCATATCTATTTCCCATTCTGCGTCTGCTTGTCACTACACTTTTTCAATCTTCCTATGGCATCTTTAATCTGCAGTTTTGACAGATCCTGCATTTTTTCTACATTATAGGTTTTTATGATTGAGCCTTCTCCGTATCCCGTGCGGATAAGTTCCTCTGTAAGCTGCTTAAACAGCTTTTCCATTTCCTGATCTTGGGATTTCTTATCTTCATTATTTCCTGCACTTTGCTTTTTTGTGCTTTCAGCCGGTGTCTCACTGTCCGGATCCTCCATAAGGTTTTCCGTTGGAATACAGAAAGTCTGAAAGCAGGCATATTTAAAAGCTACCGACATAGCTTTATTTGTTGCCTTGTCTCCACTGTCCATGCCCTCCCCGACTACAACTGCATCCACAAAAGAACCGTCCGTTGTATAAAAACGGTAGCGCATTCGACATACGGAATAGATCAATGAGCCACCTTTTGAAGTAGTACGCTCTTCACGGCTCTGTTCAAGGACTTCCGGCGTACAAAACACCTTATGCTTGATCATGACTGGGTTAAGGGCATTCATAACCGCATCAATACTACGGTACTTAAATCCCTGCATTTTGTTGTAGTCACCCTTTCCAACCACTCCAATATCTTCCATCACACCGCAGATAGCGGAATAGATCATAGGCACTTTTTCTTCACTCATCGAATCAGCTCCCATTCAATCCCTACACTGTCCATATACATTTCCAGTTTCATCTTTGCATCTCCGGAAAGAGAAATGCGGTACTCATAAAGTTCTGACTCTCCGCTTTCCTCCGGAATAAGGCTGTCAACGACTTCCTGTGCTGCTTCCGCTTTCGCCTGTTCAACAGCAGCGTTTTTCTCCATTTCTGCCTGCTGCTCTGCAAGAATCTTTTCACGTTCCTCACGGCGTATGCGTTCCTCTTCCTCACGGCGTTTTCGCTCCTGCTCTTTTGCAAGAATTTCCTGTTTCTGGCGCTCATAATTATTTATGTAAGAAATTGCTTCTGTCAGGTCGAGATTTGCCCTGTACATGGATAATGCCTTGGCTGTAGAATCTGATTCCATACTGCTTATGGTATCAATATCCCGCTTCGCCTTTTCTGCCGTTTCCGACATTTCCTTACGGATATCCTTTCCCTTCGTGGTCGCATTTTCCCATTTGGAATTATAAATACGTTCGAGGGGAAGGTATTCTTCCAGATCTGCCGGAACGGTTTCAGCATACAGCCTGTTTATCAGTTCCTTCTTTTCAGCAATCCGCTTTTCTTCAAAGGCCTGCACCTGTCCATTGATCAGATCAATAGGTTCGTCATACATGCCGATCAGTCTCTTTGCCTGGGCTTCAAATTCTTCCCATGGGATCATATACTTTTTCTTTTCCTCTCGCAGGTTGTCCTGAAAGGTCTTTTTCTGTGCACGTAAACTGGCAACCACTTTCTTTGCATATGTCTTGCTGTCCTCCGTAAATACGGCACCTTTATACTCCGAGAGTACCTTTTGTATTGCTTCCTCCACCTGTCCAAAGTTACAGGAGATCTTCGCGCTCTCTAATGTTATAACTGTCTGTACTTCATTCATATTATTCCTCTCTTTCCACCTGCTCATAGGCTTCTCTTTCCCTTTTCAGACGGTTACTGGAAGGAACGCCATACTCAATTTCATTCCAGTAACCATCAACTACCATGCTGTTTTCGATCTGCTCCGACATTTCACACTTCCTCTGTTATGCTCTTGCATATCAACATTTTCGTATCACTGTTTGTTCTCTTAAATTCCCAGTCGGAATCATGCAGACTGAAATTAAAATATCCATCTGTACTCATGCACGTTGAAGTAAGACATTCTATGTTGTGCTTCTTAAGTACCGCTTCCATGCTTTTTAAGACCGGCTTCAAATCATTTGCCAGTTCCTTAAACTCTTCCTGAGTCAGTTCCTTTGATTCTTCCTGAATAATCTGATTCTTTCCCATACTCTTCATTCCCTCCTATAAATATCTCACATTGAATGCTCTGTTTCCTTCACCGGTATTAAACTCAACTGTATATCCTGCTGATAAACTTCCCGATGCCGTGTTTACATTACAGTAAGGGACAAAATACTTTTTTCCATCATCTCCCCGGATAAAACCATATCCCTTTTTAGGATCGTAATTTTCCACTTTCCCTAACATTGACTTTTCCTTTCCCCTATGCCATAATTGGGGCATAGGCAATAAATACAATTAGTTGTCCTTTAGGTTCTGTAGCTTTGGTCGGTAGCAGAACCTATTTTCTTTTTTGATAAAGCGGTCGATTTCTTTGTCGCGCCTATATCTCATACTGTCGAGTCTGACATAAACTGCCATTACCAGACACCCGATCAGGAAGACCACAATCGCTTTCGCCGGGCTTGTCCCTGTTTCAATGGCACCTACGATACTGCCTATACCAATGACCGGCAACCAGAAAGCTGCTATTTTTAAAAAGATCATTTCTCACCTCCGGTCCTTAAATAGAAAATCCAGCACATCATCTTCCGACAACCCGGCTTCCTGTATGAATATACGGAGCTCATCAACTGTTGTAGTCCCAGGCTGATGAAATCTTTTGTATATCGCCCCCTGTGACCTGCCTGTCCTCCGCATAAGGTTTTTGTGATCCTTCCCCTTTCTGCCAAGCTCTGCTTTAAGGTTCCGCACAAACTGTTCATCTTTCTGCGTCCACTGCCCTAATGTTATTCTTGGCATTCTTTTCACTCTCCTTCCGTCCTGTTTATTAAATATCCTCGTTGTTTGCCAAATTCTGTTGCCTGAATTTTGCTTCTCCCTTATAATTTTGTTATCAGATTCAGCTCAAACCATTGGAAAGGAAAACATATGATAGGATTATCAACAAGATTTAGAATGCATCACTGCCTTAAAGTAATTGAAAAATCAAGTGACAATAATGAATTAGGTGTCTGCCTCGGCAAAGACCTTGACAAGCTTTGTAAAAATCCTAAAAACCTAAAAGCAATTCAAGCCTTGTCATCCGGAGGATACATCACCGCTCCTAATGTTGATAATACTGTCATGCCGTCCCATATTATTCCTGAAAATAAACTTCCAATGTATTTTGTTGAGCGCTCTGAAATATGGCTTAACCGTTTTTTGGGGTTTCTTGCCGGAATCTTCACTGCTGTACTGGCTGACATTATTATCAGACTTTTATAACCCATATTTCCGTATAAGCAACATGATAAATATGCCTACGATACACCCAAATATGTAGAAAAATATCGCCCCGTAATCTTTGATTTTCTCACCTCCCCCTCGTCCTATTTATTGGACACTCCCTTTGATATCATCTAAGACATAATCAGCAGATATCCAGAATAACCGCCACTGCTCCATACTTAACTACTTATTGTTCTATTGCTATCTTCGCACTACCCCTTTATTCTTTTATTGAGGGTTGTGTCCAGCCTATTGGGTGTCCTTTGTGGGTTCATCTAAGAAATAGTCAATAGATACGCCGAAGTAGTCAGCAAGGATTTTAAGTTTATCCACCTTAGGCTTACTACGACCATTTTTCCAATCTGATAATACAGATTGTGCTATACCTGTATCTTTTGATAGTTGGTACGCTGTTTTATTCTCCTTTTGTAATAATTCAGCAATTTTCTTATACAATTTTACACCGCCTTTCCGTATGTTTTTATTGCTTTTACTACGCAAATGTGATATACTTCGTTTACCAGACAAATAATTCGCATTTGCGTAGCATTCCAAGTACTACGTTTTTACTTGGTATGCTCATACTATACTACGTTATGACGGAGCAGTCAAGCATTATTCCGTTTTTTCTTAGTATTTGTCTGAATTTATGAAAGGTGGACAAATTATGTATGAGATTTTTAGTCAATTACTCCAAAAATTTGGAGTAACTGCGTACAAAGTAAGTAAGGCAACTGGAATTTCTCAATCCTCATTGAGTGATTGGAAACTGGGTAAAATTACCCCTAAGACCGAAAATATGAAAAAAATAGCTGATTATTTCGGTGTCTCTTTAGAATACTTAATGACTGGTGAAGAAAAAGACGGTGGTGAAACCTACTACCTTAATGAGGAAACCGCCAAAATAGCGCAAGATATTTTTGAAAATAAAGAATTGCGACTTCTTTTTGATACAGCCCGTAATGCCGAACCAGAAGATTTATTGGCTGTGCATAATATGCTTCTTGCTCTTAAAAGAAAGGAACAGCATTATGATGATTGATTATCAAGTACGGCTTACTACTTTTCCAGACACGAAGACCAAGGAAGCTGTCAGCGAAAATAATGATGGCAGCTACACAATATTTATTGAAACTTCATTATCTAAGGAAGCACAGCAAAAAGCATTTATGCACGCTATGAAGCACATTTTCGGCAATGACTTTGAAAAAATAGATATAAATGAAATTGAGAATCAAGCTCATTTATAAAATACGTCTTATAATGTTGGGAGTGTGTACAAGTGAAACAAATATTTAATTTATTAACCGTATTTTTAGGAATAATAGGGTGTTGTACTGTTATTTTAGTATGTTTCATTTTGTTCATTTATCCTAACTCGAATAATAATATATCGAGTAAAAATAATAAATCCTCCCTTCAAAACACTGCCTATATAAGTGATACTCCTGATATATCTAACCAAATTGAGCCTCAGCAACAAACTGACAATCCGGAACCTAACGATATTATACCAGAAACACAAACAGATTCTGAAACCGTCAAATCAGGTACATACACTATTGATGATATAGAATTCTGGTTTTCTGATTCGGTGATAAATGATATAACAGGAAAGTGGAGAATATCTTCCATTGCATCATCAAAAGATATAACAGAATATGTTGTCGATTATTATAATACTTTTTTCAGTTCAGATGATGAAATTCATGCCATTGTAAACTTTTCTTTAAATACAACTACATCTATATCTGTACCTTATGGCGGAACACTAGATGTTGCTATACATGAATATGTCGCTGGTGAAGAACATGACGCAAGTGCTCTCTTTGGCGGTATGCTGTTAGCCGAATATTTTATAGATTTAAGCACTGGTGAGGCAGAAAATATTTTAAGCAATAATGAAAAATCTGACAACTCCATGAAGCTTTTAGAACCTGAAAATTCTTCGGAAACTTTATTGTATACCATTCCTGTTGAGCAAGGAACATCTAGCACCGGATTTATCGCTGATGCCCCGACTCAAACTGAAGGTACTTATAATTCAAGCGAAAACAATTTCAACACATATAACAATCTTGAACAACAACAAACCTCTGATATGTTTGTTTTGAATACATCTACTTTCAAATTTCACTGGCCAACTTGTAATGATGTTAAGAAAATTGCGCCCGAAAATTATTCAACATCAAATTTAAGTATAAGTGAACTGGAAAGCCAAGGATATAGTACTTGCGGACATTGCTTCAGGTAGTTCGAATACAGAAAATTATTTCTACCATATCAGCAAAATATACCTTGATAACATAATATGCTTACCCGGGCAGCCGGGGGACGTGCTCTCACCCGTTCCGAGTCTTGTGGAAGGTGGTGATTATTATGAGTACATATGAGGAATTGAATTTAATAGTGAGCATTGCTTTACTGATTGTAGCGATTCTGAATATAAAAAATAAGAAATAGCCGTCCTGTTCTCTGGCCAGAACTGACAGCTATTTCTTAATAGTTTTGTTATAGTTCTTCGCCGGATCGGGTGAATCGCACTCACCTTCCGGCTGTCTTGTTAAGTATATTATAAGCAATATACCAAAACCTGTCAAACAGAAAAACCGCCCTGACGCAGCAACACCAGAGCGGTAGGTACAAGGTATACCGGGAATCCCGATACAACTTATTCATGACAGAATAAATTGTATCATTTTTCCGGTGCAAAATCAAGTCACCGGGCATTTTTATATCATTTTTAAGGAGGATAATACTATGGCTACAGCAAAGAAACTACCATCAGGAAAATACCGATGCCTTATTTACATAGGCATGGAGCACGGAAAGCGGAAATATAAGTCTTTTACCGCTGACACAAAAAAAGAAGCAGAATTGCTGGCAACACAATATGTCTGCAATCAAAAAGAAGAAAGTGAATTCTCAAAAGATATAATACTGTGTGAAGCCATGAATGAATATTGCAACCTAAAAAAATCAGTACTTTCTCCTTCTACTATACGGGGATATGAGCAGCTTCGCAATAGCGCATACAGTGATATTGAAGACAAAAAATTATCTGAATTAAACAAAATTACCCTTCAAAGGTGGATCAATCGTTATTCTGAGAATCATTCTCCGAAGTCTGTCCGGAATGCCTATGGATTTCTAAGTGCGGTTATGAAAGACAATCTGGAAACATTTTCTGTAAATGTTACTCTTCCTTCGAAAATCAGGTATGACGGATATGTCCCGAATGATGAAGAGATTCAGGAACTTATCAGATATTATTCTGAAAATGATAATGATATGCTGATTGCAAGCTGTCTGTCAGCTTTCGGCACGCTGCGCCGTTCTGAAATCTGCGGACTTGACGCAAACCATATAACTGGGAATACCCTGCATATAAGACAAGCAAAAGTAAAAGACAGCAATAATCAATTTGTATTAAAACCGTTTGTCAAGAATTCGTCCAGTGCACGGGACATTAATATGCCACAATTTATTATTGACATGCTTCCGAAAGAAGGATATGTTGTATCAATAAATCCTGACCGAATCAGTATAAGGCATGGAAGAACTCTCACTAAACTTGGGATAACACATTTTAGATTTCATGATCTCAGGCACTATGCTGCCAGTATCATGCACGCTTTGGGTGTTCCTGATCAGTATATCATGCAACGTGGAGGCTGGGCTTCTGACAAAACCTTAAAAGACATATACAGAGGAACAATTGACACTTACAATAAACAATTTCAAGATATTACCTTTAAGCATTTTGAAAACATGCAACACGAAATGCAACACAAAAAGAAAGAACCCTGATAAATCAAGGCTCTTTGTAAGCAGATGACGGGAATCGAACCCGCCTCCTCAGCTTGGGAAGCTGATGTTCTACCAATGAACTACATCTGCATAACGCATCTGCAACATATTTATTATAATATCCTTTCGGTCGGTTGTAAAGAAAAGTTTTTACAGATTTCGTTCCACTCACAATTTCCGCATATTTTCTCTCTCCGCCCCTTATCCAATATATTCTCCCTCACCTTTGCCTCAAAATCCTTCCAGCGAATTCGCATTCCGGGTACAAGCTGACAATATTCCAGAACTTGTCTGTCATAGACCTGTACCTTCCCTGCCGAAGTACATTCTCCTTTTTGATTATTGGGACAGCCCACGCAGACATCATCCACCTCATCAAGCAGACAGACCTCAGGATTCTTATCCAACAGTTCCTTTATCCTCTGCATGTTTTCTATAAACTCGCCGCTATATCCCTTCCCCTCAAAAAAGGAGAAGCACATCCCGTGATGTGCTCTGATCCTGTAAATCATATCCCTGATTCCTTTCAATTATTAATTCTGATCACTCCGGAAAGTCTGTTGCTCAAAAACAGCGCCAACGCAATTTTAACAATATCGGGGATAATAAAAGGGATGACGCACCAGCTAAGAACCGTTGCAAGTCCCACCGCCCCGGAATCTCTGGTATAAACGATCATAAACCATGCGGTCCCGAAAGCATAACAGACAATAATGCCCAAAATCATGGAAAGCCCCTGCACCCAAAGTTTTCTGCCAAGCAGGCTCTCCATCAGCCACATAACCAGCGCGGAAAAAATAAATCCAATGATATACCCTCCCGTATTATTTAAAATTACGCCGATTCCTCCGGTGAATCCGGCAAACACCGGAATTCCTATTGCTCCTAACAGTACATAGACCAAAACCGCCATAGTACCTCTTTTTCCGCCCAGTAAACCTACCGTAAGAAATACCGCAAAGGTTTGAAGAGTAAAAGGAACCAGCGTGGGAATGGATATCCATGAACAAATTGCTATCAATACCGCAAAAACTCCCACATATACTACATCATAGGTCTTGCTTCTTCCTGCCGTTATCGTTTGTGTACTCATAATTTGTCTCCAATCCTGTTAAACATTTTTGACTGAAGACATCATATCATCCTGCGTTCTTAATGTCAACCAAATATAAATTATGGTTTACATTTTATTTCTCCAAACATCGCCCTTTCCAAATATCTACATCTCCAACCTGCGATATCGATTCACGCAGGCCATAATCTCCTGCTTTCTGGGTCTCGCCAGCTGCGCTGAAACCTCTCCCCGCTCAAAGAGACTTTCCAATCCCTTCTGATCAAGCTGATTCTCCAGAAGATCTCCAATCTGCTTTAAGTCTTTTCTGCCATCCATCAGCTTGATCTGAGCATATTTCAAAAGATATGCCAGCGCCATTGTCTGCTCCTGATCCTCTAACTGCTCTAAATAACGCAGTTCCACCCTTTCTTTGGAAAGAGACAATTCACTGGTTCCTATTACCTTAATCTTGATCCGTTCTTCCCTCTTAAGCGCCATATCCGGTTTCGGTATCCGCTTTGCGCAGAAATCCGGGAAACCTTCTTCCTTTGCGCCATCGGAATAATCTGCCGCTGCCTGCTTTGCCTTCTTCGTAATATCAACCGGCACATATTCCTTCATTTGGATAATAGTATCTGCCACATGGAAATAAGCTCCGGAGCTTCCGGCAACAATAATGGAAGAGACTCCCAAATCCTCATACATTCCCCGTACCCGGCTGATAAAGGGGGTAATCGGTTCTTCCCCCTGTGTGATCACCTGGGACATCAGCTGATCGCGGACCATAAAATTCGTAGCAGAGGTATCCTCATCAATCAAAATCAAGGTGCTTCCGCTCTCTAATGCCTCCATCAGATTCGCCGCCTGAGAAGTGCTTCCGCTGGCATCTTCTGTGGAGAAGCGCACCGTATCTTTTTTGTTCGGAAGATTTTTGATAAACGGAGAAATATCCACTCCGGTAATGCTCCGCCCATCCTCCGCACGAAGCTTGAATGCCGAATGATCTGTGATAACCAGCTCTCTTCCGTCTCCGGCAATATGATTATATACACCATTCTGGAGTGCCTGCAAAATGGTAGATTTACCGTGATAACCTCCGCCCACAAACAAAGTGATGCCCTTAGGAATTCCCATTCCCGTTACCTCACCTTTATTCGGAAGGGATAATGTCACCTTTAGAGAATCCGGAGATTTAAATGCCACTGCCCCCTTCATCGGCTTTTGTGACACACCGCTTTCTCTGGGAAGTATGGAACCATCCGCAATAAAAGCACACAACCCCAGCCCGGACAGATTCTGGCGGATATACTGCTGATCCTCACACAGGCAAATTGCCTGTTTTAATTTATTCTGATCAATTCTTGCATAATACAGACTTTTTCTTACACAGTCCGGAAGGATATCAAACAACATCTTTTCCAGCTCTCTGGCATTAATGGTACGTCCGTTCGCCGGAAATCCCGCTTCAAACCGCAGAATCACCTCGCCCTCCCTGACACGCAATGCTGTGCGCTCCAACACCTGTTGTCCGCATCTGGAGATGGACAAAAGCCCGCTTTTACCCGAACCCTTTGCTTGAAAGCTTCCTCCTGCTGCCCATCTTCCAAACAACCTGGTAAGATGATCCTGAAGAGTGATCCTTTTGACCGCAGTATCATAAAATTCTTTTGGGAATCCTGCCTTTTCCTTTTTTACCCAGACGGACAGCCTGGAAGGAGACGCAAACGGATCTCCCTGCACATGATCGATAGAGAGCGTGTAATCTCCAAAATCATACTGCCCCTTAAGCTCCTTGTAAGCCGGATAACTCCGATGATCAATACTTCTTAATTTATTTCTTAACTCTGTTGGTGTCTGCATATCCCTACATTCTTTCCGGTGCCGTAAATCCCAGCACATCAATACAAGTTTCCAAAATATCTCTGACAAGCATAAGAAGCGCTACCCAGCCCGCCTTTTTGTCCTGATTTTCTTCCGTAACAATCTTTGTCTCATGATAAAAACGATTAAATGCATTGGCAAGATCATAAATATAGGCGCAGACCTTATGAGGGGCTGTCTCGCTGTAAGCCGTTTCCATCATGGCATTGAATCCTGCAATTTGCAGCATCAACGCTTTTTCTGCTTCGCTTCCTGCACCGCGGATCACCGGATTCTCCGGTATGCCTCCCTGTTCTTTTACCTTGTTTAAGATCGACTTGATCCGCACAATGGTATATAAAATATACGGTCCCGTGTCTCCCTCAAAGGAAGTAAACTTATCAATGTCAAATATATAATCCTTCGATGCCTGATTGGATAAGTCCCCATACTTAATCGCGGAAAGAGCAACGATCTTTGCCGTTTCCTCAGCCTCCTTATCCATCTCCTTGCGGCTCTCGCTGATCTTCCGGTACATCTCGTCGTTGATTTCACCAATCAAAAGTTCCAGACTCATTACACCGCCGTCTCTGGTTTTAAAAGGCTTGCCATCCTTTCCGTTCATGGTTCCGAAACCGATATGCAGAAGCTCNGTTTCCGGTTCGATAAGTTTCGTCTTTTTTGCGCAGCGGAATACCTGNTCAAAATAAAGCTCCTGCCGCTTATCCGTNACATAGATCATCCGATCCGGATGATACTTTTCCATTCTCTCCATGATNGTNGCNAAATCNGTTGTATTGTAAAGAGANGCTCCGTCCGACTTCAAAATCATACAGGGCGGAACTTCTTTTGTATCCGTCTCCTCNTTGACATCCACCACAAGAGCNCCGTCGCTGATATAAGCATAGCCTTCTTTTTTCATNTAATCTACCATGCCCNGTATCAGATCCTGAACATCAGATTCTCCCTTCCAAAGATCAAACTCCACATTCAGATTATCATAGTTTTGTTTCAAATTCGGTACAGAAACATTCATAATNTGGCGCCACAGTGCCCGNTNTCCCCGCACTCCGCTNTGAAGCTTNAAGGTTGCCTCCATGGCACGCTCCNTATAGGCAGCATCCTCCTTNGATNTGCNGCTGGCAGTAGGATAAATTTCNCCCAGCTCAGCAATNGTAAAGGGCGCCTCCGAAGGNTATTCCCCNTCATAGCTTTCATCAAAATAAACAAGCTCCGNCTGTCTCTCNTTAAGCTCCGTGATNACAAGACCAATTTGAAGTCCCCAGTCACCCATATGAATNTCACCGATCACNTCATGNCCTGCATACCTTGCAATACGCTTAATACTTTCTCCAATGATTGCCGGACGTAAATGNCCTACATGCANTGCCTTTGCTACATTGGCTCCGCCNTAATCCACNATAATCTTNCAGGGNTTTNCNGGCATNGCAAGTCCGAATTTNGGNTCCTGTACCATTTGGTTCAGATAATCCGCNGCAAACTCTTCCTTTAACTTCAAATTTAAAAATCCCGGCATTACCGCCGTCACTTCCGAAAANACTTTGCTGTCCGCACACTGCTCCATAACTGCCTGNGCAATCATNATNGGAGCTTTTTTGTAAATCTTCGCTCCNGCCATAGCNCCGTTACACTGATATTCACACAAATCCGGGCGGTTGGAGAGNGTTACCTTTCCAAGCTCTCTGTCATAACCTGCCGCTTCAAATGCATTCTTCATCTCCTCTGAAATCAAATCCAGAAATCTTTTCATNTTTACCNGTTCCTTTCTCTTCTTGCTCATACTAATTANACNTCNNTCAAAGCTCCNCCGCCNGCCAAAACCGATTANTTCACGCGNGAATAGATACANCCACAATAATTCTGNCGATATAAGTCATACTCTTTTGACANCTCCACGGATCNCTTATATCCATTTTTCTTCTTAAAATCAGANGGCAGGAAANCCACCCCNGTCTCCCCGGCAATTCGNTCTCCGATCTCNTTGATCTTTGCCGCNTTTTTCAGCGGGCTGATNGTCAGNGTTGTNGTAAAATAGTCCGCNNCCTGCTCTTTNGCNCGAAGCGCNGTTTCCTGAAGGCGCAGTTCATAACAGACAAAGCAGCGCTCTCCTCCTTCNGGNCANTCTTCCANNCCNCTTANNCGGTCAAANAAAAGNTCNCTNNGATAATCCCCNTCNATAANCTGAATNGGNTATGCTNNTCCCANCTCNCTGTTAAACTCGTGAATCAACCGTTTCTGNTCTTCNACCCGNTGNCGGTATTCCGGTTCCTCNGTAATNTTGGGATTNTAATAAAATACNGTAATTCGAAAAAANGGACGCAGATACTCNAANACATAACTGCTGCAGGGTGCGCAGCAGCTATGCAGAAANAGCTTTTTNCCTTTATTNTCCGGTTTACATAAAATCTCNTCCANNTCCNTTGAATAANTCCGNTTCANGCTCCCACACCGCCCTTTTCACCTNTNACTATCATTATTCACCTTACCACAAAAAATACCTGATGACAACTCCCCCACTTGCATTGNTGTCATCAGGTATTGATTCCATTTNTATTTATCAGAATGTTTAAAGAGCACTCTTCCGGTAAATNATATCATCTCTTCCCGGTCCGTTAGATACCATAGTGATNGGATANCCNATCTGTTCTTCTATGAACTCTATATATCCCCTACAGTTTTCCGGCAGTTCTTCGTATNTNTTNATNCCGCGGATATCACATTTCCATCCNGGTAATGTCTTAAGCACCGGNTTTGCCTTTTCAAGCTTACAGGTAACCGGGAAATCCGTNGTCACCTCNCCNTCGATCTCATANCCCACACAAACAGGAATCTCNTCCAAATATCCCAGCACATCCAGCACCGTAAATGCTACATCTGTTGTTCCCTGCAGACGGCATCCATATTTGGAAGCNACACAGTCGAACCANCCCATNCGNCTGGGACGTCCNGTNGTAGCGCCAAACTCACCGCCGTCACCGCCTCTGCGGCGCAGNTCATCAGCTTCCTCTCCGAAAATNTCTGACACGAACGCACCTGCCCCCACGGCTGAGGAATATGCCTTGCAGACNGTCACGATNTCTTTNATCTCATANGGCGGTATGCCTGCTCCGATAGCGCCNTAAGCCGCCAGGGTAGAAGAAGAAGTAACCATTGGATAAATACCGTGATCCGTATCTTTAAGCGTTCCCAGCTGCCCTTCCAAAAGAATCGTCTTGCCTTCTTTCATCGCTGTATATAAATATGCGGACACATCACAGACAAAGGGTTCAATCATATCCTTATATTCATGCAGTGTTGCAAGCAGTTCCTCCGGATNGATCAGCGGTTTATGGTACATATGCTCCAGCATAATGTTTTTCTGNTCACATACCCGCTCCACTTTTTCNTTCAGNANATCCTCATCAAACANCTCGCTCACCTGAAAACCGATCTTCGCATATTTATCGGAATAAAAAGGCGCAATTCCCGATTTGGTAGACCCAAAGGATTTCCCGCCNAGCCTCTCCTCNTCGTACTGATCCANCAATACATGATAAGGCATAACCATCTGNGCCCGGTCAGANACCANAATNTTAGGCATNGGAACTCCCCTGTCNGTAATNGATNTNATCTCATTCATCANAACCGGAATGTTNAATGCCACNCCNTTTCCGATAATGCTGGTGGTATGNCCGTAGAACACACCGGATGGCAGTGTATGCANTGCAAATTTCCCGTAATTNTTCACGATGGTATGCCCNGCATTNGCTCCNCCCTGAAAGCGAATGATAATATCCGCCTGCTGCGCCAGCATATCTGTAATCTTACCTTTTCCTTCATCGCCCCAATTGGCTCCTACTACAGCTTTAACCATTTCTCTTGCTCCCTTTCTGTAAAAACAAAAGCAGGTTGTAAAAACCTGCTTTTATTATCAGCTTCTTACTTTATGATTATACCCCCGGTATAATCATAAGTAAAATCAATATTAATTATATTTGTTATAATTTTAATTTATATTATAGTCCCTGCATTTTTGCCTTTTACATTTTAGCACTTTCTCCTAACAGTTGCAGCCACACAAATTTCCTGCTACAATTCGTATATACTAAAAGAATCTATAGCTTATCATTAGTAATAAAGTTCATCAGACTGGGAGGTTTCATTTTATGTCAGAATTAAAGAGACCCGAGAAATCCATTGAGGAATCACGCACGGAGCAGGTTCACCTGCTCCGCTATGAAGATATTAACGGAGAGAGCCGTCTTTTTGGCGGCAAGCTGGTATTTTGGATCGATGAAGTTGCCGGGGCCGTTGCCAGACGCCATGCCGGTATCCGCGTAACCACTGCTTCCATCGATAATCTGCAATTCAAAAATCCTGCTTTCTTGGATGAACTGGTCATCGTCGTTGGTTACATTACCTATGTGGGAAATACTTCCATGGAGGTGCGTGTAGACACCTATGCAGAATCCACCAATGGCACGCGCCGCCCTATCAACCGTGCCTATCTGACGGTTGTAGCTTTAGGCAGCGATGACCATCCCTGTCCGATTCCCTACGGCATTTCCATCGAAACAGAATCCCAAAAATACGAATGGGACTGTGCGCTGAAGAGAATCGAACTAAGGAAAATGCGCAAGCAGGAGGGATTCTAAACCCTGAAGCGTTTCGTTACAAAATTAAAATCTTAATATTCTGTCATTTTTACGGGGTTTTGCGTCCAGGTGCTTATCGCCTGGTCTTGGATACCCCAGCAAAAGCTGCATGACTGCATAATAATCAGTGCGGATTCCCCATTTACGCAATATTTCCTGTCCATAAATATCCGCAAAAGCTGTCCAGCCTTGTCCAATGTAGCAGGCGCCAACACCTAAAGAATCTGCTGCCAGCATCATGTTTTCAGCGGCAACTGCGCAGTCATCTACTGAAAACAAAAAATTTTTAGGAGCAAACTACCGCAGGACAGCCACGGCAAAATGCAAGCAGCTCACACTTGGAGCATTTCTCAAATTTTGTATAGTCACGATATTGTTCCATTTGGCATACCCAAATATCAGCAAGGCGGTCATTGAACACATTTCCAACTATGCTGTTCTGCACCCGGCGGCAAGCATAAACATCTCCTGTCGGTAAAATTGTCATATGGCAGTTACCACAATTACAGCCGCTATATATCAAACCCTCCTGCGCATCCTCCGGAATTTTGAAAATTCCTTTTTCATACTCATATAACGTCCAAAGATGGTCTTTTTTATTAAAGTAAGTGGAGCAGCCCTCCGCTTCATACTTCTGAAATTTATTATAGCAAATATCAAGTAATTCTCGATATTCATGGGAGGAAATCCCCGTGTCTTTTTCTTCATTAGTCGGACAGTAACGAGCAAAGGCAAATACATCAGCTCCCGCAGAAACAACTGTATCGATAATATCGGGAACTTCCTTAATATTCGTACCGGATACCGTAGTCATAATAACTGAACGAATTGCCACTTTCTTGATACAACTGATTTTTTCAAGCGTACAGTCAAAGGATCCCGGCTTGCGAAACCAGTCGTGAGTCTCCTTCATTCCGTCAAGAGAAAGCTGGTATTTCTGACAACCATAGGATCTCAATTTTAGACAAACCTCATCTGTCAAATGGAACGGATTGCCTAAAATCGTAAATGGGATTTCATTCTCTTTTATCAGAGAAAGAAGCCGCCAAAAATCCCGGTGCAAAATAGGGTCGCCGCCCGTAATATAAAAATAGGGCAGCCGCCCGTAAACCTCGCAAAAGTCAAGGCAATTATAAAAAGTTTCCTGTATTTGCGTCTAATCCATTGTGGAGGTTCCGCCTCGTGTAGAATATGCTTTAAATGATTTAGGATACTCCATGCGTCCTATAATTGCAGCTATGGAAGAATGGGGCATTAACTATAAAAAACAATTCTCTGAGCAANAGAGTGCATAAGCCTTTACTCTATGGATTTCAAAGATTCCGCCATATTGATCTTTTCCAGCTTAAAATACATCAGTCCGTTAACCAAAAGCGCAAANCCAAACGTAAACACTAAACTCAGCAGGTAACTTAACGGTGTAATCAGAGTCTTAAAAGAAATCATATCAATGTTAATGTTATACATGACAAACCAATGCAGCCACTTTCCAAGAAAAAGCCCGACTATGGCACCNATTGCCGTCAGCGCCAGATTTTCCCTGAAAACATAATCCGCTGTCTCTTTTGCGTAAAAGCCAAGAACCTTGATCGTTGCAATTTCCCGGATTCGCTCTGTGATGTTGATATTGGTCAGATTATAAAGCACGATAAAAGCAAGGCTTCCCGCGCATACAATAATCAACGCCACAATATAATTCATGCTCTTCATCATTGTAGCAATTCTCTGACGCATATCCTCAATAACGGAAACAGAAAGCACATTGTCCATATCAGAGAAGACTGCTGCCACCTCATGAACATCCGCACCGTNGTTAATAAGNGCATATGCGCTCCTATACTCNGGCNCTGCGCCAATCTGGTTTACATAAGTNTCCTTGTTCAGATAAATATAATTATAGACATAATTTTCACATAACGCCGATACAGACACGGTAATGCTGTTCATGTCGTTATCCCGAAGAACCACCTGATCCCCCGGTTCAATTCCCATATTTTCCGCCAGCTTCGCTGTCANAACCGCTTCGCNNTCCCCTGGATAAGGAATTAATTCTCCTTCCTGTGTGTGTAAATTCAGAAAAGTTCCGATTTCTTCCACATCTTCCGGAATTTCCAGATAAATCGATTTTGTTTTTCCGGCAAAATCAATATCCACACTCTCCTCATATCGACAGGCTGTCTGCTTTAACATTCCCGCCGCCTCCGCTGTCAGCTTTTCCATATCCTCAGTCAGTATACCATCCTTGAACGTAATACCGATATCATAGATCTGCACCTCATCGTACTGCATATCTGCAATATTGGTCACCGAATCCTTGAGACCAAATCCTGTCACCAGAAGTGCGGTACAGCCACTAATACCAAGCACCATCATAAAGAACCGCTTTTTATACCTTACAATNTTTCTCAAAGAAACCTTATGTAGGAATTTCAATCTGCTCCATAAAAATGTGATCTTTTCTAAGAAGATCCGTTTTCCGCTCTTTGGCGCCTTTGGACGAATCAGATTGGCAGGCACGCTTTGAAGCTCATGCCTGCAGGAAAAGTATGCGGCTCCCACTGAACACAAAAGCGCCGCCAAAAGAGAAAGAACCGCCACCCGGATATCAAAGTAATATTCAATTTCTCCCATACTGTACATAATACTGTATCCCGTCCAGATTACCCTCGGAAACAGCCACGTCCCTCCAACACATCCAATGACCGCGCCAACGACCGCCGCTGAGCCGGCATAAAACAAATATTTTCCCATAATGGCAGCNTTGCCNTATCCAAGNGCNTTCAGCACACCGATCTGNGTTCTCTGNTCTTCNATCATNCGATTCATGGTNGTCATNCAGATCAGNGCNGCAACCAGAAAAAAGAATACCGGAAATACNTTGGCAATGGCNGCTACAATGTTGGAATCNCTTTCATAGCAGGCATANCCAATGTTCGTATTTCTGTTNAGCACATAGTCATCCGGNTCNNCAANATCTGCAAGTTCAGCCCGCGCNTCATCAATCTTCTGCTGGGCATCTNCCACCTCCTGCTCAAATTCCGCTTCCGCNTCTTCNTATTCNNTCTTGGCATCNNCAAGCTCTATCCTGCCCTCTTCCAGATCTGNTTTNCCNTCTTCCAGCTCNGTCTGGGCATNCGCCAGATCTNTTTTGGCTTTTGCAAGCTCTGCTTTNCCATCTGCCAGNTCTNTCTTGCCGTCNTCNAATTCCTGTTTTGCCNTTTCCAGCTCCGCCTTGCCGTCTTCCAGCTCCGTTCTCGCATTTGACACGTCGTTCTTTGCTTCCCGAAGCTCTGCTTCCGCCTCCAAAAGTACCAGCTCCTGATGAGCAATNTTCCTTTTGGCCTCTTCGATCTGCTCTTTTCCTCCTTCAATCTCTCCCTTTCCTGCCTGAATCTGTTCCAAACCGCCCTGAATCTGGGAAAGACCTGATTGGAGCTGTTCTTTTACAGCTTCAAATTGTGCCTTTCCCGCTTGAAGCTTTGCCCTTTCTTCCTCTATCTTTTTGCGAGTCTCATCCTTAACGGTCTCATCCTGTATAAAATCCAACATCTCTTCCTGCTTATTAAGCTCATCTTCCAATGCCGCCAATACCGCTCCCTGCGTCAGCTGCTCTTCCAACNCNGCCTTNTGTTCNGCNAGCTCNGNTTCCATTCCCTGCAGTTCCACATCTTTTTCATGCAGCTTCTCTTCCTGCTCTTTTAACTCCTGTTTGCCCTGCTCCAGTTCGTCCCAGGCAGCCGCAAGGGTCAATTCACTGTCAAAAATTTCCCATTCGTGATAGCTGACCTCTTCTTCCGCCTCCTGAATCTCAGTCTCCTTATCCTTAATTTCCTGTTCACCGTCTAGTAGCTTTTGCTCGTTGTCTTTAATCTCCTGCTCTGCATCAGCTATTTCCTTTTTTCCGTCCGCAATCTCCTGCTCACCGTCAATAAGCTCCTGTTCGCCGTCCAAAATCTCCTGCTCTGCATCCTGAATTTTCTGCCGCGCATCCGCTAATTCTTCCTCAGCTTCCGCTTTTTTGTCATCAAGCTCTGTCTGGGCATCGTCAATCTTTTCCTGCGCTTCGGTAATAAGCTCCTTATACCGCTCCGTCACAAGCAGTTCATTCTTTTCTTCAATATCAGTCTGAATGGCATCGATATAATCCTCGTACTCATCCGTATAAACGTCATATTTCTGTCTGGCTGTTACATAAATTTCCGTCAGATAATCACAGGCAAAGGCTTCCCGGGGCACATAAAAAAATGCGGTGATCTTCCCATCCCCTATGGAAGTGGTTCCCCGCTCAAAATTAATATAATAAGGAGAGCGCACTATTCCCACTGCGGTGAAAGTACGTTCTTCAAACATTTCCAGTGTATCTTCATCATTACTGTCTGTTACGGTGATCTGCATGCCAATCGCCGATTCTCCATACAAAGCGGAATCCAGCAGACATTCATCTGCACGTTCCGGCATTCTGCCATCAGTTAGGACAACTCGATTAATACTTTCCGGCAGCATATGGATTATATAAGCAGACTCGTTCCCCTCTCCTAATGTGCAAAGTGCGTCAACCGAAACGGCTCCTTCTGCATCGGCTACCTCATCAAGCTCTATCAGCTCTTCCACATCCTCCTCATCAAATCCAACCGTCGATAACAGGCGGAAATCAAAGAAATTCTGCTGTGCCAGATAATCATTTTCCGTGGCGATCATTGCCGGAGTCGTTGCCTTCAGTCCGGAAAAAAGACCTACTCCCAGCATTACAATTGCCAGAATCGCCATATACCGGCCAAGGCTTCCCTTGATTTCCCTGATTGTCGTTTTGATCATACCCTTACTCATGTATCCGACTCCCTACCACTCGATCTGTTCTACCGGCACAATCTGCTCATTCATCTCCATGCTCCATACCGTTCCGCTCTTTACCGTGATGATGCGATCCGCCATTGCTGTCAATGCCTGATTATGTGTGATGACCACCACTGTCATCCCATTCTTCCGGCAGGCATCCTGCAATAATTTTAAAACTGCTTTTCCGGTATTGTAATCCAGTGCCCCTGTAGGCTCATCACAAAGNAAAAGCTTTGGATTTTTGGCAAGCGCCCTTGCAATGGCAACTCTCTGCTGTTCCCCTCCNGACAGCTGTGCCGGGAAGTTCCCTGCACGATCTTTTAGTCCTACCATTTCCAAAACTGTTCCCGCATCCAACGGATCTTTACAGATCTGCGCCGCCAACTCCACATTTTCAAGTGCCGTCAGATTCTGCACCAGATTGTAAAATTGAAACACAAAACCGATGTCATGCCTTCGATATGTTGTGAGCTTTTTCTTGTTGTACGCTGAAATCTCTTCTCCATCTAAAAAAACCTGCCCCTCGGAGAGACTGTCCATTCCGCCTAAAATATTTAAAATAGTTGTTTTCCCCGCACCGGAAGCTCCTACGATAACGCAGAATTCCCCTTTCTCAATTGCAAAGTTCACATCCTTTAACGCTTCAATGTCAACTTCACCCATATGATATGTCTTACCTACATTCTTAAATTCCACAAATGAGCTCATCCCGCCGGTTCCTCCATCATTTAAAAGTCCATCCGCTCTACAATATCCTTCCACGCCTCTTCATCAATTTCCTCATCCCGAAACAGCTTCTTTTTATCCTCATCCGTAATAAAACGAATCACCTTACAGGGATTTCCCGCCGCAATACTCCAGTCCGGAATGTCTTTTGTCACCACACTGCCTGCACCGATGACCACGTTGTTCCCGATATGCACTCCCGGACAGACCACAGTGTTGCCTCCAAGCCAAACATTATTCCCTATAGTTACCTCTTTTCCGTACTCATAAGCCGAATTGCGGCTTACCGGATGAACCGGATGTCCGGCAGTGTAAATTGCCACATTGGGCGCCATTTGACAGTTATCACCGATTTTAATCTTGGCTACATCCAATAGCGTACAGTTGTAGTTGGCAAAAAAATTTTTCCCTACTTCAATATGCTTTCCATAATCACAGTAAAACGGCGGATTAATAAAAGCGCCTTCCGATTTACCCAAAAGTTCTTTTACCACTTCACTAATTCCCGCAAAATCCGAGCGATCCATAAAATTCAGTTTCTGTAGGATCTTTCTGCATTCTATCTGTTCCTCAAAAATACTGTCATCAGAAATATACGCCAGACCTGCGTCTCTTCGCTCTTTGTTTGTCATTGTTCTATCTCCAATCTCTTTATGAACAAAATTTCTATACCTGACTACTTCTGTAAATCGTTCCCCGGATCCACAAGATGATACCCCAATTTTACCTCCCTGACAACTCCTTCTTTATGTCCTAATAAATCCATCAGCATCTGAACAGCAATCTCTCCGCTTTTTTCATAGGCATAATGCACACTGATAAGGGGAGGTTCGGTCACCTTTGCCATTTCAGAATCTCCCTGTCCCGCTACCAGTATCTGCTCCGGAACTTTTTTACCCTGCTCATTAAGGTACTGCATAACACCGGCCGCCATAGTATCCGTTGCACAGATTATCCCATCCAAATCTCCGCACTTTTTCAGCAATTCTCCTGCCATTTCATATCCGGAAGCAACCGAAAAAGCAGCTGTCACATAATTCTGCGCCAATTCATTAAGTCCAGCTTCACTAACGGCTTCCCGAAACCCCCGGTATCTCTCCGCTCCCACTGCCTGATCCTGTTCTATGGCGCTAATATATCCCAGATTCCTTCTCCCTTTATTCAAAAACAATCTGGTCAGGTCATAGGATGCATGATAATCATCATGAAACACACAGCTATGACCGTCAAGATATTGTCCGACGATCACCACCGGGACAGAACCTGCTTTCAACATACGCTTATGCTCCAAAGTAAGCACCGTTGCAACCAGAATCACTCCGTCCACCTGCTTCTCGCGAAAAGCTGACAAATATTCCAATTCCTTTTTGGGATCATTTTGCGTAACCGCCAAGAGCATCTGATATCCGTTTTCGTTCAGCACAGAGAGAATTCCTTCTACTACCTTTCCAATGGATGCGGAAGCAATCTTCGGCACGATCACGCCTACCATCTTTGTTTTTTTGGTTCTAAGGGTCTGCGCCTGCACGGAGGGCCTGTACCCTGTTTCTTCCACCACTTTACGGATCTGTTCCCTCTTTTGTTCCGAAATATATCCATCATTAAAATAACGGGAAACCGCCGCTCTTGATACCCCTGCCAGTTTTGCAATCTCTGCAATATTCATCCGCGCTGTCCCTCCATGCCGCAAAATCCGGAACTATTTCTTTTTCANATAATAAAAGCCGTAAGCAGGTATATTAACGCCCGCCGGTTTCATCTCTNTTCCNGAAATCAGTTCCACATAATCTCCATCTGTCTCGTTGATCCATGCTGTCTTGTCATATTCACTGAAGTTAAAAAGACCGATCAGCTTCTCACCTTCATAATATCTTCCAATGCACAAAACAGCGGGATCCCAAGTCTCAATAGTCCANGTGTCTGCGCCGGATACAAATACTTTTTCCGTTTGCCGGATCTGCTCCAACTGCTTCAGCCCTGTAAAGATTTTGCTCTGGACGGTATCCTGATCCCCGATTTTATCCGCCAGTTTCCAATCCATCGCTCCACGGTGAATGTAACGGGAATCCGCCGCCTTATCCGGATCCTCCTTNTAGGTGTAATCATTGATCTGTCCAATCTCATCCCCGCTNTATAACACCGGAATTCCGGACTGCATAAACATGTAAGCATGAAGCATCAGATCCATTTNNANTGCCNGCTTCATTGCCTGCTCATCCTGTTCAAAACCGGCCTTCTCCACACCACACATAGAAGCTGTGGTTCCACANAATCTNGCATCTCCGGTAACCGGATCCGCATTATACAGTTCGCCGCGGCTGTTGCTTNCTCCGGCATATCCCTGAAAATAATCATTTAAATATTGCTTATGNCTCCTCTCTCCAATGCCNTCCGTCATCAAAGTGCCNTAGTCAAGACCCCAGCCGATATCATCATGGCANCGCAGNTAATTNAGGAANACATAATCCTTCGGCAGAGAATTNACAATATCAAGCTGTTTTTTCANNANTCTCACATCNCTTGTNGCNACCGTATGCCATGTGGTTGCCATCGTGGTAACATTATAAAGCATGTGGCACTCCGGCTTCTCCACGGTNCCGAAATACGGAGTTACCTTTTCAGGCTCCATAACCACCTCACCGAGCAGCAANATNCCAGGACATACGATNTCACNGATAATCCGCATCATCCGCACAATGGTATGCACTTGCTGAAGATTNCGGCAGGAAGTATTAAGNTCCTTCCAGATATANGGCACNGCATCAATACGAATAATNTCAATTCCCCTGTTTGCCAGNTAAAGGAAGTTATACATCATCTCGTTAAACACTCTGGGNTTTCTNGTAATTCAGATCCCANTGGTATGGATAAAAGGTTGTCATTACATAACGCTCTGCATCCTCAAGCCANGTAAAATTTCCCGGAGCAGTNGTTGGAAATACNTGNGGTACTGTNCTCTCATATANAGCCGGTTCATCCCAATTCTCATAGAANAAGTANCGGCTCATATACTCCCCGATTCCCNGCCGGGCTTTCNTTGCCCATTCATGATCCTCNGAGGTATGATTCATGACAAANTCCATACAGACATTAATTCCCTTTTTATGACAGGCTGCCGTCAGACTATCAAGATCCTCCATGGAACCCAGTTTTGGCTGAACCTTGCGAAAATCCGACACCGCATAGCCCCCATCGGAACGACCTTTAGGTGTATCAAGGAAAGGCATAAGATGAATGTAGTTCACATTGCACTGCTCTATATAATCCAATTTCGACTCCACACCCTTCATATTTCCGGCAAAGTTATCAATGTAAAACATCATCCCCAGCATATCATTCTGCTTATACCAGCTCTGATCCGTTTCACGTTCCAAGTCCCGGATTTTCAGTGATTTATCCCGCTCCANATAAAACTGCTTCATGCACTCACACAACTCTGCAAACATAGAGCCATTATCATACAATTCCATATAAAGCCAGCGCAGCTCATCATGATGCCGCTCCAGTCTCTTTTGAAAAATGGAAACTTTTTTCATAGCTTCTCCTCTCCATCCCAAACACCAAGGATGCCGCCGGATATTTCTAATTCGAAAATAACGGCGGCATCCTGATCTTATTCTTTACAGATTACTTTCAAAAAAGGCTTTGATTCCTTCAAAAGCGGCAGCCTCGTCAGCGCCTTCCACTACTACTTCCACCGTATCACCGCATTTTACACCAAGTCCCATGACAGCCATCAGCTTTGTTGCCTCTGCGGATTTGGAATCCTTCACAATCTTAACGGTACTTTCATACTTTTTAGCTTCTTTTACCAAAAGTCCCGCCGGTCTCGCATGAATCCCTACTTCATCTTTAATTACATAACTGAATTTCTGCATTTTCTTTTCCTCCTTAATTTATAATATAATTTATATTTTTTCAACCGTGAACAGTTTTTCCATNCTTTCTGTTTCTCCGGTTTTTAANACNTTGAAATCAGGATAGTCATCACTGTTAGTAAGNAGCACCGCCGTTGTCGTGCTGTAACCCGCTTCCTGAATCTTCGNAATATCAAAGGTCAGCAGCTTCTGTCCGGCTTTTACTTTTTCGCCCTCTGATACGAGAAGCTCAAAGCCNTCTCCTTTCATATTTACAGTATCCACACCCACATGAATCAAAACTTCCATTTCACCCGGTCCGGTGATCCCTACTGCATGATGGGTATCCGTGACAGATGAGATTTCTCCGTCAAAAGGNGCAACCACTTCGCCGATCGCCGGTACAATCCCCACTCCGTCTCCGAGAACACCGGTGGCAAAGGTCTCATCCGGAATTTCTTCTCTGCTGATCACCGTTCCTTTTAAAGGTGAAAACAACGTTTTTTCTACAATTGCTTCTTCCTGTACTGCTTCCAAGGTCTTATTTTTCTCTTCCGATGACTCACTGCCCTTTTCTTCTTCCGGCTCCTCCTTCCAGACAAACCAGGTAAGTGCAAATGCTACCCCAAAGGAAACTGCAAGAACAATTGCATATTGTACTGTATGATCCAACGTGATNAGAAATCCGGGTAATCCTGTCACCCCGTAAGAGGTTGCCCCAATCTGGAAAATCGATCCCAGAAGAGCTCCGGCAGCACCGCCTGCCATGCCACATGCAAGAGGCTTTACAAATCTCAGGTTCACACCAAAAATTGCCGGCTCCGTAATTCCCAGCGCTGCCGAGAGAGAGGAGGGAATTGCCACGGATTTTGTTTTTAATTTCTTTGCTTTTAAGCCTACTGCCAGACATGCGGCACCCTGTGCGAAGTTTGCTGCCGATGCAATAGGCATCCAGATGTTTACTCCTCCTTCTGCGGATAACATACCTGCCTCAATTACATTATACATATGATGAATGCCACATACAACTGTTAAAGGATACAAAGCTCCCATAATCATAGCGCCTATACCATGTCCCACTGTGATGATCCAGCCTGCAAACTCTAAAACATAAGTCTCTGCGGTAGAAAAAACAGGTCCGATAATCCCCAGTGTAACAAACGCTGTTGCAAGTACGGTACATAAAGGAGTCACAAATAAATCAATCATTTCCGGCACATGCTTATGCAGCCATCGCTCAATGATGCACATCAGCCACACCGCAATGATGACGGGAATTACATGTCCCTGATATCCAACCTGCCTGATTGGAAAGAATCCAAACAAACGCCACACCGGGATATCCGCAGCATCCATAGAACCTACCGACCAGGCATTGATCAGATTCGGATGAATCATGATCATTCCGATAACTGCCCCCAGAAAAACATTTCCGCCAAATACTCTTGCCGCAGATACCGCAATCAATACCGGAAGAAATGTAAATGCCGTATTTGCCATCAAATCAAGAATACCATACCAATCGCTTCCTGCAAAGGATGGAATTGCCTTACCAAGGGCTTCAACCAGTCCCATCATCAGACCTGANGCAACAATAGCAGGAAGAATCGGAACAAAAACATCACCAAGAGCCTTGATCATCCGTTTCGGCAGAGGCTGCTGCGCTGCCGCTGCGGCCTTTACTTCCTCCTTGGTTGCCGCACTCATACCGCTCACGCTTAAAAATTCTTCATAAACTTTATTTACCGTACCCGTGCCAATAATCAGCTGAAGCTGTCCGTTATTGCTGAAAACACCCTTTACACCGTCAATATCCTCCAGCTTTTTCATATCGATCCTGCTATTGTCCACCGTAACCAGNCGGAGTCTGGTTGCACAATGTGCCGCNCTTACCAGATTACTTCTGCCACCCACAGTCTCGTAAATTTCNTTTGCGCACTTTGCATAATCCATTGCCATTTTCTCTTCTCCTCTTTCCCTTATTTTGTAAAAAACATTAATAACTTATCTATATCTTCTATCCATGAATCAATCTATGTTTTTCAAATGCTGCCCGTATGCCATCCCGGTCTACAGCAGGACAGANATCATCCGCCANCTTCTTTANCTGTTCACTTCCNTTTTCCATACAGATTCCAAGTCCCGCCGATTCCAACATTTCCCAATCATTCATGCTGTCCCCGACAGCCACCGAATTGTGTAAAGGAATCTGNAGATGCTCACAGACCATCTCCACTGCTTTTCCTTTATCAAACTTCCGATTTACCACTTCNCCATTGATAAATCCNCCNTTATTTTCAGATTGAATGCAAAATTTGAAATCGTCATCCAGNANTTTCCGGGGCTCTGCAAGNTGTTCCTTTGAATGGCTCATAATCACAATCTTATATACCGGCTGTCCCTTGTACTCTTTCATTGGAAGGATATNCAGTGATTTTTCNATCTGCTCTCTCCACCGCAAAAGTTCACTGTTGCTCCCTTCTTCTGCATGNTCCTTTANAAACNNNTTAAATCCTTCATCCGTATAAGATCCATCCATGCATTCCACTGTTCGAAAAACGCCATTCTTTTTCAGCACTTCCATTGCCAGCTGCTTTTGGNTCTCCGTCATTGGGCAGTCATAAATCACCTCTTTGCGGCATTCAATNTACCCGCCNGAACTGGCAATNATACCGTCAAATTCGTATTTTAGAAGAGGTTGNAGCATATCATAATTTCTCCCTGTACACAAAAACACAANATGTCCTTCTTTCTGTGCCTGCCTGACTGCATACAAAGCTGATTCCGGCGGNTCATTGCTTCCCGGNTGAGTCAGAGTNCCGTCAATATCCAAAAAAATCACTTTTTGTTCCACTTGCGTTCACCTCCTGTCATTTTTAATATCTGCAAATCCATCCAATATCATTCNATNCCTCTGATCCGTTCTCTTAGGGGCAGNANCATAGAAGGTGAAACCGACAACTCATCGATCCCCATTTTTACAAAAGTTTCCGTAAGTTCAATATCCGCTCCAAGCTCACCGCAGATACCTGCCCACTTTCCATGCTTATGAGCATTNTCAGTAACCATCTGAATCATACGCAAAATTGCTTCGTGATGAGGATTATAAAAATCATCTAACTTTTCATTCTGCCTGTCGATGGCCAATGTATACTGAGTCAGATCGTTTGTACCAACACTGAAGAAGTCCACCATCTGAGCCAGTTTGTCGCTGATCATTACCGCTGCCGGCGTCTCGATCATAACTCCCTGCTCCGGATCCTTAAATGGAATCTCCTTTTCCTTGAGCTCTTTTTTCACTTCATCCACAATCTTATATATTTCTGTAACTTCCTCCGTGGANGTAATCATCGGATACATAATTGAAAGATTTCCATACATCGATGCCCGAAGTAATGCCCGAAGCTGGGTTTTGAAAATATCAGGCTGTTTCAGACAAATTCGTATTGCCCGATATCCCAGNGCCGGGTTGTCTTCCTTTCCAAGCTGAAAATACTCCACCTGNTTATCCGCCCCNATATCCAATGTACGGATAATCACCTTTTTGTCGCCCATTGTCTGAAGAACCTGCCGGTATGCCTGAAACTGCTCTTCTTCTGTAGGGAAATCATCTCTTCCAAGATACAAGAATTCGCTGCGGAACAATCCGATTCCGCCTGCATCATTTTCCAAANCATACCCCACATCNCCTACACCGCCGATATTGGCATAGACATGAATTTTTCTTCCGCTTAAGGTTATATTTTCTTTTCCTTTCAATTCCTGTAAAAGCCGCTGTTTTTCCCTTTCTTTCTCAATCCTGCGCTCCGTCTCCTCACACACATCTTCATCAGGATCAAATATCACTTCCCCCAAAATGCCGTCAACCACTGCTTTCGTTCCCGATTCAAGTTTATCAAGATCCACGGGAACACTTATCAATGCAGGAATATTCATCATACGGGCAAGGATAGAGGTATGGGAATTCGCCGAACCGTGCACTGTAACAAACGCAAGAATTTTTTCCTTGTCCATCTGCACCGTTTCACTTGGACTCAAATCATCCGCTACAATTATGGAAGGCTCCGTAAAATTGAAATCGTTCCCACCCTGACCGCTGAGGCATTCAATCAGGCGATTTGAAATATCTTTCACATCCGCCGCCCGGGCTTTCATATAATCATCGTCCATCTGCGCAAACATTTCCGAAAAGTTATCCCCGGTTACGGCCACTGCATACTCAGCACATACTGACTCCGTCTTGATCAGATTTTGTATGGCATCCAGATAATCCTCATCTTCCAGCATCATCTGATGTACTTCAAAAATCGCTGCGCTGGTCTCTCCCACTTCCACTACCGCTTTCTCATAAAGCATTTGCAGCTGCTCTTTTGCGATGCCCGCCGCTTCATTTACTCTGTTCCATTCACTCTCGGTATTTTCCACCTTGTTGCGCTTTACCTTCTGTCCGTCTTTTTTCAGAACCTGTACCGGTCCCATTACAATACCTTTGTACACGGATTTCCCAAAAAATTTGACCATATCTCCTACCCTCCAAATTTTATTTTGCTTTACATTCTCATGTCGATTATATGGTATCG
Source organism: Lachnospiraceae bacterium (assembly GCA_014804285.1). Taxonomy (GTDB): domain Bacteria; phylum Bacillota; class Clostridia; order Lachnospirales; family Lachnospiraceae; genus Suilimivivens. The sequence goes on along the minus strand of JAAVAA010000069.1, from coordinate 29,273 downwards.
ATTTCACTTATGTTATTATAATATAATACATAATATTTTCTGTAAATTGACATTATACATAATTTTTTCAACTTTAATTTGTGCACAATACTGAAATTGATTTCATATCGCAGAAGTATAATATATACAACCATTTTTTGAACATTCTGACTATTTCTCATACGAGAACAAGAACTCTAAAAAAGAAATTAAAAATAGGTCTTGACGAATGAAGGATCTGGTGGTAATATATCATTCGTGACATGCGGAAGTGTCGGAACTGGCAGACGAGCAAGACTAAGGATCTTGTGAGCATTGCGCTCGTGTGGGTTCAAGTCCCATCTTCCGCAGTAAATGTGGATGCGATAAATGTGGTTAGAAAGCCGTATTTATCGCATTTTTATATTATCAATTTTGATTGACATTCCACACTTTTTGTAATACTATAAAATAGAAATGAAAACTTCTGTTTGAGGCGTTTGTCAGAGGAGCCTGGCTTATAATAGAACATGTCACTTGATATTTTCTATTATATACAATAAAAACTGAAGAAATTGTGAGGGGTTCGTCAGATGTACCTGTCTAAAAAAAGCTGAAGAAATTATCGGGAACTAAATGGTTCCCGTTTTTGCGTTAAGGAGAACCATGGGAATTGAAAAAGAGCTCCTGTATCGAGAATCCAGTTTAATAAATTTTCGCAAAGAATTGGGATTGTCTGTCTAGTAGTCTGTCCTATATCAAATAAAATAATATATAAGACAAATCAATATTTGAGGAGGTATATCAAATGGAAATCATACTCAAGCCGTATGATGGAACCAGCGAAAAAACAATGCTTCGCTCCATAAGTGCTTTTTTCCGTGTGCATCATTCGCAGGTCGATGAGGCACAAGCTCGGGAAGATCTTGCCAGTTGGACAAAAGAAGATCACGAACTTTACGACATCCTCGGCGATGGAACCCCTGTGGGATTTGTCCATCTCAACTGGCGTGGAGCAACGGTCTGCTGGATTGAGGACATCTTTGTGGAAGAAGATTTGCGCAGGCAGGGTATTGCTTCCAAAGCCATTGCCCTAGTGGAAGAAGTATTGCAAAAGCAGGGCGTGGAGGGAATCTGTATGGACGTAGTTCCAGATAATATTCCTGCGCTGCGGCTCTATCACCGCCTTGGCTACGATCGGTTAAGTATCGTTACCGTGCGGAAGGATATGCAACCCTTTACAACCGAACGCAGAGAGCAGATTGGCGGCATGGACTTTCGCGTCAAGCAATTTGATGATTAAACTTTGCATTGTATCCATAAATTCCGGTTTGTAAAATAAAAGCATAAATATAAACACCCCAGAATTCAAACAATGAATTGTGGGGTGTTTTGTTATTTAAACCGATAAAGCTGTATTTTATCAAGCAGTTTTGTCTGATTACTCTTTGTTTACAAACGAAAATCAGTTGTATCATTATACATTATTCATCAAATAAATCAGCATGTGTTCCTGTATCAATGTCAATGTTAATATATCTTCTTCTAACAGATAGATCAATAACCAATCAGGCTGAATATGACATTCCCGATAACCTTTGTAATTGCCGCTAAGTTCATGATCCCTATTTTTTGCTTCTAATGGGATTTTATGCAATAACCTTTCCACAATATCTTCCAGTAAAGAGATATCCAATCCACGCCTTTTAGCAAGCTTCAATCCTCTTTTAAATTTTCCAGTGAGGACTAATTCATATTTCATAAATCGATATCCTCCAACGCTTCTGCAAAACTGCCATATCTTTTTGTATTTGGATCTCTGCTAATCTTTTTTGCTTCTTCCATAGCTTCAACCACTTCCGGTCTGAATTTAGGAATTTCCACGCTAAAGGGAAGTCCTCCACGCATGATAGCCTGCCTTAAAAACATATTTACCGCACTGGACATATCAATCCCAAGTTGATTAAATAATTCCACTGCCTGTTTTTTAACATCTTCTTCTATTCTTATTTGAGTTTGCACAGTAGCCATGACATCACCTTCTTTCATTAATATTATATATCATTTTGTTTACATTGTAAACCAAAATCAAACCATTCTGCATAAAAGTATGGTACAATTTTAAGCAATATACAAAATGAATTTATCAAAAGAAAGTGATTCAAATTATTTATTTTCTCGCCAGTTCCAAATCCATTGTATAATACACTGTCATAGTTCCGCCGTTGTCCACTATGGCATGGAAAATCCCTTCAAATAGTTTTTCGCAGGCGGCTGATTCCAACTTCATGTGATCCGGGTATGTTCTCAGCAGCGATATATATTCATCGGCCGTGAAATCTTTTGCCGCATGATACAGCATATGTTTTACATCACCAAAACCGTAGGCAAGCGCTTTATCAGCCAGCCTTTTTGCATCCGCATTGCTGAACTCGACGGGATGGTTCTCTCCCGGTTCAATTCCAACGAAATGGCAATGAGTATCAAGAAATGTCTGAGTCGCTTTTCCTGTTCCCATACCAATTTCAAGCACATGGCCATCTTGATTACCCCCAATCATCGTCTATATACCTTCTTCCGCACACGCCTCCTCTTCGCAGGTTTCTTCTTTCTCCGGCGCTTTTTCTTCTTCTTTTTCTTCTTAGCTCCTGCTATGGGATAGCCCGTCCTTTTTACGATCACAAGGATCACGCCCCCTGCTATTATGATCAAGCCTGCCAAAATTGCACTAATGATAATAATCCGCTTTCTTCTTTCGCCCTTTCTATTATCTATTGCACCACCATTTTTCTGATCCAACAGAATTTCTTCCTGGCTATCTTCCAAAGAAGCTCCTTCTCCCAAGATATTGCCTGTATTTCCATCAAAACCTTCTCCTGATAGACCGCTCAAAAAGCTGCCAGGCTGATCTCCGTCCCAAATTCCGTTGCTCCCTTTTGATACGAGAATGCTTGCCGGACCATTTTCCGGGGAAATCACAGATACCTTTCCTTTCGCCTTAGACCGTCCGGTAATTCCCGTACTCGCACCGCTATTCCCTGCGATTGCAGACGCTGCCCCGGCGCTTAAGTCATGCAGCAATGTTCCTGCCTTGTCTTGTTTAATGATAGAAGAATCAATCTTCTGGGCATTGGCCGGGTCATTGGTAAAACGTGTCGTCTCATCATATAATCCCTGATCCCGGTTACCGCCTTCCGAACTGCCGGTTGCTGAATTTCCCCCACTGCTGTTTCCTGAACCTGTGCCTGCGTTTCCTGCCCCTGACGAACCTGAATCAGGAACTAATGTGCCATTGCCAACCTGTATGCTCACAGGCGCGACTTCTCCTTCTACTACTGGTGTCTTGTCTCCGTAAGAACCGTTAGCAGTCTGAAAAGAATTTTTGCAATAACTGATATCCGCCGCTATGCTCCGTTCCGGGTCTGTAGGCTGCACCTGAACATTCCCCAGGCTCAGCTTTTCCCCGCTAAACAGGCTTTTGGAAGAAGCTACATAGATATCCAGTCTGCCGGTATCCTTATTATATACAAAGCCATGCTCCGTTCCGCCAAGCTCCGGGGCAAACTGAAATCCCACCGTTACCTGCCCCGGATCATCGGTCTTAACTTCCAAAGATATGGACACTGTGGTAATCTTTTCTTCCGTTGCATTGCTCATCTCAAGTGATACAACTACCTGGTTTCCGTCCTGCCCAAGCACTACCATATCCTGCCCCGCTGCATTTACCCGCAGCGGAGCAGACAGACCTATTATCACTAATCCCAGATATATCTTACTCTGAATCCGTTTCACCATCTATCACCTGCCATTATATGCTTGTCCGATCTGTTTCATGATATAGTAAACCTCCTATTTATCGTCCACTATACTTTTCAAAGTAATCCGTTCCAGCGTGTCCGGTATCCGCATCGGCATGGTATCGCTTACAAGCCTTTGTCCTTCATTCGTCAATGCATTGTCCACACGATATAACTGCGCGCGCACCGCTTTGCCCTTCAGGTCGCCGGGTATCCGGTCGGGCTCGATCCAATAGATCCAAATACCGTCACTTACTTCGCCAAGCATTCCATTTTCAGGCACATTTGCCAGAATAATCTGCTCAGATTTTAATACATTTTCTTCATCAACGCCTCCTACAACATTTCCCTCCTCATCATAGAGAATTACCACATTGTAAGCAGGATTTCCTTTATAGCTTCCGGTAAAGACAATAGACTCCTTAGGAATGGTCTTCCCTTCTTCGTAGGTATAGTCCTCGCTTAAGATGCCTACTGCACCATGGGTATCGCTTTCTCTTACGCCAAAGGAAATACTGTCCCCGGAAGGTCCAAGCAGATCCACTTCCGCAATGCACATTTTCGTTTGACCTTTTGCCTTTAACCTGACATAAGCGGCATCATAGGTACATACCCACGGATCTTTATCCGCATTTTCAAAATACACAGTCTGGCTTCCGGTCTTTCCTTCAAATCTTCCGGTCTTTACCGTTGTCCAACTGCTGCCATCTGCACTAACCTCAATGGTATAAGCGCCAATAGGCGAACCTGATTTCACCGTATATTTCAAACCGCATACTTCCAGCATCTGGTTCATTCCGATCAGGATCTCCGCATCGCTGCCTGCTGTCAGTCCTTCATAGTCCCCTTTATAATCATTGTCAATCACTTTATAAACGGCAGAAACCTTTTCAGGGGCACAGGGTTCTTCTTCGATTGCTTCCCCAGTCTCATCGCTGACAGAAAGCATATTGGTAGATACTGTCCACATGGACTTATCCTGGCTGCCGTCATGGGATATCCTTACATCCCCTATCTTCCGGCTATTGGAACGATAACCGAATTGATCCACTGCCGTGACCTCGTAAGTCATCACCCTGTTATTGATCGTCGCCACATGATCCACATAAGTGGTTCCTGTAGAAAATCCAACAACCTGACGCACCGGCACTCCATTTTCATACTGATACCTTGCAATCTCATACCCCAAAATTACATCCGGATTTGCCGTATCCTGAATAGAAATGGTCACTTCATTAGGAATCTTGCTGCTCACCTGCACTGTACTTCCTGCACTGATCACATCTCTTCCCTTTACAGTTCCTGCAGTACCATGCTCCATTTCATAGACTCTCGCATCATCCGTCAGGTAATACAGCGCCCTCTCTTCCTTATCAAACTGCTTTGCATAACGAAGCGTTTCCGCATCCGGCACAAGCCCCCAGCGTATGAAAAACTCTGTCAGATCCTTTTGGGCTGCTGCACAGGCAAGACGCATGATATTTTGGTCGCTGCCGCCGTTTAATTGCAAATTTCCTTTTGCCTGGGCAGGGTTTCTGCTGTAAGAATCCACCCGCGCGTAGAACAGGTTTGCCTGCTGCTGTTCATAAGTATCATAAGTCTTATAATTGTAATCCCTGTCATAGGCAAGGTGAAGCTGCCAATACATAGCAAGATGGATAAATACATCAGAAGGTCTTCCCACCGTATTCGAAGTTACCTTTTGATAAACCTTATCATAACTAAAACGGACTGTACTGTTACTGTCCTCAGACTTCGTCAACTGTGCAAAATAATTGTTGGTAACCTCCGCTATCGCAAAGCTTCCCTGATTAATGTTATGTCCGATCTCATGGCTGATTCCCCAGCCAAAATAGTTTCCGCTTATATATTTTCCATTGGCATCAGCCTGTACCGGCACCGCTGAAGCTAACCCCGGCACAGATCCCCATTCAATTCCTATATGGTTTCCTGCCGCATACATAAACGCGCCTGCAAACATCCTCATATAACGGATATTCAAGTGCTGCGCGGGAAACCGGTCTGTTGCCGGTGTTGACGCATCGCTTCCAAGTCCTTTGTGCTGATAAAACAGCTTCATCATATCCTCCATAGCCTTTAAGGACTGTTCCAGCCTGTCTGCCCGTTCCTGTGTGCTGCCCTTTCCAAGACCTGCAAGGATCTGCTGCGCCGATACGGACAGCATCATCTGATCCAGCATAATGTCCGTAGCGCCAAGAATACAGTTTTCTTTCTCATAACTGCGGTTTACTTTATTTCCGGTTCCCGTGCTTTCATGCAGCTTTTTATGCTGATCCTCCTGGGAGGCCACATGCTCTTCCAATTCCCTTACATAAGATGTGATACGCTCCTTCCTTTGTACGGAATCCGTAATGCCATAAAGGTTCAGTACAGGCTCTTTCGCTCCTCCGCTTACCCGCACCGCATACCTGTCATTCTCATTCTTTCCGGTATACTGGATATAAAGAGCGCCGCCGCTCTCGCAGGTAAGGCTTTGAATGGAAGGAATTGTAATCTCATTACGACCCACCTTCAATGTGGCAATCTCTGTTGCAAATGCGCTTGATTCCGCATGATATTGAGTTGCGATCAGCTTTAACGCCGAATCCGAACCTGTCTTTAACTGATCATGCCCTACATATACTATGATCTGCTCCCCTTCATATGCCGTAACGCCAAGGGGCTGCCATGCATTCAATCCGCTAAATCCCAGGTGGCCGTCTTTTGCGGCAGTAATCTTGGCATTGATTTCTACCACTTCCTGAAAATCAGATGACAAAAGCCCTCTGGCATTGTCCAGTTCCTTTTGAAGCATTGTCCTTTCCGGATGATATTCCCCGCTTTTGGCATCTTTGGTGTCCAGACGTTTTTGCAGTTCGGCAATGACCGCTTCTGTCACATCCCCCTTAAGAGCTGTGTGAAGGTCATCCGCATATAAAGCAAGAATATCATTTTCCAAACTGTCATAATAATAGAAATTCACTTCGGAAATAATGATCTCGCGCTGGTTATTTCCTCTTGTAAATCCCAGCCTTATCTTATTGGCATTGATTGGCTGCGCCAGCTTGATCAGATAATATTTCCGTCCGTTTCCATCTGTCCGCTGTAATAAAGATACATTCTGCGCCGCAATTCCGTCAGGGTGTTCCTTGTCATAATAATAAACGTATGCGCCGCTGTACCATCCAATATCCTCAACTTCCGCAAAAGCAATATAAGTCATTTCATAATAATCGTCCAACGTAAACAGCAAACCTTTATCTGGCGAAGGGTAGCTTGCCCCGTCATCCCAGTCCAAAATCTCATAATGAGATGCCGCGTCCTTATCCACTGTCCCAAGGGCGCTCTTTTTATCCGTATCCAAAGAACTGGATACCATAGAACCCCTTCCGTGGGTCGCACTTACGATATGGGCGCTCACCTTTCCTTTTCCATTGGACTCATTGATCAGCTTATAGTTAGGCATTTCCGCCGGTTTGATCGTAATCGTCCGGGCTTCCGAATGGATAGAAGGATTACTTTCTCCAAGCTCATTCACACCGGTCACATAGATCTCGTATCTTGTTTCATCCTTCAGATTTGTAATGGTATGCCTGTTTTGATCCACACCTGTGATTTTGCTGTAAGTACTTTCTCCATCCGCCTTATAGTAAATGTTGTAGGAATCCGTATCCTCCATGTTCTTCCATGTCAGTTTGATACGGCAGTAGCCTCCCACTGCTTTCAGATTATCCGGTGCGTCAGGCTTACCAGAAATAACCGGGCTTGCCGATACACTGCCTGAATAGCCGCTGGTCCATGTGCCGTTTACAGACTGCACTCTGACTTCATAAACATCACCGTTTTTCAGCCTTCCTCCCATAAAGGATTTCACTTCAAGCTGATTGGAAGCCACTCGTCTGGTTTCCGTCTGCCCATTATGGCTAATCTCCACCTCGTATCCGGTCACATTGGGCTGCATATTCCAAGTCACCCGGAAGGACTTATTCCCTCCTGTCGTGCTTACCCCGTTCGGTATATTCATATCAGGTGCAGGAATCCTGTTTTCTGTATCATTTAAAAATTCTACCTTGGAAATCTCTGCCAGATTTCCGCCAAACTTCATTCCGGTAATTGTCAGTGTGATTTTTTTTACGGCAGTCTGCTCTCCCAGATCAATGGTCAGCGAATCATTTTGCACTTCGTCCCCTGCTGTCAACATACGAACTGCGGACACTACCCTTCCATCTTCGATCACATAATCAGGCAGCTCCCTGCCGTCTTCCGTTATCACGGTCAGAGTTCCGCTCTCAATTCCATTTTCTCCCATTGAAATGGTAATCTGCTCCATCTCCTGTGCAGCCTGACCATCACTTTCCAGATTAAAGCCAATCTCTACCGGGGAATCCTCGGAAATATCCCCGCCTTTACTCTTTAATGTTACTTTCTCATTATTATCCTTCAATAAATTCTCCAGATTTCCCACAATATCCGTGGTACTCGTATTGATATTTACCTGAACTGCATCCGGAGAAACTCTGCTATATAGAGAAGCCGTGGTATCTGCATTTTCATTCAGCCGCGCCTTGCTATTGACGTAATATTGCAGATCCACAAGGTCGGTCTGCCCATCCTTATTCAAATCCGTAGGATTCTGATCCGGACTTCCTTTCAGCACACCATCTGTCCCCTGACTGATTGCCTGCATGATGGCATCCTTATCCGCATCATCCAGCATTCCATCCCTGTTTACATCCCCAATCAGCATAGCTCCCGGATGGGGGGCATTTTCCGTATACTCAATACCAGCCAATTCCACAAAACCGGTATAAATCTCCGCCGTCTTAATATCGCCGGAAACTTCAATATCCTGCTCATAAGCAAGAAAGCCAAAACCGGAATTACCTGTTTCCTCTTCGTATATCGTCAAATGGTAAGTTCCCGCTTCTAATTTATCAAACAATGCAATATGCTTCTGGGAATCGCTTCCCAGGATCACTTCTTTGCTGCCCTCATCCGCCAGTGTCACTCTCAGCTTGATCTTTTGATCTTTGCTGATCGGAAGCGCATTCATCAGGATTACCTCAACGCCGCCGGTGACAGGGGTTGAAATATGCCGGTCATTCCAGCTTTTATCCTCCGCCTCATGATCCTGCATAATCTGAGTCTCACCTTCTGCTTCACCTTCCGCCTCAGTTTCCGGCATCTCCTCTTCTTGCAGATCCTCTTCCAGACCAGCGTCGGATTCATCTTCCGTTTCGTCCGCCGTCCCATTCATTGTTTCCTCTTCCGTCCCAAGGTCATTTTCTGCCTCGTCATCGTTTTCCCATTCAGAAAAGGTCATCACCTCTTCCGTTCTTTCTTCGGTCTGCTGACTGTCTGAATCCGCATCTTCCTGTGCTGCTCCGTGTAAATCCATTCCGCTCGTTTCTGTTGCCCGAACCGGAAGGGCGCACGTTGCGATCAGACAAAATGCCAATAGCCATGCCATCATTCGTTTCATACATCTTCTCCTTTTCTTTCGCTGTTTTTACTTACATACCATTTCCGCAAGACGATAATAATTGTTCTTTGATCGCCTGTAGCTGTACCTTTCGTTCCTCCGGTGAAATATCCGTTCCCATAATCCCAAAAACTGCAAACATGGCGGAAGCTGCCTGAGCTTTGGGATTATCTGATGACAGCTCACCTGCCTGAATCCCTTCCTTCAGAAGTTCCGTCAGTCCTTCTGTCTGCTGATAAAAATTTTTCAGCCTCATCTGGTCTAACAGGAACCGCATTTCCTCCGGTTCTCGCGTATATTGATCCATTTCCAGCTTTTCATCAGCAAAATACGCTTCACAAAGTGTAAAAATCCTGTCGATCCGTTCCATAATGGGTATCTCATGCTTTGCCACTAAGTCAGTAAGCAAGGGAGTCCATTCCCTGCTTCCTTCTTCCAGCACCGCCTCCATCAATAGTTCTTTGGTCTTGTAATGGTACAAGATCGTTCCACGGACAACCCCCTCTTCTTTCGCGATATCATCAATAGTTGCACCCTGAAACCCTTTTTCCAAAAAGACCTTTCTGGCAGATTTCAAAATCTGCTTCCTGCGTAATTGTGTGTCATTGATTCTCTTTGACATAATGAATCCTTCTTTCAAAGCCTTTTTCTGCTGATTATAGTATATCCCTTACTGACTTTTTGTCAATAAGGTAAAAATTTAAGCGTTGACTTTTTGACGCCACAGTAAATATAATATTTCTGTTGCCTGCCACAACGATTTTGGACGTATGGAGATATATGAAGATGAATAACATTTGGTCTGAAAATATTCAGGGAATAAAGACTCTTTATTTGAGCAGAAAACTTAGATTTGACGATTTTTTCTATGGACAGTATGAGAAGTTATTCTCATTAGACAAAAGACAAAAACTTAAAATATTAGAAATTGGCTGCGGCCCTGGCGCTTTAGCCGGTGCATTACATAGGTGGTATCCAAATGCAGAAATTGTTGCAATTGACCGGGACAGTAATTTTATCGAATATGCAAAAGAAAATGTATCAGGAGTGACATTTATTGAAGGCGATGCCACCGCCCTGCCATTTGAAACAAATACCTTTGACGTAACTATTTCCAATACTGTTTGCGAGCATATTGAACCTGCGATATTTTATTCGGAGCAGAAAAGGGTATTAAAAGATAACGGTGTATGCCTTGTGTTATCAGCAAGAAAAGGCGTTAAATACCTTGCCGAATGTCTTAAAATGACGGAAATAGAAAAAAGATTTTGGGATAGTATTTCAGATGAAGAAAATGTACTTGAAAAATATTCTGTCGGAAAATACAGTATGACCGAACAAGAACTTCCAATAGTAATGGAAAATAATGGATTTGTAAATGTTTCCACAGGATACGCAGTAATTGATCTGACACCGGATAATCCTAAATATTCACCTCAAATGGCAGAAGACATCATAAATGCAGAGCGGGCTTCAGAACTTGAATCGGTTCAATCTGTAAAATCAGCGGAAACAAATAGAATTATCGATGCAATAAATAAAAAATATGACTCTCGAATAGAATTGTATCGAAAAGGGAATAAACAGTGGGATACTATCACATCAATAACAATGGTTATTCGTGGGATCAATAGGAAATAGGGATATGAGAAGAAAAGATAGAGAAATAACAGATTTAACGGAAATTGAAAGCATCATAAGTCAATGCACCTGTTGCCGAATTGGTTTTCATGATGAGGAAGAGGTCTATATTGTCCCTCTAAACTTTGGGTACGAGACAAAAAATGGTGCCTATACTTTTTATTTCCATGGAGCAAAAGAAGGACGGAAGATTGATTTAATTAAGAAAAATCCCATTGCAGGATTTGAAATGGATACAAATTATGCTCTTAATGAAGCAGACCTTGCCTGCGGTTATTCTGCACGCTTTCAGAGCATCATAGGGAATGGTGTTGTCAGCATAGTAACAGAAATTAATGAAAAAAAATTAGGGCTTTCATTGCTCATGGAACATAATACCAAGAAACAAAATTGGCATTTTGATGAAAAAATGATTGATGCGGTTACGGTATTTAAGTTAGCAGTTAAAAAAATGAGTTGTAAAGAACACGAATAGTACAGCAGTTGTTAATCAAGTCTCAAATCCAAGTTTTTTTAGAATTTTATTTATATAATAATTCCATTGAAAAAAGGAGATAATTATGGCATAATTGTTCCATAAAAAGGAGGGATATAAAATGCCACACATTATACCCATTAAAGACTTGAAAAATACTTCGGAGATATCCGAAATGTGCCATAAGATAGATGAACCTATTTATATTACCAAAAACGGATATGGTGATATGGTAATCATGAGTATGGAAATATTTGAGAATACTATGCGACAGCTTTCTATGTATCGAGATATTGAATTATCCGAGAAACAGATAGAAAACGGTCAGATAAAGGATGCAAGAACTGCTTTGGCTGGGATGAGGACAAAATATGGCTTATAAACTGATTGTTACGGAGCATGCTGATGAATTGCTTGATAATCTTTTACGGCATTTATTGGAAAGGTTAAAAATGAACAAGCCGCCCGGCATTTGTTGGCAGGAATCGAAAATGTGTATGAACGTTTAGAAGAAAATCCTTTACAGTTTCCACTCAGCAGAGACACATATTTAGCAGGCAAGGGCTATCATGAAGCGATTGTGCCACAAATGGATTATATAGTTGTTTTTAGTATAGGCGCTGATATTGTGAATGTGGTTGGTATATTCCATCAGTTAGAGAGTTATCATAAAAAGATGTAGATGAGATATTGAATATTTCGACAATCGCATCAATAACAATGACTATTTGCGGAAGCAATAAGAAATGAGCATGATTCTCGTTCGGTATTAGTTTATGCGGAGCTGTCGCATCCATGATTTGCTTAATCATTAATGCGACAGCTCCGATCAGGTCTATACGTATTTTGATATCTTGTGTTAAGACTATCTCATATTAACGTACAAATCTCCACACAAATCACTCACAATAAAACTGAGATTGCATTGAAAATAACTCCGTATATAATCCACCTTTACTATACAATTCGTCATGTGATCCATACTCAATTATTTGTCCATTACTAAATACCGCTATTACATCACAGAATTTGGCACTTGATAGTCTATGCGATATATATACTGCTGTTTTTCCTTGAACCATTTCATTAAATCTTTGATAAAGCTCGTATTCAGCTTTTGGGTCCATAGCTGCGGTGGGTTCGTCTAATAGCACGATAGGTGCATCTTTATATAAAGCACGCGCCAAAGCAATTTTCTGTCCCTCTCCTCCCGATGGTTCAAATCCCTCCTCATCAAAGTTCTTAAAAATAGAAGTATCAATACCATTTTGCAGCTTGCGCAGCTTTTCGCCGAACCCTACATACTCAAGAAAATCTCTTACTCTGTCATTGTCCACAGGTTGCGCAAGGGCGACATTATCTTTGATGGAAAATGAAAATAGCTTGTAATCCTGAAATACTGATGAGAAAAAACTCATATATTGATCATAGTCTATTTTCTTGATATTCACTCCATCCAAAAGAATTTCACCTTCCGTTGGATCATACATTCTGGTCAGCAATTTGACAAATGTTGTCTTTCCTGCACCGTTTTCTCCGACAATGGAGAGTTTTTGACCAAAGGGGATTGTGATATTAACATCTTTTAGGGCATATGCATCGCTACCGGAATACTTGAAGCTGACGTTTCTGAATTCAATAACATGTGTTCTGTTCACATCAATCAATTCATTGCCCTCACGCAGTGTCTTGGACAGATTCAGGTATTCATCAAGTTTGTCATAGTAAGTGTCATATGCCTGAATTTCTATCAGGCTGTCAAGCACATTACGAAATGCAATAGAAAATGTTGTAACCGCACCTGTATACATTGTAAACGATCCAATTGAAATGGTACCGTTAACTACACAGTATATTAAATAAGCATACGCTGCACTCTGCTGAACCAATGTAAAAATCGCGCCAAAAAATCCGGAGATAATAAATCCGTCATTTTGCTTCTTTTGGTTCTCGTTAACTTTTGTAAAATAATTTTTCTCTCTGTCAAGCAGCCACTTTCCAAGAGAGTTTAATCGGATCTCCTTTGCAAAACTATGATCTTCAAACAAACTTGCATAATACATCCAGCCTCTTTGATCTTGGATGATACCTTCTGACAATCTGATAGCATTTTGCTTAGCCCTTTTCTCAATGAATGCTCCCAAAATGATCAGTACAATAAACAAGATCAGTATTCTAAAGTCAATGGAAGCTATAATGGCAGCTATTCCAATTAATGTAAAAACCTGACCAAGTGCATTCAATGAGCAATCAAGCAAATAGCCGAATCCATGCCAATCACAGTATAAGAATTGACGAGCCTTTTTCTGCATATCTAAGAAATTCGGATCTTCTAATCTCTCAAAATCAGCCTCCGCTAAATGTTTATGCAAGTCACTATCAAACTCTGCGTTGACTCTGCATCGTCTGCTAAATCCATCCCAACTAAAATATTCAGAGAATATGGTCGCAGCCGCAGTATAGACAACCAAAATGGAAACGTACACAAGCATCTTGCCTACTTCTTGGTTTCCCATTAATTCATCAATTATTAATTTAGGTATTATTGTGGCAACAATCGGTATCAGCGAGTTGATAAACTGATATAACACCCTCCAGAGAATATATCTTTTGTCATATCTCCAGCCGTTTTTAATAAAAAATACGATTCCTTTAAACATATTATGTTTTCCTCCATGTTATGAATTTTAGGCACAAAAACAGCTGTAAAATCGCACAACACATAGAGATAGCCCTGCTACCTCCTAAGGAAATCATTGTTTGCGTATTTTACAGCTATCTACATAACAAAAGGCTTAAATGCATAATTCTTTAAAATCATTCTTTGATACCTCCTATCTTTTGTATGTACAACGTAGCAGCCTGCCTGGTCTTATGACTAATGCCAATCAGGCACATTCCCAAAATCAGCCACTATTCCGGTAATACAGGTATCTTCATACATGGTTCCGGGATATACTTCCTCTATTACAAATTTAAATGTCACTTCCCCAGCGTTTGCTACCTTGATATCACCCTGAGGTAAGGTAAAATATTGAGGATTTATGGTGTCCTCAAGCTCAAGCCGGGCGTAGGGCTGGTCGTATACGTACATCATAAGGGTTTTCACCCTGCCGTTTTCCTGCCATACTTTCTCATCTCTGGCGTAGCCGTTCACTATACAGATTTGCGTATAATCTATATATCCGTCATCACCATAATCACCTGCCCTTAATATTCTATTTCCACTTGACTCTATAAGGCTTCCGGAAAATACAATCTGGTTATAGACGATATATTCTCCAATTCCGATACCTTCTGCCCCCTCTGCCCATGCAAATTCTCTGTTTTCACGAACGGCATTATCAGCACCATAACGTCCGGAAGCAGAAGCCAGCTCTGACGAAGCAATCGCCTGATTAGCAAAGAGAAGGATGTGGCACCATTTACTGCATCCGGGCCACTGCCAGTCCTCAAAACCATAATTGGGCGCATCCGGCGTTTTCTCAAAACTGAAACACATTTCATCTTCCCAATCGTCGTATGTACCTCCCAGTTCTCCATAAAAAAAGCTTCCTATTTCCGGAGTTAAGACCAATGGCTCCGAAGGCACCTTAACCCGCGTCTTTACTGGATATTCCACTTTAATCCCATTTGCTGCTGCGTATGCTTCTACTTCCTTGCCTGTTTCTTCTCTGCTCCATTCCATATAAAAAAGCATTTCATCTCCGCAGTCGTCAAATGCCTCCTTTTCAATGATAACATCTCCCGACCAGAAATTAACCCGGGTAAGCTGCTCATTTCCCGCAAACGCCCGCTCTCCTATTTTTTCCATAAACCATGCAGAATAATCCTGACCTTGCAGATTACAATTTTCAAAGGCGTTAGCCTTCACCTCTTTCAAATCATGGCATTGTGATAAATTAACATTTTCAACACCTGTATTTCTGAAAGCGCTATTTCCTATTACTTCAACAGATTCAGGAATCTGTACACTATTCAATTTGATATTCTCAAAGGCATGGTCGCCTATTTCTACAACAGAATATCCGCCCAGTGTATCAGGAATCTCTATTTCTCCATAATTTTCTTGCAAAAAACTCTCATATTCCGCTTGCAGTCCGGTAATCACTGCACGATTATCATCAATTATATATGTAAAAATATCCTGTTCCGTGTCGTCTAACATTTGATCTGTTTCATCTTCACCTTCATCATGCTCTTCTAAGGCTACAGTCTCATCCAATTCCCCTTCGGCTGATGCCTCCTCACTCTCTGCTTCTGTATCCTGCGATTCTACGCTTTCCGTTTCTGTAGTAATAGCATCTTCGGATGTTTCGGCACAGCCATAGATGCTAAATACTAAAATCACAATTGTACATATACTTATAAACTGTTTTCGCATAATTTTCCCCTTCCTTTCCAGTATACACGGCGACATGGGCTTGCATCAACCCGCTTGCAGACAATGATTTGAATGAACTTAATGCGCCTGAGATTCAATTTGCTATCATTCTTTTAACACGAATGCTTCGCCGTTCTTGCAAATCATATCCAAATTACCATCCTTAATACGATATGCTTCGCCGTACAATATTTCCGTGCCATTTTCTATAGTAATATAACTTCCATCATTCATTGCCAATATTTCATGCGTGTAACTATCAGCATATGTGATGTCTTCCATTACTCTAAGGCCATCAAGATAATCATCCTTTAACGATTGATAATGAGGAAAAATATTAGTCTCTGTTAACCCCAGTCCGGGAATCCATCTGACAAAACTTGTATCAATAGCTTCCCCTTCAAGCTCCGGAGCAGCATACACATTGGATGCACAATTCATCGATCCTGCACTCCATGCTATAAGCAAGCCGTTAAAATCAATTAACCTCTCTTTCAACCCTATTTTTTTCATAAAAATATTCTGTGTGGGAACATGTCCGCCTGCTAAAAGAATGACATCCATCTCTGAAAGTTGTTCAATCAGTTGCTCATTTCTATCGTCGCATGTTTCTATATACGAAATGCTCAACCCACTCATGGGAAATGCTTCTCGCAAACATGCACATACACTGTCATTTCTTTCATAATCATTTGGCGAAGCACAAATAATCATTACTTTAGAATCTTCCACCCATAGCTCTTTCAATTTATCCAGCAGTCCATTATTTGTAAGAATAGTAGATGGAACCCATCTTCCATTAATCTTAACTGAACCACCTAACGAGCTTGTTAATATTATATTCATCTGCACTACTCCTTCTAAAAGAAAAATCAGAATTTTATCGCCTTATCATTATGCCTTTCATATATGGACTTTCATTATGGGTTTGATATACCAGTTGTTTTTCTTCTTCTGTACACCCAATTAAAATTTTGATTTCAGAATCTCGTTTCATCAGATCAACAATACACATTATGGCATCTATTTGCTTCTCACCCGATCCAACCCACACATCAATACCTGCACCATCCATTGATGAAGTGTTCTTCAAATATCCATAATCAACCTTATATATAAAATTCGGATACTTTGGATGTGCTGTTCCTTTTGGTCTGTCTATCACTATTTCTGAATTATTCACTAATGAATCTAATGTCTCCCAAAAACCATTGTCCAAACTATTCATTTAAATCCTCCACGAATTTGAATTGCCTTATTGTACCATTTTATCTTAAATATAACAATCGTAAATCAAAAGGATCCACTATGCCATATTTTAGTGCTTGAAAATTTTTTTAGACTATGTCTTATAATAGCTGGACATCCTTGGCTGATTTTTGAAATGAATATTTGTAGAACAGTAGAGAACTATGCTATAATTTTAAACAATATACAAGTCGGGAATTGACAATTCTGAAAAAGTGATTAGGAGACGGCAACATGGAGAACTGGGGAAATTCATATTCAATGAACTTTACACGGGAAAAGAAATCGAAAAGATAAATGATGTCATTTTAGCCCAACAATATATAAATTTTATGAAGAAGCATAATGGCGGCGAAGGGGATATCGGAGAGACATGGTTAGTTCTCTTTCGTTTAGACGATTTACAAGAAATAAATGATGATTATTGTATTGAAGAATTCTTGTTGTACTTAGCGTATTTGCCCCTATTACAGCAAAATTTGGACTAAATCACGAATACTATTTACCTCATAGTCAACTAATACGCCTTCAGGAATTTTTTTGCCTTTTGTATTATAATAGCATACATCCATTCCTATTGCCTTAGCGCCCACCATGTCATTGGTAATAGAATCACCTATCATTAAGCACTCATCTAATCTACACTTCAAATCGCTCATGACATAGTTATAAAAATCTCCTGTAGGTTTAATAAAGCCAATTTTCTCAGAAATATAAAGCCTATGTGTATATGGCAGAAAATCAGATAACCTTTCTTTTTGTACCTGTTCTATTCCGTTTGTAGCTAACACTAATTTATATCTTTTAGACAATTTCACATAAATAGACAATGTATCAGGTTCTTTCATTACTTTTGATGATGAAATGCTTTTCAGATAGCAATCCACAAGTTCTTGCACATCGCAAACTCTTCCGTATGCCTCCAATAAATATTCAAAGTGTTTTCTTAAATATTGATAATAATACACATGATAATTCTCTTGTACGTCTTTTTCTTCTGTTTTATCTAAACCGCTTTCCTCCCACGCTTTCCAACCGCATTTTTCATCCGTTTCTAAATATTCTTTAGTGGGTTCAATCCCCAATTTTTCAGCTATATTTCTTTGTGCGGTTGCAAATGCAGGGTAAAAATCAAGCAATGTATCATCCACATCAAAAATCAAGTATTTATAAATTGGCATAAAATCTCCTTTTTTAAGCTTCGCAAGAATTCTATTACCATCTGATAAGGTGAAATAGTAGGTAAAGATTAAAAATATTTAATTCCAGTAATCTCTTTAATATAATAAAAAATTTACTATACCACTTGATAAAAAGCAAGAATATTTCAGTACTTTCAATAATAACCAAACTCGTCATTGCGGATTTTGGGGGAAAGTGTGATAATGTAAACGATGGATGTACAGACTTTTCCACTGCATATTCAGCAATGAATGCGGCAGGTATGAATCGAAATTTGCAGAGACATTGAAAGAAAGGCATTTCTATAAATGAAATACAAAAACCAGATCAATCCTGAATTAAAAAAAATAGCAAGAAATGTGCCATATAATAAGGCGATTATAAAATGCGCCAACATCTTTCAGGTTATATCCCTTCGTTTAACCATGGTCCCGAAAGATGTTGCAAATAACAATATTACTATTAAAGGGCATAAGGGGCTGGATTTTAAGGTGGATATATTTGAGCCCTCAAATGTTAAGGAAAATCTGCCCTGTTTGATCTATGTGCATGGAGGCGCATTCAGTTATAAGGCTTCTGCTTATCATAAGGAGCTTGCGTGTATATATGCAATGAAAGCAAAATGCAGGGTCTATTTCCCAGATTACCATTTGACCCCCAAGTATCCATATCCGGCTGCATATGACGATGTTTTAGCGCTATATAAATATATTATGGAAAATTCAGAAGAACTTGGAATTGATAATGAAAAAATTGGAGTGGCTGGAGATAGTGCCGGTGCCTCAATTGCTGCACTTATTTGTAATAATTATGAACATGAAGATTTGAAACAGCCATGCCTTCAAATGCTTGTATATCCTTTAACCGATATCGATATGCAGACAGATTCAATGAAAAAGTTTTCAGATACCCCCTTATGGAACTCAAAGAATAACAGACGAATGTGGTTATATTATTGCACGAATTTGAAAGAGGAAGATACCTATGGCGCTTCTCCAATGCACAGCAGTCTGCCTCGAATAATTCCGGATGCCTATATCGAAACTGCAGAATATGATTGTTTACATGATGAAGGCATTCTATATGGAAAGAAATTGCAAGAAGCAGGGGCAAACGTTGAAATGAATGATACCGTAGGAACCATTCATGGATATGACTTTGCCTTAAATACCAAAATAGCAATCAGTAATATCAAAAAACGCATTTCATTTTTGAAAAAAGGGTTCAATAGGAGGTAACATTATGAAGAAATTAGGATTGGTTGGCGGAATGGGACCAGAGTCAACAATTCCCTATTATCACGATATTGTTTATGGTGTACAAGACAGGATTGGTGAAAATTTTTTCCCGAATTTAACTATTGAAAGCATAAACGTATTCGATGTTTTGAGATTATGTAATGAACAAAAATATGATGAATTAACCGATTATTTAATGAAGGCTATCAACACCCTTATAAAAAGCGGAGCTGACTTTGTCGCATTATCAGCAAATACTCCACACATTGTATTTGACAGATTAAAAGAACAATCAACCGTTCCGTTAGTTAGTATTGTTGAAGTCACGTGTGATGAGGCAATCCGATTGAATAAGCGTAAGCTGGGACTGCTCGGAACCATTTTTACTATGACAGGCGACTTTTTTAAGAAACCTTTTTACAACAGTAATATTGAAATCATTACTCCTACTACAGAGGAAATGGAATATATAAATTGTAAAATATCCTCAGAATTAGAACTCGGTATTGTAAAAAAGGATACATTACAAGGTTTTCAAAAAATTATAAAGCGTATGATGGAAGATGATGGTATTGAAGCTATTATATTGGGCTGTACGGAATTACCGCTTTTGCTTAATGATGAAGTAAGTCCAGTTCCATGCTTAGATACAATGAAAATACATATACAACATTTAATTGATTGGATTGTCGAATAAGATAACGTATGTAATTTCTATATCTTGATCTGCGTCCACTTACCCTTTTTAAACCGCGTAGAAGCAAATAGGAACCTTGAAACCTGATCTGCCAGTACTCCCAGCCAGATTCCTACAATACCAAGCCCGAATACATATCCGCCCAAATAAGAGCCCGCAGTACGGATAAAGGTGACGCTGATTGTGGAGGCTGCTGCCGTATAAAGCGTGTCTCCTGCACCGCGCAGACACCCCATATACACAACCTGGCTGATCTGAAAAGCAACCACGAAAATGATTACCCGCATGATGCTCACGCCAAGACCTACGATATGCTCCTCCTCAAAGAAAAGTCCCATCAACGGCCTTGCGCCAAAGAAATAGATTACCGCAAGGCATACGGAAATCACACCGCCAAACATTCTGCAGATACTGCCGAACTCCTTTGCCATCTTCTCATCTCCGGCTCCCAGGCTTCGTCCAATCAGCGCTACTGCTGCCGCCTGCAGACCATCTCCAAAGGAAAAGGAAAGTCCCATGATATTCATACCCACCTGATGTGCCGCCATGGCATCCGTACCCTGCTTCGCTGCCATGATTGCTGTCATCATAAATCCGATCCGCATCAGGATCTGTTCAAAGAAAACACTGTATCCCACACGGATCAAATTATATAAAGATTTGGCTGCAGGCCTTACCCTATTCTTCAGAATATAGGGAATGCTGATAAATCCATCCGGTTTAAGAATTGATAAAATGCTCATAATACAGGCAACCACAGTTCCCAGAACTGTTGCCAGTGCCGCACCCTGTATGCCAAGAGCCGGGAAACCAAAATGTCCATTGATCAACAAATAGTTAAATATAATGTTGACCGTATTAGAAGTCACGTTGGTACGCATTGTAATTTTGGTATTCCCCGCGCCTCGCTGAGCTGAATTGATCCCCATCTGGATGCAGTTGAAGATCATGCCGCCCATGATGATCCGGAAATAAGCCACTGCGCTGTCATGTGTTTCCACCGTGGAACCGCACAACCGGATAATGGGATTTGCCAGCAGAACGAACAAAATACTTAACACCACTGCTGCTATAAGGATAAATACAATAGCTGTACTTAAGATCCTGTTTGCTTCCTCCTGCTTCTCCTCCCCTCTTCTTCTGGCAACTAACGCTGAAATAGCTACATTCGCTGCAAAAAACAGTGAAAGCCCTACAAATTTAGGCTGGGTCGTAAGCCCTACCGCGGCTACCGCATAGGCACCGAGAGAACTCACCATCAGAGAATCCACCAGTCCCGCAAAGGCAACAAAAAAAGACTCCACAATAGAGGGCCATGCCATATTGAAGGTGATGCGGATATTTTCGCGGCTATGTTTCGGTTGTTTCTCCGGGGATTTCGTTTGTGCTATCATTTTGCTTTCCTGTCTTCTAATTTAGTCTCATATATTTCCTCCATTATATCCCATGAAAAAATCCTTTTCAATAGAGCTGCTCTCCATAACTGCTTTCCAGATAGAAATTATTATTTCTCATAATACTGTGCCTGTGCATGCCAGAGCTGACTGTACTTGCCTCCCCTATCCACAACCAGCGCATCATGGGATCCCTGCTGTATGAGCTGTCCATGGTCGAACACGGCAATCGAGTCACAAAAACGGCAGCTTGACAGCCTGTGGCTGATAAACACAGAAGTCTTATTCTCCACCAGCACATTGAAATTCTCATAGACAGCTGCCTCCGCAATGGGGTCAAGAGCCGCTGTAGGCTCATCCAGCACCACAAACGGAGCATCCTTGTACAGAGCCCGTGCCAGTGCAATTTTCTGCTTCTCTCCGCCGGAGAAATCAATTCCTTCGGAGTCATACTTTCGCCCGATTGCACGCTTCAGGGTATCCTTCTCTTTCACCTCCGGGTCATTATCAAGACTTTCCAGCTTATCACCCAGCCCCGCACGAATTAAGCAGTCACGCACCTTTGTCTCATCGTAAACATCGCTTATGGCCACATTCTCCCCCAGCGGAAAATCTAAGAGTGTATAATCCTGAAATACAACAGAGAACAACGCCATATATTCTTCATACCGATACCGGGTAATATCGATACCATTTAGCAAAATCTTCCCTTCTGTCGGGTCATACAAACGGCAGAGCAATTTGATAAATGTGGTTTTGCCCGAGCCGTTCTCCCCAACAATCGCCAGCTTATCGCCAATCCTGAATTTCATGCTGACATGGTGCAAAGCCCATGCGTCCGCGCCGGGATACCGGAAACTAACGTCCCGAAATTCAATCTCATAGTCGATATCGTCCCTCTTTTCCACAGCCAGCGTGCCTTTGTACATATCATTAGGCAGATCCAGATATTCATAAAGCGATACCAGATAGGGATTGTTCTGTCTCAGCCTACCGATGTCCGCAGCAATACCTGCGACAGCCTCTATAAATCGTTTTGTCGTGCCCTGATACAGAATAAAACTGCCGATTCCGAACACGCCGATGAATGCCTTGGCCGCTATAAAAAGAAATACGCATATGTTTAACGCCGCATTCAGGAGAATGGACAAAAAATTGTATTTGACAGTAACCTTTTCCATCTCTCCAACCCATTCGGGGCGAAGCTGATACTTACGGAATTCTTCCACCACAATGCGGTACAGATCGAACACAATCATGTCTGCTCCCCACAGGCGGCCAAAGACATTATAGCGTGTGTTTATCTTTGCCAGTTTACCAATCGCTTTCTGCTGCCCATCAGCGCGGGCGGCGGAAACCTTTATGGAGCAGAAGGCATTTATCACGATCAATGCCAGAATCACCATTGCCGATGCTGGCGAATTAATAAAGCCAAGCACTCCCGCATATTCTCCCTGCGCTGCCATGGTAAACATGGATACCGTCAGGGATACAGAGAAAACAACACCCAAAATATCTTTAAGCAAAGAAGAAACCAGCTGCATAACATTAGAAAGCCCTGCGCCGGTGGCATTTGCTACAGCAAAAATCTCTGAGCGCCGAAGCCTCACATCCGGATCCTCCAGATGCTCATACTGAAAATCATTCTGTATGTCTGCCAGATATGCTTCATGGTTGCTGTACACAAATTTATCGCACAATGTTATCCGGCTTTGCAGAAGCTTGGTTACAATCGAAATCAACAACCCACCAGTCACTGTAATCCCTGCCAACTGCAAAAGTCTCCTGTAATCACAGTTCCCCGCAAGCTCATTCACCATCTGTGTGGACATATAAAGGCCGAAGTATGGCGAAAAAGTCTCGGTTATAGTGCAAAGCATCTGATACAGCCAATAGTGCGGCAGTATCTCATTCAGTATTTTCACGCCACGCCAGATTAGTCTCCATTCTTCCCGAAGCGTGCGCTTCCTCATATTATCATTCCATACCATCCTTTTTCGCCTCCTTGTAATACTTACTTTGCACCTCAAACAACTCCTTGTACTTTCCGCCCGCCGACATCAGTTCCTCATGGGTGCCTACCTCTGCAAACCGCGCGCCGTCAAGCAGGAAAATACGGTCACAGAAATTCGTCGAAGCCAGACGATGGGAGATGAATATGGACGTTGCCTGCGAAGCAATCTGATTATAACTGCGATACATTCTGTCCTCGGCAATAGGGTCAAGTGCTGCCGTAGGCTCATCAAGAATGATACAGGGCGGATTCTTATAAAGAAGCCTTGCCAGCAGAAGCTTCTGTGCCTCCCCGCCGGACAGTTCTATACCGTCTTCATGGAGTTCACGCCCCAGCGGTGTATCCACTCCCCTTGGCAGAGAGGCAATTTTCTCCGTCAGTCCTGCCAGTTCAATACAATCTTTAAGTCTGTCACGGTCAATCTCCTCTTCCTTTATTGTTGATGCAATATTCTGTGCAATGGATACCGGCAGAAGATTGTAATTCTGCGGTACAATGCCAAACAGCGCATACATCTCATCCCGGTTATATTCGTATAAGGTATGCCCATCCAGCAGGATTTCCCCCTCATCCGGCAGAAGCATTCCGCACATCAGCATGGTCATCGTTGTTTTCCCGGCGCCGTTAAGTCCCACCAGTGCAATCTTCTCCCCTGCCTTAATCTGAAAGGATATATTGTCCAGCACCTTTTTCTCACCCTTGGGATATTGGTAAGATACATTTTTGAATTCTATGGAAAAGGGTTCCCCCGGCACCGGAAGGCTCGTCCCCCGGTTAAGCTTATCCTCCACCTCTATCGCTTCTCTAAAGTCGGAAACCTGCATCGCTCCTTCCAAAACCCAGTTTATCTTTCCCAGAATACCGTCCATCACACCTGACAGGGACGTAATTGCAGCGAAATACAATACAAAGGATGAGGCATCTACATTTCCCCGAACGGCTTCACTGATCAAGAACGCATACGCCGCTCCGTCACGAATCAGGATAATGAGGAAATTAACAAAAGCAGTGAGGATACTGCGGCGTTCCATCTTTCTCTGCTCTGCCACGCTCAGATCACGCAGAGAAGCCATCCGGTCATGTAAAAATTGCTTCATTCCATACAGTCGTATGTCTTTGGCATAACTAAAATCCTGAGATATTGACACGATAACACAGCTCCTTTTTTTCTCAAGATCGTTGCGGATATCCTGCTCCTCCCAGTTCTTTCTCCTCTCCCACTTTCCCATAACGGCATTCAGCGCACATCCGAGGGCAAGCAGCAGAATGATAGCCGGATGCAATATGGAAACAACCGCCCCAAACAGCAGGAAGCTTAAAATCTGGGTAAGCATGTCGGCGAAATCCATGGGAAAATGTACCCCTGCCACATGATTATTCCTGGTAGCATTGCCCGCACGTTCATCTAATTTCTGTACTTCAGGATCATATTGATGATACCAATCCCTGTCACGCTCGTATTTACTCAAGATATAATACAGTTGCGAAAAAACATATGTCTCTGAACTAAAAGCTTTTGCAGAAAGAATATTATTAGCAAGGTCACACAGTAGCTGTGCAAGCAGCAGTCCGATAATCACCAGTGCAATCGGCGTGAATCTGTCCGATGCCTCCAACACCGACAGCACTGCGGACGGCGTATAGAGCGCGAGCGCCGACAGCGCCAGAGATATCGGCACGGTAAAAATCCCTGTAAACACCAATCCCCGTTCACTGTGCCACAGCAGGCGGTAAATGTATCCCACGCATGAAAACAGCCCGTATTTCGGCTTGCGTTTCGGTTCCCTTTGTTCCCTTTTCTTCATAGTAATCCAGTCGTCTCCTTTCGTAATCACCTGAAAGAATCATATACCCAATAAATAAAAAAAGCGCATCCCGTCAACCAAATGTCATTTTCGGTGAACGAAATGCGTACAAGTTTAGCCATGCAGAATTAATTGTACAATTTGTACGTGGGAGTTTACTCACTAAGGGTAAGCGGAATCAGCAGCTCCGCCGTAAATCCGCCATCCTCGCTGTCCGCTGAGAAAAGACCTCCGTACTTTTTCACAAGGCTTTCCACCCGTACAAGGCCAAGACCATGCTGTGCCCCTTTGGCGGATGGGAAAAGACTTCTGCGCTTATCGCGCTTCTTCCCAGCCGCGTTGGTAAATGCAAGATAAAACTGGGTATTCTTCTGTCCGATATAAATGCGGAGGAACCGACTCTCCTGCGGGAGCCTTTTATTCTCCTCAATAGCATTGTCCAGTAGATTCCCGATAATAGCGCACAAATCCACATCCGTGACCGGTGTCCCCTCCGGAATCTTCGCTTTGGCACTGACCGCAATGTCATTCTGCGCCGCAATGCTCAGCTTTCCGTTCAGAATTGCATCAATCATTACCTTTCCGGTCTTGATCGTGGTATCCACCTGTGTCAGATCATCGTTCAGTTCACGCAGGTACTCGTTCACTTCCTCATATTTTCCAAGCGCCATACTGGCCTGCAATGCCTGAATATGGTTGTGATAATCGTGCCGCCAGCCCCGCATCTTCGTATACATTGATTCTACTTCGTCGCAATATTTCTGAAGTAAATCACTTTGATATTCCTCAATTCGTTTATCAATCCATTTCTGTAATAACATAAGTACCTCGTATTGCTATATTCAGTCAATATCTGTATCAGCAGCACAACTTACCAATATGTCACTAAAACAATCGTATTATCTCTTTTCCTATTTTCTCTGCCATCCCCCGGCTGATGGGAACTTCCTCACCGTTTTTCAGCAATACACTGCTGCTTTTAATCTGTGTGATGTGGCTCAGGTTGACGCAGAACGACCGCTGGCATTTAAAAAAGAATTCGTCTAATTTTTCTACTGTCTCGGCAAAAGACTGTTTCATACGGTAAGTTTCTTCGAAAGTGTGAATCAGAACACACTGCTTCTGAGCTTCAACATAGAGAATCTGGGAAAGCGGCACAAAATCCGTCCTGCGGTCAAAAGTCACACGCAGCCGTTTTTCCGTCTTCGCAAGGTTGGCAGCAGCCCTATCTAGCACCTCATGCAGTTTTTCATAAGAAACCGGTTTCATGAGATAGTGCAGCGCAGCGACCTCATACCCTTCTGCAATAAAATCGGGAAATCCGGTAATGAAGACAATCTGAACCCCATCGTTTTCTTGGCGTACCTTCTTGGCAAGTTCAACACCGTTCATCTCCCCCATTTCAATATCCAGCAAGAGAATGTCAAAGTCCTGTTCCACTTCGTATTGAAAGAAAAATGCCTCCGCAGACGGAAATGTGCAGATTTTCAGGGTATGGCCGGCAGATTCCGCCCAACATGCAGCGAGAGCGCCAACATATTCCGTATCAGAAACATTGTCATCAATAACAGAAATTTTGTAATTCATATGTCACCTGCCTTGTAAATCTTTAAATCATGATATTTTTGCTTTTATGACTCAATCTGTTCCTTTACCAGTTCAAGAACGAACTCACCAAAGTCCTCTGCCCTACTTATTTCTGCAATACTTCTGCCCCCTGCTGTGGTATAGAACCGACACTTGGGAGCCAGCTTCATTGCTTCTTTATAATTCTGATAGCTCATAATGTCCTATCCCATATAAACTGCCAAAAAAGGTTCCTTTATCGTTAGATGCTCAATTCCATACTTAGTTTCCTTAAAAAGAGTTTCACATTCAGCAGTATATGTAGTTATAATATAGGAGTCGTAAATCCATTTAAGTTTTTGGGATTTCTCTATTTTTAGTTCCTGTTCTGTACTTGTTATATTTTCTGGGTTATAAACAAGCAGACGTTCCCCTCTTTTGAAAAAAATTTCAAGTATTTCACCATCAAAAGATGCATGTATTATTTTATGGTAGTTATCATAAGGTCTGCCCGGCCAGTCTCCATAAAAGCAAAGGGAACCTTTTTTTGTTAATATTTGTATATCTTTGTGATCGTGATGACGTAAAATGTTTAGTTGTCTGCATACTATGGTTTCTGATTCCAGTATAGCATCTAAGTAGGTATTATTAAGAGGCACTTTATTCCCATACATCCTTAAGTAGTAATTGGTGTTGTCAGATTCAACAACGCCTACTACTTTCTCACCCAAATATATCTGGCATGGGGTAACCGGTCCGAATCCGTATTCACATTCACGATAAATGCCTCTTTTACAGCATGGACATATTACGGAGAAATTAGCATGTATTTTTACTGAGAATTTTGTATTGCAATATATACATTCCAGATCCATTGACATTGTATTGCCTCGCTAATCATGCTATTATTTGTACGAATTTACTATTAACATAGCATATATACAAAGAGTAGAAAAGAAGAAATATAAATCTTTCTATTGCAAAGCGCAACTTCCGGTTGCCAAAATTCCAAGAATAATTGGTAGATGTTTTTCTTGCGGACAGGTACAATAAAATTGATACAAATGTTACAAAACTTCAAGGAGGAAAAGTCATGAGTATTGGAAAACGAATTCAGCAATTGCGCATAGACAACGGTCTTACACAGGAGCAGCTAGCTGAAAAACTCGCCGTATCCAGACAGTCTATCTCCAAGTGGGAAATGGATCAATCGCTGCCGGAGATTGATAAGGTGGTACAGATGAGTCATTTATTTTCCGTGGGGACGGACGGGATCCTGTTGGAGGAAGCAGATGCCAAAAAACTTCGCCCACAACAGGTTCATTTGGGTTGTGTATACTTGATTGCAAGGGATTTTGAGGCATCCATAGCATTTTATGAAAAGCTGCTGTCAATGGCGGTGTCTACCAGAAACTGCGGCAATAAGTTTGCGGAATTTTTCTTTGACAACAAATGTCTGGCCATCATGAATGAGGAAAACCTGCCAGGACATCACTATGGGGAAGGCGATCATAAGTTTGTGCTAAATTTCTGGGTGGAGGATCTGAAAAGGGAATACCAGCGCCTGAGAGAATTGGGAATAGGTAGAATGACCGAGATTGAAAAAGTTCACGAGGGATATTATCATTTTGATATTTATGATCCGGATCAGAATGTATGTGAGATTACCGGCGGATATGAGGAAGTATAAGCGATAAGATTCGGACAGCGCCGGACGAAATTTTTATGGAGGATGTGCAATGAATACAATATGTCAGAGCTGTAGTATGAAGATGGGAAAAGATGATTACGGGCACAATAGTGACGGGAGCAGAAATACCGACTATTGCAAGTACTGCTTTCCCAATGGCAACTTCGGGAAAGATGAAGCCATGGAGGAAATGATAGAAAGCTGTATTCCATTTTGGGTAGAAGATGGAGAGTGTAAGACTCCGGAGGAAGCAAGAGAACGAATGAGGAAGTTATTTCCGACACTGAAAAGATGGCACAATCTGCCAAGCGGAGCCGAAGAAAGTTAATGGCAATAACCCGTAAATGCGGTTTGTACCGGCTTGAAAGTGCCAGGATAGAAAAATTATACTTTCAGTCCTGTCACTTTCAAGCTATAATAATGCCCCTTTCCATACTGACAACTTCACTTTTCTGCTATCGCTTTAGCCATAGTACTTTTCCTGCTGCCGTCATACGAAATGAATCGAATTTTTCTCTAAAATGTTTCCAATAATATAAAGTGATAATTGCATAGACTTTCTTCTTCTACTGTGCTATACTTATGACCTGTCTTTCGGAGTTGAAGTAAAAAAATAGTGCTAAGCCATAGGTCAGAATCTATGACTTAGCATTTTGTTTATGTCTTCGGTTCCGAGAAAATAGGATGTCAGCGGCAGTCCTG
>JAAVAA010000068.1 GCA_014804285.1 Lachnospiraceae bacterium | reverse complement strand
ACAATCAGAGCTGGAGCCACTCATGCCTTGGTCAAAGAGTTTACCAGTTGATTGTTATAGTAAGCGCCGCAACTAAACGGCGCTGAATTTTATAGGAGGGCGTCGGATTTGACCCTTACTATATTTCTCTTCAATTTCTGCCTTATCCATTTCATTAATTTTTTGAAATTCTTGCAAATAATAATCTGTTTTTTTCTTGTCGGCTATTTGATATTGATTCCCTATATCGGTTACATAATAGTTTTCTATCTCACCTTTTTCAAGAAAATATACATTTACACTATTAAAACACTCAAAAATATCTTTAGACAATCCTTCTATTTGTAGTAACTTTCGATTTCCTTCAGCAGAAAGCAATGTCGATATTTCAGTCTTAATTCGATGTAATCCCAAAAACATGATACGTTTTTGCATCATATTGGCTTTATCACCAGACTGGGCTTTTAATACATCATAAAAATCTTTTAACTCTCCTTGCAATAACTCATTTTTCGATTTTAATAACTCTTCAACCTCTTCGTTTAAAAGCTTGTCAATATTTCCAATTGACTTCATCAATGGATCTTTCCCTTTTTGGGCCATAAAAGTGCCCGTATCACTTATTTTATCAACTGATTGTCGAAGTTTACCCTCAAACAGACCATCCATATCTATAATACAAAAAGCATTAATTTTGAGTAACCGGCAAAGGCTATACATAATATCTATCTCATCTTTTCCACCAACATCAATTATAGAAATACCCTCTGCTCCTAATGGAATTGCTCGTTTATATTGTAATATATTAAAAAATTGTTGATCAATATACCCCTCTACAAAAATCGGTTTATCCGCAAAAAA
This sequence comes from Lachnospiraceae bacterium, assembly GCA_014804285.1. Classification (GTDB taxonomy): domain Bacteria; phylum Bacillota; class Clostridia; order Lachnospirales; family Lachnospiraceae; genus Suilimivivens. The sequence goes on along the minus strand of JAAVAA010000068.1, from coordinate 7,545 downwards.
TAGTGTCTTATGATTTACATTCATTCGTAACAATAGTTTATTCAATCTTAGTTTTTGATATTCATCCATATCCTCATATTCTTTAATAAATGTCGGTACTTCATGCCTATGAAATACTACTAAATTTTTCAGTTCATCCGAATTTTGAATACTTAACATATATGGTGAATGTGTTAAAATCACAAACATCTTTTTCCCTTGTTCTTGAAATGGATCACCTGCCATAGACTTTATTTCTTGCAGAATATATTGCTGAAACTGAGGGTGAAGATTTAATTCTGGCTCATCTAATATAATACAATTATACTCATCATCATATAAAAACGCCAATAAAGTAATAATTTCTTTTAGACCATGACTCTCATCCTTCTTTAAATCATATACTTTACCCGAATCTTCCATAGTAACATTCAAATATCCACCAGTCTCTTTAAATGACAATGTTTTACCAAATATATCCGATAAGATACTCTCAATCTTAATTTGCAAATCCATTTTATTTCTCAATTCAATGATTGCATCAATACTTTGTCCCAACGCATCTGCCCTGCTTTTGTAACCTGAAAAATTTCCAATATTTAAACCATTGCTCAACTTGTCACTTTGAAGATACCCATGATCATCCCACTTATTCCCTAAATTATTTAACCGTTCTGCACTAAAATAACGTACTTTAAGCTGTGCTTTCTTAAATTGCTCTTTCAACTTTTCAGCAACAATAGTTTTTCCCGTGCCATTTGGTCCAACAATATAGGTAATTTTCCCCCATTCATTTTTAATAAAATGTTCATTTCCCCATAAAAAGTCAACATCAATATCAACATTTATTTCCATTCTGTATATCTCCTCATTTTTATCTATATTATTATAATGTTGGCAACATTTTTCTTTCCAATTTACTCCCATAAAAATAATACAAACATGACAGGCAATCTTATAGACTACCTGCCATATAAAATAATCTATACACCCTCGTACTATTCGAACTCAATCGTCGCCGGCGGCTTCGGACTCATGTCATAGCAAACCCTATTTACATGCTCCACCTCTGCCAGAATCCTGTTTGTAATCTTTTCCAACACATCCCAGTCTACCTTCTCAATTGTCGCGCTCATAGCGTCAATGGTATTAATTGCCCGGATAATCACCATGTAATCAAAACATCTGGCATTATTCTTCACACCCACCGACTTGAAATCCGGCACTACCGTAAAGTACTGCCATACCTTCTTGTTAAGTCCTGCCTTTTCAAATTCCTCCCGGAGAATAGCATCAGCCTCCCGCACTGCTTCCAGCCTGTCCCTGGTGATTGCACCCAGACAGCGCACGCCTAAGCCGGGTCCCGGGAAAGGCTGACGATAAACCATTTCAGCAGGCAGTCCAAGCTCAATTCCGCAAGCCCTTACCTCATCCTTAAACAACTGCTTAAGTGGCTCCACCAGTTCAAACTTCAAATCTTCCGGGAGACCGCCCACATTATGATGAGACTTCACCATCTTAGCCGTCTTGGTTCCGCTCTCAATAATATCGGGATAAATCGTTCCCTGCCCAAGGAAGTCAATACCTTCCAGTTTTCTTGCTTCCTCTTCAAAAACCCGGATAAATTCCCCTCCGATGATCTTACGCTTCTGTTCCGGATCTGCAACCCCTTCAAGTTTTCCCAAAAATCTTTCCGTTGCATCCACATAAACCAGATTTGCATGAAGCTGTCTTTGAAATACCTCAATAACGCTCTCTGATTCATTTTTTCTCATCAGCCCATGGTTCACATGGACACATACCAGCTGCTTCCCGATTGCCTTGATTAGCAGCGCTGCTACAACTGAAGAGTCCACCCCGCCGGAAAGCGCAAGAAGGGCTTTTTTATCTCCAACCTGCTTACGGATCAGCTCCACCTGATCCTCAATGAAGTTTTTCATGTTCCAGTTAGCCTCTGCATGGCATACATCAAACACAAATTCCTTTAAAGTCTTCTCATCCGGAAGTACTTCCTGTTTCCTGTCACATTGAGCNGTGGGATGGTCAATGGCAAGCATGGGATAACCACAANTATAAAGCTCCGGGGATATTTCTACCGCTTTGCCGTCTACAATACGGTTTTCCCCNCCATTTAAAATAATCCCCTTCACATTCTGCATCCCATTNAATTCTTCTAAGGTGATATCGTGGGGNTGAATTTCACTATACACTCCCAGTTCCCTTATCTGACGAGCAATTGTAGTGTTTTCTGTGCTGCCTAGATCAAGAATTACAATCATATCCTGCTTCATATTTTCCCTCATTTCTGCGCTGCATTTTCGGTTGTTAGAATTTGTGATGCAGCGCATGCACAAACTCTTTGAAGTAAGAATTGCATTCATTAAATAACACTTGTTATTCTATTTCAATTGTTGCCGGAGGTTTTCCAGTACAGTCATAAAGTACCCGGTTGATCCCCTTTACCTCATTCACGATCCTGCTTGTCACCACGCTGAGCACTTNCCAAGGGATCTGCGCTGCTTCCGCNGTCATNAANTCNGAGGTATTAACTGCACGGAGCACNACTGCATAATCATAAGTCCTTTCATCACCCATAACTCCTACGCTCCGCATNTTNGAAAGNGCTGCAAAATACTGTCCAAGNCCTTTGTCCACACCAGCCTTTGCAATTTCTTCCCTGTAAATTGCATCCGCTTCNTGTACAATCCGNACCTTCTCNGCAGTCACNTCNCCNACAATCCGGACACCAAGCCCCGGTCCCGGGAANGGCTGCCNGTTTACCAGATATTCCGGAATGCCAAGCTCCAGCCCNGCNTTACGCACTTCATCCTTAAACAACAACCTNAATGGCTCAATAATTTCCTTNAAATCNACATAATCCGGAAGCCCGCCNACATTGTGNTGGGATTTGATCACAGCGCTTTTTCCAAGGCCGCTCTCGATCACATCAGGATAAATGGTTCCCTGTACCAAAAAGTCCACCGTGCCGATCTTCTTTGCNTCTTCCTCAAAGACACGNATAAANTCCTCACCGATAATNTTCCGCTTTGCCTCCGGCTCCGTCNCACCGGCAAGCTTTCCATAAAAACGCTCCTGGGCATTGACACGGATAAANTTCAAATCATAAGGCCCCTCCGGTCCAAATACCGCNTCTACCTCATCGCCTTCATCTTTTCGGAGAAGACCATGNTCTACGAAAACGCAGGTAAGCTGCTTACCNACTGCCTTTGCCAAGAGGACTGCTGCNACNGAAGAATCCACACCGCCGGAAAGNGCGCAAAGCACCCTGCCGNTNCCTACCTTTTCNCGNATCTGNGCAATNGTNGTCTCTACAAAGGCATCCATACGCCAGTCNCCCTTNCANCCNCAAACCTGANATACNAANTTGGAAAGCATCTTCATACCTTCCTGGGTNTGCATAACCTCGGGATGGAACTGAACTGCATAAAGCTTTCTCTCCGCGTTTTCCATNGCTGCTACCGGACATACCGGCGTGTGNGCAGTNACTTTGAAATCNTCCGGTGCTTTTTCGATATAATCNGTGTGACTCATCCAGCAGATTGTCTTTTCNGATACATCGCCAAAGAGTATGGAAGACTTGTCCACTTCCACTTCNGTCTTTCCATATTCACTGACAGGCGCCGTCTTCACGCTTCCGCCCAACAGATATGCCATAAGCTGAGANCCATAACAGATGCCCAGAATCGGNACTCCCAGTTCAAAAATTTCTTTGGAATAGCGGGGAGAATCCTCGCCGTAAACGCTGTTCGGTCCTCCNGTAAAAATNATGCCCTTCGGATTCATCTCTTTGATCTGCTCCAGGCTGATCGTACAGGGATGCACTTCACAATATACATGACATTCCCTGACTCTTCTGGCAATCAATTGATTATACTGACCGCCAAAATCAAGCACTATGACCGTTTCCTTATCCATANATGTACTCCTATCTGCGTTTTCCGCCAACGCTTATGTATAAAATACTTCCTATCATGACCTATGATATCTCATTATAAAGACAGGCNNANTGCTTGTCAAAAGATTCTTGCNCNTAANCAGACTCTAAATTTATACTCTGGAAGCTTTCATGGAATGCTCCCACTTNTTCCCGTGATAGCGGATCATGTAGCANAGNGCNCGAAANGCCCAGTCTATGGTCATCGCAATCCACACTCCCATCAGACCTCCCTGAAAATGNCGGCTGAGCAGATAGGCAAAACCAATTCGGAAGCACCACATNGAGGCAATGGCAATAAACATTGTCCAAANCACNTCACCNGCTGCCCGNAGAGTATTCGGCAGCGTAAACGACGGCATCCANAAGATNACAGCCAGCACCGTNTGCCANCGNATNACCTGCACTGCAAGACTTTCGGTCTGAGGTGTTAATTGATANATCTTCATGATCCAGGGAGCAAAAACAAACATAATTCCCGATATCACTGCTGTACATATGGTGGTNATCANCATAAGCTTTTTNGTATAATATCTCGCCTGCTTNTAATCTCCGGCNCCAATACAAACAGATGCCACGGATAAAAGCGCCAGNTTNANTGCCTGTCCCGGCANTACATTAAANCTTGCCAGAGTATTGCAGACAGCNTTNGCNGCAATNGCANAGGTTCCNAAGGTAGAGATCAGACTGAGCAGCAAAATTTTTCCTAACTGGAACAAACTGTTCTCCAACCCATTCGGCACACCGATATATAAAATCTTTTTAATCAGATCAAAATCCATTTTCCAGGTCGCCTGCCCCCGAAAATTAATCACCCTGTCGGAATGGAACATCAAACACATGATAATGACTGCTGCCGCAATCCTTGAAAGAGTAGTCGCTATCGCGGCTCCGGCTACGCCGATCTTGGCTCCATAGATAAGAATTGCATTCCCGACCAGATTGATCAGATTCATGGCAATTGCAATCAGCATGGTAGTTCTGGAATCACTCATTGCACGAAACAGAGCAGCACAGGCATTATAAACGGCAAGAGGACAAATCGAAATTGCCGTAATGACCAGATATGTAGACGCGCTTTCCATAACCGCAGGCTCTACCTGTCCAAAGATAACCCTGAGCATCGGTCTGTGTGCCGCTAAAAAGAGAATCGTCACCACAATTGACAGCCATATGGAAAAGAGTACCAGCTGCCACGCCGACCGGCTGGCATTTTCTGAATCCTTCTGCCCCAGAAAATGTCCTGCCACCACGGCCCCGCCGGTTGCCAATGCTGCCGTAATATTTATAACAAGAATATTAACCGTATCCACCAGCGAAACACCGGAAACAGCCGCTTCCCCCACTCCCGCAATCATAACCGTATCGACCATACCCACTAAAATAGCAAGAAGCTGTTCAAATACTAAAGGAATAATCAATTTCTTTAAATCTCTGTTTGTGTACAACATAACAATATCCTCTGACATTTCTCTCATTTTGCCACCTGCTATTATAGCACGAAATTTTTTCTGCGCAACGCCTGCAAATAACACATGCTTAAAAATGACACACCTGAAAATGACGTTTCACCTCTCATACCCTGTGAAACGTCATTACTCCCTTTGATCTGCTGATTTTTTATTCATGATGCATATGCTGGTATTTCTCTTTGGTTGCCATACCTCCCCTGATGTGACGCTCCTGTTTATTCACATCCAAAACCTTTCTTGCTTCCTTAGCCAGGGAAGGATTGATCTGCATAAGACGATCTGTGACATCTTTATGTATGGTAGTTACAAACTCGAACGGTATTTTCATCCTCAAAATCACTCTCAATTAGTACCGTTTCATCCAGTCCAAGTTCTCCAAATAAACGCAGATAAATCTCGACATTCCCCTCTTTATCTACTTCTATTTTTTGTATGATCTTTTTCAACTGTGCATTTGTCATCTGCCTTACATCCGTAACATCTTCAATCTGCTTAAAGGTATTATTTAATATACTTTCTAACTGATCCCCTTTTGTCAGATGATAGGATACCATTTTTAACTCATTTTCCAGACGTTCTATCTCCTTTCTTGAACCACCAATTTTCTCATTTAGTTCTTCTCTGGAAATCAGATCATCCTCATACATATTCATATATTTTTCTCTGGCTCTTGTCAGCTTGTTTAATTGGCTCTTTAACTCTTTTTCATATTCAATATTTTCGTCTTTCGCCTTATATACCCGCTGAAATTCACCTACCACATGATGGATTACTTTTTTCTTCTGATAAAGCATTTGGTTAAAATATTCCTGCAATACATTAATCAGCTCGTCCTCGTCAACAGAAATTGCATTAGGACAACTGTCCACCCCTTTTCCATTATGTCCGGAGCACACCCAACGCACATAAGTATTTTTATAAGTGCGCACCATCCTTCTAAAAGACCATCCACATTCCTTACAGCGAATAATTGTGGAAAAAAGATACTTATTACTTTGCCGCTCTTTCTTCAAGTTAAATGCTACATGCCTACCATGAAGAATCTCCTGAACTTTCTCATAATCTTCCTGTTCAATAATTTTTAACTCAGGACGCTCAACGACCATCCATTCCGTCTCATCCTTTTCTTTTCTTTGCCCGGTCAAAAAATCTGCCACTTCTTCTTTTCCATTTATAATCTTGCCTGTATACAGTTCATTTGTCAAAATCCTACAGACTGCGTTCTGACTCCAACTACAGTTACGCTTTGTCTTAATGCTGCGTTCATTTAGCATATTGGCAATTTTCGCCGCACCACACCGCTCCTGAAGATACCAATGATAAATCTGCTTTACAACATCCGCTTCCTGACGGTTAATTTCCAGATTAAAGTAATCTCCTATTGTCTTATCATATCCATACACAATATTAGGAACACGCCCTTTTTCGGCATTCATTTTTTTGCCGAACTTGACACGCTTAGAAGTATTCGCGCTTTCTTCCTGTGCCAAAGCCCCAAAGATAGTCAACACAAATTCACTGTTTCCCATACTGGTCATATTGGCAGTAAGAAACTGCGTCTCGATACCCAGTGCTTTCAGCTTGCGGATATTTTGAAGCAAATCCACTGTATTTCTTGCAAAACGAGATATATCCTTAACAACCACCATATCAAATATACCATGCTCCGCATCCGACATCATTTTCAGAAACTCTTTACGGTTCTTTATTTTCGTGCCGGAAATACCTTCATCCGCGTATAATTTGACCAAAGTATCCCCTGTTCTTTTTGTATATTCGGCAAAAAACTCCTTTTGCACTTCCAGACTATTAAGCTGATCTTCTTTATCTGTAGAAACACGACAGTATGCCGCTATGTTCATATGATTACTTCCCTATTCTTTCTATAGTTTCTGTTACATCTATATTATTATACAGGATGCAAAAAGACAAGCTTTTCAGCTCTATTTCAAACTATTTTTTCACAGTATGCAAAATCGTAAATTCTTCCCAATCGCTAAAAAAACTGTTTGCGCTTATAATCCCATCTTTGACAGTTTATGACGTTAAAAGTCCCCACAATTCCTTTATTTACAGGGAAAGTGGGGATTTGTTATGATTTCATGGAATATAGTATTTTATTCTCGGCCTTTACTTTTT
>JAAVAA010000067.1 GCA_014804285.1 Lachnospiraceae bacterium | reverse complement strand
GATGAAAAGAAATCCTTGAGGAAACAATTCGCGAACGCTTTATCGAGCGTGTTGACGAGAGGCTTTCTTTTCATCTGAGCGGATGTGTCTTACATATGCATACCCAAGTTAAACGTTAATTTGATGGATCTATACAAACCTGCGGAAAGGGAGGATCATTTGTTTGGAGAAATATAGCAAAATAAACCTTGATTTTTATATTATGGTTTAGTATAGTAAAGAAGTATGGATAGGAGGTGCCGGTATGGCAGAATTTGTAAATGTTGCTGTTGATGGTATGGGCGGTGACAATGCTCCTTTTGAAATAGTGAAGGGAGTTGTTGAAGCGGTTACTGAGAGCAGCCATGTTAAGGTTTTCTTAACGGGGCAGGAGGATAAGATCAATAGCGAACTTGCAAAGTACACATATAATAAAGAACAGGTGGAGGTTGTGCCCGCCAGTGAAGTTATTGATATGGCTGAGCCGCCGGTTATGGCAATCAGGAAGAAGAAGGATTCTTCACTTGTCAAGGCACTCAATCTTGTTAAGGAAGGAACCTGCGATGCATATGTATCTGCTGGAAGCACCGGCGCTACATTGGTCGGAGGGCAGGTGATCGTCGGCAGGATTAAGGGCGTGGAAAGACCGCCTCTTGCACCCCTTATTCCTACAGCAGAGGGGTGCGCGCTTTTAGTTGACTGTGGCGCAAATGTAGATGCAAGACCGTCACATCTGGTTCAGTTCGCCAAGATGGGTTCTGTTTACATGGAAAGCGTTATGGGGGTGAAGAGCCCAAAGGTAGCCATCGTCAATATTGGTGCTGAGGAAGAGAAGGGAAATGCACTTGTAAAAGAAACCTTTCCGCTTCTTAAGAATTGTCCGGATATCCATTTTATTGGAAGTATTGAAGCAAGGGATATTCCTGCCGGAAAGGCAGACGTAATCGTCTGCGAAGCATTTGTTGGAAATGTGATTTTAAAGATGTATGAAGGAGTCAGAGGAATAATGATCAAAAAGGTGAAGGAAGGAATGATGACTTCCCTTCGCAGTAAGATGGGTGCCCTTTTGGTTAAGCCGGCCCTCAAGCAGACTCTGAAAGCCTTTGATCTGGAGCAGTATGGCGGAGCGCCTATGCTTGGGTTGAAAGGACTGGTGGTCAAGACACACGGCAGTTCCAAATCCGTGGAGATCAAAAATTCTATTCTGCAATGTATCACCTTTACAGAACAGAATATTAATCAAAAAATAAAAGAAAAAATAACAATGGAAGAAAATTAGAAAGGAAATGAGACATGGAATTTGAAAAATTAAAAAAAGTAATTGCTGACGTATTAAACGTTGACCCTGATGAGATTACGATGGAGACTACCTTTGTAGATGATCTGGGAGCGGATTCCTTGGATGTTTTTCAGATTATAATGGGAATAGAAGAGGAATTTGATATTGAAGTCCCGGCGGAAGAGGCAGAGAAAATTTCTACTGTGGAAGATGCAGTAAGTCTTATCAAAAGCGCAATTAACTAAAAGCCCGTTTTCGGGCTTTTTTCGGGGATAGAGATCAAGATGATCAGAGATCAAGATGATCAGAAATCAAAATGATTAGGAATCAGAATGATTCAAGAATCAAGGGGATTTATGTTAAATCAGGAAAAATTAAGAGAACTGGAAGAAAAAATAGGATATCAATTTCAGAAAAAGGAACTGCTGGTACAGGCTTTAACCCACAGTTCTTTTTCAAACGAACAGAAGATCAATAAGTATGCCAATTACGAAAGACTGGAATTTTTGGGAGACGCTGTACTGGAACTCTTGTCCAGTCAGTTCTTTTTTGAAAATTATCGGGACATGTCAGAAGGAGAGATGACGCGGATGCGATCTTCCATGGTATGTGAACCGGCATTGGCTTTTTGTGCCAGAGATCTTGCCTTGGGGCAGTATATTCTGCTTGGAAAAGGAGAAGAAGCAACCGGAGGAAGAGAGAGAGAGTCTATTGCTTCGGATGTGATGGAGGCGCTGCTTGGAGCTATTTATCTTGACGGCGGATTTGAAGAAGCCGGTCAGTTTGTTCAAAAGTATATCCTTTCCGATTTGGAAAANAAACAGTTATTTTATGACAGTAAGACTATTCTTCAGGANAANATCCANAAGGCCGGGAAACAGCTTGCTTATGTGATCGTNGATGAATCCGGTCCGGAGCANAANAAGATTTTTACNGTAGANGCNAAAATTGACGGAAAAACAGTAGGAACNGGTCAGGGAAGGAANAANAAGACAGCAGAGCAGAAAGCNGCATATCANGTGCTGCTTGATCATGTNNTNGAANCGTAGGTGTTTTATGTATTTAAAAAGTATTGANATCCATGGATTTAAATCCTTTGCAAATAAAATTGTGTTTAAGTTTCACAACGGTATTACCGGTATTGTGGGACCNAACGGAAGCGGAAANAGTAATGTTGCGGATGCGGTGCGCTGGGTTTTNGGAGAACAGAGAATCAAACANCTNCGGGGNGCNTCCATGCAGGATGTTATCTTTTCNGGTACNGAGCTTCGTAAGCCGCTNGGNTATGCNTATGTTGCCATNACNCTNGATAATTCNGANCATCAGCTTGCCACAAGCTTTGATGAGGTTACGGTGGCAAGGAGAATTTATCGTTCGGGAGAAAGCGAGTATCTTTTAAACGGAGCGCCTTGCAGATTGAAAGATGTNAATGAGCTTTTTTATGATACCGGTATTGGGAAAGAAGGCTATTCCATTATCGGACAGGGACAGATNGATAAGATNCTAAGTGGAAAACCGGAGGAGAGAAGAGAGCTTTTTGATGAAGCGGCAGGAATTGTCAAGTTCAAAAAGCGTAAAGTTGCNGCGCAGAAGAAGCTGGAAGATGAAAAGCAGAATCTGGTCAGGGTCAATGATATTCTCTCTGAACTGGAAAAGCAGATCGGNCCTTTGGAAAAGCAGTCAGAGGCNGCTAAAGTATACCTGAAAAAAAGAGAAGAATTNAAAACATTGGATGTCAATGTTTTCTTACTTGAAAATAATCGTCTCAGGGAACAGTTGGAGGAGGCACAAAAAAAATACGATATTGCCAGCAGTGACCTGGAAAGAACAACCGCACAATATGAAAAGATTAAAGATGAATATGAACAGATAGAAGGTCAGATCGAACTGCTTAGTGAAGAGATTGACAAAGAGCGAGCGTCCCTGACAGATACAGGTTTGTTAAGGGGAAAACTGGAAGGTGAGATCAACGTTCTTAAAGAGCAGATCAAATCTGCCAAGAGTAATGAGGAGCATTTTCTTACCAGAAAAGAAGCTGTTCAAAGGGAGATGGATGTCAAACTCCTCGATAAGGAAGGGATTCTTGCGGATAAGAAAGTGATCGATGAACAGGTTGCAGAAATTGAGGCATCCCGAAACGAAGCAAGAGAAAAACTGCTTCAGGTTCAAAAAAGAATTGAAGAGCTTAATAATGATATTGAGAGTGGAAAAAATACGATTATCGATGCACTGAATTCCAGAGCGACCATTAAATCAAAATTAGGGCGCTATGATACCATGACGGAGCAGATCAACATCCGGAAGGCAGAATTGACTTCAAGGCTGCTTCGAATCAAATCGGATGAAGCACAGCAGGAAGCTGTTATGACAAAGCTTCAGCAGGAGTTTGAAAAGTTAAATGATGAGATCCGCAGCTTAAATGAACAGCAGGAAAACAGCGAAGAACAGCTTTCTTTGCTTCGGGAGGAACTGGCACAGAAGGATAAAAAGCTTCGTGATACACAGGTAAATTATCATCAGGAGAAATCCCGTCTGGAGGCGCTTACCAACCTTACCGAGCGATATGAAGGCTACGGCGGAAGCGTTAAGAAAGTGATGGAACGCAAGGACATTGAGAAAGGAATCATAGGTGTTGTTGCAGATATCATTAAAGCAGATAAAAAGCATGAGACAGCGATAGAGACGGCATTAGGCGGAAATATCCAGAATATTGTAACCGATGACGAGGAAACAGCTAAAAGGATGATTTCTTTTTTGAAAGAAACAAAGGCAGGAAGAGCCACGTTTCTGCCGCTTACCAGTATATCAAATCCTCAGGAGTTTAAGACACCTGAGGTGCTCAAGGAAAAGGGCGTTATCGGCATGGCGGACGAACTGGTCAAAACGGATGAAAAATACCGTAATGTTGCAAAGGCTATGCTGGGAAGAATCGTTGTTATTGATAACGTAGATAATGCGGTTAAGATTGCCCGTAAGTTTGATTATGGAATCCGTATGGTAACTCTGGAAGGAGAGCTGTTAATTCCGGGCGGCGCTATCAGCGGCGGAGCATTTAAGAATAACAGCAACCTGTTGGGGCGTAGAAGAGAGATTGCCGAGCTTGAAGAAAATGTTAAGAAACATTTAAAAGAGATCGATGTCATTCTCGGGGAAATTGAAAAGACGAAAGAAAATCGAAATAAACTTCGTTTGTCAATTGAAGAGATCAAAGGAGAGCTTCAGAGGAAGTTTATTGAACAGAATACGGCAAGGCTGAATGTTATTAAGGCGCAGGAACGCAAGAACGAAGCGTCGGAGGGTTCCATCGAGCTTAAAAATGAAGAGCGCGAAATTGAGAAACAGATACAGGATATTAATTTCAGCAAGCAGGAGATTCAGAAAGAATTAGAAGATTCGGAATTGCTGGAACAGCAGGTAGAGCAGCAAATACGTCAATTTCAGACGGAATTGGAAGAAAGACGGCGGGAAGAATCCGATCAGTCTGCCCATGTGGCAAGCTGGGATGTGGAAGTGGAAAAAATGCTTCAACAGCAGGATTTCCATCAGCAGAATGTGGATCGTATCAGCGGTGAGATTGGGCGTTATGCAGATGAATTAAAAGAAATAGAAGAAGGCATTGCAAAGAGTGGTCAGGACACAGTTCAAAAAGAACATGATATTGAACAGATCATACAGACCATAGAGGCCTCTGTGACGACTCAGGGCGATACGGAAAAGAAATTAAAGGAAGACATCGAAAAGAAGGATCAGCTCACCTTAAAACAGAAGAATTTCTTTGCAGACAGAGAAGCTCTTTCCCAGCAGATGAACGGATTGGATAAGGAAGTATATCGATTAAATACTCAAAAAGAGAAATTTCAGGAACAGCTTGAAAGTCATATTAATTACATGTGGGATGAGTATGAGATCACGCTTTCCGATGCAGCCTCCCTTCGTAACGAGGAAATGACAGATCTTTCTGCCATGAAAAAAGAGATATCATCGCTGAAGGATCAGATTAAAAAGCTGGGTGATGTGAATGTAAATGCCATTGAAGATTATCGGAATCTGATGGAGCGTTATCAGTTTTTAAAGACACAGCATGATGATCTGGTGGAAGCAGAAAAGACTCTGGAAGGAATCATTGTAGAGCTGGATGCCGCAATGCGTAAACAGTTTAATGAAAAATTTGCTGAGATAGGAAAAGAGTTCGATAAGGTCTTTAAGGAATTATTCGGTGGCGGTAAGGGAACCTTAGAGCTTATGGAGGATGAGGATATTCTGGAAGCCGGAATTCGTATCATCGCCCAGCCGCCGGGAAAGAAGCTTCAAAATATGATGCAGCTTTCCGGTGGAGAAAAGGCGCTTACGGCAATTGCGCTTTTATTTGCAATCCAAAATCTAAAGCCTTCTCCGTTTTGTCTCTTGGACGAGATTGAAGCGGCGCTTGATGAGAATAATGTAACCCGCTTTGCAAAATATTTACATAAGCTTACTAAGAATACGCAGTTTATTGTGATCACTCACAGGCGGGGAACCATGGAAAAGGCGGACAGGCTTTATGGAATTACCATGCAGGAGAAAGGTGTTTCCACACTGGTAAGCGTGAATTTGATTGATAAGGAGTTAGATGACTGATGGGATTTTTCGGAAGGCTCAAAGAAGGCTTAAGTAAAACAAGAGATAATATTGTAAGCGGAATTGATTCTGTCTTTGGCGGCTTTTCTTCCATTGATGATGATTTTTATGATGAGCTGGAAGAAATACTGATCATGGGAGACATCGGTGTGAATGCATCAGGTGAGATTCTGGACAGACTTCGCCAACAGGTAAAGGAAAATCATATCAAAGAGCCGGAGAGGTGCAGGGATTTTTTGATTGAAAGCATCAAAGAGCAGATGAAGGTAGAAGATACGGCATATGTCTTTGAGGAAGAAAAGTCGGTTGTCCTTGTGATTGGCGTNAATGGAGCAGGAAAGACCACNTCCGTGGGAAAGCTTGCAGGTNTTTTAAAACAGCAGGGCAAAAAGGTCTTGATCGCGGCGGCGGATACCTATCGGGCAGCGGCATGTGAACAGCTTGCGGAGTGGGCGAATCGTGCCGNNGTGGATATTATTTTAGGAGCTCAGGGAGCAGATCCCTCCAGTGTCATTTATGACGCAGTAAATGCGGCAAAGGCAAGAAANGTTGATGTGCTNATTTGCGACACGGCGGGGNGACTTCACAATAAGAAGAATCTNATGGAAGAACTGAAAAAGATGAACCGNATTATTGACCGTGAATATCCGGAGGCNCANAGAGAAAATCTGATNGTCCTNGACGGAACCACCGGACAGAATGCGTTAAATCAGGCCAGAGAGTTNGGNGAGACNGCGNCGCTTACGGGAATTATTCTGACAAAAATGGATGGCACTTCCAAGGGCGGAATTGCAGTGGCGATTCAATCGGAGCTCGGNATACCGGTGAAATATATCGGTGTNGGTGAAANATTAGATGACTTACAGAAATTTGATTCCGATCAGTTTGTAACTGCATTGTTTGATGTNGNNAAAGCNGAAGATNAGNGATATGGATGGAGAAAAGATGATGGATAATACCATGTTGACATTGGAGAAATTNGAAGAAGCTTCTGAGACAGTCAAAAAGGTTNTTCAGGAGACAAAGCTGGTGTACAGTGATTTTTACAGTGCACAGACNGGAAATAAAGTGTANNTNAAGCCGGAAAATATGCAGTTTACAGGAGCATATAAGCTNAGNGGCGCTTATTATAAGCTGAGTACACTTTCCGAGGAAGAACGTGCAAANGGCTTGATNACGGCATCTGCAGGTAATCATGCTCAGGGAGTGGCGTATGCGGCAAAGTGTTATGGCGTGAAGTCTGTAATTGTGATGCCCACCACAACACCGCTTATAAAGGTGAACAGAACCAAGAGCTATGGGGCCGAAGTAGTTCTTTACGGAGACGTGTATGATGAGGCGTGTGAACATGCTTATGAACTGGCAAAAGAGCATGGTTATACCTTTATTCATCCCTTTGACGATCCGGGGGTTGCGACCGGTCAGGGAACCATTGCAATGGAAATTTTTAAGGAACTTCCACTGGTTGATTATATACTGGTTCCGGTAGGTGGCGGCGGTCTGGCTACCGGGGTATCTACTCTTGCAAAGCTTTTAAATCCCAAGATTAAAGTGATCGGCGTGGAGCCGGAAGGGGCAAGCTGTCTGAAAGAATCTTTGAAAGCCGGAAAGGTTGTGACGCTGGAGCATGTCAGTACCATTGCTGACGGTACGGCAGTAAAGACACCGGGAACACAGATTTTCCCTTATCTGGTAAAGAATCTGGATGATATTATTACCGTTGCGGACGAGGAGCTGGTGGTGGCTTTTCTGGATATGGTAGAAAATCATAAAATGGTAGTAGAAAANTCAGGACTTCTTACTGTGGCAGCTTTGAAGCATCTGAATATAAAGGGTAAGAAAGTGGTTTCAATCTTAAGCGGCGGAAATATGGATGTGATTACTATGTCATCTGTGGTTCAGCAGGGGCTTATTATGCGTGACCGAATTTTTACCGTGTCTGTGCTTTTGCCGGATAAGCCGGGAGAGCTNAGTCATGTTTCTGATGTGATTGCGAAGGAAAACGGTAATGTAATTAAGCTGGAACACAATCAGTTTATTTCCATCAATCGTAATGCGGCAGTGGAGCTTCGGATTACTCTTGAGGCTTTTGGAACGGAACATAAGCATCAGATCATGGAGGCACTGGAGCAAAACGGATACAAGCCCAAGTTGGTTAGGGCGAATATTTAGATTTTCCTGCCGGGATATATTTTGGTAAAGAACACATACTTTAGATAGTATGTGTTTTTTGCCCAATAAACGGTCTTGGCGGGTTTTGCAGATATTTTGACGGCGGAAAAAGAAGGGAACATAATAAATGAAAAGTAAGGTTAAAAAGTTTTTATTAATTACATGTGGTACTTTGTTTTTTGGAATGGCGCTGAGTCTTTTGATTGACCCCAATGATTTTGCTCCCGGAGGGGCATCCGGTCTTGCNATTATCTTAAACCGGGTGATNCCGCTTGAAACCGGTACNCTGTATTTACTGATNAATATTCCTATTATGATTTTGGGAGCCTGGCAGTTTGGCGGGAAATTCATTCTTGCTACCCTGTATGCAACACTGATGTCGTCAGTATTTACCAATCTTTTTAAAAGGTTTCCGCCGCTCACCCTGGAGCCGGTACTGGCGGCAATTTTTGGCGGCGCCCTTCTTGCATTGGGAATGGGAATGGTACTTCGGAACGGAGCGACTACTGGCGGTTCGGATATTATTGTGAAATGTTTAAGACGGCGGAAACCGTATATGAAAACGGGTACGCTGCTATTGCTGGTGGATGCGGTAGTAATTGGAATTGGNGGNTTGATTTTTCGGAANGTGGATTCCATGCTTTACAGTGTACTTTCTGTAGCAGTTACTTCAGTGGTNCTGGATATGGTTCTGTATGGAAGAGACGAGGCAAAAATGATCTATATTGTGAGTGATCATTATGAGGAGATTGCGAGGCGTATTCTGGGAGAGGTCGATATCGGTGTTACTTATCTGAAGGGAACCGGCGGATACGAAAAAAAGGAAAAACANGTAATTCTCTGTGTGGTCAAAAAGCCTATGGCACATAAGGTTGAGGAAATNGTAAAGCAGGAGGATTCNGCAGCGTTTATGATNATATCCAGTGCCTCCGAGATTTATGGNGANGGCTATAAAAGCTATTTTGGAGAAAAATTGTAATATTGATTTGNAAGAAGGAATATTTAAACAATTGAAAAACATNNCNTTTCATACTATACTTAGGGCAGTGNAANAGTTAAATAGTTGGAAGGATAGGTAAAATGGCAAATACATCGAGAAGAAGCAGAAGAAAACAGCGGATCAGTCTGATCACAAATATTATTTTCTGTCTGATCACATTGACAGCGCTGACCGGCTGCATCGTTCTGGTCTTGCAGAATTATGGGCTGAAAAACGAAAGCAGGCAGGCTATGAGCCGGTTGGAGGAATATCAGGAGCGCGAGGAAGAGTATGTCTATTCGCAGGCNGATTTGGATGCCTATNTTGCGGAGGCATCAACGCTTGCAGAAGAGAATAAAGAGAAGGAGTTGTTAGCAGAGTTAAAAGCNCGAATGGAAAACGGTGATTCTACGGCAGAAACATTGAGAGCTTTTTATCCGGAGGATGTAGTTGTCTATTCCGATGGGAGATTTCACTTTTTTCCTATTTTGGACAGCTTGAAGCAGCATAATTATGTGTATGACAANTTCGTTCTTCAAGACAATGAAGAGATTGNTTACGTGGACGATACGGATGAGATACATTCCTTAAAAGGAATTGATGTGTCTAGACACCAGGAATCAATCAACTGGAAAAAGGTTGCGGAAGACGGGGTTTCTTATGCTTTTATCCGGGGAGGGTACCGGGGATACTCAGAAGGTAAAATTGTAGAGGACGAATATTTTCAAGATAATATTGAGGGAGCGCTGGATAACGANATTGAGGTAGGAGTATATTTTTACACACAGGCAATTTCGGAGGAGGAGGCTGTTGAGGAAGCAGAATTTCTCTTAGATTTGTTAGAGCCCTATGATGTGACGTATCCGGTNGTTCTGGATCTGGAAGATCCGGANACTTCTTCGGCAAGAACAGCCAATATGACGAAGGAAGAGTATACCAAGGCGGCTATTGCCTTTTTGGAAACAGTCAAAGATGCCGGATATACNCCAATGATCTATGGGAATTTAAAAACATTTATGCTGATGGTGGATATCGAGCAGCTTGAAGACTATGAGAAGTGGTTTGCGTANTACAATGCGCCGGTTTATTTCCCTTATGAATTTTCCGTATGGCAGTACAGCTCAAAAGGAAAAGTGGATGGCATCAAGGGNGANGTGGATATGAATGTGGGTATGAAGGATTATGCAGCTAACTAAAGAGGCATTAAAAAGCGGATATCTTCTGGAAAAATTCCGTCTGTTTCATTTGAAAGACGATTCACCGAGAGANTATGAGTACCATTATCACGACTTTCATAAATTGATCTGGTTCATTTCCGGTGAGGTGGAATATCACATTGAGGGTAAGAGCTATAAACTGGAACCGCATGATATTTTGTTAGTTAACAGGGGAGAGATTCACAAGCCCTTTGTGACATCGGGAACTGTTTATGAGAGGTATGTGTTTTATATTTCCACGGATTTTCTGGATGAACATTCGGAAGGAGAGGACTCTCTTGACCTGTGTTTTCAAATGGCGCTAAGAGAGCGGGGAAATGTAATACGTTTAGCGCCTTCTTGGAGCCGTACATTGTTCGAGACTGTGAAGCTTCTTGACCGGACAGAAGGAGAATCACAGTATGCAGGCGAGATGTATAGCCGGATCCTTTTTTTAAAACTGCTCATCGAATTGAATCGGTGCTGTATCAGTAATCCGGAAGTTTTTCATAAGACGGCAAGATATGATAAGAAGGTTGTGGAGATTATTCACTATATCAACGAGAATCTTGCTTCTGATCTGACGATAGAGACGTTATCAGACCAATTCTTTTTAAGTAAGTATCATATGATGCGGAAATTTAAGGAAGAGACCGGTTATTCCATGCATCAATATATTTTGGAAAAGCGGGTACTTGCCGCTAGAAATCTTATTTTGGCAGGAAGTGCGGCGACAGTTGCAAGCGCGGAATGCGGATTTAAAGATTATTCCACTTTCAGCAGGGCGTATAAGAAGCTGCTGGGACAATTGCCGTCGGAGGGGTAGGATACTGGAAAATGATAAATCCATAGAGGTTAACATAATTGCATTATGTTAACAAGTTGTTAAGTAGCTGCATGCTGGGAAACCAACATTGCAGTTATTTTTTATAAAAAATAATATTTTTACAAATTTGATGCAATTATGATGCAACTTTGATGCATTTGTTTTGTATAATAAATGCGGATAAGCAGTGGCAGTTTATTTTAGTGAAAGGACAGTCATATGAAAAAGAGATTAATGCTTTTAATTGCAATCGTATTTATTTTTAGTATATTGAGTTGTGGAAAGGAAGAGGAGATTGTTCAGGAACAGTCTGAATCAGAACAAAGAAGTGATGAGACGGATTCAAATAATGAAATAGCAGATAAGTTTATATTTCAATATCAAGATGTCCATGAATGTATTTCACTGGATGGTTGTGAACTTGAATATGAAAAAGATGGAGTGGCTGTTTATTCAAAGTACATAGATGATATGCAATATTCGGATTATGAGGACTTCCCTGGTTCTCGATATATTTTATATATTAGGAATCTTTGTGGAAATCTTGTGTTGTTTCCAATCATAGATTTTCAGATATGTGAAGATACAGATACAGTCTATGTAGTGCAGGAACAGGTGGAGTATGAAGCTGTGCAAAAACCCAGAAAAGAAACTGGAGGAGCATTGACAGATACAGTTTATGAAAGAAGAGAATGTGAGGTTCTGCAAAAACTGGTTTTGTCCAGTGAGGAGAATCTTTTGCCGGAAGAATTAGCAGATAGAATTTTGGCTGGACAAATGATCATGGATGCTTATCAGATTTCCGGTGATTATAAAGCAGATGATGATGAATCAGCACCACTTTTTTCAGATATTCATTTTGAATTTGAGGATTTGTGCAAAAAAAGTGGGACGATGAAGGTCGGCACCGGATTGGAGAAACAGCATAAATGCAATGCATTAAAGGGTTATGCATCTGGAATTGAAAAGACCACCGGCAAAAAATATTATGTAGATATTGAGTGGGATGATTCGGCAGGAAAGGAGATAATCAGCCCATGCACTTTACCTGAGTATGATGAGAGGAAAGATTCGGAGACGTTTGAAAAATGCCGACAGGCATTTGAACAGATCATGCAGGGAGATTGGTCTTTCGTAACGCCTATAGATGGTCTGGAATATATGTGGGAAATGGAAGGAGGAGAATGGAGTCAGGCGGATGTGAATAGGGACGGTCTGCCTGAGCTGATCTGTCAGGATGGGAGCGGCGACAGGACAGAGCATAAAAAACCTGTTAATCTGATCTTTGCATGGAATGGCGAAAAGGTGGATTTGATCTACATTGACATGATCGATGCCATGGAATTTTTGTTTTTAACGGATGAAGGACAGCTTATTTATGAGTGGAGTACATCGGGAACTCCGAAGAGAACTCAGTTTACCCAGTATCATTTTGATGAAAAATGGAATCTGGCGTTTGAAGAGGCTATACAATTATTTTACTTTTGGGATGAAGATACCTATAACGAGGAAGAAGCCAGATATTACAAGGATCAGTACTATAGCACCTTCGGCACTTATGGCGGTGGGCTGTATTATCAGTATTTACGCCCCAAAACAGAAGAGGAACTGGAAGAAAGTAATGATTCTTATATTGCGAAAAAGAATATTTCTTATAGTCAATTTAAAGAAAAGTATTATAGTATGACAAAACAGGAATTTCTGGAAAATAATGCATCCTTTTGGGAGGAGGAAATCCAAAATTCCTTGTCAGAAGAAAATTTTTATGATTATGAAATCAGAACCGATACAGATGGAAAGAAATTTGCAATAATCAATGGAATTCGGGAGGAGTACCATAAGGATCTTCTCAAAGGATTAAAAAGGATGACCCGGGATGGCTGGAAAATTACTTTTCCGGAGCAGCTTGACGGAGTGGATGTAACGGAATTTGGTGCCTGTGCTTTCCAGAATATTCCACTGGGTGATTATAGTACATCAATTGAAATCTCTTCTGGCATAGTCTCCATAGGGGAGCACTGTTTTGAAAACTGTGGTCTTTCGGATATCATTTTTAGAGAAAAGGATTCGGGCACACTTACAATTGGTGAAGGTGCTTTTGCAAGCAATCCGGAGCTGTGGGGGATCTATTTTAATGACAGGGAAACGATTTTAAATGGAGCTATAGTTAATGATTGTGCAGAAAAAGTATATCTCTGCTATCGGAAAGGAACAGAAGAAAGGAAGGATTATTTTAAGAAATATGCACTCGAAAATCAGGTTGGCGCGGTAGAGATCCCGGCATGCTATATCGAAACGCCAATAGTGGATTATCCGGAGACAACGCTTGTACTTACACCGGAGGTGCGGAATTTCTTCTATGGAGAGAACGGCGATGGGGATCAGTTTTGTTCTTTTGAGTATATGGATGATGCGCCAGATTATGGTTTCCCGGATTGGCACGCACCATGCGGTGAGTTTTGTGCAATGGCAGAGGGAAAATATGAAATTACAGCATCCTCGGAGCTGTCTTCTTCGGACGGAAGGTATGCGCCGGAACACATGGTCAGTTATTATGGACGGGAATATACATGGGCAGAAGGAGTGGAAGGAAACGGCATAGGGGAAAGCATCAGTATTACAGATAGCTGCAGCTATCATTATAACTTCTCGGAATCTCAATGAATGAGATTTCACTTGAAATTTGACAACTGAATATCGTGCAGGAAAAGAAATCTGAGAAAAATGGACATAACCATTGGACATAGCTGGTACTATG
>JAAVAA010000066.1 GCA_014804285.1 Lachnospiraceae bacterium | reverse complement strand
ATTGTAAATTCCTGTGTATTCATTTACTTTATCCGGTTCCTTTGACTCCGTTACCTTTTTCTTAACTTCCTCATTAACTGCAATCTGTTCCTCGTCAATAATATCCTTTTTAACGCCATGTTCTCCTGTAGTACGCAGTACCACTAGCAATATGGCAACCGCTGCCACAAGCACAAGTATTTCAATGATGAATAATGGTATATGCTTCACCCATTTCTTCTTTTCCATCTTTCGCTCCTTTTATCCTGATTGTATTATTTTATCACAATCAGAAGGTTTTGAATACTTTTATTTATATTTTTGTTAAATTTGTCATACTTTTGTCATATTTCATAACAGATCGATCGCATCCGCTACGCTGCCTGCCCCGATCACTTTAATTCCGGTAATATCCTTCACCGCTTCCATGCATACCTTGGGAATCACGCAGGAAGTAAATCCGAGCTTCTTAGCCTCCTGTACCCGTGCCTGCACCATGCCAACTCCACGCACTTCCCCGCTAAGGCCAACCTCTCCGAATACGATCATCTTATCATCAATGCTTTTATTCTTGAAGCTGGATACCAACGCCATCACAATTCCCAGATCTACGGCAGGCTCCTGAAGCCGAATGCCGCCGGCTATATTCACATAAGCGTCACAATTTCCCATTTGAAGCCCCAGCCTCTTTTCCAAGACCGCAATCAATAAATTCACCCTGTTAAAATCGGTTCCGGTTGTCTGTCTTCTTGGAATACCAAAACTGCTGTGACATACAAGAGCCTGTATTTCCACCAGCATGGGACGTGTCCCCTCCATGGAACATACCACAACGGAGCCGCTGGCATGTTCGGGCTTTCCGCTGAGCATAAATTCAGACGGATTTTCTACCTCCCTGAGCCCTTCCGCCGCCATCTCAAAAACGCCAATCTCATTGGTAGATCCAAACCGGTTTTTCACACCCCTTAAGATCCGATAAGATGCATGCCGGTCCCCTTCAAAATAAAGAACGGTGTCCACCATATGCTCCAATACTCTTGGACCGGCTACTGTTCCTTCCTTTGTTACATGTCCAACAATAAAAACAGAAATATTCAGTCCTTTAGCAAGCTGCAGAAGCACACCGGTAGCCTCCCTGACCTGAGAAATACTTCCGGGAGCTGAAGAAATACTTTCCTGATACATAGTCTGAATGGAGTCAATGACCACCACATCAGGCTTCGTATGACGAATGGTTTCTTCAATCGTACCCAGGCCGGTCTCGCACAGCAGCTTTAAATGCTCATTGAATTCACCGATACGGTTTGCGCGAAGTTTAATCTGCTTTAAGGATTCCTCGCCGGAAACGTAAAGCACTTCTCTCTCATCTGCCGCCAACATTCTGCATACCTGCAGCAAAAGCGTAGATTTTCCAATACCGGGATCGCCCCCAACCAATGTCAGAGAGCCTCTTACCAGTCCGCCTCCCAAAACCCGGTCCAACTCTCCGCTGTGGGTAGTAAGCCGATCCTCGTCCTCTAAGGAAATTTCCTTAAGCGATACCGGCTTACCCGGTGTCTGCGCGCTTCGAATCGCTCCGGACTTTCCTTTCCCGGCCGTAGAAATCGTCTCCTCCACAAAGGTGTTCCACTGATGGCAGCCCGGACATTGTCCCATCCATTTTGCGGATTCGTATCCGCAATTCTGACAAAAAAATATAGTAGCTGATTTGCCTTTTGCCATAACTCGCCCTTTACTTTCCTATTACATGAGATGGGGAACTGCTTAAGACAGTTCCCCTCTTTGTTCCACAAGATTATCTGTAACACATACACTTTGGGTTTATCTGGTTACTTTAATACCCACCTCTTTGTTTGCACCCAGCTCTAAACTAATGTTCATCTTTCCGCCAAGATTCGTCTTCATTTTACCAATACTCTTGTCATCAATGAACACTTCATACTCGGTATCTTCCTCAAGTCCAAGGGTTATCTGTGCATCCTCGATACCTTCTGCCTTAAAGCTGACTCCGTCCGCTGTCTCTGAAAAGTTAAGAACACTGGTTCCCGGAACTGACTCATAAGCAAACATTCCGTTCCGTTCCAGTTTAGTCATTGCTTTGTAGGTCTTAACCTTATACAGATCCCCGCAATGTTCAAAATCCTCTACCTTCGCTTTGTTTTCCAGCAAATGATTGCCGAAGCTGATCGTACCGTCTCCTTCCGAGCGAAGCAGTTCCTCTACAACAGCCATTTCTTAAGTCCTCCTGACATTTCTTTGGTCTTTNAATNTTANCCTTAGTATAATATATTTTCTCTCAAAAATCTACTTTTCTTTTACATCAAANNCANCTTGNTCCTTACGGAATCCCACNGNNACCGNATCTCCGGANTTGATACGNCCTGCCAGGATCTCNTCCGCAAGCTGATTCTCNACCACATTCTGTATTGCTCTCTTTAANGGACGCGCNCCCATCTTNGCATCTGAATATTTGGTNACCAANTGCTCCTTAAGAGTCGGNCGGAAAGTGATNTCTATCTGCATCTGCGTCCTACAGCGCTTAGCAAGCGTATCACANAGTAAATTTACAATCTCATGCATCTCTTCCTTNCCAAGCGGNTTAAANACCATAATCTCNTCAATACGATTAATNAATTCAGGCTTGAAAAGCTTTTTNACTTCNTCCATNACACCCGNCTTCATCTTNTCATANTCCTGTTCCTTGCTGGTCTCGGTGGAAAATCCCANNTTCTTCGGCTCTACGATNCTCTGNGCACCNGCATTGGAAGTCATGATCAATATGGTGTTNTTAAAGCTTACCTTTCTNCCTTTGGAATCGGTAATATGTCCGTCATCCAANACCTGCANAAGAACNTTAAACACATCCGGATGNGCNTTCTCAATTTCATCNAACAAAACNACNGAATAAGGATTCTTNCGAATNTTCTCNCTGAGCTGTCCGCCCTCTTCAAATCCCACATATCCCGGAGGGGAACCGATCATTTTGGANACNGAATGNCCTTCCATATACTCTGACATNTCCACACGAATCAANGCNTTTTCCGATCCGAACATTGCCTCTGCAAGNGCTTTGGAAAGNTCGGTNTTNCCTACACCGGTAGGNCCCAAAAACANGAAGGANCCAATCGGTCTTCCCGGATCCTGTAATCCCACTCTNCCNCGGCGGATTGCCTGAGACACNGCTGTAACCGCATCATTCTGNCCGATCACACGCTTATGAAGCACCTTCTCCAGCTTTAACAGACGTTCACTTTCCTTTTCNGTCANTTTCTTTACCGGNACNTTNGTCCANGANGAAACNACNTCAGCAATCTCATTTTCACCNATANAAAATTTATTNTCCGCCTGNTNTTTNNGNTTCTTTNCCCTTGCNCGCTCATACTTGCGAATCATCTCATCCTGCTGNGNGCGAAGCTCTGANGCNGCCTTAAAATCTTCTGCTTTNATACACTCTTCTATCTGAAGATCCATCTCGCTTATGGCCTGCTGTGNCGTCTTNAAGNTTTTCCGNNACATGCATATTTTTAAGNCGGNCTGCTGCTGCCGCNTCNTCNATCANNTCAATNGCCTTNTCCGGCAGATTCCGGTCATTAATATATCGCTCNGAGAGAGTAACTGCCGCCCGGATTGCTTCCTCAGTGATTGCAACTTTATGATGCTCCTCATATTTTGGNGCAATCCCTTTCAAAATTTCAACCGCCTGTTCTATAGAGGGCTCNTCCACATANACAGACTGGAAACGACGCTCCAACGCCGCATCTTTTTCTACATACTTATGATATTCCGCTACTGTNGTTGCCCCGATCANCTGCAGTTCNCCTCTTGCAAGAGAAGGTTTTAAGATATTGGAAGCATCAATCGCTCCTTCCGCTCCGCCGGCACCNATGATCGTATGCATTTCATCCAGAAACAAAATNACATTTCCATCCTCCTGCACTTCGCGAATTACTTTCTTGATCCGCTCCTCAAACTCNCCNCGGTACTTAGAGCCTGCCACCATTCCGGACAGATCCAGTGTCAGTACTCTCTTATTTTGTACCGTAAGCGGTACTTCTCCGGATGCAATACGAAGCGCCAGACCTTCCACGACTGCTGTTTTTCCCACGCCGGGCTCTCCGATCAAACAGGGGTTATTTTTGGTT
This sequence comes from Lachnospiraceae bacterium, assembly GCA_014804285.1. Lineage (GTDB taxonomy): Bacteria > Bacillota > Clostridia > Lachnospirales > Lachnospiraceae > Suilimivivens. The sequence goes on along the minus strand of JAAVAA010000066.1, from coordinate 16,241 downwards.
CTCCGGCTTAAAATTTCAATAACTCTCTTTATCTCATCCTCTCTGCCGATCACGGGATCCAGCTTTCCCTCTGCTGCAAGCGCTGTAAGATTGCGACTATATTGATCCAATGTAGAAGTCTGTTTGCTTTTCCTGCTCTGCTTTCTGGACAGATCCTCCTTGTAGAGATTCCCATCCTCTCCCATTGCAATAAGTGTATCCGCGTAAAGCTTCTGCACGGATATTCCAAGGGTATTTAATAGTCTTACCGCAACATTCTCTCCTTCTTTCAAAAGAGCCAGGAGAATATGCTCGGTTCCCGTTCTTTCTGCCGCAAACCGATCCGCCTGTCTATGTGCCTCTTCCAGAACAAACTGTGCTCTGGGAGAATAGCTTTCCTTATCCAGAACAGCCACCAGTCCATCCGGCACAATAAGCTCCTGTATCATTTCAATAATCTTAGCCTCATCCGTGCCGTTATCCGATAAAACCTTGGCTGCCACCCCTGTATTTTCTTTTAAAAGTCCCACCAGAATATGCTCAGTTCCCACATATCCCGCGTGCATCCGCACAGCCGTTTTTTCCGCCAGCTTAAGGGCTGTTTTTGCTTTATCCGTAAAACCAAATTTCTGACTGCTCAATTCAGGCTCCTCCATATTCTTCATAAATTTCTTCTATCATCTGATGCACTTCTTCTCTGGAAATCCCTTTACAGATTGCCTTTGCCAATATTACACGGAGCTCCTCATCCATTTCTTCCAGCGTCCGCAATTTATCAAGATCAAGTGCAATCACTGCACCCTTTCTCCTGTCCACTTTCAGAAATCCTTCCTGCTTCAGCACCGTATATGCCTTGTTGACCGTATGCATATTGATACCGATATCCTCCGCAAGCTGACGCACAGAGGGCAGTGTATCACCCTCCTGAAATTTAGCTGTAGCGATTCCCAGAATGATCTGATTTCTAAGCTGAAGATATAATGCCTCCTCACTGTTAAAATCTATCTCTACTATCATTTTGGCATCCTTTCATATTCGACGCAAGAGGAATAGCTGACGCTATCCCTCTTTTGTTNCTGACAATAGTACCTTCGATTCTATTATTTATATATCTTTATCATCCATGTTTAAAAACTCAAACTCAAACTCGTCATCATCTACCAGAAAGTTCTGCGATTTTCTNGCGGCTGGTTTCTTTGTACCTTCTTTTCTTTCTGCCGCACGTATCTCCGGCTCNGCTTCCCTNTTCGGNCGCNCCGGACGTTCANTGCTTCTTCCTGCCGNCTCGTCCTTGGGAACGGGTTTCTTCTTTCTTACGGGAACGGGCTCCTCCGCCTCCTCTTCTACCTTCCGGCGAACAACTTTTCTCTTTACNGGAACCGGTTCCGGCTCTTCCTCTTCNTCNTCTTCCTCNTCNTCCTCATCATAATCTTCATAATAAAGACTTCGAATCTTGAAGATCAATATAGTGATGATCACAAACAGAAGCACTATTACGCCTGCAAGAACAATAATTATAATCTTATTTCTGTCTACCTGATCCTGCAGCTTCTGNGTATATGCACTGGAACTGGNTGCAGCATTNANAACCTCCGACANCCTCATNCTTGTACNTTNTTCCGGATCAGGATTTGTATTATCNTAAAGNAAGTAATCATAATCATCATTATCCTGATTCTNTGCCCANCGGATCTCATAATCCATATGAGANCTATCCTGCTCCGGCTGCGGNGCTGTTTCTTCCGGNGCCTGTCCTTCTCCTTCCGGATTTTCACNTTCTNCNNCCTCAGGATTTTCTCCCTCTGCCGGAGCTTCACCGCCGCCTTCTCCTTCCGAAGAATTATCACCGCCCTGAGCGCCGATTGCAATCAGNTCTGANCGAATNTACCCTTCTATGNTTCTGCCATTATAATTGCTGGTTATCTGATACCANTTATTTCCTGCATTATCATTTGCNTCGCCGATCAGGGTAATTGANGTGCCGTTAGGTAAAGATGTAACCACACTGTGTGATGTGGAAGCTCCTGAACGAATTTTCGCATTTGACTCACACTTAATCACTGCCGGCTGNTCTCCGATAGATGTAGGTACNGTTTCCGCCGGNTGGTTTGCTGCCGGCTGATCGGTAGTCTGCGATGCTGTGGAAGCNGCCGGAACTGTNTCNCTGGNCTTCACAAGATCTCCNCTGATNTANCCATANCCGCCGCCNGCAACNGGAACCTTGTACCATGTNACTCCCGCACTGTCCTTAACNGATTCNATCANATCCACCTTTTTGCCCTNNNTCGTNCTGCCNACTACTTCACTNTCNGNNNTCGCCTGNAGNACGNATATNNNCTGTNNCNGCGGTAATNTCTCCTTCCACCGCNAANGCCGTAANTGNCGTCATCCAAAATATTCCTGCGGCAACAGCACANGCTGCAAAGCCCTTTAACCATCCGAATTTTTCTCTGTCTGTTCTAAACCTTTTCACTTTGTTCTCTCCCTTATNTTTATCTTGTAAAACGAATACTTCCCTCTTCGCCCTGCATTGCATCTCCGTATCCTGTAATATTTTTCTTTTTGGCATTTCGAACCTTNTCTTCCATTTTGCGGTGANANACNACTTCACAATTNGCACAAAGTCTTCCGCTCTTNATATCTACGCCGCACATTTCACAGCGTATNTANCCGCCGGGATTATCGATCACCTCAAACCGGTTCTCTTTNATCATTTCCCTTATCATTTTGTGTGTNACCCCTGTAGCATCGGATATCTGNGCNACATTAGCGCCTCTGTGCTTATCCAGATAATTGCGNACCTTACCGTAATCATCATATTCAAATGCATNACAGTCCTCACACTGATATTCTCCNATCCCTTTATATACAAGAACCCCTCCGCATATCGAACACAATGTGGGCTTNTGATAGCCACCTGGCATCCATATTTTTTCCAAANCCTCTGCCATAACTTAAATCCCCCGCTTTCTTATGCTTCGTCAATTGCCTTTCCAATGTCATGGCGCATATATTTATTCTCAAAGGACACCCACTGCGCCGCTTCATATGCATTTGCCCTGGCTTCCTTCAAATCCCGNCCTTTTGCCGTAATTCCNAGAACTCTGCCNCCNTTTGTCACNATCCCCTGATCGGACATTTTGGTTCCCGCATGAAAGCANAANTAAGAATCCTNTCCCTCAAACCGCTCCAGTCCATGGATCAAAAATCCCTTCTCATACTTCANAGGATATCCTTCCGAAGCAAGTACCACACAAACTGCCGCATTGTCCTCAAACTGAAGATCAANTTCATCAAGTCTTCCGTCTATGCAGGCTTCCATAACTTCAATAATATCATTCTTCATTCGCGGAAGCACGACTTGCGCTTCCGGGTCTCCNAATCTGGCATTGTACTCCAATACCCGGGGACCAAATTCNGTAAGCATTAGTCCAAAGAAAATAATTCCCTTGAACTCTCTCCCCTCACGGGCCATGGCATTCACNGTTGCCTGATANATATATTTCTGACAGAAATCATCNATCTCCTTTGTGTANAAAGGACTGGGTGAAAAAGTTCCCATTCCGCCTGTATTCGGTCCCTGATCCCCNTCATAGGCACGCTTGTGATCCTGTGCGGATGTCATAGTCTTTATNGTTTTGCCGTCTACAAAAGAAAGAACCGATACCTCCCTGCCTGTCATAAACTCCTCAATCACAAGAAGATTTCCGGCATCACCNAACTGTTTATCCAGCATGATTGTCTGAACACCCTGCCTTGCTTCTTCCAGATTGTTACAGATCAGAACACCCTTTCCAAGNGCCANGCCATCCGCCTTTAANACAATNGGAAACTCAACCATCTCAAGATAATTCAAAGCATCCTGGGCATTATCAAAGGTCTCATAGCCGGCTGTTGGAATTCCGTACTTTTTCATCAATTCCTTCGAAAACGCTTTGCTTCCTTCCAGAACCGCCGCTTTCTTCTCCGGACCAAACGTACGGATTCCTGCTTCCTTAAGCTTATCTACAAGTCCTCCCACAAGAGGATCATCCATCCCCACCACCACAAGATCAACTTCTTTTTCTTTGGCAAAAGCGGTCAGCTTATCAAACTCCATTGCCCCGATGGGAACACATTCAGCAATAAGCCCAATACCTGCATTTCCGGGTGCACAATAAATCTTTTCTACTTTCGGACTTTTTGCCACACTGACANCTATTGCATGCTCTCTGCCGCCGCTTCCTACAATTAAAACCTTCACCTGCTTCATTCCTTTCTAAAGTTCATGATTTATTTCATTCACGATATCCGGCTGCGATCTCATTAATTGCCTGTGGAAGAATGATCCATTCCGCCTGCTCCATAACCCGCCTCTGAAGGATCTGCGGTGTATCTCCCTCCAGCACCTCCACCGGCTTCTGTAAGATAATCCTCCCTGTGTCCGTTCCTTCATCCACATAATGCACTGTAGCGCCTGTTACTTTAACTCCGCGCTTTAAAGCCTCCTCATGCACCCTCAANCCATAAAAACCGGTTCCGCAAAAGGATGGAATCAATGATGGATGAATATTAATAATTCTGTCCCGGTATTTCTCAATCATCTTCTGCGGAATGATTACCAGAAATCCTGCCAAAACAATTAGATCAGGGCATAACCTNTCAACTGCGTCCAGAAAGGCATCATTAAATTCTTCCCTGCTTGCAAAAGCCCCCGGCGAAACACATANCGCCGGAATGCCTCCCTCCTCTGCCCTCTTCAGGGCATATGCAGACGCATTATTACTGATCACACCTGCTATTTTTGTATTTTGAATTGTTTTATTTTTGACACCGTCAATAATAGCCTGAAGATTGGTTCCGCCTCCGGAAACACATACTACAATATTCAGCATATGGACACTCCCTTTTCGCCGGCCTTTATACTGCCCACAACATATGCCTTCTCACCGGCTGCTGTAATGGCTTCTATGGCCTTATCGGCATCGGCAGGATCAAGGGCAAGAACCATGCCAAGCCCCATATTATAGGTGTTGTACATCATCTTTTCTTCCAGATCGCCATTCTTTTTCATCAGTTCAAAAATAGGCGGAATCGGATAACTGTTCTTTTCAATAACAGCCGTAACTCCATCAGGAAGCATTCTGGGAATATTCTCATAAAAGCCGCCGCCGGTAATATGGCTGCATCCCTTAACAATAACCCCTGCTTCCTTAATGCTTTTCATTGCCTTCACATATATTTTGGTAGGCTCGATCAAGGCTTCCCCTAATGTCTTGCCTAATTCATCATAATATGTATTAAGACTCTCATTGGTCATAACAAATATCTTCCGAATCAAAGAGAAACCATTGCTGTGAACACCGGAAGACGCGATTCCCACCAAAACATCACCGGGTTTTATGTTCTCACCTGTGATCAGGTCTTTCTCATCTACCACACCCACTGCAAAACCGGCCAGATCGTATTCTTCCTCCGGCATCAGTCCCGGGTGCTCTGCCGTCTCACCGCCAATCAGTGCAGCTCCTGCCTGTTTGCAGCCTTCGGCAACTCCCTTAACAATGGAGGCAATCTTTTCGGGATAATTTCTGCCACAGGCAATGTAATCCAAAAAGAACAGCGGCTCTCCGCCTGCACATACAATATCATTGACGCACATGGCAACACAGTCAATTCCCACCGTATCATGTCTGTTCATCACAAAAGCAAGCTTAATTTTGGTTCCTACTCCGTCTGTTCCTGAGACCAGAACCGGATTCTCCATATTTTTGATTGCTGAGAGGGAAAATGCCCCCGAAAAACCGCCCAGCCCCCCTAAAACCTCCGGCCGTACCGTTTCCCGCACATATTCCTTCATCAACTCTACGCTGCGGTAGCCCGCTTCAATATCTACTCCAGCCTTTTTATAATCCATTATCCGTGACGCTCCTTTATTGATAGTTCTTGTATCCTGTCTCTGCAAGCTTTGCGTCCTTTTTCTGAACACTTTCCTTCAAAGATCTGCTGTAATTTTTCAGTTTCTCCAAAAGCTCCTCATCGGAAGTCGCAAGAATCTTTGCTGCAAGCAGTCCTGCATTGGTTCCTCCGTTGATTGCCACCGTTGCCACCGGAATTCCGGAAGGCATCTGAACAATCGAATACAGGGAATCTCTTCCCCCTAAAGAAGTAGTATGCATAGGAATCCCGATCACCGGCATGGGAAAAATCGCCGCGCACATTCCCGGAAGATGCGCTGCCATACCTGCTCCTGCAATGATAACCTTGAAGCCTTTCTCCTCTGCAGTCTTTGCATACTCAAAAAACACATCCGGCTCCCTGTGGGCGGATATAATCTTCATCTCAAAACTAACGCCAAGTTCCTCAAGGATTTCTGCCGCCTTTGCCATTACCGGCATATCCGAGTCACTTCCCATGACGATTCCTACCTGTGCCATTTTTACCTCCGCTTCTCTTTGGTCAATCATTTGTTCCTGCCCAAAACAGGACAAAACCACAAATTCTTGTGGGTANAGTAAATNTTTCCCACTATTCTATACCATCATACTATAAAATTCCTGCCTTATCAAGGGGAAGGTTCAGTTCTTCACACCCNGGCAGCACAAACCTTCCTTCTATGATAATGGGGATCACTTCNTCGNCNNGTGTGACCACACTGACTTCCCCTAACTCATCATAGGGGATTGTAATATCCGTATGGCAGTTAAAGTATGCCNTTGCCGGATCTTCTTTTCTCTTTATGGAACATTCATTGTCTCTTGCGATCACTTCTTTGCCGTCAGGATTGTACATTGCTACATCCTCCGCATGGGAATAGCAGGTATCCCCAACTGCAAAATGCGGCCCCGTCTTCTCTGCAATTAAGATTGGAAGCTTATCCTCTATGCCAAACTTTCTGGCCACCGTAAACGCTGTGGTGTTGGTTCCTATGGCAAATTCGCCGAGAGGAAGACTCTCATGATGGTGAAGCACATTGTCCCTGATATATTTCTGATTCTTTTCCCGACTGTCANAGTTCCCGCAGTTATAATCTGTCACCATACCATCCTTTAGGGTCAGTTCAATATCCCTGTACTCCAATTCGTTTAAAAAGACTCTGCTTACATGCAGAATACCTTCNGTTCCGGTAAGCACAGGCGAAGTAAACACTTCACCCACCGGAATATTTACATCTGCCACGCAATTTTCAAAATTAGACTGCTTCGCCGGNTCTGCAAGCTCATGAAGCACTACCTTTAAATTGGTGCGATTTCCTTTCATTCCACGAATCAGGACATAGCTCCCCTTATCTAATGTATCTATGATAATCTGCTGCATTCTCTGATAAAGCATATAGTCAAGGGTATTGATCCTGATAACCTCATCAAAAATNTCCGGAAAATCCGGACCNATCTCCGGCACCGGAAACGCAATAATGGTAAAGCTGCGNTCTTCTCCCTTAATGTACCGGTTCTGCAGCTCTCCTGCTGCNGCCATATATTCTACGGTCAGCTTTTGCTGNTTNTCGGTTAAANGGATGNCTTCCGGCTTTTCATTGAGCTGCGCCGGCGCTTCTCCAAAAATTTCCACCACTGCCGGTCCGCCAAAATAAGCTGCCTGCTCTTTATACTTCTCATAAGCTTCCTTCCATGCCTCCANCCGNACNTGAATNAGCTTTTTATTAAGCACAAGCGCCTGATCATCCTTATGATCAAANTCATACTGCTTATTNGGAATTGCCCCGTAGTATCCNATCCGGTTTAAGCCTNTTCCCTGCAAAATACTGGANGCTGCCCGATAAATCGTAGGCTCAAGTCCTATCTTTCTGAAATTCTCCACTGCCTGACGGATCATAGGCTCAAACCCCAGACAATAACGAATATTTACCGTTTTCTTTTTGGTAATATCCTTGTTTCCTACCTGAAATCCGATNCGGTAGCCTTCTGTATAAGTNTCTGCCATCTTTTGGATCGTATCCGGATTCANATTCTGCAAATGCTTCCATGTTGCAATTTGATTTTCCGTCACATACTCCCCAAAATAATACAGATATCGGGGATCNGAAATATCTCCCTCAATAATCTTAAGGGCAAAATCAGAGGCNGGCNCNAACATATCATAAAGCTTTCGCTCAAAGGNATCCCGCGTNTAATCATTAACATAATAATACAAGATCTCTCTCAGATTCCGGGNNTCGGGCAAACTGTCATTCTCTTCTTTTTCACAGCANAAAGAACCATAGACCTCCAAAAAAAGCTCCAGCCGGATAACCAGATCTTCCANTCTTTCCTCAAATGCCGGAACGATAACGCTTCTAAGCTCCGCTGACAGAAAACACAAAAGCTTACCGTATTCCTCCCCAAAGCAGGCAGCTGCATACGNAGGATTTGCATAACTGTTCTCATAATTCTCCGGNAGAATATCCTCGTACAGTTTGTAATTGCTTTCTTTTAATTCCGTAANNGTNCTGCTCCGGTATTTCCCTTCGGCAATNTCCTCATAGATTCCACATACCATAATNAGAAAATCCGCNGTTTTTTCAAANTAATCACCGTATTTTCCCTGAANAGTCTTTTCTTCCTTTATNACTGACAGACGNTCTTTCGCCAANTCAAATCTTTCTTTCATCATCCTTCTACATACGCTCCTGCATACAAAATCAGGCTCANCATTCCAAACGCCAGAATATTAGCNAGAATGCCAAACACTGTNAATAGTTTAAATTTGTCCTTTTCCGTTAAAGAGTAAACTCCCAGAATAAAGCCCACAAACATAAAGATCTCTGCNAGCAGAGCTGCCGTNCCATATCTNGGGGAGCTCTCTCCNCCACTCTGATAGGATAAATAAACAGCACTCCCTAACGTTATANTNGACAGTATTCCCAAAATGGTTGACATAATTCCCACTTTGGAATATTTGCGATTGGTAAAAATGTATCCTTTATTCCTGAACATATTCTACACCACAAAGAGGCATTCCACTCCCGGAACGCCCCTTATCCCTAAAACAAAATTTTCGATTTGCCTGCAAGCAGCTTTGCGCCGCCGATNATCATTAAAATTCCACAGACAATCCCCGTCACTAAAGTTACNACACCGACNGCAATGCTCATTGCCCCGGCACCGTTCATTGTTTTATATACCTTTTCTTCCATATCCGCTCCTTTCTNANTCAGANGTTATTTTGCTCCATACNGTTCATAATATGCGTCAATCGACGCTTTCNGTTNTTCNTCAATGTATATCTGTCCCTTATAAGGCCGGTTATAGAGATACTCCACAACCTCCTGCATATTTACNATNGCACAAGCNCCAAATCCATACTTTTCCTGTATTTCNGCAAGNGCNCTTTTTTCGGATTGTCCCTTTTCCATNCGGTTTAAGGAAACCATCAGNCCCTTGATCTCCACATCNGCCTGTGCCTTGATGATCGGGAAGGTTTCTTCNATGGACTTGCCGGATGTGGTCACNTCTTCAATAATAACTACCCGATCTCCATCTTTTAGCTTGCTTCCCAGTAGNATTCCNACATCTCCNTGATCCTTTANTTCCTTTCGGTTTGAACAGTATCGCACATCTTTTCCATACAANTCACTGATGGCCATGGCCGTTGCTACCGAAAGCGGNATTCCCTTATAAGCAGGTCCGAATAATACATCAAAATCAAGNCCGTAGTTCTCTTTNATNGCCTTGGCATAATACTCACCCAGTCTCCGCAGCTGGGTTCCGGTCACATACCCGCCCGCATTCATGAAAAAAGGGGATTTCCGTCCGCTTTTCAGGGTAAAGTCTCCAAACTTAAGCACCTGACTGTCTACCATAAATTCAATAAATTCCTGCTTNTAGCTCTCCATACGTCTGTTTCTCCTTTTCTACCTCGCATCTAATGCCTGTGCAATATCTTCCTTCATATCTTTCACCGCTGCTCTTGCTGCCTCNCCAAAACCTTCACTGCCGAAACCGGCATATTTTTCCTGCTGATAAGCAGCGATAATNCCTCTCGAAGAATTAACGATCGCNCCCAGACCATCTTCATTAAAGAAATGAACAAGATCCTTTCCTTTTCCGCCCTGAGCGCCATAGCCCGGAACCAGAATATAGCTTTTCGGCATNACCTTACGGAGTACTTTTCCCATTTCCGGATAAGTAGCTCCCACTACCGCTCCCACATAGCTGTAAGTATCTCCCATCAGTTCCTGCGCCCANCCGGCAACCTGNTCTCCCACCACTTCATAAAGCGGTCTGTCCGCATCTGCTATTACACGATCCTGTAATTCTCCGCTGCTTGGATTCGAGGTCTTTACCAGAATAAATACTCCTTTATGCTCTTCNTTACAAACCTTGANAAACGGATTTACCCCGTCAGATCCCAGATACGGATTCACTGTAGCAAAATCCTCATCAAANCCNCNGTAAAAANTGTTTCCNACCTGCACCTTTCCCANATGNCCTACTGCATANGCCTCTGAAGTGGANCCGATATCTCCTCTNTTGACATCGCCGATCACCACCAGNTCCTTTTCNTTACAGTAATCAATGGTCTTCTTNAAAGCCATAAGTCCCGGAAGTCCNAACTGNTCATACATNGCAATCTGCGGCTTTACTGCCGGAATCAGGTCATAAATATGATCCACCAGNTCCTTATTNNACTGCCAGATTGCCTCACCGGCGCCTTCCAGNGTTTCCCCGTATTCCGAAAATGCCNTCTTTTGAATATGCTCCGGNACAAACTTCATCATAGGATCCAGTCCTACAACTATGGGTGCTCCCGTCTTTTGAATCTTCTCTACCAGTTTGTTGATCATTGCAATCCTCCACTTCCATACNGCNGTTTNNANAGTTNCNCNGCAGTACCCTTTTTCTACCGGAAAAAGACGCTGCTTGTACAACGTCTTTTTGAGTTTATAGGTTCTCAGATTTTACACAAGNACCTGCATCTGACTGTCCACAAATTGCTTAATGCGGGATGCATTCACATATTTGTGAACGCCGTCTCCATCCGCTACAACCAGTGTAGGAGCCTGCATAACTCCATATTTGTTCGCCAATTCAATATTTTCTTCCGCATCGATCNGAATATATTTAAAATTCTTTAAATATTCCTTTGCAAGCTTACAGTTNGGGCAGGTCTTTGTNGTAAACAGATAAGCGATCTGCTCCGGTGCCTTCACTGACACCTTTACCTCGTTTTCNTAGTCCGATAAAGTAACCACACTGGTAATCGGTTTCTTTAAAACGGACTTCTGAATATTATAGGTAGTACGGTTTGCGTATTCCTGAAGCTTTCCGTCATTCCAGTTCTGCACCGGCCGGTAATAACCGGTAATNCGGCTGTATATTTCTGTCTTCTTTCCACAGTGNGGGCACACAGCCTGCTCTCCCGTCAGATATCCGTGCTCNTTACAGATCGAATAAGTCGGTGACAAGGTGTAATAAGGAAGCCTGTAATTCTCTGCTATGGTGCGTATTAACTCTGCTGCTGCTTTCCANTCAGGAAGCTTTTCTCCCAAAAATGCATGGAATACNGTTCCTGATGTATATAAGGTCTGCAGTTCATCCTGAATATCCAGGGCATCAAAAATATCCTCGGAAAAATCAACCGGAAGATGGGAAGAGTTAGTATAGTACGGCGTATCTCCCAGCTTACCCGCAGTCTTNATNGCCGGCCATTTCTTCTTGTCGTGCTTAGCAAGNCGGTAAGTGGTACTCTCCGCCGGTGTTGCCTCCAGATTATACAGATCCCCGTACTGCTCCTGATAATCNGAAAGCCGGTTTCTCATATGATTTAAAACCTCTTTGGTAAACTCCTGGGTTCTCCTGTCGGTCATATCTGCACGAAGCCAGTTGGCGTTCAGTCCCACCTCATTCATACCGATCAGACCAATGGTTGAAAAATGATTGTCAAAGGTTCCCAGATAACGTTTTGTATAAGGATAAAGTCCTTCATCAAGAAGTCTGGTGATGACGTCGCGTTTCATTTTAAGGGATCTTGCCGCAATATCCATCATCTTGTTAAGGCGTTTGTAGAAATCATCCTTGGTTGTGGAAAGGTAAGCGATTCTGGGCATATTGATGGTAACAACACCAACGCTTCCCGTGCTCTCTCCCGATCCAAAGAAGCCTCCGGTCTTTTTGCGCAGTTCCCGGAGATCCAGCCGGAGTCTGCAGCACATACTCCGCACATCACTTGGCTCCATATCAGAATTAATATAATTGGAAAAATACGGTGTCCCGTACTTAGCTGTCATTTCAAATAAGAGACGGTTATTCTCTGTGTCCGACCAGTCAAAATCTCTGGTAATGGAATAAGTAGGAATCGGATACTGGAAGCCCCTTCCGTTGGCGTCACCCTCGATCATGGTCTCAATAAACGCCTTATTGATCATATCCATTTCCTTTTTGCAATCCTTATATTTAAAATCCATCTCCTCGCCGCCTACAATTGCCGGCAATTCCGCTAAGTCTGATGGAACTGTCCAATCCAGTGTGATATTGGAAAAAGGCGCCTGAGTCCCCCATCTGCTGGGAGTGTTCACACCGTAAATAAACGCCTCAATACATTTCTTTACTTCTTTGTAAGAAAGATTGTCCACCTTCACAAACGGAGCCAAATATGTATCAAAGGAAGAAAACGCCTGCGCGCCTGCCCACTCATTCTGCATAATACCCAGGAAATTCACCATCTGATTGCAGAGCACGGAAAGATGCGCTGCCGGAGCAGATGTGATCTTGCCTGTAATTCCGCCGAGTCCCTCTGTGATAAGCTGCTTTAACGACCAGCCTGCACAGTATCCGGTAAGCATGGACAGGTCATGAATATGGATATCCGCATTGCGGTGAGCTTCCGCGATCTCTTCATCATAAATCTCGGACAACCAGTAATTCGCGGTAACCGCGCCCGAATTGCTCAGGATCAGTCCGCCTACTGAATATGTAACTGTAGAATTCTCCTTTACCCGCCAGTCCTCAATCTTTACATAGCTGTTTACAACATCCTTATAATCCAAAATGGTGGATTTCATGGTACGCATTTTTTCGCGCTGTTTCCGGTACAAAATATATGCCTTGGCAGCTTCCGCGTAACCGGCCTGTTCGAGAACCTTCTCTACACTATCCTGAATATCCTCTACATGGATCCCGTCGTTCTTTACCTTTCCCTGAAAGTCCGCCGTAACACGAAGGGCAAGCAGATCCACCACGTCATTGTTATACTGTACATCTGTGGCGTTAAATGCCTTCATAATGGCATCACTGATCTTGGTCAGTGTGAAATCTGTCATTTCTCCTTCTCTTTTGATTACCTGAAACATGGAACATCCCCCTTAAACTTCTATTGGTTTACATAATCTGTAAAACCGCCGTATACTAAGAGTTTAGCATTCCCATAAATAAAAGTCAATAAAAAACACAACATATTGTGTTGACATAAAATAATTAACATAATATGTTGTGCTATTTTCATGAATTTTACCTTGTTTTCAAAAAAGTATGCTCCCTCTGTGCCATCTGATCGTCAGGATAGGTCTTCAGGTAGCTCCCCATCAGCACCTCCGCCTGACGGTATTCTCCAAGGTATTCATAGGCAATGATCTCATTCATCTTCAGGGTCTGTATCATACCATTCTCTTCCACTTTCATTGCTGCCTGGAAAGCGTTCAGCGCCCCCTGATAATCTCCCATATTCATCTTACAAAGCCCCAGCTGGTTATAAACCTGGGGATTCTCTTCTCCGCTGTCCAGATAGCTGTTGTATACGCTGATGGCATAATTATTGTCACCTAAGATCTCGTAGGTTTTTCCCAAAAACAAAACTGCCTCATAACCGCTTTCGTCTCTGCCCTTTTCCAGATAAGTTCTGGCATTCTCATAATCCTCCAGGTAATAACAAATACGACCCTTCTCATAGTTTGTCATATCCTTGGTGCCCGCATCCATGGCAGCCTGCAGATACTCCTGTCCCACTTCCCGAAAGCCGTTTGCCGCCAGCACACTGTAGATCTCGATCAGTCTGTCATAATCTTTGCTGTTTAAAGCAATTGTACTGTCAAAGTCCTCCTTTGCAGCATCCAGATTTCCCTGCTCTGTCCGGATAACTCCCCGAAGATAATAGGCATCTCTGGCATCGCTTTTAAGTGCGGTAATAGCATCATAGACACCTGCTGCTTTGTCCTTCTCTCCAAGCTTATAATAGACCGTAGCCAGATAATAGTTGATATCATAATCCAAACCCACTACTTTTCCATTGCTTAAGGATAGCGCCTGCTCAAAAGACTGGGAAGCCTCCTCATACATAGTCTTGCCCATATAAGCAAGTCCTTCTCCCCGAAGGATCAGTCTCTCATCTTCTTTTGCCTCCCGCGCTGTCTGAAAGCTTGCAAGAGCACCATCATATTCCAATGACGCTATCATTTCCATTCCTGCACTTATATTTTCATTGCCCGCTTTGCCGCAGCCGGAAAAAACGACTGCAACAAGAGCGGCCACAACCATTATGTACCATTTCTTTTTCATTTAATTTCTCCATTAACCGGATTATTCGCTTCCTGTATTTTATTATACTTTGTCTTGCGGCTTTTTCAACCACTTTTCCGCAATCCTCTGGGATAATGATTTTTCATCATGCCCCCTGATAGCTTCCCCCATCCCAGCGAATATCCTTCCATGCAGATTAAATACCACCCTTTCTCGCCTTTCGCCATAAGAGTTTCCCCCTTTAAATATTTCCGTGCCTGCTCCTCGCTGACATTCAGAACAAACACTGCTTCCTCCGGTCTTAAGGAAAGCGCCAGCGCATGGGAAGGTTCAAACCGATTCTTTTTCATGGTGCCGAGATGGAGACCTGCCCGAAGCACTCTAAGTCCCTGCAAAGAAGGACACTTAGCGGGAACAAGGTAGATCTGATCCCCAAACTTCACACATATCCCTTCAAAACTCTTTTCAAGATAGACCTTTTGAAATTCCATCCATTCTTCATAATCTCCCCTTGCCATTCCTTTTTCGATCCTGTAAATAGGGTCAGATGTCCTCTCTGCCTTTCCTTCCTTTTTCAAAAGAGCCATAAAATGTCCTTCCCCTTTTAATTTATGGGGCCAAAGTCTCACCGTCTTTGACAGTTCTTCATTCCCTTCCGGAATAAACTCCGGTCTGCCCGGCTCCATGCCCGGATATTGCCTGATCTCTTCTAAAGAAAATTCCGGATGCGCTTTCAAAAAGCGGTCTATGGTTCCTTCGTCCTCCTCTGGCGCAAAAGTGCATGTAGAATATACCATCTGTCCACCATCCCGCAGCATCAAAGCGGCGCTTTCCAAAATATCGCTCTGCCGCTGTGCACACATATGCACATTTTCCGTACTCCACTCCTGCACCGCCTCTTCGTTTTTTCGAAACATGCCCTCCCCGGAGCAGGGCGCGTCCACCAAAATCTTATCAAAAAACTTCGAAAATCTCTCTGCAAGATACGCCGGTTCCTGATTAACCACAAGGGCATTGACAACCCCCATTCTCTCCAGATTCTCCGACAAGATCTTCGCTCTCCCCGGATGAATCTCATTACAGACCAAAAGCCCTTCTCCTTTCATTGCATCTGCAATCTGCGTGCTCTTTCCTCCCGGTGCTGCGCAAAGATCCAGAATCCTCTCCCCCGGCTTTGCACCAAGAGCCGTAACCGGCGCCATAGCGCTTGGCTCCTGAATATAGTAAACCCCTGCCTCGTGAAAGGGATGCTTGCCCGGCTGTGTATCTTCTCTATAATAGTACCCGCCTTCCGCCCAAACTACCGGCTCCCCGCAAAAATCCACCTTTTCCCGGACATTCTCCAAGAAATCCTTCCGATGATTAATACGAAGAGACTGATATTTCGGTTTCTCATAGCTCTCCAAAAAAGAGGGATATTCCTTCCCAAGCATTTTTTCCATTCTATTTAAAAACTTCTCTGGCAACATGGCAATTCCCCGTTCTATTTCTAACAAATCAAAACTTTGAAATTATCTTACTTTTCTACTCACCTTCCTCCAGGCCAAACTCAACAAACAACTTCTCCTGGAGTTTCCGGTTCGACAAAGATTTTAAAAATTCGTTACCCCTTCCTGCCTCTGTCAGAAGCAGACCAAGTCTGTTAACCTTTGCTTCTCCTTCTTCCCGGCCTTCACTTCGTATCGTTCTCTCATATTTCTCTGCGTCAAACTCTTCCAATAACATTCCCAACACCTCCGCACGGTTCTTCAATAGGAATTCTTTTAGGATACCCTTTTCTATGCAGGAATCCATCGCCCGATTCAAGGCTGTCTGTATATCCGTCTCAACATCCAT
>JAAVAA010000065.1 GCA_014804285.1 Lachnospiraceae bacterium | reverse complement strand
TAATCTTCATCCAAAATCCTTTTTCTCAAATCAGAATTATTGTTATTTTTTAGGACTGTCCATATAACTTTTGCACGTTCATGCCGGTTAATAAATTCCAAAAAAATGTTTTTCATTTTATTTTCTCCATGCTTTCCTCCAAGTTATATGCTATTCATATGAGAGAATTCCTACTTGTCCAATGTAAGAAAGACTGACTTTTCCCATGGAATCCACTTGAACCTGATAAAAGGTTCCATCACCAATTTTTTCTGGTTCTACAAATAGTTCTCCATATGATTCCGCAAAAACATCGTTGGGATGAAATAAATAGATATATTGACACTGTTTCAATTTATTGCTCAACTGTTCCAAAGAGACATACTTCCCTGGTAACGTCTGATGTCCATTTTCCGCATTAATATCACATTGCTTTAAATACGCCTCCTCAGACGCAAAAATATTCCAATCACGATAAGGAAGCTTCAACGGACAGGCCGCAGTTTTGAACATATAATATGCCTCTCCATTACTATCATTACACACAAAATATATATTTTCAGCCCTTTCGCCGACGCTTCGGATCAATTGTTGAATCTCATCATATCCGTGCCTCTTATTAGGTGTTATAGCCTCATCCATATTCTTAACAAAAAGATTATTCACAGGCGCAATGACTATTAATATAGCCCAAATCCCTATTAATATTTTTTGACACACCTTATTTTCTTCCTGCACCCTTGACATTTCCAGCAGAAGTAATGACAAACCTGCCACAAAAATCCCTGCCAGATATCCAGACATGTATCTACTATATGATGCCAGCCTGACCCCTTCTTCTTTAGAAAATGTAAATAAATAACATACCAGCATGAAACATGCGTACATTACTCCTGCAATGATAAACATTTTGCCGCATACGATGATTCTGTTTCTACAATGCGGACAGATCTTGATCATCAGCACACATATCACAAGTACAAACACAATCAATAAATCCATATAAGAAAATACAATATTTCCTATATTATAAGTATCTCCGTCAAATATCCTGATTACAAAATTTTGAACTATCTCTTCATAAGGCTCTTCTCCTTCATTGCTGAACATATCCCGTATTTTATCCGCTGTAATCCCGCTTGCAGAAATTGTCGCAAATGAAACCGGTTCTTTTTCTGCTTTTTCTTTTGAATTTCCTGAATCTGACATTTCAGCTTCATTTGACTGTTCATTTACTATTGTATTCTGCGCTGGTATCACTAAGTAAACCTGCCAGCTGAAAAAGAAGGCAACTGCCAAAACCGGCCATAAAACAGAAAGTCCCCATTGAACTTTCTTTAAATGCCCTTCCTTAAAATGTTGATAAAGCATATCTCCAAGTATAATTAAAAGTGCACAGCCCGCTAACGCAATTCCCGCATCTTTCGTCATTACCAGTGCAATGACTCCCGCCGTAATTCTACACCAATTAAAACTTGAAAATTTTTCACTAAAGTAACATATTAAAATATAGCCTACCCATACGGCTATTAACGGATCCACGTAGATGCAGTTTGACACATCATAAAAAAAAGCTGCCGGGATAAAAATAATAACAGCCAATACTGGAAATAAATATTTCCAGCTTTTTTGAATACTTTTAGCAGCTGGAATTAACGCGCTCAGTACCATTACATGAAAGCCAACATATAGAATACTCTCACTAAATAGTCCATTATGATACATAAACCAATATTCGATAAGTGTTGCAAATGGAAAATAACGCGGCAATAATAATGTAGAATTAACATGCTTTCCAAAACACGAATAAAAAAACATATCCTTGACAGCAATCCCCCAATGGGAATATTCATCCCACTTTGCCATATACAAATCATGTGCATTCAAAATAATCAAACAAACTAATCCCAAATATATCAGCAGTCCCGGTGACAGCAAATCTTTATACTCTTTCTTTTTGCCATTAAACAAGTAAACTGCCGCCAAAAAACTTATCACAGAAAATATTGATATTATAATGATACCTGTATGGAGTTTCTCAATCCATCCAGCAAAATACAGCATCAGCCCCACCGTAACCAAAGCTAATGTGATTGTTTCTTCGAACTTTCTATTCCATATCATCATATATAAAAATGCAATTGCAAATATTGGCGCAAAACAAATAAACATCCACCATAGCCTTGATGGTTTTGCAAAATTAATTTTATACGCGAGCGCGCAGTTGGCATCTTTTCCGCTGATTTGGCATCCGCCATACTCTGTTCCCGCACTTAACTTAAGTTCTCCAAATTCTTCAGCATTTAAATAGTTCAGTTCTATCGTATATTTTTTCCCGGGTTCAACTTGAATTGTATCAAAAGAAAAATCCAGCGTCTTCGTTTCTCCTTCTAAAAAATCACACTCCGCCAAATGTTCTGCTAAAATATTTTCCCCATTCTTTATCCGCATTTCGATTGTTGTTTTAAAATTATTCAGTGCCTCATACTCAATACTAATTCCCTTAATTGATTTCATTTGAGGCTGCCACGACTGAGACAACACTCCCATATCTGTCGTAAAAGATACCATGGTATCCGGCCATGAAACCATCTCTGTTTGAAGATCCGTATTCCGTCTTGAATAGATTCCCAATATAAGTATTATCAAAACAATAAATATCCAATTTTTTATTATCAGACATTTTGCTTTATATAAACTATTCACTAATTATTCCTCCTGTAAATATTACCATTCTACGCATCTTTTACAATTAATATCTTCATAAACGATATCCAATTCTCCTTTAAGAATATATCATATTATTCTGATGATATCCACAAAGTCCTTGAAAAAACATTAATTTTCTTTTATACTTGGTGTGCAATACAAGCAGTCATTTGGCCTGAACCGCCAAATAGGTTATAAGAAGGGAATCAACGAAGATATTATGCTTATTTTTCACGCTGACGATTATGGCTTGTCCGGCAATGTTTCAAATGACATCCTCTCCCTTGCGCAAAAAGGATTCTTAGACAGTATCAGCATCATCCCAAACATGAGCTGTTTTCATTCATGTATGGAAATGTTTCATGATAAAACCAATGACCATATACGCAGATTAATGCTTTCTGTGCACCTTAACCTGATGGAAGGCCATTGCTGTGCTGCCCCTTCCCAAGTACCTCTGTTGGTGAATGCCAACGGTTATTTTAAGCTTTCCTGGTCTTTTTTATTTATGATTTCCTACCATCCTTTCCTGCGCAGACAATATAGGAAGCAGCTGTCTGCCGAGCTGGATGCCCAGATTAAGGTCTTTTTAGAGCAAATGCCATCTGACTACCGGCTGAGAATTGATTCTCACCAGCATACACATCTGGTTCCTGTAGTTTGGGATGCACTCTATGATGTTCTAAAGAAAAATAACTATAACTGTGAATTTATCCGGATTCCGTCAGAGCCCCTCCTTCCTTATCTCAAAGTTCCATCGCTTTACCCAAGCTATGATCTTCTCGGCTTCTTGAAGAATCTGGCTTTGCGTTTTTGCGCTATCCACGCCCGCCGCCGGTTAATCATCCCTATGAAAAACCGGTTCTCCTTATGGGGACTTGTGATGGGCGGTCATATGGATCAGCAGCGGATTTTAAAGCTACTTCCCCACTTTAAAAAATATGGGGAAGCTTCTGATACACTTTGTTTACTTTTCCACCCGGGAATTCTTTTAGCTAATGAACTCTCCCCCGAATATAATAACCCTGATTTCCGCATGGCGGAAACCAATCCTAACCGCCGGATGGAGTACCAGTCTGTCTGTTCCCTCCGGAATTCTTAATCTTTTCTTTCATAGTCTCCAGCAGTTCCCTTACGAACAGCACCATATTCTTACCCCGATATCTGCACACCTTGGGAAATGCCAGCAGATACCCCGGCTTTTTGGAACGAATCACCCACAAGTACAGCAATCTGTTCAATGTCCTGTTTAATACTTCCTGCTGATAAATATGGGATGTTTTATTTGCTGCCAAAATTTTATCTATCAAGCGGTTTATCTCCACATACTCCGTAACACTCTCTGCTCTCTCTTCCTTTGCCCACTTTTGTAGTGCTCGCTTTTCATCCTCTGAGAGCGCTACGCCAACCTGATTCCAAAGCTTCTCTCTAACCCTGTCCGCATTATGAAACTGCTCTTTACCTGATAAATTGGAAACCTGCTTCTTATGGACTCTGTAATACAGCAAAATCTCCCGCACAATCCCGACTTGGTATTCTCCTGCTATTCTGGAAGCAAGCTCATAGTCCTGCGCAGTCCGAAAGGTTTCATCATAAAAAAAGCCCCTATCAAGCAATTCCCTTCTCATCATAAATCCAGGATGTGCAAATACCGGCCTTACCAACATCCTCGCTTTTAATTCTTCGCTGCTTTCCTTAAGCTTCCAGCAGAGGGAGGATTCCCCAAAATTCTGTGTCTGACAGCTGATCAGCATAACATCGGGATGCTCCTCAAAATACCTCACCTGCTTTTCAAAACGCTCCGGCAGAGAAATATCATCTCCGTCCATCCTTGCAATGTACCTCCCTTTTGCCAGTCGAAGTCCTTTATTCAAATTGCTAGTTAATCCGCAGTTTTCAGAATTTTTATAGAAACGGATCCGTTCATCCCTGATCCGTTCAATAATATCCATCGTCGTGTCTGTAGAGCAATCATCAAATATAATGATTTCAAAACTCTGCTCTGTCTGACCCAAAATGCTTTTTATCGCGCGTTCTACAAACGCTTCCTCATTATATGCGGACATAATTACGCTGATTAATGGTGACTTTTCCATAAACCTACCTTACCCAAAGTTATTTTTGCAGACCATTTCGGTTCCGCATATATGTCAACAAGATCAATAAAAAGTACTGTCTATACTTTATACACCGATAAAACAATTCCTGTTTGATGTTCATTCCCCTTGTATACAATAACTTAATCATATTTGATACATATTCTCTATTACAAATTTCGCAAACAGACGATCGCAATGCCAGGTAGTCAGACATTCCCCTGTTGGCAACTTCTTTCCTTATGGCATCAAGCAGACTAACCCAAAGTACCATTTGTATTCTGTTTGCTGTTAAGGCTTCAACCCCAAATTCCTTTGCGTAGCCGGAAAGGATTTCCATAAACTCTGCTGTTTTCCCGAGACGCTCTTTGGAATATCCTCTGGAAAAAGAATCTGCCTGTATACAATAATGATAAAAAATCTTCTCGCAGGAAACTGCAATATTGGCATATCGGCAAAATTCTAAATTAAAAATCGTATCTTCACTCAGTACTTTTCTTTCAGAGGCAAAGCGAACACCATGCTCTTTGATCATATCCATCCGATACACAGACATACATGCCGAGACTCCGCGCATATCATCGTCTGCCGGATCATCTCCGAAAAAATGCAGCATAAATCCGCTCTTTACTTCCTCCCCAGAATAACACCTTTCTCTGATTCGAGACTGATACATACTGTTTCCAAGTTGATCATCTTTGGAATATCCAAAACAGATTACATCCGCATGATACCTTTCTGCTTCTTCAACCAAATACTGATAAGCCTCTTTTTCCATATAATCATCAGAGTCTACAAACGTCACATATTGCCCCTTCGCCGCCTCTATCCCGCAATTTCGGGCAATCCCCTGTCCTTCATTCCTTTTATGGATCACCTGAATTCTTGTATCCTCGGCCGCCATTTTATCACAAATCGCTCCACTGCCATCCGTAGACCCATCGTCAATCAGCAGAATCTCTATTTCTTTTAAAGTCTGCCCACTCAGGCTATCCACACACCGCTCTATATAACTTTCCACATTATAAACAGGTACAATCACCGATAAAACCGGTATCATTCTTTCTCCATCCATTCCTTGATCACCGCATAAATTTCTTTTGCCATATTTTGTTCATTATAAACATTAAGTACGCTTTCTCTTGCCTTCCTTTCCATCTGCTCCCTTTTTTCAACATTTGACAGCAGTTCCCCCATGCATGCCGCCAATCCCTCTACATCTTCTGGCTCATACAGCATTAAATTTCCTTCCCTCTTATATGCCTGAATACTGGATACATTCGCTGCAATAACCGCTTTTCCCAGTACCATTTGCTGCAGTAAAGTCATTTGTCCATAAGAATAATTGAATTGCTGTAGTGGCAATACACAAAAAAGAGCATTTAGTATCTGTCTTTTTAATTCCGTTACAGATACCTGATCCAGAACCTCTACACCTTCTATCTCTGTCCGGATATTGCGGTTGCCAATCAGCCGCAACCGAACCTGCCTGATGCCTTCAACCATTTTATCAAATCTGCTCTCTGCCAACTGACGATAAGCCGCAAGTAAGGTATCCCAATCCCGCTTATAGTAGCCTACACACAAGATATAGGGCTCTGCTTGTCCTGCCCTATCCCGCATTTCTTCATCCGGCGCAAAAAATTCTGTATCCGTGCCAAAAGGAATAAATCTGGATTTTGGCAAAAGCCACGGATGGCATTTTTCATAATAAGCCTTCTGGGATGCGGTATGATAAATCACACCATCTAAGGACTTACTGGCAAACTGCATCAATCTAAGGCTCCGCCCGGTTTCCCGCGCACTGTTAAAAGCACCGATATCAAACACCACATGTTTATATCTGCCTTTCCCAAAAATTCTTCTGAGAAGGCACAACGCAATTCCACTTTGCATACCATGCGAGAGAACCAGATCATATCTCTTAAGTCTGGGCAGTGCCTTTAAGGTCTGCCAAATGTAAAAACGGATCTTGTTTTTTTCAAATTTCTCCAGCCATGGAAAACTGCGGATATCTGCCACATCCACATGGATATTACTTTCTTCGGGAAAATAACGGAAAAACCAATAAGGCTGGTTCTTCGCTACATAGTCTGGCGGCTGCTTATCCCCTATCGGTTTATCTGTATATTCAACTTTCCAATTTACCAGCATTAATATTTTCATTTAACATACTCGCTTAATTTGATGACCACTACATCATCAATCCACTTAACCGCAGTTTCTGCCGGATAATTTTCCATTTGGGCAAATTCTGCTGATTCCATCAGTTCCAGCCTCTGTTCTTCGCTGACTCTTCCATACCTTACCCCGCAGTAATATCTAAACAATTCTATCCATGACATGCTGACCTGATCGGCTCTTCCAAACACAAGACTGTAATCACTTATCATTCCCTTGGTAACTGTCTTATAAGTATCGTCCACAAACGGATAATTGCCGCTTTGGGGTCTGCCCACTACCAGTACCTTCATACCGGGAGAATAATTATCCAATTCTTCTATCCTGCTCTCAAGTCTTACAGCCAGCGTTCCAAACTTCGTCTCTTCTGTCTGCACCATGCGCTCAAACACCCCGATAAACATACACATAAATACACCCATGTAAACCAGTGATAACTTCACCACCACATTTGCTCCCACATAAATCCATTTTTTTCCCTTTAGCAGCGGCAGTAACAAAACAGGCAGCAGATAAAAGAAGTTCATGCCGCACAGCATTAAAATCCCCGTCTCGGCATGTACGGGAATCTCCGGTGCTATTAAGATCACCACCTCAAGCATCACCGGAATAAGTACAGTCAAAATGATGCTCAGCACGCACCGGATCACATTTTTATACGTCTGATTCTGCCAGATGACCATGCCTATCATAAATAGAACCAGCGCCAAAAACAGTGCGTTCACATAGCACCGGCCATGCCATGCGTTATAAATCAGCGTATCTGCAAAATAATATTCAAAAAACACCTGATAAATTTCTTTAATGCCGCTTAACAGATTAGTGAATATACTGGAAACTACGTCATCTGCTATTCTCTCATTGTCTATAGACAAATATCCTATTTTGTCCAAAACATTATAGAGCAGAAAATAAGCTATGACACCCGATACTCCTCCGCCTAATATATGGAATGTCTTTTTCGCAAGCAGTTTATTCTCCATGCTGTTTTCAAGCATCTGCCTCAAAAGCCAAAATCCGCAGATGATTACCGTTATTCCTATATATGCCTGATAGATTCCCAGCGAACCCACCATTGCAAAAACTGCTGCCAGAAGACTTCCCTTTTTTTCACCTTTGACCAAAAACGCTGCTGCCAGAACAGCCAGCAGCAGGCTCAGACAATATCCGTCTGCCGTATAATAGTAAGTAAACAAATCTGCTATGGAAGGGGTGCACACGACTAATATTCCGGACAAAATCCGCATCATACTGCCGCGAATATCCAAAGTATACCAAAGCACTGCCGCCATAATCCATAACAGCACTAAGCATAAGCCGACAATCATCGCCGGAAGTACCATGCCGTCCCTCCAGAAATCAAAAAAGCGCAGGAAAAAACGGCCTTCACTGTCCTCATGCCCAAAATCGTTATGCATGAATACCCCAAAAATAAATCCGTCCGCATTATTCAACTGTCCGCACATGAACGGAAGATAAACAACAAAAGAGCAGAAGGCAACTACAAATAGTTCTCTTTTCATATTATTAAATTCCGTCTGCCATTTTTGGTACAATTCTCTGATCAAAGTAATCATCCTTTCTCATAAAGATTTATTGTCTGTTCCACCACATCATCCCAATTATATTTTCCGCATATAAACTCCTGGCTCTTAGACCGGTATGCCTTCACCTTCTCGGGATTTCCCAGTAAATGTTCCAGCTTCTTCTTTAAATCCTCTACCTGTCCATGGCAAAAAGCTTCCGCATAGTCACCTACTACCTCCACATTTTCCGGAATGTCGCTGACCAGACAGCAATTTCCATAACTCATCGCTTCCAGCAGGCTGATCGCCATTCCTTCCACATCACTGGGCAGCACAAACAGATACGCATTGGAAAACAACTCTTCCAGCTGACGTCCTTGCACAAAATGAGTAAAAACAATCCGGTTATCCCCTGCTGCCATTTCCATAATTTCATTCATATATTCACTTGAATGACTGCTTCCTCCGGCAATCACCAGTTTTTTATCCGTCTTGATCTGGGAAAATGCCTTCAAAAGATAATGTGCTCCTTTTTCAGGAACAATCCTTGCAAGGAAAAGTATATATCCGTCCTTTTCAAGTCCCCATTTTGATCTGATCTCTTTTGCTTCAACTAATTGCGGCTTATTTACGCCATTAGGAATAAATTCTGTCTTCCGCCCATAAGTTTCCATAAAATACTGCTGCACACTCAGGGAGAGCACAATAATATGATCCGCGTGTTTCACTGCCATTTTCTCTCCGGCTTTCAACACTTTTGATGCAAAATTACCCCATTTCGACCTTTGCCAGTCCAGACCATGGATGGTTGCCACCGTCTTTTTGTGAAACAGCTTGGGCAGCCACAGCATAATACAGGGGCCTTCCGCATGGTAATGATAAATATCGTAATTTCCGAATAACGCGCGGATAGCAGCCAGCACGGAATATACAATTGCATTCAGTTTCCCATTTTGGAAGGTCGGGATTGTCAGAATGCGGATTCCTTTGTAAACCTTATTACGTTTCGTGTCAAACTCTTTTCCTGATACATGATAACCGGAACGATTATAGGCCTCCACCAGATATCCCCTCTTCACAAGCCTGATAGAAATTTCTTCTACAACGATCTCCACGCCGCCTTCCCTTGATGGAATTCGTTTATGCCCGATCTGAGCCACTTTCGTTACACGATTTTTGATTTTTTTTCTTTCCCTGTGGTTTTCTTTTATAACCTGCCAGATAAAGTCCAGATTGGTGGTAGCATAACGCTTTAGCAGCCGTCTGGGATCCTGCATCAGGCGGTATAACCATTCCAGACAGCACTCCTGCATCCATTTAGGCGCGCGCTTTACCGTACCGGCATGAAAATCAAATCCTGCCCCCACTCCCAGCATCAGACCACATACCTGTCCTCGATGATTATACATCCACTGCTCCTGCTTAGGCGCTCCCAATCCGACCCAAATAAAATCTGCTCCGGACGCATTGATTCTCTCCACATCTTCGGTATCCTCTTCCTGCGTCAGTGCACGAAAGGGCGGAGACTGCATACCCACAATCTTAAGCTCAGGAAACTCCGTTAAAAGATTTCTTTTCAGTTTTACTAATGTTTCTTCCTTGCTTCCATAGAAATAATGGGTATATCCCTTTTTCTCCGACACCTTAAAAACTTCCTTCATCAAGTCCGGCCCCGGTACCCGGCCTGCATTGCGAAAGCCCCGCAGCCGGCTCACGATAGTCAGCGGTTTTCCATCCGGCAACGCCATTGCCGCCTGATTCTGGATATTCCGGTAAGCTTCATTCCTGCTTGCCATCACTGTCGTATGCACATTGGAAACACATATATATTCCCCGTGCAGTTCCTCTAAATGTTCCTGAAGATAAGAAACTGTCCGCTGCATATCCGTCACACAAATATTGGTTTTTAAGATAGGACAATAAGTCAGTTTCTCCTTCACTTAACAATCTCCTTCTTCCTTTGGACAAACAACGCGTAAATTACTGCTTCTGCCCCGTAAATAAACCCAAAACTAACCAAAAAACAGCTGATCACGCCTCTGACCTGTTCCATCACAATAATATTTCCTGTAAATTTATACATCTTGGTATCCGCATCATAATACTGCGGCATCCAACCGTCAAAATCTTCCGGCAGCTTGTCCGGATCAATATAAATCGGTTCTTCACCAGTTGTATCGGAAAGGCTTACAGGCATATAGATGGCAGAGGGCATTTTCACCTGACAGGCATATACCAATGTAATCACAATACTGATTCCCGCCCCCAGCAGCCCTGCTTTCAGCCAGATTCTTCCCGGAATATTCCTCAAATAGGAAAACAGCTTTTGTGCACATTCAAAAGCTCTTTCTCCCTGCACCAAAGACAGTTCCCAAATACTTATTCCATCTGACTTTGACTCTCTTTCCAAAAGCTCATAAAAATATCCGCCCAGAAACAGCAGCGTTAAATTCTTGAAAGAAGAATTAAATAAAAAGGGCTCAGATATGCCTGCTATGAAAAAACCTGTTAACATTGCCAGCTCACGCCGTCGTTCCTGCTGGACACACTGTCGTACTAGAAAGAAATATCCTGCCATGATCAGCAAAAACAATATAGCCCCATATAGCAGCAGACAATTCACATAAGAGCAGTCTATACTATAATGATCCGGAGCTTCCACCAACTCACTTCCAAACAGCAACACGGGCTGATGCGTCAAAAAGTAATTAGAAAGTTTAAATCGTGTGTTTAAAATTTTATTTAAGATATCAAAAAGCCTTCCTTTGATCAGAACAGGACCGAGAATAGAGAACAACGCGCAGGCTGGAAGAACCAATTGGATCAACATCTTTTCCAGCTTACTAAACGATTTTCTCATTGTAAAATAGCAGTATCCAGCCAGATAAACCGTCGCTAAAATGATACCTGTGTAACTGATCGAATATAAGAAAAAGTAACAATTACCTAAGAACAGCCCTCCTATCACCGACCACTGCTTTTTTGTCCTGGGCTGCCATAAGTACAAAAAGAACGCCATCCACGTCACATAAGAAATCTGCAGCACATTAGGGTGGGGAAACCCGAGACTGTAACGCAAAATATGTCCAAGTCCCAATTTTCTATGAGCAAAAATCAAATCATTGCTGGCACCGGATAAATGAATCAGCACGATGCCGAAAAAGGTACAGCACCAGATTCCGAATCCCAGCTTAAAGACCTTTTTCATATCTACATCCTTGATCCCGAGAATCGTCATTCCAGTAAATAAGATTCCCTTCTCCCCGGATTGTAAGAAAGCAATAAGAAAAAGCAGCCCCAGAACGCTCACGACCGCAAGCTCTTTTACTGTATACTTTGTCAGTACCATCTTCACAGCAAAACACCCACAGGCTAACAGGATTGCAACGCTGAATAATGTCTGCCCTTCTATCAGGCCGATTCCTTTTGCAATCAGTAAGATCGCAAAGTAAAGACAATAAAAGAATTCCCCTAATGTCATCTTCCACTTTGATTCAATTGTGATCACCTGTTTCCTTACCTGATCATTCATCCATTTTACCCCGGTCACTGATTGCTTTCTTCTAGTCTGGCTGCCTGATTCTTCACTTCTTCGTTTGCCAATGCAGTCTCATACGCCTGCTGCATCTGGCTTGCATGGTCAAAGCTCAGCACCAGCCAATCATCATCATCGAACACTACTGTTCCATTTCCATATTTATAAAAGCAGCATTCATTGATATCCCCGGGAAAGCTTTTTTTATCTGCAACATAAAACACAGACCCTTCCGGCATGGCAGTCACATAGTCAATCCTATTACTCCAAGCCATCGGTTCAAAGGTTTCCTGATACATCAGCGGCCTTGCCTGCACAGCGCCATCTGTCAATTCTATAATGGAATTGGCAAGCCAGAAATCCGCATAACCATCCACATAGTCATTTTCTTTCAAAAATAAAGCAATATTCAAATTTTTCGTTTTTCCCTGATGCGGAAATTCTATCTGCGTCTTCACTGTTCCCACAGATGCAGTCATGATCAGTCCAGCAAGCACGATACCGGCAATACCCCTTAAATGAGGAATCCGGAAATTCTCCACATCCCCTTCAATTTGAAAGACCATAAAACCAAAAATCATAAAGGGAAGCCAAAATCTTGGCTCATTCATCTCTTCCATGTGACCAAAGGCAAGACTACAGGCAAATAAACCACAGATAAAAGAAGCAAAAATAATCTCTTGATTTAATGTCATATGATTTTTCAGGAAAAACAACCGGATTACTACAAGAAACAAAAGCACTGCCAATAAGATACCGCAGGCACAGCAGATTCCTCTTATGCTGAAAAGCTTCACATTTCCGCCATAACCAAACAAACCAAAGTATTCCGAAATGCTGTCAAGCACTCTGCCTATCGACAAGGAATCCGCCAGCTTCATCGTCGTATTACTCTGAAATTCGTACTTTTTTAACAATACCAGCACATTATAACCATATCCAAGCACGTTAAAAACCACAGCTGCAGCCATCCAGAGCAGCGTCCGCAGCTCCTGCCTGCATTTTACCGGTATTTCCCGGATGGTGGATACTCCTTTCTTATAACAGTGCAGAATGAAAACGCTGAATACACCTAACCCAGCCGGCATAAAAAGCATCATGGTCTCACGCACGCCATTGATGCCTCCGGCCAGCGCCAGGAACAAAAGTACAGCTCCTGCTAATACCATTTTGGCTTTGTCTTTTTTTTCTTTACCTTTCCAGCTTCTATTCGACAGATAAAAAAGTAATCCAAGGATATAGCATGTAAAAAAATCATATACCAGGTATTGCCCCCCGTAAAGCCCCAAAAACAACCGCCACATTCCTACCGGCCACATAAGGGCTGCGGCGCTCCAGATGCCATTATCCTTTGCCCCAATCTGCTTACACAAAAACAGATATCCTGTCGTGTTAACAGCATAAATAACTGCCATGCTCAGCACACGCACCAAATGCCAGTTATCCGGAAATAATAGTAAAAACGGTCGGAAGACTAATTGCATAAAAAACACATGAATTTCTGTGGCATAATACCAATTATCGCTGAGCAGAAAGCTTCCTTCCTGATTCAACAGATCCGCCAAAATCATCTCACCGGCCATGTCTCCGTCTACCAAAGCCCGTCCCGGACCAATATGATAGAGAAGCATCACCGCAAAGCCTCCCGCAAGCCATAACCAGGGAAGCACATTCCAGATTTTACTGCCAATTTCTTTTCTTAATTTCATCTATACATACCTCATTTCTCCCTTGCCGGATGCAGATAATCTTCTCAGGACTCCTGTCCGCCCTGATAGATCTTTACAATCTTATCGCAGTACTCTTTCACGGTATCAAATCTATTTCTCTTACAATTCTCACTATACTTTTGGCTAAGCCCCGGGGAATCCCACAGCTTACGGATATGCATGGTCAATTCCTTCACATCGCCTGCTGGAAATAGTTCACCGGTCACTCCTTCTTCTACCAATTCCTTTGTCCCTCCCAGATTCGACGCGATCACCGGCGTACCGTACATCTGGGATTCCATCACGGAAAACGGACAATTTTCATACCACTCGGAAGGATATACGCTGAATCTCGCCCCGGATATCAGTTCCTTCAAGCTGCTGCCTGTCACAAAACCTCTGTTTTCCACATTCTCTACCTGATTTACCTGCTTCTCCAATGGGCCTGATCCGGCAAAAACAAACGGAATATCCGGTAATTCCCCGCATGCTTTCAAAAGGGACTTTACACCCTTTTCCTCCGTAAATCGTCCAAAAAATACAACATATCCTTCACCGGCTAAGGAACCTTCTTCTCCTTCTATAGCCTGCAAATCCGCCGGTTCTCCGCTTTCCGGAAGGAAATTACGCAGCATCACTGTCCTGCCTGCCAGCACCGGATCCGTATCTAACTGCTCTTTCATAAACTGACTTGGACAGATAATCGTATCTACCATCCCATAAGTTTTCCGTAAAGCATAATATTTCGCTTCTACAGTGCCCAGCAGACTCTTTATCCGTGAATTATGAATACACCGGTTCTTTGCGCACTGTCCAAAGTGTCCGCCTTTACACGCAAAGCAGATTTCTCCGTTTGAAGGAATACGCATCATATGATTTGGACATACCCATTGATAATCATGAGCGGTAAATACAATATGAATCTTTTTTCCGCTTCTCTTCTCATAATCCCGGATCTCATAAATGACAGATGGTGTAAGTTGAAAATTGATATTATTCAAATGCACCACGTCAGGCTGAAAGTCTTCCAGCACCAGCCGGATCTTCTTCCTTGCCTCCATAGAATAAATAATACGGAAAGGATATAAAAGCTTTTGCAGCCTTCCGGTATGAAAATCCATGTTGGAGGTATAGCTTTCCACATGGTTACCCACGATTCTTCCCTCATGTTCCATACCAAAATACTGAACTGCATGTCCGCGCTTCTGTAACTGCTCACCTAATTTAAAAATATATGTTTCCGATCCGCCATTGGGATAAAGAAACTTATTAACCATTAGAATTTTCATGTTCTGATTCCTTTGAAAGCATTTGACACCAATACTGCCCCACAAGAAATATCATATAATTCCTTGCCAGATAATCTGAAACCCCATGAGCTTCAATCACTGTGTACACCGAAAAAGCAGCAATTAAAGCAATCGCCGAATACTGTTTTTTTCGATAACAATAGAGGATCAATACAAATAATATCATAATGCAGATACCGGCAGGAATAACTCCATACCAGTAAAACAGCCTTACCCACCCCAAATCAAAGTAACGGTCAGCATCCGGCCTGGAAAAAAGACTCCAACTGCCAATAGCTCCTTCCCAGCTGTCTGTTTCTGTCAGGATACGAATTCTTCCACTCAGCACCCTATCCAATTTTACAAACAACCGAGTAATCTTATCAGGTTCTTCCCCATATAGATGCCAGGCATAATTATATACCCTGTATGCATTTGCTGCAAAGACAATAGAAACAACTATACTGCCTGCCGCTGCAAGACCGCCTATCCATGCGCCTGCTTTTTTTATTGCTTCCGATCTTTTTCCACTGACCAAAAATGACAATACGATTGTAAAAATACCTGTCAGCAGACTGGTTCTGGAAAATGATAAACAAAACACACCAATATTAACAACAAAAAACTCCAGATAATGATACCACTTCAGCTCATTTCCATACAAATGCAATCCAAGCGCAGTCAATGCCCAGACCATACAGTGCAGAGCATTGGGATGCCCCATTCCAAGGGCATATCTGGTTTCGACCCCGCCCCTGCCAAAGTCCGCGGTAAGGGAAATATTTCCATAAATCCCGGACACAGACAGTAAAATAATTCCAAGACACCCTGCCAGCGTCAGCCAGAAAATTACTTTCAGACATTTTCTCATATCAACATCTTTGCAGGCAGCAATCAGTATTATAAGTCTGAGAAGCTCATTCCTGCCTGTGACAAAATAGGAGACCGCTCCAATTATGCCAAAAAGAAAAATCGTACCATATTCCCTGAACGTATATCTGGTCAGACAAACCTTCACAAAACACAAAACAAATGTAAGCTGGAACAGCCTCCCTTCAATGGGATTGGTATAATTACTTTTATCCACAATCACAATCATCACTTCTATCAGAATTGCTGCGTAAAAACTGGCATTTGCAATTGTATGAATCCATTCCCTTTTTTCTTTCATAGCTGCTCCTGACTTATTGGATTTTTCCATCCGGACTTACAAAAGACCACCCCGCCCAAAGCGCTTCCATCTCTTTCTTTTTAAAGACCTGGCTGTTTTTGTGGATGGTAGGTCTGATCATCACTTTATCTTCATGGGCATTCAGCCTTGCTCCCCAGAAGCTAAAAGTAGAATTTGCACAGATATTATGCCTGCACCTGCTCATTAACCACATATCATAAAAGCTTTCCCTGCCATGATTGATATCTACCACTGTATAATCATTACCACCAAATTCCTTCTTAATGTAAGGAATATCATCCGAAAACAAATAAAAATGCGCATCCGGCACTTTCTCTTTCATAATTTCCAACGCTTTCCGATAATAGGCAGGCGTACAGATATTTCCAAACATAGCTGCATTTTCAGGATCCAGATAATCTCCCCGCCGGATATGCACACTGACAGAACTGCACCTTAGCATCTCTTCTGCCACCTCCCGGTTCAGTGGATTCTCACTTGGGGGAAATTGTATCTTTTCCCTCAAATCATACAAAATATCGGCATAGTATTTCTCACACGCAAAATACCCGGAAAGATACATATCCTCAAACTCAAAAATTTCTGGATGAAACATTTTGCTTTCATGAAACCAGCGGATACTTCCTGGCATAAGTTTTCTCTTCAGTTTTCCGGAAAAACCTTCCTTTCCAATCAGGGCTGCCTTTTCTTCTTCTGTGCAGGTCTCATAAATCAGCCGGTCAAAATAATTAAGTTCCAGCTCCCTTTCTGCCAGCACTCTGCCTCTTTGTTCCTTAAACAAAAACCAGGAGATGTCCAGACGAACTTCCTTTCCCAGTCTTACAAGCTTTCTATATAAAGCATATTGCTGAAGTTGATTTCCCAATCCTCCTGCCACTTGTATAATAATCATTTTCCCTCCTTAAGCACATCATTGCTCATCTGGATACCCATAAATTTCATAATATTCTGTTCTTGGGATTGCGGTCACTGTCTCTTTTCCGTAAAATCTGGCTGTAGCCATATTAGTATATGCATTAGGATCTTCTACAATTGGAAAATGCATAAAAGGCCCCTGCTCACTATTCATTTCCGGCAGCACAACGTTCACGATTTCCGGATCATTCAGTATCCTGAGCCGTTCCTGCATTTGATATTCGAAATCTCTTAATTGTCCGGATCTGATAAAATCAATACAGATATAACTGGTCATATTGCCAATTAAATGTCTTCCAAAAATAAGACAAAATATAACTCCCCCCAAAAAAATAAATGTCCGAAATTTTTCTGACAATTCTTCCGTAATTACATCACAACCTTTTTCCATGATAACTTTTTTAATCCAGCAGGTCAAATAAATTACTCCTAAAACATACATTAGTAAAAACACAAAATAAATACTGTCCGGCACGCCTCCTGAAACCTCAGATTGAGCATAAATACCAGGCGCGTAAACAGAACAGGAAACCAATATCAAGAAACCAATAACAAATACAGGAAATTGAAGTTTTACCTTTGCCTTTGCAATATCTATTTGCTCCCATACCGTTATCATTAAAAAGGGAGCTGTTAAAATTAATGGTCTTATTTTGATAAACCAGTTAATTCCGCCCGAAAATCCCTGTACGATGCTTTGCATGATGGTTGTAAATACTTTTGCCATACTAAAATAATATTCTTCCCCTCCCCGGGCTGCATTGCCCGGAGAAATAGCGCTAATAAAAAATCCTATCATCAAAAGTCCAAGCGGAATCAAAAGCCAAATTGATCTTTTCTGTTTATGGGAACTGGCCAATTGTCCCAAAAGAATTACCACCACTCCCTCAAATGCTAATACAACAGGAATATATCCCGCGCCTCCAAGATAAGCAAAAACCAATGATATCCACAGTAAATACCTTTTCTTCCCAACAATGATATATTTATCCATCCAGACAAATGATGCTAAACAAACCCCGTATGGTACAACATAATTGATCATCCCCGTATACCAGAAAATACCGCTTCGCGGATACGGCATGTATTGTATGGAAAAAAAGCTGATCAGGGAAAATACAATCAGCAAAAAAAATCTATCACATTCCAGATATTTTTTTAAATAATAGTTCAAAAAATAAAATGTTCCTCCACATAAAGCAATAAGGGCAATCCATGGCGTTATACAGTAAACTTTTTCTCCCCAGATGCTTGGCTCCAGACACCATAAAATAATAGAAGACCAGTTTCCTTCCCAGCCAAGATAATCAATTTTAGCCATCTCAAATATAGCGAGAAAAAAATCTTTTACGCTTCCATGATTCACCAAAACCCGATATGCTGCTGCGCCTTCCCATAAATCATCCCCAGTTGCATAATCAAAAAAAGAACAATATAAAATCGGCAGTAAGGATATAATAAAGAATGTCACCAAAAATAAAGCTATCTTTTTATACGTTATTTTACTAAAAAAGGACATATTATTTTTCTCCGTCTTCCGTAATCGCAAACAACGACAGCGCAGGCCCCAACGACCATGGATACGCTCCGTAAACCTGCGGATACATACTTAATCCCTGACATTCCGCTAATGCGCCGTAGATTCTGCCATCCTTGACAGATGCACGCAGCGCGTCTCTGCCTCTTATCATGCGGGACTTATGTATGCCGATCAGAACTTTCGTTTCCAGCGATCTGGCTATGGAATATAAGATCATGCCTGTCGCGGAAGTATCCACCGGCCCTTCCTTTGCCCCCAGCTGCCAGCTGTAAAGCCCGCCTTCCAGCTGATAGGCTTCGACTTTATCCACAATCCGCCGATATGCCTGCTTAATGATCTCATATTCCGGTCTTTCTTCTCCCATATAGGCAAGCGCTTCCGACATGCCAAGCATCAGCCAGCCTGCAGCCCTCCCCCAACCTATAATACCATATTTTACACCGCTTTCGTAGTGATAGCCATGATAAGGAAGACCTGTCTTCCCATCCATTCCATATTCGATAAAATTCCTGATCTGTATCACCGCCAGATTGATTGCATTCTTGTCCCCGTACACGTTCCCATATTTACACAAAAACGGGCATACCATACCTATCATATCCGCAAATATGTATTGGTTCTCCTGCTTGGGTCGGTATAAAAAGCTTCCCGCCGCATCCCGGTCATGATGATACAAGAACTGAACCATTGCCTCTGCAGCCTGTTTATATTTCTCTTCACCCGTTACCTGATGCAGATCTATAAGTGCCTCTCCGCTCACAATATCGTCCACATAATACAACTTGTGATGCTTTTTGATCCACTTATCATAATACTTCTTCAGGCAGTCTATGATCACCCGGGCCTCTTCGGAATTTTTGTTCTGCATGTAATAATCCATCAGACCTTTGGCAAGCAGACCATTCGGCCAGTTGATTTTATCAAGCGGCTCTACACTTTTTCCCATAAGCCGCNTTAANGATCTCTTCANCCGATATCCCGCTGTCCTTTTCGGATAGTTTAATAAATCATATTCAGCTTCTTTTACCATCTCCAGCATATTCNCTATCTCCTCCTGCGTTTATTTTCTATGATTCTCCACAAATATCTAAACTCTTCNGTTCTTCCGAATATNANNAGAAACACACCGTTAAATACNACACTGATAAGNACNAACATCCCTGCAAAACTGAAAATCGTAACNTCCNGCATGATCATNCTTTTNACANCCCACATCACNGCCAGAATTCCCAAAATCACTNNCAGATATCGTATNGAATCCATAAAATACGTCTTCACATCTTTATCAAAGCAAGNTTTATAGATAATAAAAGGCTTTGTCACATTGGCGATCAGTCCGGATACAATGGTTCCGATGTAAACCCCCACCAGCCCGATCCGCTGTACAAGCACAATGGAAATAATTAAATTTACGCCTCCCTGGATCAGCGCCAGGTATTTATCCTGCTCAAAAACNCCTGCTGCCGTTTTAAANTTNGACAACACAATCCTGTCNCCCTTNAAATAATANTCCGTCAAAATGCACGCAACCACTGCCACAGGCAGCACCTTTCCGGGTCCCACCGACGGCCAGAGCATAATAAGAGGGGTCAGCAGAAGAAAGAATCCCACNGCNGAGAAACCATAAATCCANCANGCAAAGAACCGATATACCCGAAAAACCTGATATTGCTTTTCCCTGGACTCNGTGGCAATCAGATTGCCAAAGCTGGAAAGCACNGAATTAAAAATGATATTTACAAAATTGGATACGGAGGTNAGNATCATATTNTAGTTTCCCACGTATCCTACCAGGGTTACATTGATAAAGCCGGAAATGATCATACTGTCCGTCTGCAGNCTTGCNACATCCCCTACNTTGTGGAACATCANCGCTTTTGTCTTTCGNACGATNTCCCCNGTTTCCTCNCCGGATAATTTTACCACATTTTTATCCTTCAGATAAGGATAACGCCGGTTTAAATACCANCTCACAAANAATTTCTGTAAAAGCTCNACAAATGCCGCTGTCAGCAGNTAAAAATAAAAGTTCTCCGTGANAAGAATNACCAG
The DNA here is from genome assembly GCA_014804285.1 of Lachnospiraceae bacterium. Lineage (GTDB taxonomy): Bacteria > Bacillota > Clostridia > Lachnospirales > Lachnospiraceae > Suilimivivens. The sequence goes on along the minus strand of JAAVAA010000065.1, from coordinate 65,065 downwards.
GATCTGCANNGTCACCGTNATCATNTTNGTGACNGTAATAATNTTNGTNTGAATNTANTTNTTCTGTTCNGCATTNACCAGACTATACTTATATGCNACGAAGTANGAGCTTACCGTATTAAACAGGAAGATNAAATAATACAGTGTCATATCCCGNACNGTAANNCCCTGAGGCTGCTTCACCAGATAGGGNAGAAAGGGCGAAATCNCAAGTCCGATCACNGCNATCACCANTCCGATGACCCGGTATGCCTTCTTATAAAGAAGCATNTAAGACTTNATCTTTTCATAATCCTTCCGCGCCACAGGNCCATATAAGCTNTAATTCAGNGCCGTTCCCACNCCCANCTCCGCCATGGAGAGCACGGATAAAATGCTTGTATACAGATCGTTCACACCGTTNAANGTATCGCCCAGATGGGCAATAAAAATGGTACGGAGAACAAACCCAAGCAATTGGGTGGTCAGATTACCGATATATCCAAAAACTATATTTCTTGCTGCCGACTGAACTCTTCCCATAGNCTGTCTACTTCTTCCCCAATNGATAATGCCCTTNTTTGATANTCCGGCATNACTTCCAAAAGTTTATCCCTCACTTCACTTTCCCTGTCCANAAGCCACTGAAAGCCTTTCACCAGATCATCCTTTTGCTCAAGGCTCTGCACGGGAATCACATANTTTTCTTCTGTTCCAAATAANTCCCTGGCAATNCCNCTTGCCTTCACCGAATACCCCACNACCAANGTGGGNACACAGGAAGAATAAGCTGCTATAGTGGCNTGGGTTCTTGCCCCTACAAACAATCGGCATCTTCCAATATAACCCTTTAACTCTTCGCAGGAAGCATCCTCTATCTCTATTACCCTGCCACTTTCCTTAAAGCTTTCATACAATNCATGAATAGGCTTTCTGTCATCATTATTCGCCCACACCACATGAGGNATCAACGCGATCTGCATATCNGTNTGATCNATNANAAANCGGANCANNTNCNNNTAACATTCCATNGTAATNCCCGGCTTNTTCTCGTTATNCTGTATCATGGGGCTTATATTGATNCCNACNGTGTTCCCCTCCTCAAAGCCTCCAGGCAATGGTAACTGCTTNGNCNTTAAAGTAAANGCNGGGTCAGGATAACACAATATCCGCGGNCTNCCANNNCNTNCNAAAATCTTTTCNAAGCGCATGGAAAGTNATTGACTCCCTGGCAATAATGGTATGGTAAGCGGATAAATCCTTTCTAATATCTTTTCGTTCCAAAAGCTCCGGCTCAATAGAACAACCCAAAAGTACTGTTGGCGTTCCCGCCTTGCCAAAAGCAGAGTTGCTTAGCCGCAAATCATTTAACATGCTGTCATAGCAATAATTATCTCCGCCAATGGAGATGGCAAGAGGATTTTGGGTCTTGAAGATCTTATGATAACGATACCGGATAAAACTTTCCTGATCCTTCGTCAGCTTCCGGTACAGATAATAGATCACATGGGCCAGCTTATGCTCATCAAAGCGTCTCTCCTGTATGATCTCGCAAAGCTCCTTCAAAGAATACTTTTCGTCCTCTCCTGCGCGGTAGCTGACCAGCACGGCCGGCTCCTTTATCATATGGCAAAGTCCGTTCACGATAGCCTCACAGCCATGATTTCCGCTGCCTGCATGCATATAAAAAACAATTTCCTTGTCCATAATGCCGAATATCTCCCTTTTCTCCGGATAATATCTTAATTATTTCAGATATTTCCGGAAATGATAAAGCCACAGATAAAACTTTGGCATGTTTGCAAACAGGCTGATCTTTCTCCGATATCCACTAGTCAGCCCGGCATAAGCCCCTTCCACCTGCAATTCTCTGCGCAGCTTTTCTACACAGATATTCACATAATCTTCCTGCTCTTTTCTCTCTGGTGCAGACAAAAAAGCAAGCTTTCCTACTGTCAGCATGATTGCCATTAAAAGCTTTTCAGTAACCTTTGTCTTCATACCATAATCCATCTGTACGATCAAATCTCTGGCCGTCTCCCAACAGGTGACCTGATCCATATATGCAGGCGTAAACTTACGCTTCATTGCCCCTACGGGATTCTGATAATATCCATATCCCTTGAAATCTATGGATACCATTTTGCCCACATCAGGAAGGATATCCAGCAGAAAAAGCATGTCCTCACCGATGCTGAGTCCTTCACGGAATCTGTGCTGCCCGATGACGCTCCTTTTATAAAGCTTCGCCCAGCATCTGGTATCCCTGCCCTCCGCTATCTCTTCCAGAAACTCATCTCTTTGAAAAATATGCGGTCTATCGTTCTTATCAGGCTTTAATCGAATTCCGTTCTCCCATTCTTCTTCCTTGTTCCAGGAAAAGAAACCGCATCCCGACACATCGCTGTTGGTTCTCCTGAGAATATTGTAAAGACTCTGAAGCATTTCAGGATGGAGTCTGTCATCCGCATCCGCAAACATCAGATACTCTCCATTTGCCTTATCGATACCTGCATTTCTGGCAACGGATACCCCTTCATCATTCAGAAAAATCACTTGAACATTATCATATTTTTGAGCCAGTTTCTGACAGACATTATCGGTACAATCTGTTGATCCATCATTGACGATGATGATCTCCTTTCGCGGATATGTCTGTGCCTGAAGGCTTTTGATGCCGTTTTCCAAATAGTCCTGTCCGTTATAGACAGGAACAATAATGCTGATTAATGGTTCCATTTATAGCCTCCATCTGACCACAACAGCTTTCCTCTATTTCCATTTCAATCCTTTAAAACTTTTATCTTCTTCTGTAATACAGAATCATGGCCGCCCGCAGGAGGCTTACCGTTAAATGGTTCGGATGTCGAAGCACCAGATATAGCAACTGATTTGATTTCTCTTTCAACTCAACATCAGTAGACCTGACCAGTCTTTTTACTTCTTCTTTCCTACAAATCTCCAATATGTTTCTGCGATATCCTTCCGGATTGCCCCTTGCTTCGTTTTTTAATACTGAAAGTAATAATAACAAGTATTCCCGATCCGCTTTTTCTTTCACTTCCTTAAGCAGATTTCCTGAAAGCTTATCCTCCACAACCTGATTGATGATCTTCCTCAATAGTTCATTATTCTCAAACAATCCTTTATCATATTTATGAATCATGGATTCCACGACATACAGGTAATGATAATATGCCTTATGATCCATAATTACCAGTCGCTGGCAATCGATCAATGCCGGAAGCATGATCGTCATGTCTTCCCCCATACGAATCAGCGGATTGCAGTATTTACAGTTTTCCTCGATCAGCCTGCGGGAAATCAGTTTCATACACCGCGAAATGCACACATACCGTTTTTCCTGACCCAAGAGCCTTGGAATAACTTCCTTAATCGTTTCCCCTTCATAAATCCCTGAAGGCAGTTCCTGCCATACATACTGTTTTTTCCCGTTGTCTCTTTCAATTATATAATCACTGGCTATGATCTCACGGTCATGACCGGTCAAGTATTCCGCCATTTCATGAATCATAGAAGCATCGATCCAGTCATCGCTATCCACAAAGCAGAGATAATCTCCGGTACTTTTCTCCACCCCTGTTTTCCATGCCGAAAAAAGCCCGCCGTTCTCCTTGTGTATGACTTTGATTCTGGAATCCTGCTGCCTCCATTCATCGCACAGTCGTCCGCTGCTATCTGTTGATCCGTCATTTACAAATAAAATCTCCAAATTACCATAAATCTGGCTTATCAAAGATTCCGCACACCTTTTTAAATAGACTTCCGCATTATAAACAGGTACAATAATGCTGATTTTATATCTTTCCATGAGACCCATATACCCTTTCATATATTTCAGCCAGCTTACTCACGCTAATAGAAATATCAAATTCCTTTTCTACTTTCCTGCGGGCATTTATTCCTATCCTTCTGCACAAGTCGCTGTCCTTAAGAAGCTTCAATAATCCGTCTTCCAGCGAACCGGCATCCTTTGGTCTGACCAAAATACCGGTCTCCCCTTCTATTACCATCTGCGGGATCCCTCCTGTTTCTGACGCCACCACTGCGCAATAAGATGCCATAGCCTCCAAAAGTGATAGTGATTGTCCCTCAAAATAGGATGGCAGCACAAAAATATCACACTCCCGCAAGTATTTTTGTTTTTCCTCTCCGCTAATCCATCCCAGCCAGGTAATGGTATCCGCATACTGCTCAGCTTCTGCCTTCAATTCCTGATCTTCCCATACACCTCCGAGATATATCTGTACATTCGGATATGCCTTTTTCAGTGCCGGAACTGACCGAAACAATTCACAAAGTCCCTTCTCTTTACACAGCCTTCCCAAAAAAAGAATTTTGTGTTGGCCATACTGCTTTTCAAATGGCTCCGGAAGTTCTATTCCATCCGGAAATACAGTAATTTTTTCGAAATCCACCATATAACTGAAAAAATCCTTCCATACCGGAGCAAGCACCAGGAACGCATCTCCCATTCGCAAAACATAATCTACCCTTTTTTGCCCCTTCTCACTCAGTTCTTTATAATAGAAAGTCTGAAAATCTCCCCCGTGCTGGTGGATGATGATCTTTTTATGAAACATATATGCCGTACGTATAAAAACGGATTTCCTGTAATAGCTTACATCCGAAGCCATATTCACGTGAACGATATCACTATGCGGAAGTTTCATGCAGAATCGGATATATGCCTTAATTGCCTGAAACAGTTTTCGGATCTTTGACCCGTCCACCATTGTGCCTACATAAGTCAGATCTACCTTTTCTGCAAGACCTGCTGCATAAAAGTTATTTACCACACCGGAAATTCCGCCATGTACACTTCTGTCCGGCCCAATCATTAAGATTTTAAGTTTCTCCATATCTGCACACCTTTATATAACTATGGGTATCTTTACTTTGATCCCTTTCCGGCAAACACCACCCATATGGTCTTAATGAGAATTTTCGCATCCAGCGTCAAAGACCAGCCGTCAATATACTTCAGATCGTACTTTACCACATCATCAAAATCATCGATCTCACTTCTTCCGCTTACCTGCCAAAGCCCGGTAAGCCCCGGTGTCATGCTGATACGCCGCCTGTAATATTGCGTATACTTTTCGAATTCATCTTCTGTCGGAGGTCTTGTCCCCACCAGGCTCATATCACCTTTTAATACATTATAAAATTGCGGAAGCTCATCAATACTGGTCTTTCTGATAAATTTCCCCACCTTGGTAATCCGGGGATCATTTTCTATCTTAAACATCAGCCCCTGTATCTCATTTTGTTTTTCAAGCTCCTTTTTCCGCTCCTCCGCATCCATATACATAGAACGGAACTTATATATTTTAAATCTTCTTCCGTTTCTGCCTATCCGAATCTGGGAAAACAGCACCGGTCCCGGTGAATCCAGCTTAATAGCAAGCGCAACAAAAGGAAAGAAAAGTAGTGTAATTACTATTCCCACCAGCCCGCCAGCAATATCCATCACACGCTTGATCAATAACCGCTTATAGCTGCTTTGAAACCGGGTATAAGTAATCACCGAATAACTTCCAAAATTATCCATCCTTCCTCTGTCCGAATAGATTCCTTGCAGCTCCAGACAATAGTGACAATCCACACCCATCTCATCAAATCCGCCAAGAATTTCTTCTACCTGCTTTTGCTTTAAATCCGGCACATGAATAAACACTTCATCTAATGCAGTCAACGTCATATCTTCAATAAATCTCTCTGTCATTGGAATCAGCGGAATGCCGTCAATCTCACCTGACATTTCCGTGTCAATTTCCGGACATGCAACCCCCACCAACCGATAATTAACATCCAAATTTTCTTTCAGCCGTCCGATTACCTGCGCTGCCATTTCCCGCTGCGTGATTACCAACATTTTAATTTGAGACAGATCCGAACGGTAATGCATACGTAATACCTGCTTAATTGCCAAGTGCACAAGCAATGTTATGATCACATTGAGTATCATGAACAATCCCATAACAAAACGGGAAAAGGGCTCTGCCCACTGCAGAAAATACATGACCGTCTGAACCACCAAAAGCATGATAACATGGTATTGAATGACTGCCTTTAATTCCTTAAGAATACTTCTCTTTAAAAAGTTCCTGTTCCAGTCAAGAAAAAAGGTATAAATCGTACAAAACAATAAGAAAAGAAGACACACTTGAAAGTGTATCGTCTTATCTCCCATATCCCTGAAATTTCCAAACCGGAGATAGGTTGCAAGAATAAACGAGATGCCAATGGTCACCAAATCTGCAAACCACAACCCATAGATCTCCATGATCTTATTCTTTTGATTCATACTCCCTTACCTACAGCCTCTCCACCCGTTCATTCTGCCCTTTAGCAGATTTTCCCCTGATTTTGCTCTTTCATACAAAATATTAATCATATTTATTCCTATCAGTAAATATGTTATTGTAAATATTCCGGTAATCAAACCATATTTATAGTATACCATCAAAAAATCAACCGAAAAAATCATACCAAATCCGATAACATGAACGATTATCCAAGCATTCGTTTTCCACTCATTACTTCTCATATCTTTGTTATATTCCTGCATAAAAAGAAAAAAAGTTGATAAATAATAAACTAAGGTGTATACCCAGTTCGAGGGCAGAAAAGAAACCAAAATACCATTAAGAAACAATGCTTCCTGCCATTTTCTCTTACTCATAAAGAAAAATAACAAAGAAGAAACTAAAAATATATAGTTAACTATTGTTCCCAATATATTAGCACTGGAATCCGGCATATTAAATTTAAGCCCCAGCCATTTGACCATTCCGCAAACCGTATTCGTCTTATTAGGATTGATATAAGAAGCAATTCCTCTAAGTGTATGGTATAAATCAATCGCTCCCTTATATCCTCCAAATATTATAAATGGCAGGAATATCACTATTATTCCATATATAATAAGCCTGACTGCCTTTTTCCATTCTTTTCTTTTTATATATACAATACCTATTAAAGCCGGATACAGCTTAAACCCCGCCGCAAAGGCTATAAAAATTAATGCAAGTTCTTGTTTTACCTTGCTTTCCGAACTCATCCACAGCCACACAAGCGAGAGCATTATCGCTACCAGCGCAACAATATTTCCTCTTTGTATGGAAGTACACATAAATGGATAAGAAACAAGTATTGCTGTAGGCAGCAAAATTTCGTTCTTTATAGTATTCCGTTCCTGAAAGTATTGATTAATGCAATAAACTAATATCATCATAATCAGCATATTATATATGACAAAAACGACTAAAGCATTATCCGCGCTTCTATAATTCTGCCAATTAGTAATTCCGCCACTATCTCTATATGGATTTAAACTCCATAATAAATAATAAATGAGATACGCAAATGGCGGAAACGCATAAGGCGGACCATAAGAATATACATTTACATCATCGGTACTTCCTGCCAAATGATAAAAATAATCAGAAAACAAAAATGGACTATCCATTACACACTCTTTAAATAACATACCCTTTGTAGTGATATTAAACAGAATAAACAACAGCGTAATTCCAAGGCTCACAATCAAAAATAAATCTATTGGTTTCAAATTTATTTTTTTTAATTTGTCCATACAAGTTTCCTCCACCAAGGCAAGTCTTAAAAAGAATGATTCCTATTCCCCAAATTCATTTTTATTTTTCTAACAGCTTTCCTGATAAAGCGCTTCAGTTTCATAAAAATCCTGGTACATACCTGTTTGCTTTTACTAATTGGCAGCATGATTAAATATTCATACTCTTCAAGATGCTCCAGTAAATATTCAGGATAGGTGTCATCAATTTCCACCCTTTCAAATCTTGCATCTCTGCCAAACATATCCTGTCCCAATAAAAGGCGGTCTTTTGCTTCAGCAAGCATATCCTGATTGTTATATTCCTGATGTGCGGCAGCCACTACCTTTTCCCCAATTCTCTTGGAAATATCGCTTTCCTTGCTACTTCCCATATACCCAAAATGCCAGCCTCCATCCGGCACTCTTATAGCACCGGGCGCTGTGGTTGATGCTTCCCTCAAAAAAATGATTCCTTCTTTCGGAATGCTCTTTTTGCTGAACACCTTGGTTCCCAGCCACATTTTTCTCTCAACACCGGGGAATTCCCCTGTGGTCGAAAGCAGCTTTCCCGAAACCTCCTCCATATTTAAATAGCAGTAAAACATTCGCTGTGCCAGATGATATACCTTATCCGCGTCAAAATGCTCAATAATCTCCTTAAGCGCTTTAGGATTAGGAATTTCATCCACATCACTTAAAATGATCACATCCTCGTCAGAGGCATCTTTAATCCCTGATTCCAACGCGTTTTTTTGAAATTTATCCCTTTCATGGGTGCTCATATCTGTAGGAGAATTATCCACCACAATATACTCTATTTTGGGCAGAAATTCCTTGAAAAGCTCTTTATTTTTCTTGAAGCAAAGCTCCTTCGGTTCTCCCGAAAAAGTCACCGTAGCTTCTTCAATAATAAACTTGTCTACAAACGGTGCCAGAACATGGAGCCTTAAATTTAAAATATCTATTTCATTAAAAAAAGGAATACAATCATATACCATTTTTTGTCCTTTTCTACCGATGCAAATGTCTCCAAAACAGCAACGGTCTAACTACATCCTTAAACTTCCGCCATCTTCTCCCCCAGGGATTTTCAAAACAAGGATACCCTGCATTCTTTCCTCTCCACTTATGAAAAGTAAAAGGGGCATCCACATCTTCTATTTCCGGTATTGGATGCTCATGACCAAAATACTTTGCAGCCTCTATGGGAGCAATCCTCATTCCAGCCTCTTCGATTCTGTGTTTGTTTCTGCAGCACAGAAAAATATCTTCATTGAAAAAACCTTCCTCATCCTTTTCCCACACAAGTCCTGCCCTCTTCGGGAATTCTAAAAGCTTCTTGCTCCTTAAGGAAACACTGTTCCCTACCCTGCACAGATTTCCATACACATCATGATAACTGTGTACCGTTCCCGGTTTGGGCAGTGGCCAAGGCGCGCCGATATAATCATATTGCAAAAACTCATCCCGCCAGCTTTCCGGGTGAATCACAAATCCATCCGCATGAACCAGCAGCACATAATCTGTATCAATATAGTCTGCCAGTTCATAAACCATCTTGTAATTAAAGCAATCTATATCTGTCAGCTTGGCAGTATGCTTATAAGTAATCCCTCTGGGGAGCGTAAGAGGTTTCCTATGGGTAATCAGCACCACTTCCCCAAACTCAATCCCCTGCATACTGTACTCAAGAGCTTTGATAGTCTCATAAATCTTCACACTGCTCATAGCTGCCAGCGTAACATTAGGAAGTTTTAGCTTTTCTCTATTCATAGCTGATCATATCCCGCTTTCTGATTCTTCGAAGTACTGCCCGGCAGACTTTTTTGCAATAAAACCACCCGAAAATCAACTTTCTGCGAATATTCTGGAAAAATGCCACCACTGCTCCGGGCTTTTGCCCTCTCCTAGCATATTTAGGAGATTTCTGCTTATATGCTTCTAATTCCTGACGGCACTGCTCTGCGGTAAACAGTCTCCCCTTCCTATCCATGTAATGAAACAAACTATAGATATTCTGCTCAGATGCCCAGTAGCCGTCCGAAACATTATGTCTTGCCCAATATTTGGGCGCAATGGCAAACTTCAATGTGCCGCTGGTATGCGCAGGCAGACAGGCAAAGGAGGAATTGGAAAGCAATAGATAATGGGCATTTTTTAATGTCACATAGTCTTTCCCTATATCAAAATGATGAGCCGGAATCCCGGGCAGCATCTTCCCGGCCGCCTCCACATCATCGGTAATAATCATAAATTCCATGTCAGGATGGTGTTTTCTCATTTCCTTCATGCCATGGATCCAATATTTTTTGTCTACATAAAGTTCAAAATTTCCTGTATACTCGCCGCCTCTCATATTAATAATACAAAGATTTTCACGACTGTATTCATAGGAATCATATTCAGGCTTCACCTTAAGCCACTGTTTCACCTTATCTATATATTTTATAAAATAAGATTCGTCCTGCATATTTCCGTATATCAACGTATTATCCTCTACGTGATGAATTCCTTCGTCTGCTCCGGAAATATAACAGCCATAGGTCATGTCATGTTTAGAGTTACCGATATAAAGACGTGTTTCCGCATCCTGATATACCTTAAAAGTTTTCTTTTCCTCCGGGGAAATTGCATATCCTAAATCCACATCCATGAAATACATCCCCTGATTACTATGAATATTCACAGCAAAACATTCCTGCCCGGCTGTTCCGAACTCGTAACCATTTTCTTCCGCAATGGCCCTGGCCGTTACATAACAAAACAGTTGGTTTCCAAGTCCCTGCCCATCAATAAACTCCGTCCCTATCATTCGCTATTCCTCATTTTTTTAATGTAGTCTCCACCAGTTTTCTGTCTTCCACCTTATAGATCACATCACACTTTTCAATCGTATTTAATCTGTGCGCAATAATAATCATAGTCTTTTTTCCATGGAAACTATTGACCGCATCCATCACTGCCGCTTCCGTGTCATTATCAAGAGCCGATGTAGCCTCATCGAACACCAGAATCTCCGGGTCATGATAAAGCGCCCTGGCAATGCCGATCCTCTGCCGCTGTCCGCCGGATAACCTGACGCCTCTGTCGCCGATAGTCGTATCAAGTCCCTGAGGCAGTTCCTCCACAAATTCTTTTAATTGCGCTTCCTCAAGCACCTCCCAAATTCTCTTCTCATCAATCTTCTCTTCATCAATACCAAAAGCAATGTTATCCCTAATTGACTCATCAATCAGATAAATGGACTGCGGAATATAGCCCACCTGTGCCAACCAAGATTCATAATTTCTAAAAATATCTACCCCATCACAGGTAATTGCACCCTTCTGGGCATGTAAAAGTCCCAGCAATATATCCACGATAGTAGATTTCCCTGCACCAGAAGTTCCGATAATCCCTACGGATTTACCTTTTGGCACCACCATATGTGCTTCCGTAAAAATATCTTTATCCGAATCCGGATAATGAAAAGAAATGTGATCCAGCTCAATCTGATGCTCCAGTTTCAGCTTGTTCTTCTGAGAATTGGCTCTGCGCTCTGCCAGCATCGCATCTGTTTTCATTCCTTCCTGAAGGTTCTGATACACAAAGTCAAGGCTGGGCTGCGAGTAGGAAATCTGTGTGATATAAGTATTGATGCGGTTTACGCTGGGCAATACCCTCATTGCCGCCACACCAAAAGCAGACACTGTGGACACCATCAGGGACATGTCCCCGCCGCTGCGGATAAAAAGCATAAGAAAACCAAGAACTCCCACAATAAATACTGTTTCAATAAGAAGCCTGGGGGTATTATTCATCACAGCATAAGTTGTTGACACATTGGCTCCTATTTTTCCGCTCTCATAATAATTGCGTACAAAAAATTCTTCCCTGTTCAGTACTTTTACATCCTTGAGACCATAAATTGCCTGTATTCTCCACTTGGCAATTCTGGACTGTATGGACTGGTTTTTACTGCCGATCTTATTCAAGCGGGGCTTAAATACTTTAATGATCAATAGCGTCATTGTTCCGAAAAGTAACAAAATAAATACGGTCATTGACGCATCCATAATCAACAGCATGACAAAAATCAGACAAGATACCACTACTTCAGATGCCAACTGAATCATGGACAGCATCAGAGAAAATGTATTGGGAATATCACTGTCCGTGATTCGAAACACAGTGGGAATATCCGCCCCCAGATATTCCTCATAAGGTCTGTTTAAAAATTCCGCCATTACCCGGCTGATCATTCGGTTCCTATTCTGGTCGATAAAAGTGTTCTGCTTATAAGTCAGAAACAAAATATATAAATTCTTGACCACATAAACTCCCATTAATGCCAACAATAACGCCATGGTAATCTGACTTACATTCTGAATATGAAAAAGATCACATAACTCTTGTAAAAAGGCATATCTTTCAATATATTTCATCAAAGTTTCTGGTGTGATGAGCACCATCACCACTGGCATCATAGCGCCTACACCTAATGTTTCCAGAAATCCGCCAATAACAATCATTATTCCCAACACTACTAACTGGAACTTCTGTTTCCGGTCAAATATAGACCTGATCTTTTTAATCATACTTATATTGTCCATCTTTCTCCTTGCAGCAATTCCGTATACGATTGCCTGTATACATAATCATAAAAATTGTATCATAACTTACTATAGTAAGCAAATTTTTCCTCCGGCTTTCCTAGGTGCTGCCGCAACGGAATCACATATTTATCATACAGCTTCACAATCTCATAATATCCGGAAGGTGTAATCAACGCCAGATTCATCCGCACCTTATCACCTATGGGAATAAAATCATTTTGATAAATCCGCTTCACCTCAGCTTTTTCACCCCTTAAAATCCCAATCAGTTGCTTTGCCGCATCCCCCATTTTCCTTCTGCGGAAATCCAAATAATAGTCAAGCAGGCGCCGGTAAAAACGATGAGCCGCCTTTTGAGCCAGCTCTTGCTCCCCCAGACCATACAGATAACCGACCTGTTCCTGCCAAAAGGGAATTTCATCCTGAAATCTTCGTTCTGCAAGCCTTACATTCATAATGCTCCCGCTCCGGTCCACCACATAATTATAATACGCCTCGTCCATCAAGACACATTTCTCCGCTTTCGAGATTGCCCATGTAGTATACATGATGTCCTCCGAAGATTTACCCTCCACAAAACGGATATCTTTTACCAGCTCTCGGTCAAACAGCTTGCTCCAAACAGAGTTATAAATACCAAATTTAGAATCACCGCACAGATATAAATCCATAGCTTCCCGCATGTTCAGTTCCAAACGTTTTCCGGAAGGATTCGTTTCTTCCCCGCCTTCTCCAATTTCCCGGTAACTGCAACAGGCAATCTGGGCGCCGGTCTCCATGCAGGCATTTACCATGTTTTCATACATCTCCGGTTCTACCCAATCGTCCCCATCCACATAGCCAATAAAATCACCTCTCGCGATTTCTAAACCCGAATTACGCGCCGCAGACAATCCGCCGTTCTTTCGATGTATTACCCTTATATGCTTATACTCAGTCCCATATCTATCACAGATAGCCGCGGTCCCATCTGTCGATCCGTCATCTACCAGAATAATTTCCAGCGGACTATATGTTTGTGCCAGAAGACTATCCATGCATCTGGGAAGATAACTTTCAATATTATATGCCGCCACAATAACCGAAACCAACTTTTCTCCCTGCATTTTTCCCATTCCTCTAATTAATCGCTGCTTAACCAACTAAAGCCTTTTATTCCATCGTGCCATCATCTGAAATTTTTATCATATTTTCAGTGTAAATATCCCTATAATCCTGCTTATTATGCCACTTAGAGGGAGCAATCACTATTTTTTCTTTATCCGGATTCAGCCAACCCCCCCACCAGCTAAAACTGGAATTAGCAATAATATGATGCCTGCATCTGCTCATCAAAAACAAGTCAAAGTATCCTGTGGCTTCATCTGTTCCTTCGATTACTTCAAATAATAAATCTTTCGGATACTCCTTTTCCAGCCACTTTCTAACCCACTGGGGCTCATTGCTGAAAAAAAAGAAGGTAGCCTGGGGATACTTGTTCCGCACAAACTCAATTGCCTTTCGATAATAAGCCTCTGTACATATATGCCCATAAGCCGCTTCATTTTCTAAATAGTCCCCGCGCCGTACATGCACTGACACAGCCAAAGACTCATCAATCCTCCTCTGATACCCTTTTATCCTTTCTAAAAGAGATTTATCCAACCCTTCCCAAATTTTATCTGAAAAGCTAAACGCGCTTCTCACCTGTTCTTCTATGTCCTTAAAATACTGCTCGCTTTGGAAATATCCGGTCAGATACACCGGTTCTCTGATCAAAATCTGCTGATCAAAATTGCAGCTCTGTTCCATATATTCCAAAGACTTCCTGCCGAACAGCTTTCTTCTGATCCGATGGTGAAGTTCCATAAAGCCATCGGTCAGTTCCTTGATCTCTCTTTTGGACGCTTGAGGATAGGAAATACCAAAACACCACAGCATGATTGGGCGGGCATTTAAACCTTCATACTCTGTACAATCATCCATCTTCACTTCTCTGCCAAGTGATTTCAGTTTTAAATATAGGGCATATTGAAACATTTGGTTGCCCAATCCGCCGGTCATTCTGATAATATTCATTATTTGACTGTCCGCTCTACCTTTCCCTTTTCATTAATTAGCGTCATACCTGCTGTATATACTTCGTTACTTTCACCCTCATTTTTCCACCTGCTTGGTGCACATACGAGCTTATCTGGATTTTTATTGATCCATGCCGCCCACCAGCTGAAGCTGGAATTGCTGATGATATTGTGTTTGCATCTGCTCATTAAAAACATATCCAGATAACCAGTATGCTGACTGTTTGCTTCCACAAGCACAAAACGGCTTTCCAACCCCCGGATCTCCTCTTTGCTCATTCCTTCTTTTATCTGGCTTTTCATCAGCGCAATCACCCAGCCTTTTACCCACTTAGGTTCATTGCTGAAAATAAAGAAAACCGCATTTGGATGCCGGTCCTGTATATAACGCACTGCTCCCTCATAATATTGTTCCGTACAGATTCCATCATACAGCTCTTCATTATTTCTGGAATCTCCGCGATACATATGAAGCGCTGCCGATTCACAGCCCTCTATCTTATTAAGACAGCTTTGGGTAACAAGGTGCAGCTTTTCAGGAAGATGCATTTCATCGAGTTCCGGAAACTGATAAGTACTCCTTACCTCATCTTTAATATCTTCAAAATACTTCTCACTCTGAAACCCGCCTTTTAGATACATGGAATCAAAGGAAAGAACCTGCGGGTCGTAGCTTCCCTGCTCCTCATACCAAACCGCTTTTCTTCCAAAAAGATGCCTGCGGATTCTCTTTTTTATTTCCATGGACTGGTCAGTGAATTTAATTATTTCATTCCATGTAGCTCTGGGATAATCTATTCCAAATATGGCCAAAACAATCGGTCTTGCTTTTTCTCCCCGATATTCATTAATATCATCAAACTTTACTTCCTTCCCCATAGCGCAGAGCTTTAAATATAATGCATATTGAAACATCTGGTTTCCCAACCCGCCAGACATTCTGATGATATTCATTTACTCACCTCCGACCTACTGCCTGCCTTCTCCAAGACGAAGCCATTCCTGAAACATTAAAATATACCATATCTGAATTCTCCACACATCCCGTAAAATAAAATCCTCCCATATTTTCCAAACCACATCCGGATCTAAAAGATTTTGCTCCTTCAGCTTATTCCGATCAAGCAGATTTTCTGCCCACTCCCGAAGCTGTGGCTTTTTTAACCATTTATCTATAGGTATGGAAAAACCCTTTTTAGGACGTTCCATCATTTCTTTGGGCACATAGCGGTAAAGCACATCGCGCAGTACCTGTTTTCCAATACCATTCTCACGCTCATAATCAATGGGAAGGCTCCATGCAAATTCAACGACATCTTTATCCAGCATTGGGACTCTGGTCTCCAAAGAAACCGCCATCGCCGCTCTGTCAACCTTTACTAAAATGTCATCCGGATGATACATAAGCATGTCCATCAACATAATATTGTGATTCGTTTCCCCAAGAAATCCTTCCTGATATTCGCTATGTTTATAAGAACAGTTTCCATGATATAAGCTGATCTTTCTTGCTAAAGGTTCCGTCTCATTGGAACAAATATATAAATCAGCAGGTCCTTTCGTACCTAAAAGCTTTCCCTTCACCCTATAAATCTGTTTTCTGTTAAGCGGGCTTTTAAGAACAAGCTCACTGACCGGTTTTCGAATCACATAAGGAACTGCTTTCATCTTATTCCAGATTCTTTCTACCGATGCATAAGAAGTATAGCCGCAGAACAATTCATCGCCGCCATCACCACTTAAAGATACTGTTACATGCTCTCTTGTCATCTTACTAACAAGATATGTGGGAATCTGCGAAGAATCCGCGAACGGCTCCCCGAACATATACCCCAATTTAGGAATAACACCTATAGCATCCTGCTCCGAAATGTACAATTCCGTATGCTCTGTGCCAAGATGCTCAGCTATTTCTTTCGCGAAAACTGCCTCATTATATCCCTTCTCCTCCATGCCGATCGTAAAGGTTTTGACCTTTTCTTTATGCAAAGTCTGCATCAGAGCCACTACTGTGCTGCTGTCAATTCCCGCTGACAAAAAAGCGCCCACAGGTACATCCGCCGCCATTTGTCCTGCAATGGATTCCTTTAATAGTCTTTCCAGTTCATCAGCAGCTTCCTTACGGCTTCCTTTAAAAAGATTATTCTGTCCGAACCTTGCCGCCTCCTTCATATCCCAATAGCTCTCAATCTCCCACTGTTTAAATGGATACGAGATCCTCAATATCGTGCCGGGCTCCAGCTTAAAAATGTCTTCATAAATAGAATATGGTGCTGGAATATAGCCATGGACAAAATATAAATCAAGAACCTTACGATTAATTGGATTACTAAAATCATCCAATACCGAAAAGCACCCGGCATCAGAAGCAAACACAAAGCTTCCATTTACCATTCCATAATAAAGCGGCTTTTCTCCTACCCGGTCGCGCAAAAGATATAATGTCTTTTCTTCCTTATCATATAGAGAAATAGCGAACATCCCTTTACACATACTGATAGCTTGCTTTATCCCATATGCCTCAAAAGCCTCTAACAACACCTCTGTATCTGAACTTCCGCGAAATTTATGCACCTTACCTTCAGCAAGCAGCTTTTGGGCTACGAATTTATAGTTATATATCTCTCCATTGTAAGCAATTACATATCGACCGTTATGTGAAAGCATAGGTTGAGATCCGTTCTCAGATAAATCGATAACTGAAAGTCGTCTATGCCCCAATACAACATTTCCGTCCTCCGAAACATAAGTTCCCGACGCATCAGGTCCCCGGTGAATCATTCGTTCCTTCATTCGCTCAACATTTTTTTTCCCGTTTCTTGCAAAATTGCACACCCCTGCTATCCCACACATTATGTCATCTCCTGTTTCATCTTTTTTTCTGTAAAATCAAGTATTTTTCCCATTCTGAAAGAACTGCTTCCGGTTTGTAAATCTCACTTGTTATTCTTGCATTATTTCCCATTTCATCCGCCTTTTGCAAGTTTTTTAACAAGAATTGCAAGTTTTCCTTCATTAAATTTTCATCCCCAACCGGAGTTAATAACCCATTTTTACCATGTTCAATAATCTCAGCCGGCCCGCCGCACGGACAGTCTGTAGACACAACAGTCAGCCCCAATGCCATTGCCTCAAGTAAAGTATTAGGCATCCCCTCTGTATTAGATGACAATACAAAAACACGTGTTTTGTAAATAGTGCCGGCCACATCTTCAATTCTTCCCGGGAGAAAAACTCTATTTTCTAAGCCTGATTTTTCTACGCTCTGTTGAAGCTCCTCTCTCTTCTCCCCATCTCCATAAATGATCAATTTGTACTCAGGAAATTCGTCTGCTATCTGTGAAAAAGCACGAATTAACATTTTGTGATTTTTATTCTCATCTATTCTGCCTACCGCTGTAATCGTCTTCTCCCTCTGCCCAATATACGGCTCCATAAAAAAAGAAGACTGGACAGGATTTTTCAATATAACAGCTTTTTTTCTTATCCCGGCAGGGAAAAAGGAGCGGCAGCGCTCTGTCTGTAATATAACTCCGTCCGCAAAATGAAACAGAATTTTGGCAATAAACCGCAGTCCTTTATTGTAATATTCTTCTCTGGGCTCCCCTCTCACAGATACCACTGTAGAGACAGGAAGCCACATGGATGTAGCAATTGCCATTATGTTATTTTTCCCAATAAAAGATAAAATAACATCTGGTTTTTCCTGTCTCCAAATTCTTCGCAGCTTGCAAAAACGACGTAAAAAATTTGTAACGCGGTTATTTGAAATTTCGTTCTCACTAATATCAGATATAACTCTTTTCGCATTGGGATTTAATGAATATTCATTTTCTTTTTGATACTGAGTCACTACCGTTACCTGATGCCCGCGCTTAACCAGATAATCTGCTAAATTTACTAAAACATGCTCTGCGCCGCCTTTGCACAAAGCACCAATCAACATGGCTATATGCATTTGTTATGTTATGTCCTTCCTCTAATTTGCAATTTCTACCTTGAGGCAAATTCATCGTTTTCAATATGATCCCATATTTGATCAACTGCCCGGGCGCCTGCTTCTAAATAATATTGATATGCCTTATCCCAGGACGCATATTTTTCCTGCCCGCGCTTATCCTCAATCTGATACGGCGTAAGAATCTCCCCTAAATATTCCGTACATTTTTCTGCTCCTAAGAAATTTACATGCCCTCCGTAATCATAATAATCGGTCTCAAAATCAATTCCAATTTCTTCATAATGTTCATTCATATTCACAAAATCATAACCATAGGACTCTATAATATTTTTCATATAGTTGAACATCTTCTGTTCCGCTTCCTCTTCCCGGTAAGGAGACACAATAAATAAAGCCGGCTGCTGTCTTTCCTTCAGGTATTCTAGCAGCTCATAAAGCCGCTCCTCCTGTTCCGCCGGAATTGGAAGAGTATCTGTTACGCCTGTGCAGGCAGGAATCTGCTCTTTTTCTAAAGGACCCACTTCGTCTTTGATCACGAACCCCTTTAGCGGATTTGATTTCTCATACCAAAAACACGCAAGCTGCTCCGGCAGCACTATTGTCTTCCAATTTGAATGGTACTTAAAAATATCAAAGTAATATGTGTATCTATCTCTCGGCTCCGCAACCAACCGGTTTATGGCATAAATCCGGTTAAAGGAATACTTCATATTATCAGTAACCCCTCTGGCATATGCCATATTGTCTTCCATACGTCCATCTTCCATAGTATACATGCGCATCTCAAACACGACTACCTGCGGCTCTTGGGTTTTATATGCCTCTTTTAAGAGCGGCAGCGTTGCGCTTGGTCGCTGTACATGACTCGATAACGGATAACAGGTGATTCCATATTCTCCCCAAAGCTTTGCACCGCTATAAAAGGGATAAACAGGGCTGGACCCGATTATGACCACATCCAGTGTGTCCTCTTCCTCTGCATAAAAACCTGTAAAAATATCTTTCACTTCACCATTGGTTCTGATCATGTAAGTTAAATGCGCTAATATCACCAAAAAGAGAACCAGGAATGTAACCGCCTGAACTACTTGCTTCTTTGTCATTATCTTTTCCTCAATCTTACATTTCAATGTAATGATGATACCACTGTTGGAACACAAAAAGCGACCAGGCTATTTTGGAATAATTCGCTCCTGTTGCCGGTCCGCTATCTCCGGTACTCATATATTTCTCCATCATATCCGCTGTGAAATCTGCTTCAAAAATCCCTTGTTTTTTTAGATAATCCCGGCTGCACATGTCCATAAACTTATCTTTTAACGGTCCGCGCATCCATTTATCAAGGGGAACTCCAAAACCAACCTTAGGCCTGTCCAAAAGTTCTCTGGGAATATAGTCATAGGCAATATCCTTCAGGATACGCTTTTTAATTCCCCTGTTGTACTTGCAATCATGAGAAATCCGGAAAGAATACTCCATTACATCCTTATCCAGAATCGGACATCTCGCTTCCAGAGAATATTTCATGGAGGCCCGGTCCACCTTGCAGAGAATATCCCCCGGCAGATAAGTATCCATATCTAACAGCATCCTTCTAATCTGCCAGTCCCTGACCTGATAACTGCTTTCATTCAGATATTGACAGGGCTTCCCGTCCTCCTGAACCATTTTCATGGACCAGTCTACATAACCGCTTGCACCAAACTGGGTCTTTGATTCCTTATTTCTGTTCCCTGCAATGACGCGCACCTTAAACGGAAGGCGCTCCCCCAGCTTAAGCTGCTTCGCCCCTGGCAGGCTGCAGATTCCGTAAGTTAATCCCCCCAGCAGATCCAGCATCTGTGCCTGCTTTACATTTTCATAAATATTATAACCACAGAAAAACTCATCCCCTCCATCGCCTGAAAGGGCTACTGTCACTCTCTGCCTTGCAAGCTCTGATACCAACATGGTGGGAATTTCAGAAGAATCTGCAAAGGGTTCATCATAATATGAAGGAATACTTTCCACCAGATCAAACATTTCTTTTTCTGTGATATA
Source organism: Lachnospiraceae bacterium (assembly GCA_014804285.1). Classification (GTDB taxonomy): domain Bacteria; phylum Bacillota; class Clostridia; order Lachnospirales; family Lachnospiraceae; genus Suilimivivens. The sequence goes on along the minus strand of JAAVAA010000065.1, from coordinate 44,827 downwards.
CTGCTCCGTATGGTCTGTTCCAAGATATTCCGCCACCTTGCGGGCATATTTCGCCTCATTATAATTTTCTTCCCGAAATCCTATGGAAAAAGTTTTCACCGGCTCAGATGAATTCTCCTGCGCTATGGCCGTCATAAGAGAAGAGTCATATCCGCCGCTTAAGAAAGCGCCTAAGGGCACATCTGCGACCATTCTGTCAGCTACCGCTTTTTTCAACAGCACTTTCAGCTCCCTCTTCGCCTGCTCATAATCAGTTATTGGATTTTCCTGCATTTTATGATAAACGGACTTCACATCCCAATATTTCCAAACCTTTATCTCTCCCTGATGATATTTCAGTATGCTGCCCGGCTCCAGCTTATATACATTTTTAAATACACTGTCCGGCGCATTGATATATTGCTGGAACAAATAGCGGGAGAGCACTTCCCTGTTGATCTTTTTTTGAAATCCCTCTCTTGCCATAATTGGCTTTAATTCTGATGCAAAATAGAGATCATTTCCATCAATCTCATAATACAGAGGCTTCTTTCCTATCCGGTCTCTGACCAGAAATACATCCTGTGAATCCCTGTCATACAGACAAATGGCAAACATACCATTCATTTTTTCAATACAAGAAATTCCCCACCGAAGATAAGCGGCAATAATTACTTCCGTATCACAATTAGAACAGAACGGATAATCCGAAAGCTCTTTTTTTAATTCGGAAAAATTATAAATCTCCCCGTTAAACACTACACTGATCCGCCCATCCTTTGAATACATGGGCTGATGTCCCAATGGGGATAAATCCATGATGGATAGTCTTCTTTGCGCCATTCCAAGGAAAAATCCACCCTTCATCTCATAAATCTCTTCCCCGCTGTCATCAGGCCCTCTGTGACGCATGGTATCATTCATTACCTTCAATTGCTCCAAATTAAGCGCCCTCTTAGAAATAAAGCCGCATATTCCACACATAACCTTCCTCCGCCTTATGCATGCAAACCGGTATGCTCCATAAACCAGTCCTTATATTCGCCAAAGTCTTTACATTCCTGATCAATGCTTTCTATCATCTGGGCCAGCTTTTCACTAACCAACGACTTATAATTATCAAAATTATCATATCCCTGCTCGCACCACGCAAAAGGGTGGGTCAGAATCTGTACCTTATTATAACTATTAATATTTGCAGCATCTGGATAACCATACCGCCATATATGATTGGCATCCGACATATATTTTACTTTCAAATTCATATCCGCCGACACATTTTCTGCAAAAGTGAAAAAATCATCCTGATACGCATTGATAATTCCCGGCAGCTTGATATTTTCCCGAAGCACATCCTTAGACGGTCTGTGAATAGAAAAGGTATTGATCTCAAACCCGAACATTTCGCTTAAAATGTTCATCTCCTTTATGATCTGCTTTCGGATCATCTGCATGTCCGTCATACCGTTTAATGCAAAATGCAGCCCAATACAATGTCCTCTTTCATGCATATCCTTGATCATATTCATATTTCTGCGGGAAAGAATGTTATAAGAGTTGTTAGTCCATTGAAAGAAAAAGGTAGATGAAAAATCCATGCTCTCTTCTACCTTTGCCAGATAATATGCCCTCTCTACGCTATACTCCACATCGTGGCGCATAATAACAAATCTATCACTTTCAAGAGCTTTTTTATATCCCATAGACCGCCCTGATGACTGAATAATATTGATGATTTCTCTGTAATCTGCATATGAAAACATTTACTGACCCTCACTGTTTTTTGAAATTATTTCCTCTATATAATCACGCCACTCGGCAATAATGGAAACGCCATTAATCTTTTCGCCGATTTTTCGCGCATTTTCTCCCAGCCTTTCGGCCAGTTCCCTGTCCTCAATCAATCGGTTGATTCCTTCCGCCATTGCCTGCTCATCCTTGATGGGAACCAAAAGACCATTAACTCCATCCGTGATCACTGTCCTGGGTCCTCCACAAGGACAGTCTGTTGCAACAATCGGCATCCCAAGCGCCATTGCCTCTAAGAGTGCATTAGGCATTCCTTCCCAATCAGAAGAAAAAGCGTACACTGATGCTTTGGGAAGCTGTTTTTCTAGCTCATCACTTCCCCCCATCAAATGGATAAAACTCTCCGCATGATTTTCTTTAATGATTCCCTCAAGGATTTCTTTCGTTCCGTCAAACGAGTCCGGGCCATAGATTTTCAAGTCATACTCAGGGTGCTTTTCATGCACCTGGAAAAATGCCTGAAGCAGCATGGGCTGATTTTTGAAATCGACCAGCCGCCCCGACTGCACCACCGTCTTTTCCCTTGTCTCCGGTTTTGAAACATTTATATACTTATCATTTACCGGATTTAAAATGATCCGGGATTTTTTTTGTAAATATTCCGGGAAAAAATCTCTTTGACCTTCTGTCTGGAAAACACATCCTGCCGCCCTCGGAAACAACAAAGGAATCTGTATCTTATCCAAAAGCGAATCATAGTGCCCTATTGGGTCTGTTCTAATAGAAATTACTACCGGCACCTTCATCCCTATGGCAGCTGTCAGTGCCCTGTAATTTGCCTTGTGCGCAAAGGCAATCACAATATCCGGATTCTCATCCTTGATGCACTTCCGAAGATACTTGATCCGCAGCAATACTTTCGCAATCCGGTTCTTCCCTTCATCCTGCTCTTTCAGCCCAACGTGGATCCGCCTTACTCTATGATCTAACTGGAACTCGTCTTCTCCCTGCCACTGGGTAGTGACAAGTACCTCATAATTCTCCCGAACAAACTGATTTGCAAGATTGGATACGACCCTTTCTGCGCCTCCCTGTTCTAAGGAGTTTAAATGAAACATAATTTTATGCATGCCTTATATCCTTTTCCAATCACACACCCTGACCATTTCCCTATTCTACCATATTTGTATTTTTCTCACAAGCCAACTGCAGAAATTGTCGGATATAGCTCTCATAAGTAAAAAATTGTGCTCTTTCTTTCGCTGCTGACTGATAATTTTGAAGCTTTCTGTCATCCACCAGTAAATCCACAACAATATCCGCCAGATTTCTCTCTTCCTGGAGAATTTGCTCCGCGTCGAAATCCGGTTCTTCGTTCATAACCGGTATTAAAATCCCATATTTCCCATATACTGCAACATTATTCAGCTTAAAACGCTCCCCATTAATTTCATCCAGTAAAATCTCAGCCGGTCCGGTCATACAATCTGTGCTTATCGGCGCAAGTCCTAGCGCCATTCCTTCCACAAGAGCATTCGGAAATCCTTCCCGTAATGATGTAAGAAGATAAATGGAACCTTTTTTTAAATATTTGTACGGCTCTTTTTGCATGCCTGCAAAATGTACCGCATCTTGAATTTTCAAGTCCTCTGCCAGTTTTTTGTAAGGTGCAAAGCTCCCATCCCCTAAAATAACCAGCCTTGCTTCCGGAATTTTGGCATGAATCAATGAAAATGCCTTCAGCATATGCCAAAATCCCTTTACTGCGTCCTCTCTTCCCATGGAGATCATGTATTTAAGCTCTCTTCCCTGATTGTCCACATCGCTCCATGGAAGATCCGGTTCCTTTTCCTCTGCCTGTTTCTGAATATCTTCCACATCATATAAATTATACAGAGTAGTTGTTTTATCACAGTGAAACTTACTTTTCAGTTCCTGTTCAATTACTTTGGAGCAGCATATAATCAAATCCGCCAGCTTTACAAAAAGCTTTATTTTGATTTGCTCTTCCATATCCATATAGCTTCTAAGTCCCAGCCAGACCTTTGTCTTTTTTGTCTTGGAAAGGGCATTGACTATGTTGGCAGTAGTTCCAAAGCTATAACATATATCCGGCTTTAACTGCTTCTTTAGCTGATACAACCGGCGGCTCCTTCTGACAATGTTCCAGATTTTTCTGAGTTTTCCCCTTTTTACCCCCAGTTTCAAGTCAATGATATGAAGTCCATCCACATCATAGGCAATGTCAGATGAATCGAATATAACAACTGTTATGTCAAAATAAGCTGCCATCAGCCGCGCCGTTGTAACACATATGCGCTCAAATCCTCCCTGATGAAGCATCGGCGATACCAACATCAGCTTTCTCTTACCACTCATTACCGCAAAACATCTCCTGTCACAAGTTCTCTATAAGCTTCATATTTATCAATCAAGATAGAACCATCCACTGTCCTTACCACCAGTCTGCCGTCAAAAACATCAACAATCTCTCCCGGTTCATAATTCGAAAAATCAATGATCTCGTCAAATGGATGGGCTGTCCAGATTGTCACTTTATTTTTTTCCTGATCAGCCGCATTAACATATGCAAATGCGCCCGGGAAAGGAGCCGCAACTCCGCGGATCAGGTTATAAATTTCCCGTGTCCGCATGTGGAAATCAATTTTTCCGTCTGCGGCAGTGCGCTTACTATACCAGGAATCAAAGTCCCTTGAGTTTGTCCGGATTGTAATATTCCCTTCCTGATATGCTTTTAATAATTTCATGATCAGATTTTTAGAACAAATCATATTTTTATACTGAGCAGTACGGATATCATCGTGAGGGGTTATGGAAAACATTTCCGTAGCAAAAACATTCGGGCTGTCCGCTTTTTCGTCATACCGGAACAAATTTAAATTAAAACGGCTGTCTCCCAGTATGATCGACCAGTTTAGCGGTGACCGCCCCCGTCCAAAGGGCAGATACCCGCTGTTTCCATGGAATCCGTAAATCCCATACTGAAATCTGTTAAGCACTGAAGACGGGATCAACCTCTGCCATCCCATGGAAATACCGATATCAAATTCGTTTTCCCTAAGAAACTGCTGCGTTTTCTCATCCGTCAGATAATAGCTATCCGCCTCATGGACAGGTATCCCATACTTTTCTGTAAGGAAGGAGAGTCCTTTATAACCAGATATCTGATTCTTCTGCGTCACTTCCGGGGCAATCGTAATCACTAAATCCACCGGACATATTTTTTCCTGTATAAATGTCACAATATTTTCTGAAGTGTCCTTTACCCCAAAAACTACTACCTTATATTTCATTTTAACCTCCATGCATGCTTTTTCACACATGATGCAAATCTCAAATTCACATCAGCAATCCCGTCTCATAAAATTTCATCATTTTTTCCGCCTGTGCCTTCACATCAAACCCAGCCGCACTTACCTCTTTCCAATACCCTATCCGTTCATATTCTTTCGTCTTTTCAATATATTCTGCCCAGCTTTCAGGAGAATCCTTAATGCTCATGGTATGCACCAGTTTTGTTACTTCCACTTCCCCGCAGATGCTGTCTGACATCAGACACCGAAGCCCGGAAACCTGTGCCTCCAAGACTGTTCCCGGAAGCCCTTCATACCTCGACGGATAAACAAAATAATCCATTGCTTGATAATAATCACATGCGTTATTTTTATTTCCCGCAAAGCGCACACGGTCTGCAATGCCAAGATTTTTGGCAAGTTCCTTCATTTCTTCCATCCGCTCCCCTTCTCCTAAAAGAAGTAGAAAATAATCAACATTTGTGTTCTTACAAAGGACTGCAAATATTTGAAGGAGATATTCATGGTTTTTTGCATAATGGAATCGTCCCACATGACCGATCACATATTGATTCTCAAGGCCTAAATCGTTTCTGATCCTCTCTCTCACTTTTGTGTCATAATTAAATTTACCGCAATCAATTGCATTGGGCATAAAGACTGTTTTTCCTTCCTCCACTGCCCTGGATCCGAAAACCGATATTCCCGCAAGTCTTGAACAGGTAAACATATAATCCGTGTTGTCCGGCAGACTCCGCCGTAGCCATCTGGTAGCCAGCCCCTTTATGCCTTTATCCACACCGGCGCTTCTGGCGTGGGCAATGGTTATCGGAATCCCCGCCCTTTTGGCAATGGGAAGGTAAATGGACGCTGTGCTGGTCATATGTCCCTGTACAGCCTTGTATTCATGGTGATTCCTAAAAAACTTTTTCAATGCGCTGACATAAGAAAAATAGTTATAAATACGAAAACGGGGAACACGATAAATGTGTCCGCCCAATTCCCGAATTTCCTTATCAAAGTGACCTTCCCGTCCGGTATGTACAAGAAAGTCAAACTGTACTCTTTTCCGATCTATATAACGGTACAGATCCATTGTCCGGCTCTCTGCACCTCCTAAATTCGTGTTGCCAAAAACATGTAAAATACGAATAGGAGCTTCTCTCTCCATAGCGATCCCTTTCTTACTTCCTGTATTGTTCCCTATCGAATCCTGACCAGATACTGCTTTCCCTTTGCCATCAGAAATTCCCTGCACCTTCCCGGCAGTCCTCTTTTCACTGCCGGTACATTCAGATATTCCTCATAAGAAATCCACTGAACATCCTTTCTCTGAAAATATCCTTCATAACGTTTCAGATCCTGTTCATTATTCGTAGCCGCGTGAACCACCATTGTTGAGTATCCCTTTTTCTTTCGCAGAGTACTCGAAATCCGAAAGGAAATGGGGTAAAATATCAGCCCTTTATACCGGTACGGACAGCTTCCAAAACCGTCTGTTAAAGCACGAAATCCCACGTCCCTCAATGCTCTCAATGTGTTTTGATCATAGGAATGGGCAGGCGCCATAAAAAGGTCGGTTTCAATTCCCTTTTGCCTAAGAAGCTCTTTTCCTGCTTCCAGCATCTGACACTGCTTTTCATAAGAAATCCCTGCAAATTCCGAAAAATTATTAAGGGGGAAAATACCGCCTTTTCCGGTGGTATACGTATGTTGATAACCATGCATGGCGATGGTCCAGCCTGATTTTTTTAACTCTGCAAGGTAAGCCCAGAAATCTCCCGGTTTCCCACTATCACTGCCCTTTAGGTTCTCGTCCTTATTATCCGGAACCACCCCTATAAGCGGTTTCACCTGATACCGGTCAAGGAGCTTCTTAAATTCCAGAAAACGCTCCCAGTCCATATCAGGTGTAATATCGTCTAATCTCACTGCAATTTTCACGAAAGATTCTCCTTATACCAGTCAATTGCCAGAGCAATCCCCTTAGCAAAATCATACTCGGGATCATATCCCAAAAGCTCTCTTGCCTTACTGATATCCGCATTGGAATCTTTGATGTCTCCGGCACGCTCGGGCCCGTAATTGGGTTCCACATTCTTATCAAGCGCCCTGCAGAGCTCATGGTATACATCGATCAAATATTCCCTTCCGCCGGCGCCAATATTAAAAGCTTCTCCCGCCGCCTCAGAGGGCGCAAGACATGCTTTTAAGTTTGCTTCTATCACATTATCCACATAAGTAAAATCTCTGGACTGCCTTCCATCTCCGTTAATGGTAGGCACTTCCCCATTCATAAGCTGTTTGATGAACTTGGGAATAACTGCCGCATAAGCGCCTTCCGGATCCTGCCTTCTGCCAAACACATTGAAATACCGCATTCCATAAGTGTCCAATCCATACAGTACCTTGTAGAGCCTGCCATACTCCTCATCCACCCGCTTTGTAAGCGCATAAGGAGAAAGCAGTTTTCCTTCATGTCCTTCCTTTTTGGGAAGAACCGGGTGATCTCCATAAACAGAAGAACTGGATGCATAAACAAACTTCTTCACATGGTTCTGTCTGGAAGCCTCCATCATATTTAAGGTTCCTCGGATATTGATCTCCTCATATAAAAGCGGCATTTCAATACTTCTGGGAACACTTCCCCATGCAGCCTGATTCAATACATAATCCACATCCCTTGTGGCTTCCATGCAGGTATCCAACTCCCGGATATCCCCTTTGATAAAGGTAAATCCCGGATTCGATAGAAGAGGCTCAATATTCTCATATTTCCCTGTAGAGAGATTGTCCAGGCATCTTACCGTATAACCCATGGAAAGGATTGCCTCACACAAGTTCGATCCGATAAACCCGGCACCTCCTGTCACTAAGAATACACTGTCTGTTTCAAACTTCAAATCACGATATCCCATTTTACTTCATGCTCCTTATAATCTCCAATAAATATAATCCTCTGTCAGATACTCGTTCCGGTCAAACAGACCTTTGATATCCATCAGTACCTTCTTTGCATGTTTTTCATGGTAAAAACTGCTCACTGACGCTTTGTCAAGGTCTAAAAACTCCTTATGGGCAACAGCAACGATCACGGCATCCATATCCTTCACGGCATCCATTGTCTCGAAGGTAATCCCATAAAGCCGCTTAGCCTCATCCGCATCTGCTGCCGGGTCTACCACAACAGGCGTGATTCCATATTCTCCAAGCTCTTTATAGATATCGATCACCTTTGTATTTCTGGTATCCGGGCAGTTTTCCTTAAAAGTAAATCCAAGGATTGCCACCTTTGCATGCTTTACTGGAATATCCGCCTTGATCAGGTTCTTGACCATGCTCTCCGCCACATATTTGCCCATATCATCATTGATCCGGCGTCCGGAAAGAATGATCTGGGAATGATATCCAAGCTCTTCCGCCTTGTAGGTCAGATAATAAGGATCCACGCCAATGCAGTGTCCTCCAACCAGACCGGGATAGAACTTTAAGAAATTCCATTTGGTTCCTGCCGCTTCCAGCACCGACTTGGTATCAATGCCCATCTTATTAAAAATAATGGAAAGCTCGTTCATAAAGGCAATGTTGATATCTCTCTGGCTGTTCTCGATAACCTTTGCAGCCTCCGCTACCTTAATTGACTGGGCGCGGTAAACTCCTGCTTCCACCACCAGTTCATAAACCTTTGCCACCGTATCCAACGTCTCTTCATCCATACCGGATACGATCTTTACAATGGTTTCCAGACGATGAACCTTGTCACCGGGATTGATTCTCTCAGGAGAATAACCGATCTTAAAGTCTACGCCGCATTTCAGCCCTGACTCCTTCTCCAAAATGGGAACGCAGATATCCTCTGTCACTCCGGGATAAACTGTGGACTCAAATACCACCACGGAGCCCTTGGTCAAATTCTGTCCCAAGATTCGGCTTGCGCCTTCCACCGGACTTAGATCTGGTGTGTGATCATCATTTACCGGTGTGGGAACCGCCACAATATGGAATTTTGCTTCCCGAAGCTTACCAGGATCTGCCGTAAACTCCACAGAAGTATTCCTAATCACTTCATTTCCCACTTCATTGGTCGGGTCAATGCCATTTTGATATAGCTCAATTTTCTTCTCATTAAGGTCAAAACCTACCACCTTGATTTTCCGGGCAAATGCTACTGCAATGGGCATACCCACATAGCCCAATCCTACCAGAGAAATCTTATCAGTTCCTTTAAGAATGTTTTCATATAAAGACATGTCTTTTTCCTCCTGTTATCAACGTATTCTGAAACCGCCCTGCTATAATCAATATTTCAGTCTTTTCTCCTAAAAATATATCTATTATTATAGCATACAATTCAAATCTGTGTTAATAGAATTCATTCACCAGCATATCATGTCCCAGATCTGCTTTAGCTCCGTAACCTTCGCATCACAGCTTCCCCCATCACATTCCGGGCTGTAATAAAGACCATCCTCATTATTGAAATATATACTCTTCATGCCAAGCTGTCTTGGGGCTTGAAAATCCTTTATCATATTATCACCAATATACACAAGTTCTTCATACGGCAGTCTCCATCTGCACTGCATGATACGAAATGCAATGTCATTGGGTTTCCTGAACTGCTCTCCGCCTAATTCGTCAGTTATGATTATATCATCCACCAAATCCCTAAGACCAAGCGACTCTATTTTATTTTTCTGTCCGTTCACTCTTCCGTCAGTAATTATGCCAAGCTTAAACCCAGCCTCTTTCAAATTGTTTAAAAGTACAACCGCCTCCTCATACAGATTCAGCTCAGGCATGTGGCTGCGGTATATCTCCAGACACTCTGCTTTTTTATCCGTCTGCCCATATTTTTTAAGCAATTCATCAATGGCATTTTTTCCATTAAGAAAGTAGTTCCAAAGTTCCTCCTCTGCGGTTTCACTGCCAAGATATCCCGCCACCGCGCGATAACCGCTTTTTACATACTGCTTTTCTGAATAAAGCGTATCGTCCAAATCAAATATCACGCCTTTTATATTCTCAAGACTGCCGTCATTCCTTCTGCTCTCGGAGGTTATGCGGATGCTCTGGTCAAATCTACTGTAGACCGCACCATTCCGTACAGCATCCGGTTGATATCCAGGCTCCTCACCCATCAGAAGTTTTAAAAGCACCGAAGCAGAGTCTGCACCAGCTTTCATACTGAGCGGAGCACCCCCTCCATATCTGGGATTTATCTCTATATAGTAATCCCTTCCCGTATCTTTCTGCCGTATCAACTGTACAGTCATCGGTCCACAGGGGCAAAAATGTGAAATCAGGGATTTCGCTTCTTCAATTATCGTTTCATCCAGTTCTATTTTTGTCTTTAAAACCTCTCCGCTCCTGACCGCTATTCTTTCTCTCGGTGTGATATATATCGGTTTTCCATTAAAATCACAGAAAATATCTATCGTATACTCCCTGCCCTCTATGAACGGCTGTATAATATAATCTCCTATCTGCCCTGCGTACATGGAAAGCTCATTTTTATCATTAACCTTAAACGCATTTATACTGCTGCTGCCATCCTTAGGCTTAATGAAGCAGGGATAATCACCCTGATATTTAAGATAGTCGTTGACAGGCATAGGTGCTTCCAGACCACAGGATACAAAAAAATCGGAGGTGTAATTCTTATCCCTGCATATAGCAATCTTATCCGGCCTGCTTATAAGCACTCTGGTTCCTATTGCTTCAAACCTCTCCGCATTCTGTGAAAGAATGAGCAAATCCGTATCTATCGTCGGTATCACCAGATCAATCCTGTCCCTGCGGCAGATATCCATAAGCTGCTGTATATAATCCGCATCCTTCATGGCACAGATTTTTCTTACATAATCACAATAAACAGCAGCCGGCGCCGTTTCCGACATATCCGCACTGTAAATCTTAAGATTCTGCTTCAGGCACAATGCCGCATTGCGGAATGCCTGAAGCAGCTCCACACGTCTTCCCGTTCCGGTAAATAAAATCCTGATTTCTTTCATTAATCTCTCCAATCAGTTACGATCTTCTCTATCTCTTCAAGATAAGCATTGACAACCTTACTTCTGTCAAACACGTTCTCTACATATTCCCTTCCTCTTAAACCCATTTCTTTTCGATCGGATTCCGTATAACCAAGCAGAATCTTTATCGTCTTTATAAGGCTTTCTGAGTCCCCGGGCTCAAACAGCAGCCCGCTCATACCCTGCTGCATAGTCTCCCTGCATCCGGGTACATCGCTCGCAAGTATGGGTCTTCCACATGCGGCAGCTTCCAACAGCACATTTGAGAGTCCTTCATGATAAGACGGATGTATTATGACATGGCTTTGCGCCATTCTTTCGGATACATTGTCAATATGTCCGAAATATTCCAGTATTCCCTCATCCGATAGTCTTCTTATTTCCGGCTCATATATCTTCCGTGTCTCCTCCTCATACTCTCCGGCAAGGCAGAACTTAGTCTCCGGATATTCTCTCTTAATATGTTCCGCGGCCTTAAGATATTCTGCAATTCCTTTATCTTTCATAATTCGCAGTACCGCAAGGAAGACTATCCCTTCATTCTCCGAAGGATAAGGCGAAAGAGAATGTTCTTTCAAATTCACGCCCGAACCGGGAAGGAGTCTGTTATTATCCATGGCAATCCCTCTATCAATCATGAACTGCCTGTTACCGCCATTTTGAAAGAAAACGCACGACGCTTTCAGCGATGCTGTCCGATAAAATTTTAACAGAATGTTTCCCAGAATTCCTGGAGATTCCAGAGCCGTTCCCAGGCCTGTAACATTTATTATATAAGGTATTCTCCTTATACGGCATGCCAGACCTCCATATAGATTGGGCTTTATCGTATAAATAAGCACAACATCAGGCTTTTCATCCTTAAGAAGCCCCAGATATTTTAAAAAAAGCCGGAAATCATGAACCGGATTACTTCCTCTGCGCTCAAATTCCGTAGGTATTATTCTTAAGCCCAGTGCTTCCAACTTACTGCAATACTCGTCATGCGGAAGCGATATTATGACATCATATCCTTTATCCAGCAAGGCTGTAAGCACCTCTTTACGGAACAGATACATGCCATTTGCATTATTGCTTAGAATGAGAACTTTCATTCCTGCTCCTTACCCTCAGCGCTTCCCATAAACTCCTCCATAGTAGCACTGGTTTCGCTGTTTATTCCTTCCCTTTTCAACACTGCTCCCACGGTAGCCACAAATATAGACACATCCAGAGCAAAGGAAAGCTTATTAACATACTCTACATCATACTCAAACTTTTTCTCCCATGTAAGAGCATTTCGCCCATGGGTCTGCGCCAGTCCCGTCAGTCCCGGTCTGACATCATGCCTGTGTCTTTGAAACTCATTATAACGGGGAAGATATCTTACAAGCAGAGGTCTCGGCCCTACTATACTCATATCTCCCTTTAGGATGTTAAAAAGCTCCGGAAGTTCATCCAGACTGGTGCTGCGCAGTTTCTTCCCAAAAGAAGTCAGTCTGACTTCGTCCGGAAGAAGATTACCGCTTTCATCTTTTTCATCCGTCATAGAACGAAATTTGTATAGATTAAAAATTTTTTCGTTTTTCCCCGGTCTCTGCTGGGTAAACAATACCGGACTTCCAAGCTTTAACCGCACCAATACCCATAAAATCAATAGCACCGGAGAAAGCACAATGAGACCTGACAGGGATATAAAAATGTCTAAAATGCGTTTGATATATTTTCTATACATCACTTATCTTACCTTCCAAAGCACCTGCGTACAATACCAATGATCTGCTCCATATCCTCTTTGGTGTTCTTGATATCGCTGGGAAGACAAAGTCCCCTGTTAAAAATATCTTCCGATACACTTTTCATTTTAGAATCAGCAGGAAGATCACTCTTAAAGCCTTCCGCAGTCACAAAGTCGTACTCTTCAAATACGGGCTGCAAATGCATAGGCTTCCAGATAGGTCGAGATTCCATGTTTTCCGCATCCAGCGCATCCATAATCTGATCCGGCATCACGCCGCAGCCCTCCTGAATCGTTATACAGGACAGCCAACAGTTATCATCTCCGTCGGGGTTTAACGGATTCATGGTGATTTCCGAAATATCCCCGAAGCCTTCCTTGTACTGTGCATAAATTGCTTTTTTTAACTTTTTATGCTCATCCAGGTGAAGAAGCTGTCCCCTTCCCACACCAGCAACCACGTTACTCATTCTATAATTATAACCAATCTGGGAATGTTGATAATATCTTGCCTGATCTCTCGCCTGAGTGGCAAGGAATGTGGCCTTTTTCGTAATTTCTTCCTCCGAAGAAACTAGCATACCGCCGCCGGAGGTGGTAATGATCTTATTTCCGTTAAAAGAATAAATACCGATCTTTCCAAAGGTTCCTGTGAATTTTCCCTTATAAGTGCTGCCCAAGGATTCCGCCGCATCTTCAACCAATGTCACCTGATGACGGGCACAGATTTCCATAATTTCGTTAAGCTTTGCGCTGGTTCCGTACAAGTGCACCACAACCACAGCCTTCGGATTCGGATATTTTTCAAATGCGCGCTCAAGGGCTATAGGATCCATATTCCAGGTATCCTTTTCCGAATCAATAAATACCGGCGTTGCATTTTCGTACACAATAGGATTACAGGTAGCGCTGAAGGTCAGACTGGGCACAAAAACAACATCTCCCTGCCCAATTCCCAAAATACGCAGGGCAAGATGAATCGCTGCCGTTCCCGCACTTAAAGCAGCCGCATGGGGGATTCCCACATACTCCGCCAGCTCTTTCTCAAAATTGTTTACATTTGGTCCAAGAGGCGCTACCCAGTTGGTGTCAAATGCCTCCTTCACAAATTCCTGCTCCTCGCCATGCATGGTCGGCGAGGATAAATAAATCCTTTTCCCTGACATCTTATTCATCCCTTTCTCCGTAATGATAGGTTGGCACGATTGCCTGTACAAGCGGCCGGATATCATTATCTTCGCTGTTTGACGCTTCTTTCAGTTCTTTTAACTGAACAAAAAACTTCATTTCATCAATCTCGATAGGCTTCCCGATATGAATCAGTTTATTGGCTGTTTCCGTAAGCCCTTCCTCCGCCATAAGGAGCTCCTCGTATAGCTTTTCTCCCGGGCGGAGCCCTGTAAATTCAATCTTAATATCCTCATCCACCCGGTAACCGGACAGACGGATCAGATTTTTTGCCAGATCCAGAATTTTTACCGGTTTTCCCATATCCAGCACAAAAATTTCCCCACCCTTGCAATAGGCTCCTGCCTGGAGTACCAGAGACACCGCCTCCGGAATGGTCATAAAATATCGAATAATATCCGGATGGGTCACAGTCACCGGACCGCCCGCCATGATCTGCTTTTTAAAAAGCGGGATAACGCTTCCGTTGCTTCCCAGCACATTTCCAAAGCGTACAGCCACAAATTCCGTATCATAATGCTTATTAAAGGTCTGAATGATCATTTCACAGATCCGTTTGCTGGCCCCCATAATGTTAGTTGGATTAACTGCTTTGTCCGTGGAAATCATTACAAATCTTTTTACACCATTCATAGCCGCCGCCTGAGCTGTCTTCCATGTTCCAAACACGTTATTTTTAATTGCCTCGTTGGGGCTTGCTTCCATTAACGGCACATGCTTGTGAGCTGCAGCGTGGTACACAATCTCCGGTTTATAATGCTCAAAGATCCAGTTCACCCGATTGGTATTCCGGACGGAAGCGATCAGCACGATAAGCTTCAACTCCGGATATTTGATCTTAAGCTCCTGCTGCACATCATAGGCACTGTTCTCATAAATATCCAATATGATCAGAAGGGCTGGCTGATGGGCTGCTATCTGCCGGCATAGCTCGCTGCCAATGGAGCCTCCTCCGCCGGTAACCAGCACTCTTTTACCCTTCACATATCCTAAAATAGAGTCTATATCTACTTCAATGGGATCTCTTCCAAGTAAATCTTCCACTTCCACGTCACGCAGCTTACTGACGCTTACCTCTCCGTTTACCAGCTGGTACATTCCGGGCAGAGATCGCAGCTTACAGCTTGTCTCTTTACAAATATCAAGGATTTCCGAAAGCTCGGCTCTGCTTATGGAAGGCATCGCCACAATAATCTCGTCAATGCCATAGATATCGGCGCACTCAATAATCTTGTCTCTGCCGCCTGCCACCTTGATTCCCTGTATAAATCTTCCCCATTTTCCGGAATCGTCATCGATAATGCAGCGGATCACCATAGTAGAAAAGTTACTGTTTACAATCTCCTTGATGATCAGATTTGCCGCTTCCCCGGCGCCGATCACCATAACAGAAATATTATTATTTTTGTTTTGCCTTTTATGCTTCAGTCCCCTGAAAAACCGGTAAGAAAACCGGCTGCAGAAAATAAAACTGATCAGCAGAAACGTATACAAAAAATAGTAGCTGCCCGGCACTGCCAACTGCCCCGGCGTTTTGAAAAACTGAATCCCCACCGCCTGAAGGAATGACGAGATCACACTTGCAATTACCAGATTTTGCAGTTCTGTCTCTCCCGCAAACGCCCATAAGCTGTTATACATACGAAACAGATACAAGACAACCAGCGTGATGATTATATTAAAAGGCAGGAAACGATTAATGGGTTCCATGAAGTGAGCCGGTATCTCCGACAATTCAAAGCTATATCGCATAAGAAGCGCCACATAGCTTGCCAATATCACGCTGATCATATCGTAAATGATCAGACAGGTTCTTCGATAAAAAATCTTCACATTAAAGGGAGTCTTTTCTTTCTTTCCTTCTCTACTCATGTTTATGTCCTTCACGAAATACCAGCGGTGTAATAGCCAGCATCAGCACCAGAGCGCATGGATGACTTAAATGGAATATCCATTCCACCATACCCGCCACAGCAAATGCAGCCGTGGTTACCGCCGGCATAGCCGCATATGTTATTATATCCTTCTTCTTATGATAATAAATGCAGGAAANCTNCAAAAGTACCAATTCCCACCAGAACAAACANAATNCCCACAGGAATTCCATGATCATAGGNTNCCTGTAGAAAAATATTATGNGCATGGGTGGCAATNNCNCCATNNTNAAGAACCGCNCCCATNTCNNCNTGNCCNGTCATATTNAGCTGNTCAATATAAGAACGGAAAATATCCAGNCTTCCGTTCGTGTAATCAGATTCTTCCTCCNNNGCTTCCGGCACATAGTCNGNNGANGCCACNAATTCTTCNANTGCCGCCANNCCNCGNATATNNGNNATTNCATCNGNCATTTTATCGGTGACTACAATCTCATTNCCAAATTCATCATGNGTCCTNTTATACTCTTCAATCTCNCCATANGGATCNAANGTTCCCNCAGGNATACTAAAGATCTTTTCTCCAAAAAGCTGAANAAANCGTCCTACCCNCATANANTCNACGGANTNCANNTTTCGTCCCTCTTAANGTNGNNTCNNNNAAATTCTCATATCTCANACATATANGGTTCNCTGACAAGNGCNGGAANNGTNCNCTGNNCNGTAAANGTCACCGGNAAGCAGATCACNACGGCAAAGATCATTNCAAGCAGATATCTTCCNATATTCAAAAGTTTTTCTTTTCCTTTTCCNCNGCTCATTATGACCACTGCAAACAGAACCGNAGCTCCTACCGCCATAAAACCTGTTCTTGCCATNGTNAAGAGCATATANGCAGATACCACACCAAACAAAACCAGTTCCTTCCANATAANCCGNAGCTCCCGGCNTTTTCGCATTTTNNNNAAAAGAATCACCANTGCGNCACATTCNACCACNGTCAGATAAGCTGCNGTNGTGGTCACGGTATGNAAAATATGNGGATATCTCGCAGTCCGGTAAGTAGTATAAGGACGGTGCAGCAATGCAAAACCGGTAGCAANCATAAACTGTANAATANCNCCNCTGCNNACGTTTACNANNAGNCTTTCCTTATGCTCCCACATTCCGTACGTCANGTAAAACAGTGTGAAGCTTACCGCCATCACTACNGTCCACCATCTCCCATTTCGGAAAACGATAATTGCAGCAAAAAAGANCATAAGAAGACNTGCATACANANANTCNGGTCTGGAAAGCTTTTTGCGGATCAGCCCNATCANGGTNCGGATCAAAATCAGTCCCANTAAAATTCCGATAATNGNNGTATGCCGNATCACCTGNAGATTCCANCCGATNTCCGNTTCNNTAATGGTTTTCTCCGCAAGCAGCGCTGCCTCGTTTCGATAGTAGAAGCTTCCGGCTATNCCCGCCANAATCACATATANCAAATTATAGAAATTAAATATTTCTTTCCACTTAAACATNGCAAGGATNGCAAGNGCAAACCAGATCATTTCTTTGCGNTCTGCCATGGCATGNTGGATATCATAAANACCTGCCATATANTCACAGCANCNGCCTACGGCTCCCGCAATNCACACCGACTGNAACAGATCCGGAATATGGCTCTTTAGATATTCCATAGTAACTACGGCTGCCTGTCCATCCCGGTTATGATTGATACCGTAAAACATAATTGCTGCCAGAAACAAGACACTTACAAAGAAAAAGGTATTGTCAAGCACATACTTTCCGCATGCNCCCATCAGAATCGCCGCCAGGCAGAACACCGTAAACACCATGACTGCCGGATTCCCTACACATTTAACAATACGCTCCACTGTGATCAGTTTATCTCTTTCTTTGTTGCGATAATAAATTCTGCAGACCAAAATAAGTATTGCCGCGCAGACTATTGTAAGAAGTCCGAAAATTGCTACCTTTCCCTTGCGAAGAGGAACACTGTAATTATAATCTGCCGCAAGATTCATACCCTCTATAGATGAATCTGCATAATACATAAGCCCCGCAAAGGGCATCTCCGTCATGGGAATCATCTCGCATCCGAGAAATACTTTCCCGTCTTTTCCCTGAATGCTTAAATGATACATCTTTCCGACTTCNGTATCTACATCCATTAAAACTTCAACNTAACCCGGAAGCTTTGNCTCGTCAATGANAACCTCCTCCTCGGCGATCATAACCTGTCCTTCATTAAAAAGCCTGACGAAAAAGCTTTCCCCGCTGCTTCCCTCTCTTAAAAACAGTCTTACATCAGCCAGATGATCATACTGGGCTGCAAAGCTTTGCAGAACAACATTGCTCTCATCTATTGCCTCTGTTATGCCCCCGCTTACCGGCGGTATGGAAAACGTTATCGTCTCATGAAAAATCCGGATGGGCCATAAAGATACCAGAATCAATACTGTCATCATCAAAATGATAATTTCAATTGCCNTACTTTTATATAAGATTTTTTTCATAACCTGTCCTTTTTNTAAACCTCAATGTCAAGTAAGTATATCACAGTTGCCTGCAATTATCAAATTCTGCCAAAAGGAAAGGCAGCACCNCCCACAGACTGATCACATACCGCACCAGATANGTCGGTCCAAGCAAAACCGTGAGAAAGCAAAAAACAACCGGAAGATANGGCATCACCTTATCGGGACGTGCCCGATAAAGCTGGTAACACAGACAAAATACCCACACCCAGAAAAGAAATCCCGGTGAAAACAGCATGGATACTACCGGAATTTTCTGCTGNAAAATTTCCAGAGACAGCTTCCGNTAAANNTCNAAAAGCCACGGNAGCNTNCNTTCTCTTACTCCCGGCTCCTCCACCTCATATCCGAAATAGGAACTGTCCTCATAGGTAAACGTAAATACTGTATTTCCGCGATAAACATCAATCACCGTATCCGGATACCANAANCCNTANGAGGTCATAAACCATGCNTTGAGATACGTAAACGGATTTTCCTTTCCCCACTGAAACCACANGNCGAGAAAACTCTTTTTATCCTCCGCNTATGCCTGATTATTAAAATGAATCTTCACACCATCGGATACCTTGGGTGTATAATTTTCTAGCGCCTCCTTGGACAGATACCGGTAAAGGATTTCTTTTTCGCTTTCGGGCAATGTATCTTTCTTGGCCTTATAAACCCTTGCCATCTGACTGATCGGGACTGTCAGAATCTCCTGATTTTCCGATGAGTCTGCCGAGAGAAGGTGTGTCATCCCGGTATGGATCAGCAAATAAAGTACAATGCTCCCGCCCAAAACCACCAGCAGCTTTTTCCAATAGCTTCTCCTGTTTTTCTTACAAATAAAATAAAAGATGAAAAGCAGAGCTGAAGGAATAAACGCATAAAATCCATTATGNCGTAAAAGCATCATAAATAANGANGANAGNAAAAGTAAAATTATTTTCCGCNTTTTTTCAAAAAACNGCTCCGGCTCTCTTACAAGCTCTGAAAGCAGCATGGTCATAATCANCAGCATGCCNNCAAACAGACCATCCTTTGCGGAACAGAGAGAAAACATCACAAGAACCGGAAATGCACCAAAATACAAAGTAAGCAGTATTTCATATCCCCTTTTTAATCCCCGCGCCTTCAGCTTTTGGATACACCAGCCAAAAATTCCCGCCATCACCGCCATCTGGATCAGCGTATAACAGGCAATTCCAAGATTATANGAACCGGTAACCTTATGTACCAGCTGAATGATTCCTCCAAGAAAAAGCACATGGANAAGGGGATGATGGGTTGTGAAATTTCTGGTCANTACCTGCATCAGTTCNTCNTGGGCATCATAAACAAAAAAGCCCGGATATACCGCCAAAAATACCGGTACATACATCAGAAAAATAATTCCGGNATTTATAAGCCAGNCTCNCCGCTNCCTCTCCCCTGACACACTTTCCTTTTTCCCGGAAGGAATGTCTTTTCTCTTTTCTTCCCACTGTGAGAGCCTGTCCCAAAAGTAACGAACCGTCAGNCTAAATGCGGCTGCAAACATAAAAACTGCTGCCCACAGCCAAAGATTGTCAAANGGAACACTTTCCTTCTCATCCAGACAGGTCCCCATCACCATGCACAGGGAAAAGAAGAACCCGAACAGTCCCGGTAAAATCCACCTTTTCCGGTTTCCCGTAAAGGAGCTGCAAAGGATCCTGTNATAAAANAAAGCAAGTCCCAAAAACACAAATACGGAAAGAATGCTGTTTGTAAATCCCAGTCCTCCATTCCCCGTCTTCAGAATCCAGGGCAGTGCGCAGACACTGCCAAATGAAAGTATGGATGCACAGATTACTTTCCCTGTCCGCATTCTGCTCCTCCTGTAATTTCACGAATTACATACTGAGGGGAATTNTTCATGGAAATATACATTCTCCCCATGTATTCTCCCACCAGTCCCATCATCAACATGAGCATACCGCCCATAAACACCAGTACCGACATCAGCGCNCTGAATCCGGTCACCAGTCCGGGCGGATTAATAAAGATTTTTTTCACAATGGTATAGATTCCATACAAAAATCCCACTATGGCACAGNCNGCTCCCGTCANNGTNGCAATCCGNAGAGGCTTCACGCTGAACGCTGTAAATCCGTTAAACCACAGACTAAGGAGCTTCCCTAAAGTATAACCGGAAGTTCCNACGGTTCGATCCCNGTGGTTCACCTCCACATTCACAATATTCTTGGTGGTACGGAGCACCAGCCCGATCACATAAGGATACGCATACTCGTAACGGATCATTTCCTCCACCACAAAACGTTTAGCTGCAAAATAACTGGAGACATAAAGCTCCTTCGGCTTTCCCAGCATCACTCTGGTCATAACTTCATTTACGCGGCTTCCCCAGTTCCGAAAAACAGAATGATGCTTATGACCGTATTTTGCGTATACCACATCCGCTCCTTTTTCAACGGCTTCGATCAGTTTCCCCACCTCATCCGCCGGTGTCTGTCCGTCATCATCCAGGCAAATGACAATCTCACCTTTCACATAATGAAAGCCCGCCATCAAAGCGCTGTGCTGCCCGAAATTTCTTGCCAGATCAATTCCCGTCACNTTCNGATTCTGCCGGCAGATTTCTTTAATCGTCTCAAAAGTATCATCCGGNGAACTGTCGTTGACCAGAATAATCTCATACTCATAGCTTGTGAGCGTCTTCATGGTATCTTTAATTTCCCCGATCACTCCGGGCAGTGTTTCCCTTGAGCGATAACAGGGAATCACAAAACTGATCAATCTCGCCATGCCTATTCCTTTCCTCCTGCTGTAGACAGCTCTTGATGCTCTTTTTCTCCACCNATCACTGCCATATAAATTATATCCTTATACTGATTTCCCAAAAACACTTCATCCCTTAAGTAAGCTTCCTCTACAAAGCCCGCCTTTTCATAGCTTTTTCTCGCCGGAAGATTTTCCGCAAGCACCCGGAGCATCACCTTATGNAGCTTNAGTTCCTCAANCCCGTATCGNATCATCAGCNCTGCTGCCTGCGTCCCGAATCCTTTGCCCAAAGCTTCTCTCTCCCCGATAAAGATTCCATATTCCGCCTTATGGTGATTATGATCAATATCACGAAGATACACACTTCCCACCGGCTTTCCCGTATCCTTCACACANATCATAAACTGAACNGCTTTTCCCGTATCNATCATTTCNCTGATCCATGCCATGTGTCCCTGTCTGGTAAAAGGCTTCTGATAGATAAAATTCCGGCGCACAAANTCCGTATTTCTCCACCGGATNATCCGGTCAGTGTCTCCCTCATCCATAAGTCTTAAATAAATNTCCGCNNCTTCCAGAACCGGNACTTCCTTCTTTCCATCCATTTACNTCCCTCCCNGCGGTTCTGCCNCTGCACTCACTGCATAGATCTCAAATTCTCCCGCNATGGTTTCNANCAGNCTGGTTTCNATGGGTGTTCCATGTTCCTCATAATACACNCTCAGCCANNCCATGTCCTCACTGNTTTTTCTCACAAAGAAGACATCNTCTCTCTCCCGCAGNGCCTGCTCCATGCTGNCNATTCCAAATNCNGCAAGCTTTTTCTCCCAGAGAGGACTTTTACATGCCCATCCACCCATAATATCATAATTATCCAGAGAATTGTCCACATTTTCAAACATTTTTTCCGAATANGAAACNGAAGAATAGACATCAATAAAATANAATTTGTCNGCATTCTCCTNNCCCGACAAGTAANNGTACAGTTCCTTGTAAGGAGCATTTACTTCCTCCCGGTATCTTTGCTGTTCTGATACCAGCCTGACATTTGCCGGAAGCGTTGTGAGAACAANGAAAAACAATCCNNCCACCGAAAACACACCCAAAATCTTTTTACTTTTTCTATTTTCTATCTGCCTCTGTTGTTCAAAGGCCATCGCTGCCAAAATGGCAAATTCCATCAGATAAAGAGAATGGGTAATCCTGACAGGATCTCTTTCTCCCCATAAAATATACAGCCAGAGACCGGAACGCACAAAGAAAAGNAGCGGCAGTTTCCACAACACTTTCCAGTCTNTGTCCAGAACAGCCATTAAAAGCACCGCAAAATATNCGAAGATAACCAAGTAGTTCCATGGATAGTCGCTGCCNGATACNCCTTTTCCGTGAATAGTCCGGTAACAATATGCTCTCAGCTTGTTTACCAGNTTCTCCNNAAGAACGGTTTCGCTGCCTCTAAGCTCTCCNGCATATTGGGCAATTTCCCCCATCATCTTTTCGTCAATTTCCTCATCNATGCCGAAATTATAATTATCCANTAANATNCTTTCGCTTTCNGTCAGTCCTATGGATTCATAAAAGCTTTCATTNCCNTCATAGACAGGNGGNNTCTGAAAATCATACAGTTCCGTCCTGTTATCAAANAATTCNGTAAANGNCNNCCANGNCCCGGAACCATANGCNANNNTGTGTATCCCCTGTCCCAGANCAAGNCCCAGAAGAATCAGACCGATAACNCCAAAATATTTACANGCATTTTCNTTTGTGAATATTTTCTNTTCGCTNCCCCATTTTGCCACACCNGCANCNCAGATCATGGGNAGAACCANAAGCAGCATCTCNGAACGGATCAGATANGCANTCCANACCAGNNNNATNGNCAGNNNNTTNNTCCTGATANAGGCNGCNGGCTTNCNGTCNCTGNNCCCTGTGTAGAACANAAATGCCGCCGNTGCCCCCAGCAGNGTNCAGGTNACCGTNTANTGNGCATAAATAAGATGTTCCAGAAAAAAACTGCCNAAAAAACANNCNGCCGTCAATGCCGNAGCCAGCTTCCCCGAAAGNTTCCNGCACAGNNAAACNGCTCTNTTTGTTATCAGTAAAAGTATGCAGCCAAAATGNCANCCGCATAAAAATAATCCATACCAGGGAAGTNTNCCNGNCAGNCGGTANAACAGACTNATGAATGCNCTGACNGNCCAGAGCATTTGNATGTTNTGNCCNTCCGGANCGCCNGTATACACACCTGCAAGGATATCCTTCATCAAAACATCATCATTCAGGTCATANTAATANTCNAAANANNCACCNATAAGCAGTCCCAGAATCAGCACCGCNAGTANNGCTAATATCCAGTTTTCCCATTNTNCTAACCGTTTCCTAAANGCCATAAAATTCCTTTACCNTNCCTGCAATCCATTCCACNTGTTCCTTAGTCAGCTGATAAAACATNGGNAGNCGCAGAAGCCNCTCGCTNTCTGCAGTGGTNTANCGNTCTTCNCCATGNAAACGNCCNAACTTNAATCCTGCCGGTGCGGAATGAAGNGGCACGTAATGAAATACGGTGAGNATATCATTNTCNTTCATAAATTNGATCAANTCCGNTCTCTCCTGCANGTCNTTTGTCTTGATATAAAACATATGCCCNTTATGCTCACAGCCNTCAGGAACTGNNGGNAATGTGATNATTCCNTNATCCTGAAGCGGTNTTAAAAGNTCATAATACTGANTCCATCTTGCNNTCCNGACTTCGTTAATCTGATCCGCNNNTTCAAACTGAGAANAAAGATANGCCGCATTCATATCACTTGGCAAATAAGATGANCCATAGTTCATCCANCGATACTTGTCCACCTGNCCGCGGTAATATTTACTTCTGTCCGTCCCCTTTTCCCGGAGAATCTCTGCCGCTTCAATGTATTTGGGATCCCGNATCANCAGTGCNCCGCCCTCNCCCATNCTGAAATTCTTTGTCTCGTGAAANCTGAAGCAGCCAAAATCTCCAAANGTNCCAAGNGGCNTTCCNTTATAGGTGCACATGATTGCCTGNGCCGCATCCTCCACCACCATCAAGTGATGNTTNTCNGCAATNTCCATGATCTTGTCCATCTCACAGGCAANNCCCGCNTAATGAACCACTGCNATTACCTTNGTNCGCTCCGTGATNGCNGCTTCNATCAGNTTTTCNTCTATNTTCATGGTGTCCGGACGGATNTCCACAAACACNGGAACCGCTCCCCGNANCACAAANGCATCCGCCGTGGACACAAAGGTATAAGAGGGCAGNATCACCTCNTCCCCCTCNTTGATGTCNCATAAAAGCGCCGCCATCTCNAGNGCNTGNGTNCAGGANGTNGTAAGGAGNCATTTGGAAGTGCCTGTTATTTCNTCCANNTATTCACTNCACTNNTTGGTAAACNNNCCGTCNCCGCAAATATGCTGATTNTCCACAGCCTTTNTGATATTTTCNATTTCATTCCCNGTATAGGGCGGAACATTAAAACGTATCATANNATTCCTCTTTTCNNTNTTNTCTTACNGATATACAACAAANGCTTCATTTGCAAAAACCTGTTCATAAGCATTTACTTCCAGAAATTCTCCGATTACTGCAAGCTTTTTATCCTGCTCACACGATGTCCTATCCGTTCCCCAAAAATCCATAGCCTGCTCATCCCCTGCAAACCAGGCTGCTAATCCGGGTGTTATCACCACCAGAGGCCTCCTTTCGGCATCTTTTCCTCTGCTCTGCGTGATAGCCAAAAGCTCCTCCTCAAGCCTCTCATAAGGATTGCTGTCCAAATCCGCCCAGGTTGTATAAATGGCGGGCGGCATATCCAGATAATAAGAAAGTCCCGGAATATTTCCGTACAAAACAAGTTCTTTCTGCGCATATTCCAAACGGTTTTCCAGCATAAATACCGAAATTTCCTCTAAAACCTCCCCGCTCAAAGAGCTTGTTCGCATCCCTTCAAGTACCGGGTTTTCCCCCACCCGGAAAATCCTGGGCTCCCCCATTTCTCCATCCAAAAATACATAGCAAACTCCGATTCCCAGTGCCTGTATAAAAAAGGCTGCCAAGATGCCTGCACACATTGCTTTCGCCGGAAACAGCGGAACTTTCCTTGTGGTATCCAGATAAGTCCTTCCCCATCGTACAAACCGGTAGATCATCCAGAAGATCACCGGCGAAATAAAAAATAAATTGTTCAAAACCGGCCAAATATGATTATTGCTGCCTAGGGGCGTAATCAAAATCATAATCAGAGCGATACACCCGATCAGACGCCACTCATCATCCAGCATTCCGGTAAAAAGCATCCATACCGTCACCATCAGCGACAAGAGCAGAAACACCACGCCCCATTGAAGCGCTGACTCCTTCTGATAATATTTGAAATTGTACATTCCCCATTTTCCCAATACAAAAAACAGGATTGGAATGCAGATGCAATACACCACTTTTCGAAGCCGGATATATTTTCCTTCCCAGATTATCAAAAAGGGGATCCCCGGCAGCACGCATAAAAACATATATAGCATCCACCGGAGGCCATGTCCATAAGCGCTTAGAATCGCCAACAGCATCTCGCCAAGCGTATAGTCGGATGCATTCCCTGATATACTAAAGACTCCCATGACCATATCACGCAGCGCCATAGAACCGTAAAATATCGAGACAATGCCGATCATAACTGCAAAAGAAGCCAGATATCCGGCCATACAAAGCCCCGTCTCTCCGGCAATCTGTTTCGCCGGTTTCCTTTTTAACCAGCCATAATACCATAATGCCAAAATCAATCCGGCTTCCAGAATATTATTAGGNAAGCGTACCAGCGCATTCATTCCCAGAACAACACCTGCCAGCAAAAGACAGATATTTCTTCCTCCGGCAAGTCCCCGAAACAGGAGAATTGCTCCCAAAAGGAAGAAAAAATAAGTAAGATAATTATATAAAATCACCGTAGGACACCAGCAAAACCCAATCGCCGCTACCTCTCCCGCAAAAGCGATCCATGCAGGCATCTTAGTCTTAAAAAAACGATATCCGAGCAGTGCCATGATACTGACCAAAAGTCCGGTGTAGATCTTCATTCCCAGCATGATCCCGCCGAAAGGCAGTTTGGAAAGCAGTGCACCAACTGCGTTGGCAAGAAAAGTCAGAAGAACCCATACGCCTCCGTCCGGGCTGAAAAAGCGGTAATTCCCCAGACTGTAGCCGGTATCCGTCAGGTCGATTCCCTGATTTGCCTTAAGAAGAGGAAACAACAATAGGATCATGGGAAAAATAACATTGTGCAGAACTCTGCTTTGCAAGATCACATTCTCAAAATAAATTTTAAGCTTTCCCATCTCCCTGCTCCTTTCCAGCCATTTCCATATCAAGCTTTATAAGCCATCGTCCCGGCACTGTATTTCGCAGAACCGGAGAGACCGCTTTAAACAATACACTTCTTATATAGTCTATGAGTATTCCTGCCCCAAAAAGAAGTATTACACTGACGATCCACTCCGCCAAAAATATAATAATTCCATCCCCTCCGGAAGGATTAACGATTTCCCTGAACCAGGCATACCAGCGATAACGCAGATCCACATGCTCATGGAGCAGATACACTCCAAAGCATAATCCGCCCACTCTCCGTATTCCATCCGCCCAAATTCCTTCTCTGATCCGCAGCTTTGAAAATCCATAAAACAAGCCGATGGATGCAGTCAGGCAAAACAGAAAATTGTAATGATAAGGTACNGTAAAATAATACTCAAAACTATCGCTGTAATGACTGAGAAAATACATAACTAAATTAATTCCAAAGCAGATNCCGCTGCTGAAAAGATATAGCAGCCAGCTTCTTTTTTCGGCAAACTTCCATCCGAAACGCGCCAGATAAGCCGCTGCAAGATAAACGCAGATAAACCATGGAAGATCATAACCGTACCGGTCAAACGCAAACACCAGCGGACTGATACTCTTGATCCCACAAAAAAGAATCAGTAGACCGCCCAGCGTGATCTGAAACTGCCTTTTGGACATAGACCTTGCCGCCCCGTTCAGAACCGGTGTTAACAAATACAGCATGAAATAGGACGTGGCAAACCAGTAATGCTCNGTTTCAACAGGAAACAAATACCAAATAAAGCCGTATATTCCATCTGCTGCCCCTTTGGTCGGAAGTCCAAACAGCATAAGCACAAAAGGAATCAATAGTGCATAAAACCATATCTGAAAAAGCAGCGTCACAGCCTTAGAGGGTTTAAAGCTGCTTTTAACCCCAAGATAACCGCTGATCAACACATAAGTATTTACTGCCGCTATAGATAAAAACTCCAACGACGTTCCCAAAATCCGAACCGCGCTTACCGACTGATCCAGTGCAAGCAGCCTGTCGGAATGAGACAGAAAATGCAGGGTGATGATCATGATCATCGCCACCCCACGCAGCAGTTCATAATTTGCCATACGTTTTTTTTCTGACATGTCAAGCCCCGCTTACCTTTCTCTGGACACCTTCCCTTGTTCAACCCGGTAGACCATATCACATTTTTCAATGGTCTGCAGACGGTGCGCAATAATGATCAACGTCTTTCTTCCGTGAAGACGGTTAATCGAATCCATGATCGCCGCTTCCGTATCATTATCAAGAGCCGAAGTTGCTTCATCAAGCACCAGCACTTCCGGGTCTTCAAACAATGCCCTGGCAATTCCGATCCTCTGCCTCTGTCCGCCGGAAATACGGATTCCCCTTTCCCCAATGCTGGTATTAAGCCCTTCCGGAAGTCCTTTTACGAACTCGTCAAGCTGTGCTTCCCTAAGCGCCCGCCATACTTTTTCGTCATCAATCTCCTCATCTCCATAGCCAAAAGCAACATTCTTACGGATGCTGGAATCAATCATAAAAATGCTTTGAGGAATGTAGCCGATATTTTTCAGCCAGGACTGATAATGCTCCCTGACCTCTGTTCCATCCGCCAGAATCTGTCCGCTTTGCAGCTGTAAAAGTCCCAGAAGAATATCCACTACTGTGGTTTTCCCTGCACCGGAGGTTCCCACGATACCAACAGATTTGCCGATTGGTATCTCCATGAACGCATGATCAAAAATATATACCTCCGTATTGGGATATTTATATACAATATCCCTCAGTTCTATTTTCTCACGGATTTCAAGCTTCTCCACATCCGCTGTATCCTTATACGCCGCTTCGTCATAGTCAATATTTTCGTCCCGGATCTCTTCTTGCAGATTATCGCTTACCCCCATAAANAACGGTTCGAAATAGGAGATGGAGGTCAGATGATTNTTTATTCTGTTGGCACAGGGANTCNGGCGCATAGCCGCCACCGCAAGAGCTCCCACCTGAGGAACAATGGNNGTTACTGCCNTTCCCCGAAGGAGCTGGATCATCATATANAGNATCATGCTTGCAATCGCCACTGTCTCAATCAAAAGTCTCGGTGTTGCATTGTAAAGATTATATTTCTGCACCGC
Source organism: Lachnospiraceae bacterium (assembly GCA_014804285.1). GTDB lineage: Bacteria > Bacillota > Clostridia > Lachnospirales > Lachnospiraceae > Suilimivivens. Next base: position 16,191 of record JAAVAA010000065.1, on the reverse strand, counting down.
ATTCACATATCCTGCACCGCATTTCGCATATTCGTTGATAAAGTAGTTCTCTTTTCCGGCTACCTTGATCTCCTTGATCCCCATCACCGACTGATCNATCCATTTATAAAGNCCGCTGTAAAAATCCTGATTTTCCTCTCCCGCNTTTTTCATNATNGGCTTTAAGATGAATTTAATAACTCCCAGCACCACTACCAAAAGAATCGTCACTGTTATGGTCATCCATGCATCTGCGGCAAAGCTCACCGCAATCAGGCACACAAATACAATCGCCTCACTGAATAGCTGCAGCAGTGCAAGGATCAGACCGTACATATTATTCACATCCGAGGTGATGCTTCTCTGAATTACGGAAGTGTCCGCATTCAGATAATACTCATAAGGTCTCTCCATAAAGTTGATCATCATTCTTCTGGAGGTCGCGAATTGATTGGTATATACAAACTTAAGCTGTGCTTTCTGCTGAAAAAACAAAAAAACATTCTTCACTACAAATACACCGATCAGTGCCAGCATGGTTACGATCGTCAGACTCTTTGTATCCTCGTATCCGATATGCAGCACATCGCAGATAACCTGCAGATACCACTTATTTTCCACCGCATGCTCATCCATGACCACATCCATCACAGGAAGAACCAGAGAAACGCCAAGCGTCTCCAAAACGGCTCCGATCAGCATCATAAGCACCAGCAGCACCATAATTCTNTTTTGCCGCTTATCCAGCAGCACCATCAGTTTTTTAATTATTTTTTTCATACTTTTCTTCCGAAATTTTCTATTCTAACTTGACTCATTGATTGCGGGAATAAAATGCTGCTTTATTTTACCACAGCCGAATACATCCGGTCAATTCGGATTGCCCTCATGCAGCAGGCTCATTTTCAGTTCGAACATGTCAGGACTCATGTCCAGATAATGAACATGTGAATTCTCAAACCGCTGCTCTTCCTTCCATATTTCTTTGTCAAGCTGATTCCTCACATAAGTCCGTATTTCCTCAAGTGTTGGAAGCTCATATACCAGCTCCCCGTTTCGGAAAATCTGCTTCTGCAGCGGCTTGAAGGTACAGTCAACAAAGCTTCTGTTTTTCCAGTAATTGATGGGATCTACATACCGGACCGAACCGTTTGCATCTATTTTTTCTCCTTTCACCGTCAGGTAATCCGCAATCGCCTTTCCATCCCGGTCATAGACCCGATAAATCTCCTTAATTCCCGGATTCGTGATCTTTTCCGCTGTTTCCGAAATTTTAATCTTGGGCACAAATTTTCCCTCTTTTTCGATTGCCACCAGCTTATATACNGCNCCAAAAACTGGTGTTGTGGACGATGTGATCAGCTTTTCACCCACACCATAGCTGTCTATTCTGGCCTCCTGCCGGTTTAGTGACGTAATGGTATATTCATCCAGACTGTTGGANGCCACGATGATGCAATCGGTCAGTCCTGCTTCGTCCAGNATCTTCCTTGCTTCCTTTGACAAATAAGCAAGGTCACCGGAATCCAACCGGATCCCCTTCAGTCTTTTTCCGAGAGGCTCCAAAACCTCTTTCGCAGTCCGGATTGCATTCGGCACACCGCTATGCAGTACATCATAAGTATCTACAAGCAGAACCGTAGAATCCGGGTAGCTTTCCGCATATGCCCGGAAAGCATCAAACTCCTGATCAAAGGACATTACCCAGCTGTGTGCCATGGTTCCCGAAATCGGTATCTGAAACATCTGACCGGCCAAAACCGTTGCGGTTCCTACAGCGCCTCCTATGTACGCAGCTCTTGCCCCATAGACCGCAGCNTCTACGTTATGAGCTCTCCGCGCCCCAAAGTCTGATACCGGCTTGCCTCCTGCCGCCTGAACGATTCGGTTGGTCTTCGTAGCAATCAGCGACTGGTGGTTCAGCTCCAGCAAAATTGCAGTCTCGATCAGCTGAGCGTCAATCAGCGGAGCAACNACCGTCATGACCGGCTCATTGGGATACATGATCGTTCCTTCNGGCATGGCATAGATATCTCCNCGAAACCGAAAATCTNTCAGATATTCCAGAAACTCTTCCGTAAAAAGATTTCTGGAGCGCAAATATTCAATGTCTTTTTCCTCAAAATGCAGGTTTTGAATGTACTCCACGATTTGCTCCAGTCCTGCAAAAATAGCAAAACCCGCATGATCCGGATTTTTTCTGTAAAATANATCAAATGCGGCAAGCGTATCCTGACACTTTTCGTTAAAATAGCCGTTGGACATGGTCAATTCATACATATCCATTACCATTGAAATATTTCGTTCCTGAAACTGTGTATTCATCATTTGTTCTCTCCCATATCGTTTCTGATNTCAACCTGGCACATCTTCATTGCTTCCAACGCATTTTGGTGNCTTTCCGGCGTCACACCGGCACAGCACTTTGCNTCCACNGCAATCGGCACCTCCGGCAGGAACGCTTTTANNANCAATGCATTGGAAATCACGCANATNTCNGTNCATAAACCGCANANTTCAATTTCTTCAATGGCTGTCTGTTCGCTTTCTTTTTTCAATTCCGAAGCNAGNTCCACACTTCCGAATGTNGGCTTGTCATATACTTTCCATNCGGTTTTCTCNTGCAAATCTTTCAGTTCATCCGCAAGATGCCAGCCTTCTTCATTTANAATNCAGTGNTTTACCGGCAGCTTTTTTCCTTCCTGCGTATCCAGATAGTCCGTCCCATGAGTATCCCTTGTAAAAATCACCTTTCCCTCATAAGTCCTAACCTTTTCGACAACTCCAGCCTGTATTGCCTGCGCCTCTTTTGTTCCCAGACTCCCTGTGATAAAATCCTTTTGCATATCCACTACNATCAGATATTTCATCAGCCACCTCCGCTTAAGACCTCATTTGATAATANTATTTCCGAAAGNATCNGCTTATACAGCTTTTCTGTGCAACTATAAAACCAAGTGCTTTATTATACCATGCNAATGGTCAAAATTCCACATGNTAAATNAACGTTTAGCTGGTTTACCTATTGAATCTAAACGGCCACTCGGCTGCGAAACAAAATTCTACGTCACCACGCTTGATAAAGCNTGCGCGAATTGGTTCCTTTAGAATTTTGTTTCGCAGCCGAGTTAGTTTTTGGCTAATNAAAAACCAGCTATTGCCTCCACTATAGTCGCTTAATCCACTATCTGGCTGTCCACCAAAGAGTAGACCATTTAATATTAGCTAAGTTGCCAGTTGGGATTTGCGTTATTCGATAACCCAGCTCAGATGAAAAGAAATCCTTTTGGAAACAATTCGCGAACGCTTTATCGAGCGTGTTGACAAAAGGATTTCTTTTCATCTGAGCGGCCGTCTCACATACGCACACCCAAACTAAACGATAATTTATCGATGCAAGTTCAGTCCTCTTAAATATATGTCACAACTACTACACAATATTTTTATTTGATTGATGTCCATATTGGTGTATAATCAATACAGCAGTTTAGCCAGCTTATAAACCGACTGTCAAATCATGTTTGCACGAATTTGACAGGAACATTAATAACGTGGGCTGAANGGTTCTANAGAAAGGAACATNTTTGAAAATGGGAACTGATCGATTCGTCTTTTTTCGAACAGACGGAAATACGCAAATTGCATCCGGACATCTTATGCGCTGCATTTCCATTGCGGATGCCTGNNGNAAATNNGGTATGGAGGTTCATTTTCTTGTTTCCGATGAAGAAAGTGTTTCTCTCTTTCAACAAAAATTGTCCGCTGATTTTCCCATTACTTGTTTAGAAAGCGCCGCTTATGACCAATTGGAACAGGAATTACCGGAATTGCTTTCTTTGCTTGCGAACTGTAACTCTGAAAAAATAATTTTTTTTCTGGATTCCTATTATGTCACGGAAAAATATCTGAATGCTGTAAGAAAATTAGCAAAAACAGTCTATATAGATGATCTCATGCTTTTTAATTATCCAGTAGATCTTTTGATTAATTATGATGTGATTTCTACCTGCAATATTCCCTCCTATCAATCCGCCTATACAAATGCGGGAGAAAAGCTTTTGGGTGCCTCCTATGCCCCCTTAAGAGAACAGTTTCAAAACAAGGAAATGCCTCTGAGGAATCCGGTCCGTAATGTCCTTATCACCACAGGCGGAAGCGACCCTTTTCATTTTTGTCTTAGCTTCCTTTCCTTTATAAAAAAGATAGCTTCCCTGCCAAATTCTGACTCTGCCCGCATTCCCGATGACATCATTTTCCACATTCTTGTAGGCAGCTTCAATATGGATAAAGATACTCTCTTTTCATTTGCACAGGCATCTCCTTTCATCAGACTTTATGAAAACGTTACCGATATGGCCTCTCTTATGGAAAACTGCGACCTTGCTGTATCCGCTGCCGGCACTACTTTATATGAATTATGTGCTTTAGGAGTTCCCACCATCAGTTATACCATGGCAGACAACCAGATAACAGCTGCTGAAGCTTTTGACAAATCCGGTATCATCCCCTATTCCGGTGATATCCGTGTCTCTATGACTAATGTATTGGAAAATATTATGCTTTTCCTGANACAGATGTCAAATTCCGGTAATTCTGATTTGGCAGCAACCACAACTGTTTCCTATCAGGAGCGCAAAATTGCACACGACACCATGCGCAGCTTTATCGACGGAACTGGCAGTGCCAAAATTGCCAAGGCAATTCTGGACTTATAATTTCACATTGTTTGTCATACAAAAATAAGTTAAGATTACTATGGAACGCTTACAATAAATGTGTTTTAAGCGCATCACCCCATGGAGGTAAAAATGGAACAACCCAAAACCCCTTATTTTGTTATAAACGAACCTATTTTGCAACAATATTATGACATGTTAACAGATTCCCTTAAACAAAACTGGAGGAACTTTCAAGTCGGCTATTCTTTCAAGACAAACTCCCTGCCCTGGCTTGTCTCTTTTGTGAAGAAAAAAGGAGCGTATGCCGAAGTTGTTTCACAGGACGAATACGACCTAGCAAAGTATCTTGGATATACAGACAAAGAAATCATTTATAATGGCCCCTATAAAGGAATGGAATCCTTTTGTAATGTATTGTTGGCTGGCGGCATTGTAAATCTTGATTCCATGCAGGAAATCAAATGGCTGACCGATCTGATTAATATGCATGAAAACCATTCATTCAAAGTCGGCATTCGTGTAAATTTCGATCTGGAAAAAATGTGTCCCGGCGAGACTACTATGGGCGAAGTCAGCGGACGGTTTGGCTTTTGCTATGAAACCGGAAAATTTGCCGAAGCTTTGAGCATCTTAAAAAGCCTTCCGCGTGTATCCATCGCCGGTCTCCACCTGCACTCCAGCAGCAAGTCACGCAGTGTTAACATTTTTTGTTCCATCGCACGGATGGCGTGTCATCTGGCAGAGGAATTTAACCTTTCCCTGGAATACATCGATCTGGGCGGCGGTTACTGCGGCGGCATGAAAGGCAGACCGGAATACCCTGATTATTTTCCGGCAGTTGCAAAAGAACTGCGCAAACGGTTCCTGCCNNANCAGACCAGGCTGATTGTCGAACCCGGTATTTCCCTGATCTCCAANTGCACTACNTTTGTGACAAGTGTTTTCGATACCCGTGACATCAAGGGAACACGTTATGTAATGACAGACGGAAGCCGTTTTAATATNGATCCGACAATGATNAAATCTTCTCANNTGTTTCATTTAGAGCCCGCCGAAAACTATTCCGCAACCCGTCCCGTTTTAAANGAGCAGATAGTCAGCGGATTTACCTGCATGGAGGTAGACAGACTTTTTACTCACAAGGATCAACCGGAACTGGTGCCCGGCGACCGCATTATTTATGAAAACGTGGGCGGATACACTATGAGTCTTAACCCTCTTTTTATCCAATACTTTCCGGCTGTTTATGTGCGCGGCCGGGATTCGATGCAGATGGTCCGTCAAAAATGGACCCCTGCCGAATATGTACAGGGAAGCCAATGGGATATCACTTAAAGCATATACGAAAGGCTGTGTATTTTTATGAAACCTTCCATAAATCTTTTAATTTTGAGCTGCGGAACCCGAAACCTGCTGGTACGCTACTTTAAGGCCGAGGGGAACGGCATTGACAAAGTGGTCGGCACCGACTGNAGCCCTTACGCGCCGGCTTTATATGAAACAGACGCGCACTATATTGTTCCCCGCATGACAGAAGATAACTATCTGGATACCATTCTTGATATTTGCCGCCGGGAATCCATTACTGCCGTCCTCCCTTTACAGGAAGACGAACTATATCTGATAGCTTCTCATCAAAAGTTGTTTACTGACGAGAACATAACCCCCATTGTATCAGACCCTAAGGTTATTGAGCTGTGCCGGGATAAATTTGCTTTTTATAATTTCATGAGAAAAAATAATTTGCCTGTCATTACAAGCTGTGACAATTTTGATTCCTTTAAACAAATGCTTGCTACAGGTGATATGAAACTTCCGGTATTCCTTAAACCCTCGCGGGGCTGTGGAAGTATCGGCATTCAAAAAATAGAACAATTGGATTTATTGGAAGTTCTCTGCCAGAATCAGAAAGAAGCATATATCATTCAGAATTATGCGGATGGCGAGGAATTCGGCGCTGATATTTATGTGGATTTACTGTCTAAAAAACTCATTACGGTTTTTGTAAAGAAAAAGCTGCGCATGCGCGCCGGCGAAACCGAAAAGTCTGTCTCTTATTGGGATGATAAACTCTATTCTCTGATAGAAAAAACCGTAGCCGCATTGCATTTGTCCGGTCCTGTTGATATGGATATTTTTCAGGTCAATGGTCAATATTATATTTCCGAAATCAACCCGCGTTTCGGTGGCGGTTATCCCCATGCCTACAACTGCGGTATAGACTTTCCGCATATGATTGCCGAAAACCTTTCCGGCAGAGAAAATAAACCGGAAGCAGGAAACTATGNAGAAGGAATTTGTATGTTAAAGTATACGGATTTGATGATGATGCGGATAGAATCACCAGACCAGCACCATTAAGTTAACGTTTAGTTGGGTTTCACAGAGAAATACAAAAACCCGGATAGAACTCAAATTCTACGTCGCCACGCTCGATAAAGCATTCGCGAATTGGCTCCTTAAGAATTTGAGTTCTATCCGGGTTTTAAGTTACTGGCTAACGAAAAACCACCTAATGACTCCGCTATAGCCACTCAACCTACTGTCCGGCTGTCCGCCAGCGGGGTGAAACCTTCGACCCTAGTGGAATTCCCAATTGAGCTTTGCGTCATTCGATAACCCAGCTCAGATTAAAGAAATCCTAAAGGAACCAATTCGCGAACGCTTTATCGAGCGTGGTGACGTAGGATTTCTTTAATCTGAGCGGACGTCATATATATGCATACACAAGCTAAACGATAGCCCCTTCATCTAATTAGGTCCCACGCAAGCGGTGTTCCCATTTGAATGTCACAGACTGCCGTTTTTCCCATAATTTCCTCATAATACATCGTATGAAGTCCGTTATGAGGCCGGATAGAACGCACATTTTCAGGAGTCAGTTTTTCTCCTGCCTTAATATCTTTTACCGCAAACAGGGATCTGGAACCGTTACGTTCTTTTTCCTGCTTTTCGGTCAACCTGTATTCCGATTCACCCAGTGCTTTCTCAACGATACGAATATCATCTACCATCTTCTTAAATTCTTCCGGTTCCATGGAAAAAGCCCCATCCGGACCACCGTCCGACCGTCTTAAGGTCAAATGTTTTTCTACCATTTTAATTCCCAATGCCGCGGCCCCTACCGGTACAACACTTCCCATTGAATGATCAGATAAACCCACCAGACAGTCATATGTCCCAGCCAGAGTGGGAATCATTCTCAAATTAATTTCCTCGTAAGGTGTAGGATAAGCGGAAACACATTTTAAAAGCATTACCTCATCATTTCCCTCTTCACTGCACACTTTAAGGGCTCGCTCAATATCGGCAGCGCGCGCAACCCCGGTTGCAAATATCATCGGTTTATGCATTCCGGCCGCCCTGCGTATCAGCGGAATGTCATTAATCTCATAAGATGCTATCTTTATAGCGGGCATATTGCACTCTGCCATAAAATCCACGGAAGCAAAGTCAAAAGGAGATGAAAAACATTCCAGGCCAAGTTTCTGCGCTATTTCCTGCAGTTTTGGCTGCCACTCCCAGGGAGTTGACGCCTCCTCATACAGTTTATACTCCGTCATTCCATCCCAAAGGCCGCCGTGAATCTGAAAATATTCATTATCACAGTTCAAGGATAGGCTGTCTGCAGTATAGGTCTGCAGTTTAACTGCATCCGCTCCCGCTTCTTTTGCAGCATGAATAATTTCCACTGCTCTCCCATAATCCTTCAGATGATTCCCCGACATCTCCGCCACGCAGAAACAAGGGTGTCCAATCCCAACCATTCTATTCCCGATTTGAAACTCTTTTTTCATGTCATTTCCTCTTACCAATCATTTTTTGATATTTTAATTCCGCAATTTCCCAATCCTCAAAGTTGTCAATGTCCTGCACCTCAAGTTCACTTACGACCATTGCTGCCATATGCGGCAGATCAGTGGTTTTGTATTTCATAAAAAGATCTGTCCGGCAAAAATAAAATTGCCCGCAGTCATGATAATATGGCTCCAAATCCTGAGAACGTGTTTTGGCATGCTCCGGCCATTTCATGCGAAGCTCCCCTGCTTCATTCATCACCATGCACCTTTGAGGTGGAAATGAAAACCTTACCACAGGCATTACTGAATCCGCCCTTTCCAGCAATTCCATTGCTCTTTTCAGCTTCTCCGCTGTCACAAACGGAGCCGTAGGATACAGGCAGCAAAACGTGTCAAACTCCCTGCCCTGCCCGCGATATGCCTCCAGCACCTCCATAAGCACATCATCGGTGGAAGCATAGTCCCCTGCGCTTTCGCTGCTGCGCATAAACGGCACCTGTGCGCCTGCCTCCTTTGCGATCTTGGCGATTTCAATATCATCCGTAGACACCATGACCTCGTTAAATAATCCTGACTGCAGTGCTGCTTCAATCGAATAAGTTATGATCGGCTTCCCGCAGAATTCTTTGATATTCTTATGGGGAATCCGCTTGCTTCCGCCTCTCGCAGTAATAATCGCAATTGATGAACCCATACTCATCTGTCCCTTTCCCTTTCAATGATTACAATTAGAAACTCACTATTCAAGATGCTCATTCTGGCAATGCAGTTCCCTTGCCTCATAACGGTCCATATAGTCTTCTCCCAAAAAAACAACCTCCTTCGCAAAATGAATTCCATCCGGCACGGTCATAATTGACACAACCTTGTCCACGGTAAGCCCGGGGATAAAATTCATGACTTCCATCGGAAACTTTCCCGCAAGAACAATATATTCCGGAAACAACTTTTCATAATCAAGCAGATCACGGGGATGGGGTTTCAAGATCACCTGCGCCCCCTGTCCCTGTTCTTCGATCACGTCCCGAAATATCCGCTCTCTGATTTCCAAAGAGCATAACGGTTCCGTGAGGATCAAAACCTTGTGCTCATGGTTTTTACCGGTAGCAAACTTTTCCTTTAATTCCTCTATATTTTTCAGAAAAATAGCTAAGATCTCATCTTTATCCTGTGCGCTTAAATGCTCCACCAACATCTCCCGCTTAAGTTCCACATACTTCTTGCCGGGATAAGGACAGACAGAAATATTATTGACCTCCATATCAATACAGTATTTTCCATAACCGTTCTGGATAAAGATCAAATTCAAAGAAGATAAAAAAGCTTTCAGTCTGAAATGCCCTTTGTTGTCATATCTTGCCGTGTCATAATAACGGATACAGTCAAGCCCGTCCTCCAAAGCGTGATAAGGAATCCGCTTATAACTCAAGTAATATCCTATCGGGTCGGAATCGCAAAACACATAAACGTCCTGATATTTCTTAAAATCTACCGGCACATAAGGCTCCTGCTTTTTCCCGAGAAGCTTTGTGTAACGGATACGCGCCAGCATATTAATCAGCAAATTTCCCCTGTCCACATGATACTTGGCAAGTTCCGGAAAAGTCACATCCTCTTTTTCGTCAAACCAGAATACCTCATCAAAAAGAGCAGAGGCCTCCGCCCTTTCCTTCATATCTCCAAAGTCATTGGACATCGTGCTCAGCACCAGATCAGCATTCCCGCGCTCCGAAAGCGGAAGATAACATTCCTTCAGGCAGGACACATATACATGATAAAAAGTATGACAAATATAAACTCTTTTTTTCAAAATATTCTCCCTCTTTTGCGCAGATTCCGGTATCCCCACAGCACCTTATAATAAAGCATGAAATACAAAGTTGATTTCATATGCATACCAATCAGCTTTCTCTCTTCGTCATGAACCCGTTCCCGATAATATGGATTCTCCATGAACCCCGGAAAGGTTTCTCTCATTTCTTTCCCCAAAGCCTTCACGAAGCTATACTCCTTTTTCTTAACACCTGTCATATAAGAAAACAAAGTATTTACATAAAATAACGTAGTAAAACTGCTTTCTATTTCTGGATAAAACTCCTCCAAAAAACCAAATTCCTTTGCCTCTCTGACCATCACTCTGGCAGCTTCCATCCGATCCTCGCACCGCTTCTTTGTAATGGTATGAACCGTAGAAGTATCATGCTGATAATAATAGTAAAGAGGTTCCTCCAGATACTCAAAATGTTTTGCCCGCAACATCCATGAATTACTGATGGCATTGTCCTCATAAAAAATATGTTCCGGAAAACGGTTCGGATAATCCAAAATGATATGCCGTTTATAGATCTTTACCACAAGACTTCCGCCATCCAAAATCAGGGAACGGTATTTTTCTTTTGTCAAAACTCCTGTCTGTTCCCTTTTATTGTTGTGCACAATCTGACCAATCTTCATGCTGTGCTCCCCGGTAAGATGATAGTCACAGCCGACCATATCCGCGCCTGTTTCTGAAGCCTTAGCAAGAAGCTTCTCATAGAAATCCGGTGTTACCCAGTCATCGCTGTCAATAAACCCGATCCACTCCCCTTTTGCGCGCGCAAGTCCAAGGTTTTTAGCCCCTCCCTGCTTTTTATTCTCAGGGGAGGCAATGACATGAAACCGATCCGGATACTGCTTTTCGTATTCCCGCAATATTTGCAGAGAATTGTCGGTAGAACAGTCATCCACCGCAATGATTTCATAATCAGAGATGGTCTGCCCTATAAGCGAATTAAGGCACCAGACGAGCTTGTCGTCCGCTGCCATATTGTAAACCGGTACAATGATGCTTAATTTCATATAAAATCCTCATCTTTTCCTTAGCCCTATATCTTTAGGCTTTATAGTACTCCACAATCTTTGTCACTGCACAGATCACATCCTGCACATCCTGATCAGACATTGCATAGTAAAGAGGCAGGCTGATAATTTCCTCATAAAGCTTCTCCGCCTTCGGGCATATCCCCCTTTTGTACCCCAGCTTTTCATAATACGGGAAATAATATGTTGGGATATAATGCACATTACAGAAGACATTTTCCGCCTTCAGTGCTTCAAAAAATTCCTTCCTTCCGATGCGAAGCTTGTCCAAGTTCAATCGGAGAATATACAAATGCCTTGTGGTATCAGATTCCGGAATTTCCTTCTGAATTGTTATCTGTGGCAGCTTTGAGAAGGCTTCATTATAGGTCTTCACAATTTCCTTACGCCTTGCCGAAAACATGGGAAGCTTATCGAGCTGACTGATCAGCAGTGCTGCCTGAATATCCGTCAGACGATAGTTCATCCCTAGTGCAATCTGCTCATAATACCAAGGGCCATCCGGCTCATGTTCCATCCATTCCCGATCTTTGGTAATCCCGTGGGTCCGATATAGAAGCAGTTTTTGATAATATTCCTCGCTGTTGGTAAGAACTGCTCCTCCCTCACCACAGGTGACTGTCTTTACCGGATGGAAGCTGAATGTTGTCATATCCGCTATGGAACCGTTACATTTCCCTTTGTACCGTGTGCCGATCACATGGGCTCCATCCTCAATAAGAACAAGACCATGCTTATGACAATGGTCGAGAAGTTCATCAAGTTCCACAGATTGTCCTGTATAATCCACGGCAACCACAGCCTTTGTTTTCTCGGTGGTAAGAGCCTTCACTTGGGCCGGATCTATATTATAAGTCTCCTCATTGATATCCGCAAATACCGGTCTGGCACCGCAGTATAGCGCACAATTTGCTGAGGCCGCAAAGGTGATAGGCGTTGTAATAACTTCGTCGCCCTCCCCTACGCCTGCCGCCAGCGCCGCAATATGAAGCGCTGCTGTCCCGTTGCTGCACACTACCGCATACTTGGCACCGGTTATCCGGCAAAGCTTCTCCTCCAATTCCTTAATCTTTGGACCGCAGGTAAGATCCTGTCGCATAACATCTACCACAGCCTGAATATCCGCATCATCAATATACTGATGCCCGTAATTAATCGGCGTTTCACGCACCGGCATTCCTCCGCATATCGCAGGTTTTTCCATCATTGTCACACCTTTCTTCACACCTGCCATTCGCTAAAAAGAACGCAGGTATCTTTAATTATTTAACTGTATCCTTACAGCGTCTGCCACCGCCGCTATGTACTCACTATTAGTAGGTCTCCCCTGACCGCTCTCCGCACAATAACCAAACAGCCTCTCAAACGTGCTCCTGTTTCCTCTTGCCCACGATACCTCTATAGCATTTCGAATCGCACGTTCAATCTTTCCGTCGGTTGTATTATATCGCTTTGCAAGCTCAGGGTAAAGAAGCTTTGTCACACTTCCCACAACACTCATATCCTCTTCCACCATAATCACGGCTGTTCTCACATAACGATATCCTTTCAAATGAGCCGGAACTCCCATATCCAGCAACATCTGTGTAGCCAGTCTCTCCGCTTTGTTACTTGTTTTTTCATCCTGCATACCTGAAATCTCCTATTCAATAACCTTAGTCTCTTTCAAGTATAGAGGATACAAAACCCCGTGAATAGTTGTAAGTCATCGCACGAATTGACTACGAACCATTCTTAAAGTATCAATATATAGTCTTTTTGTTTGTACAATTCTTATTTTGCAGGTCGATATTCTCCGTCATCTGCTATATAACGCCACAAAATATCTCTGTACTCAGGCGTCGCATAATCAATCCCCACTCTCTTGTCTGTCCGGATCGGAAACCGACAGCCATCATCTTCAATCCAAAGTCGGTCCGAATTCACCATATCCTCTCCATTCAGCTCTTTATTGATCTTCATAATGCGGGTAAGCTTCCCCGGACCGTTGTAGCCGGTTATTCCACGGATCAGCACCGCCTCGGGATGCCCCTCCCGACCTGTGACAACATTGAAAAGAAAGTGCATGCCATAGCAAATGTATATATATGCGGTTCCGCCTTTTTCATAAAGAATTTTGGTCCGCTCCGTTTTTCCTTTGCTGGCATGACATGCAGTATCCTCTTCTCCATAGTAACATTCTGTTTCCATGATCCGATATCTCAATATCTCATCATCCACTTTACGGCAAAGCAGCTTTCCCACCAGATCTTCAGCCAGCATATCCGCCGGCTGACAAAAATACCTTCTCCCAAGTCGCTTTGCCATCTGTTAGTCCTCCAATGCTCCGTGAAGCATCTCCCGCTTCATCCCTTGTCTTCACTGTTACTGATTATCCATATAATCCCGATAATCCTCTTCACTGGCAAACAACATATATCTGCCCTCTACCATTCCCATATAGCCATCGCTAACAAAATATCCTTTCATAATTCTGCCTCCTGTCTTCTGATCTGTTCTCTTTACTATAATCAGAATAACATTATGGCAGTCCTATAAAACGGACTTTATATAAACAAAATCATGCTGAATAAAATCTTGGTAAATAGCTTATCAAATCTGCTTCTTATCAGGGAGAGCATACTGCTCCATCAGCCGTTTCACTTCCATTTTAAAGGCCTCGCCGCCTTTGCCGGACAAACTTCCCTGATATTCATGCGTTCCAAAAGTCTCTGCGTTTAGCTGAAGCAGACAAAGTGCAATATTTGAACAATGATCCGAAACTCTCTCATAATTGGTTGACAAATCCGAAAGGACAAATCCCATCTCAATGGTACATTTGCCTTTACGCAACCTCTTAATATGCCGCTTCTTGATCTCTGCATTCAGATAATCGATTACTTCCTCAAGAGGTTCTACCGTAGCTGCCAGTTCCAAATTCTCCTTTTCAAACACCAATACGGATGTATTAATAATGTCTTTTACCGCACGTGTAAAGATGCCCAGTTCCTCCTGAGCCTTTCTGGAAAAGTAAAGATCCTTTTCATACATTTCCTTCGCCGATTCCATAATATTAATGGCATGATCCGAAATCCTCTCAAAATCACCGATACAGTGCAGAAGCACCGACAATTCCTGACTATCTTTTTCTGTCAGATGCTTACTGCTGAGTTTAACAAGATAAGCCCCCAGCCCGTCTTCATAATGATCTACCAACTCCTCCAGTTCAATCACTCTCTCAGACTCTTTTTCACTGAATTTATCTAACAGGCTTATTGCCAGAAATAATGCTTCTCTGGCATAATTTGCCATATCCACGGCTGCATTTTTACAATGCTCCAACGCCAGTCCCGGTGTGTTCAAAAATCTTGCATCCAGAATCTGAATTTCCCTCTTTGCCGGCTCCTTTTCTTCCAGTTCATCCTCGCCGGCCGGAATTGTCAGATAAGCAAGCTTCTCCAGCACGGAACTAATAGGAAACATAATGATCACTGCCACAATATTAAATGCGGTATGAATAAAAGCAATACCCAGGGCATTGATAGGCTTGTCCATAAACGAAAAATGGAAGATAGCATTTAATGCATAGAATACTACCATAAAAGCTACAGTTTTAATAATATTATAGTAAAGATGAATCAGAGCAGCCCGCCTTGCGTTTTTGCTTGCTCCCATACTGGAAAGGATCGCTGTTACACAGGTTCCCACATTCTGTCCCATAATAATAGGAATTGCCGTAGAATAACTGACCGCTCCCGACAAACAAAGTGCCTGAAGAATACCGATAGATGCTCCGGAAGATTGAATGATTGCCGTAATCACAAGCCCCACCAACATACCCAGAACCGGATTAGAAAATACCAGAAGAATATTAGTGAATTCTGGAAGCTCCGCCAAAGGCTTTACCGCACCGGACATAGTTTCCATTCCAAACATCAGCACCGCAAACCCGATCATGACAGAAGCAATATTTTTCTGACGCTCCCGCTTTCCCATGGTAAGAAGAATCACTCCTGCGATTGCCAGAATCGGCGAAAAGGAAGAAGGCTTTAAAAGCTGTACAAAAAAGTTGGAACCTTCCACCCCTGTAAGACTCAAAAGCCATGCTGTCAGTGTAGCTCCCACATTGGCTCCTAGAATAACTCCCACTGCCTGAGACAGCTTCATAATGCCGGAATTTACAAAACCTACTACCATGACTGTCGTTGCCGATGATGACTGAATGACTGCCGTAACGCCTGCACCCAAAAGTACTGCCATCAGCTTGTTGGAGGTAAGCTTTTCCAGAATCATCTCAAGCTTACCACCGGATGCCTTTTTCAGTCCATCCCCCATTACCTGCATACCATATAAAAACAGAGCCAGTCCGCCTATCATCGTCAGTACACTAAAAATATCCATTATCCTATCCCTCCGGATGATTCGTAAAAAACTGCTACCTTCAATATTTTACACTATTTTCCCTCTTTTGAATACCAATATTTTATAGTAAATCTTTTCGTTGGAATTCATGCAGCATTAAATTAACGTTTAGTGTGGGTATGCGTATGTAAGACGTCCGCTCATATGAAAAGAAATCCTCTCGTCAACACGCTCGATAAAGCGTTCGCTAATTGTTTCCTTTAGGATTTCTTTTCATCTGAGCTGGGTTATCGAATAACGCATAGTCCAACTGAGAACTTCACTAAGGCGAAATGATCCACTCTTTGACGTACGTCCAGACAGTGGATTAGGCGACTATAGCAGAGTCATTAGCTGGTTTCATGTCAGCCAATAACTTAAAACCCGGATAGAATCAAATTCTTAAGGAACCCTTCAAAAAGCGTTGGTGCTTAGTGAGGTTCTTAACGAACTTAGCACCACTACGCTTTTTGTAGAGCGCAATGTCATTAAGT
>JAAVAA010000064.1 GCA_014804285.1 Lachnospiraceae bacterium | reverse complement strand
ATCTGTTCCTTTGCTGCTGGCATAAAAAATCCTCCTTTTCGATAAGAATTGTCATATCTTGATTCTTACCAAAAAAGAGGTATTTTTTCCAAAGACACAAACTATTTTACACTACCTCGGAAACACCATGAAATTCATTAATCTTTCGTTTAATATCTTCATACTGCTCATGAGGTTTCTTTTCTGTATCACAAAATACAAGTATAACTTCATATGAACCATTCTGGTAACGATCCTGATATCTCGCTGGTATATTACCATTTCCGCCGGCATTTACCAGTGAGATATCGTATTGCTCATTCCATACCTTTAAAGCTTTCAATCGTTCAAGATACTCATATTCCTCATTGCCTTCACAGATAATACAGATTTTATGCTTATCAGAGAACTTAGGGAGCTTATTTGTCATCGGCATCATCCCCCTTTGTATCACCTTTAATGCTAAGCAGGGAATTGATTAATTCTGGATCAGGCAACGCACCAAGAGAACCTTTTCTATACTTCTCCATAATATCCGTGGTATCTCTCACGCCTTGTTGTGCGGTGAAATCTGCCAGTGAATATACATATACTCCATCTTCATCCTTATGAATAAACCAAATCTGCTCCTTCCGAAATATTCTTTTGCAATCCATAAGATTAATGTCATGCACGGTAAATATCATTTGTGCATTTGTATTTAACTCATTATTAAACATAGCTACAATGGCTCTGGTAAGCTTAAAATGAATGCTGCTATCCAACTCATCTACAATAAGAATCCTGCCTTGTTCAAGTGTCTCTATAACATAACTAGCAATTGCAGCGATTTTTTTTGTTCCCGTAGAATCAAATAGCATACTTGGTACATGAACCCCTCTATATGTGGAAACCAGCCTAAACTGATCCATAATATTCTCTGGAACATCAAGAACTTTCTCTTCCGGTTTTTCACCGCTCCCAGTAGCCTTTAGCTGAATTTTATCCATATCGACAAACTCAAAATTATCCATATATAAATCTGCATTCTTAATAAACTCTACAACCTTTTCTTGCAACTGATTTTTATTCTTCATAAATTCAATCGTATGCTGCATAGGTATATCGTTCATATTAATAATGTCAATTTTCTTTGCAAATCCAACAAGAATCCGTTTCATCTCGTCTATATACTCAAATTTACTTGTATCTATTACATAGCATAGCAAATTATTCTTTGATACAATCGGCGCTGTATTCTGTATATCTTCGTCAATACACTCATATAATTCGCTAATTGTATCTTTTTTCAGCCAGCATACTTCTTTTTCATTGTTATACTGATCTTTAAGTATCTCCGAAAATGATTCATATATATATTCTTCTTTTTCAGCATCATACTTAAAATCATAAGAAAACTTTCTTCCAAATTCCATAAATGTTACACCTAGTTCACATACATCACTCTCTGTAAATATATTAGGCGCCAATCCATTTTTCTGATTTAAAAGTACTCCCTTTATTGCTCTAATACACTTAATCAAACAAGTTTTTCCCGCATTGTTAGGTCCATATATCCCAGCCGTTTTAAGGACATTGAAATTATTTTCTTTATGAACATTAGTCACAAATTTTTTATTTCGCATATCTGCTTTCATCGAAAAAACGATTTGATCCTCAAATGCATAACAGTTTTTTGCTCTGATTTCTATAAGCATGGCTCATTCCTCCAAGTTACTTTCTTTTTCTATCTATCATTATTATATCATCAATTATTTTTTGTGCAACTTTTTTGCACAAAAATATGTCCCATTAACAAACGGGACATAAAACTGCATAATACAATATATTGTGTCAATATCTAATTATTACAGGAAAATAGTTTCTCTTCAATGTTATGCATCAAAACAATACGGCTGCTGCGTCTCCACATTCCGGAACTCATGCTTTTCATAATATCCGATCAGGGTTCCGTCCTCATCCCGCAAAGCAATCATATACACATCTCTATTTTCTTTCTCATTGTGAAAAGAAAAAATACGGTTATGTTCCCTGCTTTCCCCAAACCAGTCCAAAACCTTGTGGATCATTTCTACAGACTTTTCGTTATGGCAATTCAAAAGGCTTTTCCCCACAAGCTCTGCCCCGCCGCTTTTAGCATACCTTGCAATTGCCGCCGGATTCATATAAATAATCTCATGCTCCAGATTACAGATTACTATAGCGCACTGGTCCTGATCTATCACGCTTTTAAAAAATTTGGATAATTCCATTTGTTTTTTCTCCTTCTGTCAATTGTTATATCCACTGAATATATCCGGTTTTATCGTTCCGGTTATATCCTGCCTTTTCATAAAACTTCAAGGTGCTCTCTTCTTTTGATCCGGTAAGCAGCATCATCTTGTAACAGTTTTCTTTTTCCGCAATCTCCCTTGCGTAATTCAGGCAGGCAGTTGCAAGCCCTTTCTTCCGGTATGCCTCATGGGTGATCACATTTTCAATTAACGCATAAGGCCGCTGACCATGGGTGAGATTGGGAATGATCACGCACACACAGGAGGACACGATCTCTCCGTCCTCCTGCGCTACAATGATATGATGATCTTTATCCTTCAAAATCCGGTTCCACAACTCAGCCATAGAATTGTCTTTCTCCGGAAAAGGGTTATTATGAAGCTGCATATACAGCTTCATAAGTCCCACGTAATCACTTTCAACAATTTCACGAATCATNNTTGACTCTCCTNCAANNTCCCTGCTAAANCNGNAGNNGAATTTCCTACAGAAGNTCCTTCAAAANCTGGTTNACCATACCCGGATCNGCTTTGCCNTTCATGNCNTTCATCGTCTGNCCGACCAAGAATCCNATTGCCTTCTCCTTGCCATTATGATANTCCTCCACAGACTTGGGATTNGCNGCNATCACCTCTTCCACNGTCTTGCGAAGAGCGCCNTCNTCATTTACNGTCTTAAGNCCCTTTTCNTCCACATATTTCTCCGGATCCACATCCTGNTCAAACATTACCTCAAAAACTTCTTTTGCCACNGAGCTGTTGATTTCCTTTGCGTCCGTCATCTTGATCAGCTTCGCCAGGTTTTCCGGTGAAAAGCGGATGTCCTCCGGNTCCATATTGTTTTCTTTCAGAAGCCGCAGCGTTTCCACCATCAGCCAGTTAGACACCTTCTTAGGCTGGCTGCCAAGGGCTACCGTAGCCTCAAAAATATCTGCCATATGCTTACTGCCGGTGATGATCTCAATGTCATACTCCGGGATGTCAAATTCTTCTTTATAACGAACCATCTTTTCTTCCCGAAACTCTGGCTGACGTCTCCGGATCTCCTCNAGNAATTCATCATCNANAACNATNGGAACCAGATCCGGATCCGGGAAATAACGATAATCCTGTGCGTCTTCCTTGCTTCTCATAGCATAGGATTCTCCCTGATTATCATCCCATCTTCTNGTCTCNTGGATCACCTTTTCNCCGCTTTCCAAAAGGTCNATNTGNCGTTCTCTCTCACCCTCNATTGCCCTTGCAATCGCTTTAAAGGAATTCAGATTTTTCATTTCTGTACGGGTGCCAAACTGCTCTGCTCCTACTTCCCGAACTGACAAGTTCACGTCTGCACGCATGGAGCCTTCCTGCAGCTTACAATCAGAAGCGCCCAGATACTGAATGGTCATACGCAGCTTNTCCAGATAGGCAATCACTTCCTCGCTACTACGCATATCCGGTTCGGATACGATCTCGATNAGCGGAACNCCTGAACGGTTGTAATCNACCAGAGAGCAGTCCTCCCACTCATCATGGATCAGCTTTCCTGCATCCTCNTCCATATGGATCTCATGGATGCCTACANACTTCTTNCCTGCNTCCGTCTCGATCTCTACCTTTCCGTTNCGNCAGATNGGNAGATAAAGCTGNGAAATCTGATAGTTCTGCGGATTATCNGGATAAAAATAGTTCTTACGGTCAAATTTNCAATACTGNGTGATGGTNCANTTGGTGGCAAGNCCTACTGCCACNGCATATTCAAGAACCTGCTTATTCAGCACCGGAAGGGAACCGGGCATACCGGTACATACCGGACAGGTATGGGTATTGGGTTCTCCCCCAAAAGCAGTGGAGCACCCGCAGAAAATTTTGGTTTTGGTAGCCAGTTCTACATGAACTTCCAGTCCGATGACTGTTTCATACTGTTTTCCCATTCTACTTGTCCTCCTTTCTGCCAAAGGNGCNTCTTGCCTGTTCATAGGCATAAGCAGTCTGTATCAGTTTCTTTTCGTTGAAGCAGTCTCCGATAAGCTGTAAACCGATAGGAAGCCCCTTCTCATCAAGACCGCAGGGCATAGAAAGTCCGGGCAGTCCTGCCAGATTGATAGAAATNGTATAAATATCCCCTAAATACATCTTGATCGGGTCGGAAAGACTCTCTCCCAACTTAGGNGCNGTGGTAGGNGCNACCGGTCCTAAAATCACATCATATTTTGCAAAAGCTTCGTCAAATGCCTTTTTNATCANTGCTTTCACACGCAANGCNTTCAANTAATATGCATCATAATAACCGGAGCTGAGCACAAAGCTTCCCAGCATGATCCTGCGCTTCACTTCCGCCCCAAAGCCCTCNGAACGGGTCTTCTTGTACATATTGTGAAGCCCTTCNTAGTCTTCTGTCCGNTAGCCGTATTTNATTCCGTCAAANCGNTCCAGNTTAGAGCTTGCNTCCGCNGCNGCAATGGTATAATAGGTAGGGATCGCATATTCCACAAGGCTCAGATCAAATTCTTCCACANTAGCGCCTTTTTCCTTCAGCGCATCAGCAGCNGCNAAAACCGCCTTTTTCACCTCGGGATCAAGTCCCTCCCCAAAATAATCCTTCGGGATGCCGATCCTCATGCCCTTCACATCATCGATCAGTGCGGATGTAAAATCCAAATCCTTTCTCTCCACGGATGTAGAATCTTTCAGGTCATGGGAAGCAATAATCTCCATGATGGTTGCGCAGTCTGTCACATCCTTGCACAAAGGACCAATCTGATCCAGTGAAGAACCATAAGCAATCAAGCCATAACGGGAAACCGTTCCGTAGGTGGGCTTTAATCCCACTACCCCGCAAAAAGATGCGGGCTGCCTGATGGAGCCGCCGGTATCCGAGCCAAGGGCATAAAAGCACTCCTGCGCTGCCACCGCCGCCGCACTGCCGCCGGAAGATCCTCCCGGTACATGCTCCGGGTTCCATGGATTCTTCGTCACGCCAAAAGCGGAAGTCTCTGTGGTGGACCCCATGGCAAACTCGTCCATATTAGTTTTCCCCAGAATCACTGCCCCTGCTTTTTGAAGGTTCAGCACCGCTTCCGAGGAAAAGGTAGGAATAAAGTTCCCCAGAATCTTCGAGGAACAGGTGGTAAGAAGCCCTTCCGTACACATATTGTCCTTGATGGCAACCGGTACGCCTGCAAGAGGCCCGGTAAGCTCTCCGGCATCAATCTTTTTCTGTACTTCATCCGCCTGCTTAAGCGTGCCTTCTTTATCTACCGTCACATAGCAGTTATATTCCTTTTCTTTTTCCTCAATCCGGGCAAGCACCGCCTCTGTTGCCTCCCGAACCGTTACTTCCTTATTTTTAATTGCCGCCCCAAGGGAAACGGCAGTCATATTTAAAAGATCCATCTGTCGTCCTCCTATTCAAACGTACGCGGCACCGTAAACATGCCGTCCTTTTCACCGGGAGCATTCTTTAAAATTTCTTCCCTGGTATCGCCATTGGTCACTACATCCTCACGGAATACATTTTTCACCGGAAACACATGGCTCATAGGCTCTACGCCCTCCGTATCCAGTTCTCCCAGCTTATCAATGTAATCCAGCATACTTCCCATATCCTTTTTCGCCTGCTCCTTTTCCTCATCGGAAAGCTCCAGCTTGGCAAGGATACCTACATATTCAATGGTTTCATCAGAAATGATATTAGCCATCTTATTTTTCCTTTCTGCTTATTCGTTTCTTTTTCTATCATTAATAATTTACTACTTTTAAAGTCTGATGTCTACACTTTTCCCAAGGACTGTGCTACACTGTTTCTGTGAATTTACCTACATAGAAAAGGAATTTTAACATGATACTACTGCCGCATCTGATCCTGCTGATTGTCTGGATCGGTCAAAACACATTAGCAAACAGACTCATGCAAATCTCTCTTATTGTTTCAGTGATCCTGATTTACATGATTACCTGCACCTGCCTTCATATTATGCCCCTGGTTACATCCAGATTTTCTTCCCTGAGGCTTAAGATTCTGCAGGGCGGAAGATATTTGCTTAAATTCTGCTTTTACGGCATTTTATTCCAGCTTGTCTTCTACCTCATAATGAAACTGACAGACTGGGATTTTCTCCTACGTCCTAACGACAGCATTGTCATTTTGCTTTTTGACTTTATTTTTTGCTGTGTCCATTTTTACTTATTTCTCTTAAACGCCTGTCTGCGCGTTATCCTGAGCTGCCGCCGGCTTGGCATATTCAAAAGGCTATTCATCATTC
The DNA here is from genome assembly GCA_014804285.1 of Lachnospiraceae bacterium. GTDB lineage: Bacteria > Bacillota > Clostridia > Lachnospirales > Lachnospiraceae > Suilimivivens. Next base: position 11,652 of record JAAVAA010000064.1, on the reverse strand, counting down.
TTGGACTTGGGATTCCGCTGGTCAATCTGTTTTTACTCCGCTATCTGGGCAAAATGGCACGGGCGGAAATGGATCTGGAAATCTGCCGGTTTGAAAACCGGAAAGAACGGGATGGGAAGATGATCTGTGCCACCAGCTATCCGCTGGTGCTGCTTCACGGGATTGGATTCCGTGACCTGCAATACTTTAACTATTGGGGACGTATCCCCAAAGAACTTACCCGAAACGGCGCTGTGGTCTATTACGGCCATCAGGAAGCATGGGGGACTATTGAAAATAATGCTGCTGCCATCAAAACTACTATCGAAAAAGTCATGGAAGAAAATCATTGCGATAAAGTGAATATCATCGCACATTCCAAGGGCGGTCTGGATGCCCGCTATCTGATCTCCGGTCTACATATGGAAGAACATATTGCATCTCTGACTACTATGTCCACACCTCACCGTGGATCGGAGCTTTTGGATCTTTTGAATAAACTGCCTGATGGGATCTATCATTTGATTTCATCTGCCATTGATTTCAATTATAAAAAACTGGGCGACCGCGCCCCTGACTGCTACCATGCCAGCAAACAGCTTTCCCCCGGCTTTTGTCAGGAATTTAATGAAAAATATCCTGACTCGCCCAAGGTTTATTATCAGAGCTATGCTTCCTGTGTGAAAAATGCTTTGGGGGACAGCCTTCTCAGTATACCGAATCTGTTAATGGCTTTTGCCGGAGCTTCCAAAAATGACGGTCTTGTCACCATTGAATCTGCTAAATGGGGACATTTTAAAAAGGCCTTTGTTAGCACCAAGAGACGGGGAATCTCCCATGGGGATATGATCGATCTAAAGAGAGAAGATTATGACGGCTTCGATGTGATTGAAGCCTATGTGGAAATTGTTAAAGAGTTGAAGGAGATGGGGTTTTGACCATCTCTTTTTAAATGATGATCATCTGCTACCGCCGGTTGCGTAATTGTATCGCCGGCTATATAGAGCGCAAACAAGGGATTTGATATTGTTTATATATCAAAACAAGGAGGACAGAGCACTATGGATTTTTCAGAAAAACTATTAACCTTGCGAAAAGCAAAGGATCTTACACAGGAGCAGCTTGCCGAGAAACTTGATGTTTCAAGACAGTCTGTTTCAAAATGGGAAAGTGGACAGGCAGTCCCGGAACTGGATAAAATCGTAGCCCTGAGTGCGGTTTTTGATGTTACAACTGATTATCTTCTTAAATCATCAGAAATAGACGATTTATCAGTAAAAACCGAAATGCTGGAAAAGCAGCAACAAATGATGCTAATCCGTGAACAAAAGAAACAGCAGGTTCTTGGATGTGTCATGTATTCGATTGCAATTTATCTGATATTTTTGGCAGCATATTTCATTGGTCATTACTATTTTGAAATATGGAATCCGTCAGTGATTTTTTCAGAATTTCTAATTGCTACTGCTATTGTGATTTTTGTATGTGTTAAAAAAATTAGTAAAAAACAATCGTAAATTTCCAAATAAGGCTGTCGTACTAATAACCTAAAGTGCGGCAGCCTAACACTTGATCCTTTATTCCAATGAAGTGTATTACCTGTTAAAATTCAGGCATTTTAGTAAATATTACTTTTTCTCCGTCTGCTATTCCACCATAAACTTCATTTGTTTTGCGTCCGATCTTTAAATAATGATCGATAACATATTTAGCAGTAAATGGCATTTCTAATGTTAATAACTCTGGGAATGCGAACCATTTGCAGATCCCTTCATCAGACACAAGGTTCTTATCCACACCATCATTTAATTCTGCAAAAAAATAATAATTTTGTCTGATTTCTCCCTTTGTCCTTCGCAAAGTAACATACCGCAGCGACAAATTTTTGATTTCATTATCCTTAAGTCCCAGTTCTTCCTTTAATTCTCGCAATACACAGGCTTTCGCATCATTCAACTCAAACTCTTCAAAATGACCTCCAGCCGAGCCGACCCATACATTATTTACTACTCTGCCTCCCTGTCTGAGAAGCAGCAGTATTCTGTCTGCACTCGTTATATATATGGATGTCATATTTCGCAGTTTCCCTTCCATTGCGATCACCTCCTGTTGTTCCGTAAATAATCAGCTTCCATCTTGTATGTATCTACTTCTTTCCAAATAATTAAAATTATAAAGTTAAAATTGCAGTTCTTCTCTTACTTCCATCAAGATAATCCCTAACATATTCTTTCCAGAGCCATCCTCTCCACATCCCCAATAATAATCATTTGTGGTCTTTTCAACAATACTATCCTTCCCTGTAGACAAAAGCACTTTGCGTATTGTTTCATTTTGCTTAAATTTTTCCAACACAGCTTTTTTCATAATCGCATCTTTTACTTCTTCCCAGTCTTTTCTTAATGGTAAATTACGATTTCTTCCCATTTCTGCTGCTTTCATAGGATTATCGAGCAAACGAATGATTTCCTCGTATTTTGTGTCATGGAATTTTTGCGCTTGAAAATAATGTTCACTCGTCATCCACCATTTTCCATCTAACTCGAACCCATAATGTGAAAAGTTTGAAAAACAACCATATTCATCATTTATCTTATAAAAATATATTGTCATCTTTTTCTCCCATCGCTATTGATCCACTCTTTGAAAAAATTATATTGTTCCTCCACAGTAGCATATTCTTCTATTTGGCATGGTTCAAAAATATCAACTAATGAATTCATTTTAGCTTGTTCGCCCATGGTTAATGTATACGCCTCTCTTCCACTTCCCATATCCAGTATCATGGCTGATGGATATACATTCCGGCTACAACCTTTACATAACAGCTTTATCTCTTTCGCCTCTAGCTCCTTTCTCATTTCAATTAAAGCTTCAAAGAAAGTATCAGCTTGCTTTGTAATGAATATATCGCCAATCTTTAGCACTATTTCTACATCATCATCATTTTCATATGTCTGTATGATTCCACTTTCCACATTCTCTGAAATTATGTATTTTACAATATATTCTTCACCCATTAATTAACCTCCGAAATTTAGATTAGATATAAAATCTCCTGCAATTACCCCGCCTTGTTCAGCACCTTTTTTATATCTGTGAAAATATAAGTGGCCTTCCCTTTTACCACAAATAGGGCAAATTACCGGAAAGAATTTTTTATTCCTTGTTTCAATGTTACCCAAAATATCCATTATTTTATCATCATTATCTTGCCACATTTATCTTTCTCCATTAATATAATCAGTTAACGCATTACCTGCACTATAAGCTGGTTGCTCTGGCTCAAGATCACCTTGGACATCATCATATGCTTTTAAGGCGACTTCTAAAGCGTCAACTAAGGTTATTCCAGCAACTGGTAAGCCAACTAATACAGCACTTTTTACTTCCTCTCTTGAAGCCCCCAGTTCTTTCACTGATTTAACATGAAAATCTAAACCTCCGGTCATTCTGACAGCGGCAAGTACAGAAAGATATGCAAGCTCATGCGTCTTTTTGTCTAATGCACTTACCTTGGATTGTGTCATAACCATATCCATATATGCTTTTCCTGTTTCCGGGTTTTCGGTCATAAATAAACTAAAACTATTTGTAACACTTTTCATACTATTCTTTCTCCCTACTTGAATGTTGTTTTTGGCAGTGTTAGTCCTATTTTTGCAAAATTTTTATATCCCGCTTCGGTAATTACATATGTTGATGAAGTTCCCTCTTTCAACTCAATCCATTCATGCAAAATTAGGAAATTAAATAGTGCAGCGCCCAGTTTTCCGCCTAAATGGTCATAGCACTTTTTTCCAGTTAATTCATAGTTGTGCATAATTCACCTCCTCATAAATTAAGATGACAGCACACAGCTCAAAGTCCCGGGAGAAAAAAAATTTTATTTATTTTCAAATTGTTCAATAACCGATTGATACCATTCCCTTTTGGGGATTTGGTCAGGGATTTGCTGATAATACAAAGCCAATTTTTGCCGTACTTCTAAATCAAAATTGTATCCCTTTTCTCTATAGTCAAGTATCTTATCCTGCATATAAGTTTGCAATTCATTTCGGGTTTGAAAAAATACACCCCACGCTTTGCAACGACATGGATTTTCTGTATTTAGAAAATAACAATGACTTTGAAAAAAAGAGTCTAAATTCATTCTTGCGCGATATAACAGCCCTTTGATAGCTTTAGGTGTAATTCCTAAAATATCCGCCACTTCTTGAATTGATAAGCCGAACATATCTATCAGAGAAAATACAATTCTTTGATTTATTGAAAGTTTTCTTGACATAGCCAGAAAACACCCATTTCGCATACTTATAACATCTTCACCTGCCTGTACTTCTTCAATAACACTTTCCGGAGGATTCACAAGTAATTCCCCGTCTTTTTCCAGTTCTTCAATATCATCAACGTAAGTTGTTTTTTGCCGAATATCCTTTCTCAGCCTCATTCTGAACTCATTGACACAAATAGTATGTAACCAATGCTTTAATGTCGCCGGGTCTTTTAATTCGTCAAGATGTTTCCATGCTTTTATAAAGGTTTCTTGTGCTATATCTTCTGCCTGTTCTGTTTTTCCAGAGAGTTTATATGCAATATTGAAAATGTAAGCACCATATTCTTCTATGATTTTTTCCATTGATATAAAAGTCAAATCCGACATCCTTTCGTGTTTTCTATGGCTTATATTGTTGCAAAATAAAAAACATCTAAAATCTGCTCAATTTTTTGAAAATTGTATTTTTCTCTAATAAATGTTAAATCTAACTTAGCATTTATCATACATACAATTCCATCTGTCACATTACTAAATCTTGCCCATTCTTCTCCAGCTCCATTATCCCAATCTAGTCTTAACTCTGTATCTGCTGATTGTATCTTCGTAAGAATATCTTCAAACTCTTTCTGATTGGAAAATGCCCTTTTTTGTTTCGCCTTTCTAAGCGTCTCCAACATCTCCTTCATTCTTCTACTTCCTCATGAATTTTCTGGGGCAGCTTCCCACACTCTCTTACTCCTGCATTGGATACAATAATTACAAATAATAGAATGCAATATCTTGTACAAGTTCACTATCTTTTTCATCATAAGCTCTTTCATTTCCTATTTCTATTTGATACATAATATATTTCACACTACGGGTATCTTGCATAATCAAGTCCACCAAATCGCTTCTTTCAGGCAAATATTTATTAATCAAATATACTACATTCTCAATTAACATTTTTTTATCCATTCTAATCACCCCTTCATAAGCAAACTGTTGGCTCCTTTTATAAACAAAAAGAACTACCGAACTCATAATGCAATATCCTAAAACCCACCATTAGTAAAAATAAATTTTTCATCACGCTGCAAGAATGTAGCATGTGTCTACATTTCATCGTAAGCATCACCATAAGACTTAAAATCCTTTTTTAAGAAAAACCAATACTCACCATCATTTTGTGATAATTTTTCTAACAGTTCAGTAAATGATAATGAAATGGTTGGAGTATCCCCTTCATCCGGATAGCTATCCCAAAATGCCTTATAGCATTTTCCTTTTCTTTTCTCATTCATATCAATTACTATATAGTCTGAATTATACAAATCAGCAACAATATACCACTCTCTAGAAATTTCATTTTCATAATTTCCTTTTTCGATTTCAGAATTAATAATTTCTTCTCCTAATATAACCGGATTTGCCAATACAAACTCTTCTGGAGGTACTATCCTTACTGAATATGGCATATCTTCAAATAAAATAATTCCACCACATAAAGTATAGAATTCTTTTATATCATCAGGTAATATGTCAAATATATCAGCAGGTACTGTTGTACTTGGCAAAATCCTGCAATTTGATTTATTTTTTATGTCTTCTATTATTTTCTTTATCATATTTGCCCCTCCCATGTAACTTCATAAACTTTCTCATCAGGTAATAAATTTAATATATTCTCACCACTTAGCCGCATGTGATTCAGTTCATGCACATAATCTGTAATATCGGTCAGCTTTAAAATCCAACTGTTAACATAGTCATACACAGCTTTACCCCGAATCCCTATTTGTATAGACCGATTTTCCAACGCATTACCGTTGATATCTCTTTCAGGATCCCATTGACATCTTATATCAGAATTAACAACTGCCAGTTTCCATTCATCTTTTGTTATTCCTAAATCATCACTATATGAAGAAACAACTGCATTTTTAACAAGGAAATCAAAAGCCTCCCTCTTAATGTCAATCGCTAGCACTCTTTCCTGACCTTTTTTCTCAGCCCATCCGCATCGGTACATCATCCATAGAAAAGAAGGTTTGATCCATGTCATCCTTTCCATTTTAAAGCCTGCGCCAAATCTGCCATTTTTAATAGCATCATTTACGATAAAATCTGAATATGCCTGATATACTCTTATGCTATGCTGTGTATAAACAGCACGAATTTCTCCTCTTTGCATAATTTCCCCTTTTCCAAACTACTTGTAACTTTAGTATAACGAGAAACGAAGGAATTTACAATGATGAACCGCACAGAAAGACCGCTGACAGAGCAAGAATATACGAAGTCAAAAACGCAAGATATATCTTTTTAGTCCAGTCGGTGTGTGTTATAATTTCAGTGTCGTTGACAGCAACAAATCAAATGCTATCAAGCAAAGTCCTTTCACATTAAAGGAATCAACAATTAATAAGATCATACAAGGAGAAAAGAAATGGAAATCCAGATAATACCACTTGAAAAAATAGTAATAGATGGGAAAGATATTTGTCTTGGAATGCCCAAAGCCGATGTTATTAACTTATTGGGAGATGGAGAACTTATTCATCGACATTATTATTATAATAGTGAACTGGCGATTGATTATGATGAGGAAGGTAAAGTAGAATTTATAGAATTTCTTGGCGGCATTGATGGCAAACTGCAGCCTGCAATTTATGGGAAGCCTGCTTTTGAAACGCTGGCAGATGATATTATCGATATACTGACAAATAAAAATGGTAATGAAATTAATGATCATGAGAATGGGTGTAGTTATGCATTTCTAAATATAAGTGTTGGGATTTATAGACCGACAACTCCCAAAGATGCAGCGGAAGATATTGAAGAAATGAAATGTGATGGAGAATATGATGCTGAATATGCGGAAGAAGAAATGCGTAAAGCGAGTCATTGGGCTACGATCGGAATTGGTGTAAAGGATTATTATAGGTAAGGTGGTATTTTAATGGAAGAAACAAACGCAATATTTCTATCAGATGGAAGAAAAGTCGTTTTGGAAGAAGATGATGATATTGATTTATCTTTAGTTTTTCCTACTTTTCCGGTGAAAATGAAAAAGCGTTTTCATTGTTTAAAATTGAAAACAAACAACTAAAATAAGTTTGGTTAACTAAATTTATTCAACCTTGAAACTCATGAACTGTGCAGACATCCCATTTATGTCTACCCTTCTAAGGATTGGGAAGAAGAAAAGACTGATGTTGGATCATTTAAGGTTTCTAAAATCAATGACAGTCGAATTAATGTTATCGTGCCGTGGGGCAAAATAACATTCTGTGTGCCATTGGAAAATGTCCTTGTTGTCAGACTGAAGCAGCACAATCGGAATTGATCGTATAAATCTCAAGTAGTCAATGTTGAAATGTCTTCTTGGAAAATATAATTGAATGTACGTTTGAGGTAAGAATGGAAATAATATCCGTTAGTAACAATAATATCGAAAAAGTAACTTAAACAATGTTACTATATACAAAAATATGTTACTAAGAGGATATTGCATGGAAAAACAATTGGAAGAGATATTGAGTCGTAATGTTCAAATTGCTAAAATTGATAAACTTACTTCATTACCAATTTTTATGTCAATAAGAAAAATTGACATTATTAAAATCGCTAAACAGAGTTTTGCACTAGTTGATATTTCAGAGGAAAGAACCCTGACTGTAAGTGCGATGAAAAAACAGTGCCAAAAATACGAGGAAGAACTTCAAATGCCAGTGGCATATAAACTTGAAATAGACAGCATTGCTATGCGTAATGTACTAATCAAAAACGGAATATGCTTTATCAGTTTGCCAGGGAATATTTGTCTCCCATTTTGGGGTGTTGTTTTGCAAGATGTGCATAAAAAGAAAAGCATAAAGATAGACAAGATGATGCCGGCAACGCAAATGCTATTTCTGGAATTGTTATATAGTGATTCCAGCTCCCTTTCAGAGTCCTTGGGAGCCAGAATCTTCCAATCCGCAGCACACTGTGCTTTTCTTTATGCACCTTGTAATTTACATATTTCTCTACGCGCCCATTCCACAGTTTCGCTATCATAGTCATTAAAATCTGATGCCAGTGTGTCTATTATAAGCTGCCATGTTTCAATTGCCTCGCTTTTTCTTCCCAACTTTGTGTAAAGAAAAGCAAGAGAAAATACCGCGTCAAGATATCTGGGCGGAGCGGATGCCTGAAACGCATTCCAAAAGCACTTTATCGCCCGCTCATATTCATTCAGCCGATTGAATCTTTCCCCTACCTCGTACTGCCCCGTACTGTCATTCTCGGATACAGTATTCCATATCGCTTTTGCATTATCTAGATTTCCTCTTGCCAACTCAAGGTCACCGTGATATACCTGACGCAGATATTCCTTACCATTATCAAGCTGCATCAAGTGAATATATTCTTCTGCTTTCTCAAAATACCTCTGACGGATCATTGCTTCAATAAGACAAGACATAAGCTTGAGATTTTGAGAAAATTTTTTTGCATAGGGCTCACATACACGAATAAACCAATCATCATCACTATGAGCCTTATACACTCCCCCACCGCGCACCTGGCGATACAAGTTAAATATTTCCTCATCAAGCGGAGAATGTTCCATTGCCTTTTCCAACATTCTTCCCGCCTCCAGCAAATCATTATTTGTTTTCATTAAGTGTAATCGGGCAAATAATTTCAAAGCGCGGACATTATCCGGATCATCCTGCAAAGAAGCCTCCAAAATCCGCTTTGCATAGAGGTAACTCTGTTCAGACAACCCATAGGCCAAGCTCTCCTCAATGCGCTTCAACTCATCCTCATGATCCACAGAAAACAAATCGTCGATTCGAACCCCAAAGAAATCCGCAATTTTCGGCAGCAGGGTAATATCCGGCATGGTTGTTCCTGTCTCCCATTTACTAACTGCCTGAAATGAAATGCCTAAATATTCGGCAATTTCCTCCTGCGTTACTTTTCTGTCCATTCGCAGCTTTTTGATCGCACTTCCTATATCCATATTCATTTTTTGATTCCTCCAATACTTATCATGTCTGTCATCAATATCAGCTGATAAACAAATCATAAATTACATGGTACATAGGTTCAATAACTGTGCATTTTAATCAACTCAACCAATAAGCGAATTACTTTGATATGGCAAAATGGATATCTTTACTTTTCCAAATGTGATATTCTTTTCAGCCCGCATCTTAACAGTAAAAATCCAATTGCTATCAAAAAGCCGCATAGCAAGAAAATATCGGATGTTTCCAACGCCGATGCCAAAATACCGACTGCAAATGCTGTTATTGGGGACAATGCAGTAGTGATTGTCGTTGAAATTGAGGATATTCTTGATAAAAACTCCTGTTTTACCTCTTTTATAAAATATATCTGAACATAATTATTCATAAATGCCAATGCAATTCCAACAATAAAAGAGGCCATTGTAATCAAGCATATCCTTAAAACTATACCATTCCATATATTGTTTCCATTTATTTTCGTAATCAGAAATGCTGCAATATAATAAAGCCCAATTATAATTCCTCCTGCACCTAATATAGAGGAATTGCTATGTATCCGCGTAACCTTTTGATAAACAGACGCACCAAACAACATCCCAAAAGAGAGTGCAATGCTAATCGCAGACAAAACCTGAACCTTTTCCTCAAAATAAAGATTAATATATGCTGCTTGAAGCGAATCAAACGGGATAACACTTGCGTTAATCAAACCGCAGATAATACAAATCAGCAGCAATGCTTTTTGCTTCCACAAAAATTTCATGCCGTCAATTGTCATTTGCATATAGTTTGCTGCTTTATCTTGCTGCGGTATCGACCTATTATCATATTGTATGGTGGTGATCAACAGTGCAGAAATTAAAAATGTGATACCATCCAAGAGGATTGCTCCCAAAGCGCCAACTGCCATAATAATTGTTCCAGCTACAAGCATTCCGATAAGTTCCAATCCCTTTGATATTGCATTGTTTGCCGAAATTCCTTTGTCATAGTCTTTCTCATTTAGCAAATGAGGGAGAACCGATATACCGGCTGGAATACGAAATGTTTCGATTAAAGAAACGGATGCTGTAAAGCATACATAAAGAATCGGATTCTCCATGCCTGCCCTGTTTACAATAAAAAAGATAAAAATTGCGGCAAATCGCATTATATCTGCATAAACCATTACCCTCTTTTTGTTCCTACTTTCTACAATGCTTCCCACAAATGGCTGAAAGATAACGGATACAAATTGGTTGACCCCGACAATTACAGCAGACCATGAGGCACTGTTGGTGATTGTATAAATAAGCCATGCGAACGCAATCATATCAATCGAATCCCCAAAACGGCTAACGGCATTTGCTATCAGCAGCTTGGAAAATTGAGGATTATTTTGATAAAAGTTCTTGAAATTGTTCTGCTCATTAGTCAGGACATTTTTTTGCTTCATCGCATAACTCCTCCAATCATCAAACCTCTAACTCTATTAAAATCTTCCCGTATTCGTCGTTCACCCTTTTTCCGGATGCTTGTAGCTTTAGTATAGCGACAAACGGAGAAATTTACAATGCTGAACAGCGCAGAAGAACCTCCGACAGAGCAGGGGCCAGAGAAGTAAAACGCAAGATATTTCATTGTGATCCAGTCTGGCGCGTGCTATAATTTCAATATTCGCGGGCGGCGAAAACGACAGGCTTTAACCTGGCGGATTTCGTGAAAGAACTGCTGTCAGGCTTCGTGATGGGCGGACTGTCCAGCGCAGCATTCTATGGTGTGGAAAAACCGTTGAGACGGTAAAAGGTCGTGTGCGGAGTGCTGGTAAGGGTGGTGCAGATGTTATAAATGATTCTAATGCCATGCTTAGAAAAGCAACAGATGCTTATTTAATATCTAAGCAACAACTGCTAGGAGGCAATTGAATATGTTCAAAGTCTTAGATAAACTACATATAGGTAATATGTATTGCATTGCAGTTGAGGGAGATACAAAACTTCTTAAAAATGGCTTGATGTTGATTGATGAAAAGGGAAATATCTTTGAAATTGAAACAGTAGCTATGACTAATTATGATAATATCGAAGATTATAAAAAATTCGCACATCTGGTATTGCATGGTGATATAGAAAATATAGGTGCTGTTTTGTTTTTAAACGTGTAAGAAGGCAACAATTTTGAATTTCTTGAAGTTCGTCAAGTATTTAGCGTCAAAGCTGTTGTCTCCTAATTTCTCCACCAATTACTGCACAGTAAATGCTTGAATTATCTATACCCTCGTTGCATAATAGTTGTTTAGGTAGTGTAAAATAGTTTGTGTCTTTGGAAAAAATACCTCTTTTTTGGTAAGAATCAAGATATGACAATTCTTATCGAAAAGGAGGATTTTTTATGCCAGCAGCAAAGGAACAGATT
>JAAVAA010000063.1 GCA_014804285.1 Lachnospiraceae bacterium | reverse complement strand
CATTATATTTCTATTTCTTCATATGGAAACACATCTGAACCATCTGAAATTCTTTTCTCGTAGAAATCTCATGCTTTATCACCCAACAACAGCAGAGGGATTTCACAGCAGACTTTCAGGTTAAGACCCAGGTGTGCCGGGCTCCCTCACCATCTCAAAAGGAGGTCTTTCCTATGACAGTAATGGAAGTAATCGTAAACGATACCTACAAGGCACGAGTATTTGAAATGTCTGCCTCTTTCAACGTTTCGGATGAAGAACCATCACTGGAACTGCGGGCTACCTTGTTGAACATTAATCCGGGCTATAACGAAAAGCTGAAAAAAGCATGCAAAACACTCAATGACTATTCCTTATACACCGCCAGAGTCCGCCTTTATGCAGAAACTATGAAGCTGGAAGATGCGGTAAATCGGGCGATCAATGAATGTATCCAGGAAGGAATTCTGGCTGAATTTCTCAGCAAAAACAGAGCGGAGGCTATGAAAATGAGCATTTATGAATATGACGAAGAAAAGCATATGAGACAGACCAGAGAAGAAGGCTATGAAGATGGACGCGAAGCCGGCATTAAAGCTTTAATACAAACCTGCCAAAAATTATCTCTTTCCAAACAGGAAACTATAAAAACAATTCTTGAACATTTTCCTCTTTCTGATCTGGAAATTCATGACTTTATAGAAAAATATTGGATTTTGGATAAAAACTGCGCTCAGTTTTGCGCGAGCACTTCTGAAACGGTAAAAACGAGTATTTATGAATATGATGAAGAAAAACATATGAAACAAACCTGGGAGGAAGGCTATGAAGATGGTCTGGCAACCGGCATTAAGGTCTTAATACAAACCTGTCAGGATTTGCATCTCTCCAAGCAAGAAGCCGAAAAAATCGTCCGCGAGCGTTTTGCTCTTTCCGATGAGGAGGCACATAAGCTTATCCAAAAATACTGGATTTCAGACGAAGGATAATAAACAAATCTCACGGCAAATGTAATTACCTGCCAATATTTTTGCATAGTAAAAAGAACAGTACGAGTACTGTTCTTTTTAGAGAAGGTATTTCTTTCTTATGGGGTATAGCAAAAACTATATAATGTATTGGGGGGGTTACAAGTAGTATAATAGCATAGCCCCCATTTTGCGTAAATACTCACGATTCACAAATATTACAATTTTAAAGTTTCATTTTTGTGCATATTCACCAAATACTATCTTTTATACCTGGAAAAAAGCCTCCGGGGAAGTATCCTTCTTCTCAAACAGAGCTTCAAACTCTTCCCTTCCGATCTTTTCCTTTTGGAGCAGAAGCTCCGCACAGCCATGAAGCACTTCCATATGCTCTAAGATAAGAGCTTTTGCCTTTGTGTAACATTCATCAATGATTCGTTTTACTTCCTTATCAATCTCGCCGGAAACCAGCTCGCTGTGTCCCTTTGCATGTGCAAGGTCTCTTCCGATAAACACTTCGTCATCATCGCTGTTATAGTTAATCACGCCAATGCTTTCCGACATACCGTATCTGGTCACCATATCCCGCGCTGCCTTGGTTGCCTTTTTGATATCGCTGGAAGCGCCTGTCGTAATATCCTGAAAGATGATTTCCTCTGCAATTCTTCCGCCTAAGGATACCATGATATCCTGTAGCATTTTACCTTTGGTAATAAACATATCGTCATTTTCGGGAAGTGGCATGGTATATCCTGCTGCTCCAAGTCCGGTAGGGATAATGGATACGGTATAAACAGGCCCTACATCCGGAAGCACATGGAACAAGATCGCATGTCCTGCCTCGTGATAGGCTGTGATCTTCTTTTCCTTATCCGTAATAATACGGCTTTTCTTTTCTGCGCCGATTCCAACCTTGATAAAGGCCTTCTTGATGTCCTCCTGGAGTACATAACTCCGCTCCTGCTTTGCTGCCACAATAGACGCCTCATTCAGAAGGTTTTCCAGATCCGCTCCCGTAAAGCCCGCCGTGGTCTGAGCAATTTGTTTCAGATCCACATCCTCCGCAAGAGGTTTATTCTTTGCATGTACCCGGAGGATCGCTTCTCTTCCGCCCACATCCGGTCTGTTCACGCTGATCTTCCGGTCGAAACGCCCAGGACGCATAATTGCGGGATCCAGAATATCAACACGGTTGGTCGCTGCCAGTACAATAATGCCTTCATTGACACCAAAACCGTCCATCTCAACTAACAACTGGTTCAGGGTCTGCTCTCTCTCATCATGGCCGCCGCCCATGCCGGTACCTCTGCGTCTCGCTACGGCATCGATCTCATCGATAAATACGATACAGGGAGCATGACGTTTCGCTTCTTCAAACAGGTCACGGACTCTGGAAGCTCCCACACCTACAAACATTTCCACAAAGTCAGAACCGGAAATAGTAAAGAACGGAACACCGGCTTCTCCTGCAATTGCCTTGGCAAGAAGTGTTTTACCGGTACCGGGCGCACCCTCTAAGAGTACTCCCTTGGGAATTCTGGCCCCAACCTTTGTAAACTTAGCCGGATCACGTAAGAATTCAACAATTTCCTCCAGCTCTTCCTTTTCTTCCTTAAGCCCTGCTACATCCTTTAATGTAATCTTCCCGTCACCCATGGAAAGTCTGGCGCGGCTCTTGCCGAAATTCATCATCTTGCTGCTTCCACCTGCATTCTGGCTGTTCATCATGACAAAAAAGAACACCATCACGATCACCGCAAGAAGAACTGGGAACACACTGGTCAGAAACCAGCTTTCCTCCTGAACCTTCTTGACTCCGGGATTCAGCCCGTAAGAAATCAGCAATTCTTCGATTTCCGACACATCGGTAACATACAGGGTTTTATTCGGCTGACCGCTGATCACAAAATCCACCTCGCCGGTGGGTGTCTCTCTGCTTGGGGAAATACTCGCATAAAGCACTTTTCCTTCTTCCAGATCGGAAATCAGCTCTCCTCTGGTGTACTCAATCTGATTATTATCCAAAAGACTTGGAATAACCAGAAGAGCCAGTAAGAGCAATACTAAAATAAAGTATGCATTATAACCACGATTTTTCTTATTCAATCCTACTACCTCACTTACCGACTATGGCCGGTTTCATTATTTATTCAAATTCCACTTTTCCGATATAAGGAAGATTTCTGTATCTCTGATCATAATCAAGCCCATATCCCACTACAAATTCATCGGGAATCTGAAAACCAGTATAATCCACATGGACATCCACCACTCTGCGATCCGGTTTATCAAGCAGCGTACAGAGCTTTAAACTTGCAGGCCCCCGATCCCGCAGCATTTCCATCAGGTAGCTTAACGTACGGCCCGAATCCACAATGTCCTCAATAATAATTACATCCTTGTCCTTAAGGGGTTCATCCAGATCCTTTACGATTTTTACCACGCCGCTGGATTTTGTTTCTCCGCCGTAGCTGGAAACGGACATAAAATCAAGTGATACCGGTACGGTAATTCTCTTGGCAAGCTCGCACATAAAAAAGCTTCCTCCTTTCAACACACATACCAGATGAACCTGCTTACCCGCATAGTCTTCACTGATCTGTTTTCCGATCTCACAGATTTTGGCATCNACTTCCTGCTCTGTAAGCATTACTTTAATCTTTTCAGCCATTTNTATGACTCCTTTCTTCTCTCGTTACTTAATTATCTTTATCTGACACTTTGACCTGCATAATATTGCAGGTATTTTTATCTATTTTGTAGTATTCGCTGATCCGGTAACCCGGTATCCATATAACATGAGAATCTTCAGCNAGTAAAAAAATCTTCTCCCTCTCCTGTCTTGGTATCTTTTCGTTGACAAAGAAATCCTGTAATCGCTTATGCTTTCTTTCCCCCNGGCTGCTCTTTACCGTCAGGTAATCTCCTGCCTGCCTTGTTCGAAATACCATAGACGATGATATTTTATCATAATCAAACCATTTCGTATATGTTTTTTCTGGAATATTTTGCGAATTATCCATCGGAAACACGGTAAANTCCACTATTCCNAGTTCAGGAACCTCAATTCTNCCGGGTACATCCACCTTTCGTTCNNNCNGGTTCTCTCTTGCTGCAGATCTCAGCGATATGCTTTTTCCACNGACTTGCTCTTCCGGAACTGTTAAANCAGAGNGTCTCCTCTGTATCATTCCCAGATCATATTGCTTATAAACCGTAATCTGATACGGAAGATGGATCTCCNTGCTGCCGGATGTCTGAAACAGTCTTTCCACAGACCGTACATGTGCCGCTGTGATGTCTTTTCTTGAACCCGCNGCTTTTTCAAGGCAAAAGAGCAGGATTCTTCCTCTCAGGTATTCATCCTCCTGCCCAAAAGCGTTAAGATCAATCCGAATCTCATTCCTCTCTTCATCCTGACACACGCAGCGTTCTGCNGCCTTTTGTGTTTCCCTGCGCAGATATTCCNCCGCCATCATCAGATCATCCGCCGCGCGGTTCATATTTATCACTGTCCCCCGGCAGATCTCCTGNTCNGCATAGGGCAATATGTGATGCCGGATCCGGTTTCTGGTATAGGTATCCTGTTTATTAGTACTGTCTGTGCAATATGCAATATCTCTGTCCAAAAGCCACTTTTCGATCTCTTCCCGGGTAATTCCCAAAAGCGGCCGGATAATTCTGCCATTTACCGGACGGATCCCTGCTGCCCCGCCCAGCCCTGTTCCCCGGAANAAGTGAAACAGCATAGTTTCCGCCCGGTCATTGCTGTTATGNGCCACCGCAATTTTGCCTGCNTCTTTGCCCTGCACCTCATCAAACGCCTGATANCGGACTTTTCTTCCTGCTTCCTCCTCAGANCAATTCCACTCTGCTGCNAGNTCNNTGANATTTTTNTCNACCNGATAAAANGGTATTTGAAATTTTTCACACAGCTTCCTCACAAACTCNGCATCCTGNTCTGCATCTTCACGTACTTTGTGATTAACGTGCACCACTCTGATTGCAAGCGGAATTCGNTTCTGTATTTCCAACAGCATAAAAAGGAGGCAGACAGAATCTGCGCCTCCTGAAATCCCCGCTGTTATCGTATCGTGAGGACTGATCATTTGATATTTTTCCACATAATCCATTACTTTTTTTATCATACTTATTAATATAACGGAATTTGCCAAAAAAAGAAAGTGTCAGTCGTCTTTTTTCCAGATTCCTATGACCAGCACCGTCATATCATCCCGGATATGNCCCCGGCATTGATGAATNCAAAAATTCAATATGGCATTTGCCATCTCGCCCGGATTTTCCAGATTACTGCTGCCGATCAGCTCAGAGAGCATGTCCTCCCCAATNCCCTGCGANAGNGCATCCAGAATNCCGTCAGANATCATGATCACATAATCTCCATCCATAAGCGTTCTTCCAACCGCTTCCGTATCCGGCTTCTGAAAAATCCCAAGGGGCAGATTCCCTGAGGAAATCCGGTCTACCAAATGCTGTCTTTTNATGTAAGAGCAGGCNCTTCCCACCTTCACAAACCGNCANTCNCCGTTATAAAGATCCAGACTGCAGATATCCAGCGTAGACATATTGGTATTTTCCCCNNCCGAAAGCANNGCGCTGTTGATCATCTGAATNGCAACCTCCATTTGAAAACCTGCTTCCAGAAACTTNTGCATCAGCTCCACCACCATAGTNCTGTCNGCNCACGCCTTTTCGCCGGAGCCCATGCCATCAGACAATAGTGCTGTCAGATTTCCGGCATTTCCNTCAAAAAAGGCATAATTATCTCCGGAAATTTTCTCCGTCTCCTTCACTGCTTTGGCAATTCCCGTAAGAACATGGAATTTCGCTTCCTGTACATAATAAAANGTCTGCCATTCNCCTCCTACAAAAAAAGAATTGTCCCCGGCGCTCACCAGATGCATATTGAGCAGCACNGACAAAAGATCTCCAATCTCTTCCGCNGATAAATTGGCAGTCTTCATATTTCTCATGGTGAGAGAAACCTCCATATGCCCCATCTCGTTCTCAATCAGGTACAGATTTTTGATCTGGATATCCACCTCNCGGAGCGCATGNGCAATTTGNTTAAACCTTCTCTCTCCCATAGGAATGCATCTTCTGGTCTCCTGGGCAAGCTCCGACATGATCTGTGCCATCTCTTCCAAATGAGCAACCATTAATTCCTTATTTTCATAAAGTCGTTTCTGCCATATATAATCTCTCCGGTCCTGTANCTCTTTTGCTTGTCCGTTTATCCCCTCGGCTCTTGTATCCCGGAAGCTGTCCGCCAGTTCTCTGATNGAATCCGCATAAGTAAGCAGTTTTCTTCTCCCGTATTCCGGAAGAATATTACCAAATTCTTCTCGTTCTCCTAAATTCTGCCTTTTCATACAATCTCCTCCTGTAAAGGATTATTATACAAAAAGCNAAAAGAACAGTTTGTCAAAAAGAAGNNGAAAAAACCAAAAACTTTTTGACAAAAAATTTAAAGCAGACGCTCCCGCCTGCTTTAATCTTCATCCTTAAACAATATTTCACCCTCGTATACCAGTCCCAGCTTATCCCTGGCAACCTCCTCGATATACTTCTTGGTCTGTGTGTATTTTTCAAATTCTTCTATTTCTTTGGAACGCTCTTCTTCCGCTTCGATCTGCTCCTGAAGCGCCTGCTCCTTTTGACGGTAGGTTTCTCTCTTCGCTTTCAACTCTACACTGTTGAACGCTACCACCACCAGCATCATGATCACCGCAATGGAGACAAGAAACATTCCGAAACGATTCTGCCGTTTCTTTCTATATGCAGCTTTTCTTGCCATAGCCTTCAGTCTTTCCTCTCTTTATGTTTACATAATGTTATTTTAAGTAATTTGAAGCTTCTCGTCAACTTATTTTTCGCATATTTACCGGCTCTTTGGCTTTTTTTCGTAAATTTCTTCATAACATGACAGAATTTCTTTCCCAAAAAGAGCACTGGGCGGAAAAAAATCCCTATAATCCGTGATGCCACACGAAAAACAGACCTGATCATTGTTGATGCCGCTTTTACAACAAAATCGCTGACGCTCTCCTTATAAGCAAGCATTCCCAGTGTTGCTCCAAATACTGCAAACCATCTGAGAATTCCGTTATTTTCCTCAACAAGCATATAAAAAACACCGATAGCACAGGCAATCCAGAAGATCATATCTTCCAATGAGATCATCACAAGATTGTGCCTTATTACCCTGCGAAGCACCACAAATCCGTCATACACAAAGGTAATAACAATCCCCAGCAAAAAGGAGTGGGCAAAAAAAGTGACTTCATTCATAATATTCTGGCTCATAAGCACCTACTTAAATAATCTGGAAAGGAAAGATTCTCCTTTTGCATTTAAACCCGACTGTTCCGAATAAGTAAAGCTGTCAATGCGTCCATCCACATCCACTTCTCCCTTATCCAGTGTAAGTCTGCTTACATGCAGCTCATTTCCCCTGATCATAAGCATTCCCTGCTCGGTTTCCAGAATGATCTCTTTCTCATCAAAAGACAGGACATCATTGATTCCTGTCAGATTACATGTCCTTCTGTTATTTAGTATCAGCTTATGCGCCCGCTTTGTTACACCTGTCAATTCTTCCATAAATAAAATACTCCTGATGCAATCCTATATAAAAGATTATATTAGAAACTATTTCAATATATTCTTTGAAATATGTGACAGCCTACAAATAACGGAACAGCTCTTTTGCTTCTTCTTTTTTTACGGTCTCCCGGGCTTCCAGCACCTCCACCCTGACCTCTTTATTTCCGAAAGAAATCGTGATAATATCTCCCTGCTTTACATTTGTAGACGCCTTTGCAGGTTTTTCATTGATCAGAACTCGTCCCGCATCGCATGCTTCATTTGCCACGGTCCTTCGTTTAATTAATCGGGATACTTTTAAATATTTATCCAATCGCATGATATACCTCCTGAAAGAAAAAAGGACCTGCCATGCAGGTCCTTCAAGATATTCAAATCTTATGCGTTGATTAAGTCCTTTAAAGCCTTACCAGCTTTAAACTTGGGAGCCTTAGAAGCTGCAATTTTCATAACAGCGCCGCTCTGAGGATTTCTACCTTCTCTGGCTGCTCTCTTGGATACTTCAAANGTACCAAATCCAACTAACTGAACCTTTCCGTCTTTCTTNAATTCTGCTGATACAACATCTGTGAAAGCCTTTAATGCTTTCTCAGCATCTTTCTTGGATAAACCAGCCTGATCAGCCATAGCTGCAACTAATTCTGTTTTGTTCATTTCGAACTCCTCCTCTTTATATGAGTGTTTTTTTCGTAGATGTCTCTCTTTTGAAACGCCTATATTTATATATAGCTGTTTTGGNTACATTTGTCAAGGATAATTTCGTACTTTCCTCACTTTTAGGCGTTTTTTATTTATTTACATTCGATTTTTTGTCTTTAAATATTTTTTATTGTATTTTTACATNTTTCCTGNCTAATTACTTACAGAATTANCGCTGACCGTGTTTCCACTTACTGTATTTCCGCTGACNGTATTTCCACTNACTGTATTTCCNTTTAACGAATTNCCACTNACTGTACCANTCTGGGAATCTGCATTTTCNGGATCCAGATCCGGGAAGGAATAGGTCACATCCTTATCGTCATCCGCTACCTCAATGTTATAACTTCTGGTAATATANCCNTGCTTTCTCAAAGTAATCGTATGGCTNCCGGANGTCTTTGTATACGTAACCGGTGCAATTCCCATNTAAAGATTATCCTGATATACCTCCGTATCCACCGGCGTATTGATTGTAATCTTCGCTGTCTTTTCCTCTTCCTTNTTGGAAANACTGTTTCCNGATACTGTCTTTTGCTCCTCNAAATCCAGNTTTACNGTTATATTCTCACCATCTACCTGAAAATATTCAGAAACCGTATCATATCCGGAAGCTTTCGCCGTTATCTGATGAAGTCCGACGGGAACCCGGACAGGATAAGTGATGTCAACTTTATTCTCATCAATAAATACCTGTGCCGATTGCGGCGTTACCTGAACTGTAACCAGTCCTTTCTCCGGCTGGGGTAGCTCAATATCACCCAGATCCAAGAGCGTTTCCTTATTTCTCTCGATGGTAACTTCTCGAAACTCTTCTACCCCTGTCCCGGAAAACCTGACGTTGTAATTTCCTTCCGGTACAACAAAAAGCATATCCGGCGCTATCTGTGAAATGAGGGTTTGTCCCACTTCGATCCAGCCGCCGATCACCGCCTGATCATTCTCCAGCTTCAGATATCCATGCCCCTGATTTACAACAACGCTCATAATCGTACTGCCTTTTCCGCGAAAAGTAAGTACATCCTGCTGTATGATCTGATCCGCATCAATGGATTTTCCATCCGAATAAAACCGCACGTTGCTGCTCATACCGTAAGTTTCATCACCGATAGAAGCGCTCCCATTTCCGATATCCAAATTATATCTTGTTATCCCTTCATGATTCCATGCATCCGGTGACAAGGTAATGGAACCGATTCTTTCTAATTCACTGTTGTACTTAATGTCCGCAATATCCCCGGGATTAAGCTGAGCCATGCTCATTGCACTTCCGTATTTATCCTGTATAGAGGTTGCTCCGGTGTATGTAAAGGATCTGCTTTCATTTCTGTCCGTCAAATATACATCTATCACCTGCTCCTCTTCCCTCACCGATTCAATAATCACNGTCGCTCCGGAGAGATAAATATCCACCGGTTCTTCTTCCTCTTTATTTTCATAAGCACTTTCAAATGTGGATTCCTGTGCCAGCCCTATGCTTCCGCAACCGGTAAGCAACAGACTGATGGCACAGACCACCGCTGTCGGCAGATGAAATAACTTATTTTTCTTTATCATTTTGTTTTCCTCAATTGTCAATCGTTTTCTACACAAAGAGTATAGCACACCCTGCGAAATATGAAAAGAACTAAGACAATCCATAACGTATTTTAAAATTTTCCAAAAACGCCTGCTTGTTCTTCTCCTGCTGGGTGACTCTGACCAGTTTTTCCATGTTTTTATCGGGTATCCAGGCCTTTCCCGAATTATAATAAAAATTCACAATTTTCCAGAATTTTTCAGGATAGGCAAGTCGATAATATAATTGCCTGTACTCTTCCTTTTCCATCGGCCGGGTTTTCTCATAGGATTCCATCAGATCAAATCCTGTTTTTTCNGACCACCCGCTCTTCTCAAGAAGCTTACGCATAAATAGGTATAAATCACGAACCGGACTGTCATAGAGACACTTTTCAAAATTTATGACATACATCTCACCTTCGGAAACAATAATATTATGGTACTGAAAATCACCATGACAGATAAAATGCTCTTCTTTTTCATTTTCGGCATTTTTCATCTCTTCCGTAATCTCCAAGGCAAGATTTAAAAAATAGTCGTAAGAACCAAACAACGCAATCTCAAAATCCGTCTTCTGACCGCGGTCTTTTAAATACTTTCTGACCCTGCGGAGTTCCTTATTATGCTTCTGAAATTCCTGATAAACAGAGTGAGACGGAGCATAACCGGCAATCGGTTCCTCCGACCGGGATACTTTATGCAGCGCTGCAAGCGTCCGGGAAGCCTGGCAGCATTCCTCCATATCCCGAACATTGCATTCTCTTCCATCCATGTAGGTTTTCAGAATATATAAAGTCCCATCCAGATCCTGCGAGAGCAGCTCCTGATCTTTATTCCTTATGATGGTCTCAACCTGACGAAAGCCTTTTTCCTGTATCATATGAAGCAGTGCATCCTGAAAAATTACTTTGTCCCTATGCCCTGCATATTCCTTTAAAATTAATATCCCCTGTTTTGTTTCACAAAGAACAGCGCCTCGTCCTTTCCAGGTTCGAAGCACTTCAATATCATAATTTTCCAGCACAATTGCGCTTCTGTCACTCACAACGATTACCCCCAATTCGTGTCATATCCTATCATATGAGGGTATTTNGTAAAGTATTACATCTTTAAATACCTTTCTGCTTCCTTAAGTAATATCTCCTTTTGGTTTCGGGAGGGGTCNTCTACNACNANATCCANAAGATACTTTAATACCTCNCCGATNTTTTTTCCNGGTGCCATCCCCNTCTGCTCCATCAAGTCNCTTCCGGTAACANCCANCATNTTCAAACTGACACACTGCTTTTGTGTAAGAATCTGCTCATAAAGCTGACTTACNGCTTTCAGGTTTTCTTCCTTATCNNCCCGCTGATANNNGCTTTGNGCNTGNATATCCGCNNTTTTNACCTGNAACAACANNGGAAAAATATCTTCGCCCACTTTCATNANAGCCCGCCGTACACATCTNTGNGACGGCTCCACATAATAATCNTGATATCTCACCANTCTTGTTACCTGATCTATGGTATGNTTATCAAANTTAAGTCTCTTTAGAANCTTNCTNCCNATCTCTTCNGATATGACCGGATGTCCATGNAAGTGACTGATTCCTTCTTNATCTACAGTAANCGTTTCCGGCTTCCCGATATCATGAAAAAGCATGGCAAGCCGGAGAACCCTGTCAGCAGGAATCGCTTTCATAGATTCCAAAATATGTTCACCTACGCCAAAACAATGATGCGGATTATTTTGCGGTGTTTGCATGCATGCATCAAATTCCGGCAGAATCACTTTTGTAATTCCGAGCTCATAAGCCGTGCGCAGATATTCCGGATGGGGTGACATTACCAGTTTCACAAGTTCTGTTTGGATTCTCTCCGCACTGATACGTTTCAGGTCCGGCGCCAATTGACGAATCGCCTCTTTTGTCTGTTCATCGATTCTATAGCCTAACTGCGCACTAAAACGGACTGCACGCATGATACGCAGCGCATCTTCCGAAAATCTTTCCAGTGGATTTCCGACGCAGCAGATTAACTCTCTTTGGATATCACCTATACCGTCAAAAATATCCACCAGTCCATCCTTTTCGTTATACGCCATGGCATTGATGGTAAAATCCCTTCGCTTTAGATCTTCTTCCAAACTGGGCGTAAAGATAACTTCACGAGGGTGACGGCCGTCTTCATATTTTCCGTCGATGCGATAGGTAGTCACCTCAAAGCCTTCTCCCCCCATCAGGACGGTCACAGTACCGTGCTTAATACCTGTATCCACTGTACGCTCAAAAATCGCTTTCACCTGAAGGGGATCTGCCGAGGTAGTGATATCCCAATCATCCGGAGTACGCATCAAAAGAGAATCACGAATGCAGCCGCCTACCGCATACGCCTCGTAACCTGCATCCGTGATTCTCTGTATAATTAATTTTACTTTTTCCGGGAGTCTGATCCTACTCTTCACTTTAATATGCTCTTCCCCAATAAACCATCTTTTTCGCCGGTTTTCCGCAATATACACACTGATCGGAAAGACATTCCTGATGGAAAGGCATACAACGGCTGGTTACAGCCATATTTTCTTTAATCGCTTCCTCACAGGCTCTTTCTCCACACCACATAGCCTTCACAAAACCGGACTTTTCTTCAAATGTCTTTTCAAATTCTTCTCTATTTACCGCTGTATAGGTATGCTCCTCCAAGTGCTTTCTCGCTCTTTCAAGCATATCCTTTTGAATCTGAACCATTAAGTCTGCCACGGCTTCTTCCAGCCTGTCAAGCGCTATCTCTGTTTTTTCACCAGTATCACGACGGCAGATCACACATTTTCCTGCTTCAATATCCTTTGGACCAATCTCTACACGCATAGGAATTCCGCGCATTTCCTGCTCCGAAAATTTCCATCCGGGACTCTTATCAGAATCATCCACCTTTACACGGAAATCTTTCAGCTTATCTCGCAGCTCATATGCTTTGTCAAGCACGCCTTCCTTCTTCTGCTGAATGGGAACGATCATAACCTGAACCGGCGCAATCTTCGGTGGCAGCACCAGACCGGAGTCATCTCCGTGAACCATAATGATCGCACCGATAATTCTGGTAGACATTCCCCAAGAAGTCTGATGAACATATTTTAACTGATTGTCTTTATCTGTAAACTGAATGCCAAAGGCTTTGGCAAAGCCATTACCGAAATTATGGCTGGTACCGGACTGCAGCGCCTTACCGTCATGCATCAGAGCCTCAATAGTATAAGTTGCCTCCGCGCCGGCAAATTTTTCCTTATCTGTCTTGCGCCCTTTTACCACAGGAATTGCAAGCACTTCTTCACAAAAATCCGCATAAACATTCAGCATCTGCTCCGTGCGCTCCTGCGCTTCCTCGGCCGTTGCATGTGCTGTATGTCCTTCCTGCCACAAAAATTCTCTGGATCTTAAAAAGGGTCTTGTCTCCTTCTCCCAGCGGACTACACTGCACCATTGATTGTACACCTTTGGCAGATCCCGATAGGACTGAATATCACCTTTATAAAAGTCACAAAAAAGCGTCTCGGAAGTCGGTCTTACGCACATTCTCTCCTGCAGAGGATTCAACCCGCCGTGAGTAACCCATGCAACTTCGGGAGCAAACCCTTCTACATGATCTTTTTCCTTTTCCAGAAGGCTTTCAGGAATAAACATGGGCATATATACATTTTCCACGCCTGTTGCCTTAAATCTTTCATCAAGCTGTTTTTGGATATTCTCCCATATTGCGTAGCCTGCCGGCTTATAAACCATACAGCCCTTCACATTAGAGTAATCCACCAGCTCCGCCTTTTTGACCACATCCGTATACCACTGCGCAAAATCCTCGCTCATGGATGTGATCGCTTCAACCAGTTTTTTTTCTGCCATTTTTTCATATCTCCTTCATTTTATCTTGCTAAACGATTTGTCTAAGGCCTTCTACTTCCTGCATAACCTCTTCCAAAAGTCCGCTGACTCTCTGCGTTCCCTCAATCGTATCCTCTGCCATATCTCTGGTATTTTCTGTATTGGCAAGAAGCTCCTCACTAAATGCACTTAAGCTTTCCACATAGTGAATAATCTCTTTATTACTGTCTTTAATTCTTTCCATATTGACGGCCTGTCTTTCCACACTGCCGCCAACATCAACAATATCTTCCTTTATCTGTGCAAATGCCTTACGGGTCTTCATTACCAGATCGGCCTGCTTTTTATTTGATTCAATCAGACTGTTTACACTTGTTTCTGCCTCATCTGTCTGCTTTGTCAGTTCCTCTAAAATGCTTCGGATCTGATAGGTAGCGCTTTCTGTCTCAGAAGAAAGCTTTTTNATCTCATCTGCCACCACAGCAAATCCCTTACCTGCTTCTCCGGCACGNGCCGCTTCAATACTTGCATTCAACGCCAAAAGTGTTGTCTGTTCTGTAATGCCCTCAATCAATTGAAGAATTTCATTTACTTCATTGGTCTGAGAAAGCAGTTTATCCATGGTGGCACTTACCTGTCCGCTCACCTGCCCATTTAGCTTGGAAGCTTTCTCCAATTCGTTGATGCCTTTGTCTCCCAGTTCTGTAACTTCTCTGGTATCTTTAAATTTATCCTGAATCTCCTCTGCAATCTCGCCGGTGGCATCCGTCATATTTCCGATGCTTTCCGTCATCTCAAGCTGTTTCTGGATTGTCTTTGCCAGATCATTTGTCCCTGCAACGATTTCNTCAATTGCTTTTTTGCTGCTTTCACCCTGACTTGCCATTTTCTTTGCTTCTTTGTCAATATCGGAAACCTTATTTGCCAGGGCATCTACTGCCGCAAGCACCTGTTGCAGCATCTCCTCCTGCTTTCCTTTTTCGCCTGCAATAATTTCAAAGCGGTAAGCACTGACTTTTTCAAGCACTTTTGTTGCAAGAATAGAAATACCCACTGTCAATATTACTACCGCAATTTGAATTTCAAAATTAACGATCATGCCGCTGTNNGGACCTCCCTGAACNGAACACATGACCACAACATCTAAAATATTGATTAAAATTGACATGATACCGACTTTTAGAGCAAATTTACTATCCTGATAAACCATGATTACAACCATCATAGGAAGAATATAGCAGAAGGACAAAATNCTGGTAGATGTCAGGAGCACATACAAATAAAAAACACCATAGCCAAAAGCACCCAGATACTTTATTACCGTACTTTCCCTGTCCTTCCGGTAAAGCAGAATNCACCCTGCAAACGGTACAAGTAAGATCAGACCAAAAACTGCAATATAACCCAGTGTCCGGCTCCCTTTGACCAGCTCCACTATGTATGCGGCAACCAAAACTGCAGCAATAATACCATAGCTGTCAAGAAACCGTCGATTCATATGAGCCTTTTCACTAAATGGTAAATTTTTTTCCATAATGCCTTCCCCCATGCGTTTTCAAAAGTTTATATTTCTAATGTCATCTATGCATAATTGTAGAAAAACTAACGTTTTTTGTCAACAATATTCTATNACCCNTCTGTATNCTCAGTGTCCCTTCTGAGCATNCCTTCGCCCATTGCCATGATNANAAAAACATAAGGAAGATTTAAAACCTGCGCAAAGCTNACCATATTATGTANCAGATAACAAAAAATACTTACTGCAGGGATCAGCAGGCATGNCTTTTTCTCCNCTTTTTTCANNCATCTTATCATTCCNGANAGAAATAAACCAAAGTAAAAAACGGTTCCCACAATTCCTATATTGACTAATGATGTCAACAATTCATTGTGGGCATTGGTGAGCCGGCTGTCTCCAAAATAATCCCGCAGCATCCCTGCTGTCTGTGGATTGGAATAAGCATAGGCAGAAAAACAGTCCAGGCCAACTCCAAACAACTTATCAGCTCCGTCCATCCCACCAAAAAGCCTGATTCCTGCACTCCAGGTCACTCCTCTTCCATTTCCCCAGCTCTCATGAAAGAGAAAAAGCGAATTTTCTGTAAGACCGGGGATTCCCAATTTTGTATTCCAAAAAGACAAAACTGCCCATAAAAGAACTCCCGCTATGGGAATTACTGCAAGTAAAATGCGGATTCTTTGAACACTTTTATTATTTTCCGGAAATTTTATGGCCTCCTTTTTCAGGATCAAACCTGTCAGCAAACAGAAAAAAGCCGCCAAGAGAAGCCAGTTTGAGCTTGCTGCCGCAAGACAAAGATTGTCCGCTTCATAATTGTATCCTTCCGGAAACAACTTTTTTAAAATCCGGACTCCCCCGCCGGCTGCCCCACATATAACCATCATGAAAAACCAACGACTGATCCACTCTTTCTTTGAAATACTCACCCACAAAAGGACAAAAAACAGTGCTCCCAAAAACAAAAACACACTGTTGCTTCCCTGACAAAATCCTGCCGCAAATGCCACAAATAAGTAACACCCTGAAATCCATTTATCTGCCAATGTTTTCGCTGACAAAAAAATACACGCCCCTATCGGAGCCAGCACTGTCAAATACCCACAGAACCAGTTGATGTTTCCCAAGGTAGAGATGAATGCCGGATCACGGATAGAAAGGGGAATCAGATAAATAGAAAACCGATCCAGTATTCCCAGAAGAAATACTACCCCGGATGCCCCCATTGCTGTATACCAGATATACGGTAATGGTTTCCATTGCCTGGATATTATAAAGTAAAGGCCGCACAGGCTAAGAAACAGTATCAGTCCCATGCGCCATCCTTCCGTTCCCCTAAAGGCTTCCTCTTGAAAATCAGATAAACAATAAGAAAAAGAAACCTCCAAGGAAAAAAATAAAACCAATAGATCTGTAATCGATATCCTGATCTCACCCCATCTGATCAGATACGCCTCCCGTTTCATTAACCGGCAGCTTACCTTCCTCACACCTTCCAGAACCACAAGAACTGTCAGAATAATCAGTGCTGCACAGGAAATATAAATAAAAAACCGGTATTTTGCTTCCCCTATATCCACATATCCGGTTGGCATATAAAAGGGATATACACAAAACAGAAGGAGCAGATATGCGACTGTAAATAAATGACTTAACTTTTGTAACAAGTGCTCTCTGCGCCTCCTCTCCGATTAAAATTCTTTTTCTTAATTGACAAATTATAACTCATAAAATTATTCTAAGCAATGCGCAAATTTCGAAATTATTCTTGTTTCTCTTCCTTTTTCCACAAATACCGGCATATCTCGCAAATAATAACCAATGACAAAGGTCCCTTGATAATACCGGCTATTCCGAATAGCTTAATTCCACCGAAAATTGCAAACAAAATTCCTACCGGCCAGACACCGATCTTATTTCCGATCAGCTTCGGCTCAAGAAACTCTCTGGTGAGAGCACACACTGCATACAGTACAAGGCAAATCACCGCCTGCTTTATTTTTCCGTTGATCAACATGCAAAAAGCAAGAGGCATAAGCATGATTCCGGTTCCGATAAAGGGAAACATATCCATAAGCCCCGTAATCAGTCCATAAAGAATTCCTCCCTTCATTCCGATCAGACTCAAGGTAAACGCACAGATAGTGCTGATGATAAGAAGAAGCGTAATCTGTGCTTTTACAAAAGTTTTGACGTAGAGGAGCACCTTTTTACATACAAATATAACCCCATCCAGATCTTTTTCTTCCTTAATTCTTTCCATCAGTTTTCCATAATCCTTCATGATCAGGATTACAGCTATTATCATAATAACGAAAAAGCCTATACCGCCGACAATACTTTTTATATAATCAAAGGACTTTCCCATTACAGTAGGAAGTACCTTCACCTCCAGATTTTCGATCATGATATCAACCTGTTCTAAAATGAAGTTTTCTATGACGATCCCATCTACACCAAACCGATTTTCCAGATTACAGCAGCAGCTGTCCAAAAAAATACCAAATTCCTTCTGGATATCCGGCAACTGCCCGGCAAGTTCTTTTCCTCCTAACCACAGCAGAGAAAGTAAAAACCAAAAAAGGATAAAAAGCATCCCGGAAATTAACAAAAGAAAAAGACCTGCCAAAACAGATTTTTTAATTTTTATTTTCTGATGAAGCCAGGAAACCGGCAAATTGATCAGACTTGCCAAAAGAAAAGCAATGACAAAGGGGGATATCACCGGACTTATGAATTTCATTCCCAAATAAACAATCAGCGTGATCAATAGAATTTGTACATATTTTTTTCCTTTTTCCGTCATGCTGAATTTATCCATAAAAACACCCATACTTACCTTATTTTAATTTTATTGGTAGTATGGGTAAATTTATTGAGAATATGACCTGCAGAAAGTTAAATTCCTCTGGCAAAGAAAGGAAGAAAAATTTTCTCTTCGGGCTTTCTTTCAAAAACCATCTCTTTCTTTGTTACCGGATGTTGTAAGATCAATTTGTAAGCGCCAAGGGCTACATCCCTGCACCCAATCTCCCTGCTCAGAAGCTTTGACTTTTCACTGCCATATTTGCTGTCTCCTAATAGCGGCATGCCTCTGTGAGAGAGCTGCGCGCGGATTTGGTGATGACGTCCTGTAAGAAGCTGTATTTCCAAAAGGGAAACCTCCTGCTCCTTCTCCAGAATCATCATGGTACGAACGTTTTTGTATGTGAGAACTGCCTTTTTCGCCTGTGGAAAATCTTCACCCACCACAAGAGACCGATTTGTCCCTCCATCCTTATACAGATAATCTTCCAGCCTGTCCGCCTCCTTAACGGGAATACCATAAATAACTGCGTAATAGTACTTTCCCATCCGTTTGTTGCTGACCTGAGCGCTTAATCCGGCAGCAGCCTTTTGATTTTTGGCAAAAACAAGGATTCCGGAAACCGGCTGATCCAGTCGATGTACTACGCCCAGATAAGGTTCTCCTTTTACCTGATGCTCCGGCTTTCCAGCAAGATAGTTCTTAAGTTCACTGACCATATCCTGCTGCCCGACTCTTGCCGTCTGCGTGGCAATTCCTGCCGGTTTGTAGACAACAATCATATGTTCATCTTCATAAATAATATTTTTCTGCACTTGAAACTCCCGTCCTCTGCCCGTCACTCAAAATCTTCTAATTCCTCCAAGAACTCTTTAAACTCCCTTTTTGCATCCTCAATCACTGCGTTATCATAGGTGTTTAAAGCCTTTTCGTATTTGTGCAGTGCAGATTCGATATAATGACGTTTTTCTCCCAGGCTTTCCTCATAAATTCTCTCACCAAGCAAAAGCAGGTACTTATTTTCTTCCCTGTCTCTGGGATGGATTTTCAGATAAGAGAGAGTATCAAGGCGTTCTTTAATCTCTTCTTCCGTCATGCCCACATCTCTGCCGCAAAATACCTGTTTCTCCTTTTTGCCGGTGGATACTACTTTAACCTCCACTTCCAAAATGGAATTAATATCATAAGTGTAGGTCACCTCTACAGACTCTTCCCCCGCCTTAGCGGAAGGCACATCGATCATAAGCTCCCCTAAGGATAAATTGTTAGCCGCAAAACGGCTTTCTCCCTGAAGTACATTGACCCTGATCTTTGTCTGATTATCCCGGACTGTATAAAGCCGTTCTGTTCTGCTGGCGGGAATTACTGTATTCCGCTCAATAATGGGGCAGAATACACCGTTTTCGAACTGTCCTTTTTCCCATTCCCGGACAACTTCCGTACCCAAAGTAAACGGACACACATCTGTTAAGATTACTTCCTTGATGACATCCTTACGCTCCTTCATGGCGCCCTGTATAGCTGCTCCCAGCGCAACTGCTTCATCCGGATTGATATTAGTATCCGGAATCGCCTTAAACAGTCGGCTGACAAATCTGCGGATAACGGGACTCTTGGTAGCACCGCCCACCAGTACCACTTTATCAATATCCGATAGCCGGATATGAGCATCCAAGAGACTTCTTTTTACCGGCTGACGAATTTTATCCAAAAGCTCCTCGCAGGCTTCTTCATACTTGGCAAGATCAATCTCGTACGTAAACATCTCTTCTCCGATCTTGCAGTTCATGGATGACTTCCGCCCCTGTGAAAAACCAAGTTTACAGAGCTCTGCCTGCTTATGAATATGGCGCAGTGTCTTTTCATCCAAGGCGAGCCGGTTAAACTGGGTATACTTTTCAAAAAACATATTCTCCAGCACCGCCGTGAAATCTTCTCCCCCAAGGAAATTGTCGCCGGCTACTGCTCGAACCTCCAGAATGGTGTCAAAATGCTCCAATATGGAGACATCAAAGGTACCGCCTCCCAAGTCAAAAACCAGAAAACGGGAATGCTCCTTATTCTGATAAAGACCATATGCAATGGCCGCCGCAGTAGGTTCACTGATGATTCTCTCCACCTTTAGTCCTGCAAGCTCACCTGCCTTTTTGGTTGCTCTTCTTCTTGCATCATTAAAATATGCGGGAACACTGATAACCGCTTCTGTTACCTCTTCACCCAGATAATGTTCTGCATCCTCCTTTAAAGCACGCAGTACAAAGGAAGAAAGCTCCTCCGCTGTAAAGGTTTTATGAAGCAGCTTAAACTGCCTTTGACTTCCCATATCCCGCTTAAAAACACTGGCCGTACTTCCAGGATAAAGAAGATTTCTTTCTACCGCCAAATCACCCACATAGATCTGCTCTTCTTCATCCATACTTACAACGGAAGGTGTCAGGTTTTTTCCCAGTCGATTGGGTATTATTTTCGGACCCTCCTTGGTAAAATATGCCGCAAGGCTGTTGGTTGTCCCAAGATCAATTCCTATTATCATAACTTCCTCCGTAAATTCTCAAGAGCGTTTTGGGCCTGAATAAGCTCCGGATTTCTGCGCAGGGCTTCTTCCAGATGTTCTATGGCTCTCTTATAATCTCCCTGTGTCTCATAAAACCGTCCCAGCCAAAGGGAGCTTTCAAAACACTTATCACGAGTACAGTATCTGCAGAGATGAATTTCATTCATCTTTCGAAAACTTTCTTCCGCCTTATCCTTATCTCCCAGGCAGAGATAAAGCCAGCCTATAGAGCCAATCCTTACGGGAGCATATGCCTTAAAACTGACATAATCCTCCTCAACCCATCCTATTTCATAAAAATGATCAAAGGCTTTCTGCGCATGTTCTTTTGCTTTCTCATATTCTCCCATCAAGTAATAGGTTTTTGCCAAAGATTTCTCATATTCATAAAGCTCCTCTGGATCATTTTCCAGAGAAATGGCTTCTGTATAACTCTCTGCTGCCTTATGATATTCCAGCAGATCATAATAACAGTCGCCAAGCTCGTTATAATGCATAGCTTTTTTATCTTCTGGGGCTTCTTTGATACGATCCGTTAAAATCTTCAATCCCTTTTCAGGATTTCCGCTCTCAATCCATGCCTCTGCTATAGCATGATAATAATCATCGCTTATGCCCTTCATGTTTTCCAAAGCTTTTATTGCCTTGTCATACTCGCCCTTTGCCTCATAGACATATCCGATCTGCTTCCAGAAAGGATAATCCTTTTCTTCCGGGAAAATTTCGGCGCCTTCTAAAAAGCACTCCAGAGCCTCATCATATCGCTGCATAGCTTTGTAACACATACCACTCTGAGAATAAGGTCTGGTATTTTCATTCTTTCTCTCCATAAGCACTTTGGACTTCTGAAAATATTCTATTGCCTTTTCAAACTGCCTGTCTGCCTGGTAACAATATCCCATATTGCTATAGGTTACGTAATCATCAGGATCAAGCTCTAAGGACTTCTCATAATCCGCAAGAGACTTTTCTATATCCGTAATATCAAAATAGATTAGGGCACGACGGAAATAATCCGCACTTGTTTCCCGAATTTCAAGCTGTTTATTTATATAAAAAAGCGCCTGTTCAAAATCCTCCCTGCGATTTCTGTCACCGAACTTTTTCCGATAGATATTAAACAGCTTCACATTGGTATTGCGGTAACGGTCATTTAATTCCAGCGTCTTTTTAAAGTCTGTGATGGCTGCTTCCGTCTTTCTCAGTCCTTCATAGGTACATCCCCGGTTATAATACAGCTCCGGCGCATCCCGATAATCCTCTGCTGCCGCCTGATACTCTTCAAGCGCCTCTTTGTACTTCTTCATTTCCAGATAAATATGCCCGCGGACAATACGGTACTGCATCCGTTCCGGATTTTGTTCGATGGCCTCTTTCATAAATGCGAGAGCCGGTTCAAATTCATCATCATCCCAGCAGATCAGTCCCCTTTCAAAGGGTACCTCCGACTTATCCTTGATATCGCACTCTTCTTCCGTAAGCCTTTCTGCAAGCTGCTCCAGAATTTCTCTGGGAGGCTTTCTGTCCCCCCTGCTATGCGACAGATTCCTTAAAACCCTCGCCTCGTATAGCTTCAATTCATCAGAAAACTCCACCTGATTTTCTTTTGCGCGGTCAATCACATTCTTAGCATCTTCATACTGACTGTAATTATAAAAGACCTTTGCTGCAAGCAGATACGGTTTATAAAAGCCCGCGTAAATATCAATCGCCCTGTGATAATCATCTACCACCTGCTGGGCTCTGCGCATGTGATAGCAGGCCTCCTGACGAATCAAGTATGCAGGATAATATCCTTCTTCCCTTTTTATGATCTGGTCACAGATATCCACCGACCGCTCATACTTTTTGGACGAAAGCAGCTGATTGGCATAATAATGCATATTTTCAATCCGCTCTTTGTTGTTGGAAGCCGCGTCAATTGATTTTTCGGCCTCTTTTTCTGCTTCCTCCTCCTGCTTCAGTTCATAATAGCTGCAGCAAAGGAGAAGATGCGCCCTTGCCGCTCTTGACATTCTCTTTTTGGTTTCAGCAGTTCCATCATCACTAAGTTCTTCAATCAACCGAATCCATTTCTGAAGGCGGGGTACCGCTTCTTCATACCTGCCCATATAGTATAACAACTGTGAATATAAATTTGTATATGCATATTCCTGATCCGGCTCCGGCTGAAGACTCTCTACTACTTCTAAGGCTTCCTCCTCTCTCTCATTTTGAAGAAGACTCCACCCCAGCCTGATCTTGAGCTCATCGCCCGGAAGACGTGGATCCTCCCGTCCTTCAGCCAACGTCTGACGAAATTCCTGAATCAGTGCTTCATTGGTCGTATGCACATAGGAACGCAGCTCTTCACTTCTGTCATCCACTTCCAAAAGATCTGCAAGAAGCTCCCTTGCCTCAAAGTATTCTTCCTTATCCATCAAATGCTTTACGCAATAGTATTTGGCCATAAAGTGTTCCGGCATCTGTTCCAAAATGCCTTTCCACAATTCATAAGCCCGATCCTTTTCTCCTGCCTGCCACAGACCCTGCCCTGCATGGAGGCAGATATAAATATCCTGTCCGTATTGATCCAAAAGCTTTTGGGCAAGCGCAAGCCCTTCTTCTGTTCTTTCCTCCGCAGTAAAAATACGAAGCCTTTCCACATCCTCATAAGGGTGATAGATATGAAAGGCTTTCAGATCATCTAACCGCTCAAGACATCCTTCCCTCTCTTCATTATCAATCTGCTTTTTAATCCTTAAATATTCATCTATGTATCCGTCACCATTAATCTCCTCATGTCCGGATATCCTTTCTGCCTGAGCACTGATGTTTCCGTCATGATCCCGATATCCAAAAAACGCAAATGGAATAAATGTAGCGTTTTCCACATAATACTTCATATAGTTCAAAAAGTTTATGGGGTACTTTTCTTTTAAACTCTCAATATCCGATATAATATCAAAAGTATCATCAATTGCCTTCCAGACTTCATGGGGAAGATGAACATGATCCATCAAAAAAACGATCATCTTTTCCCGCGCTTCCAGAGAGGTGTCCAGCCCTTCACAAAGCGGATCTTCCAAAAGCTCCTTCCACAGTTCAATCTGATGACGCAAAAATAAATTCTGGTATAATTCCGTCACCCGGTCGATCCATAGATCCACTTCATCTTTGGGTCCGCTATCTTCTTCCTCAGCATTTTCCGGCCGGGAAATCAAAAGCAAGGCTTCCTCGTAAGCCTGACGCAGCCGCTTAAATCCATCCGGATCATCTTCCGGATTTGTATTTTTCAAAATTGCCCGATATGCCTGCCTGATTTCTTCTTCATCTCTGGTCTCGGAAATCCCCAGTATTTGAAATACTAATTCTTTTTCCATAAAAATTCCCCCTGGTCTGATTCGTTCTGACGCTGCAATTCTACGTCCTAAACCTTAAAACGGTATCCGACACCCCAGATGGTCTCAATATATTGCGGCTTTGCGGAGTCATACTCTATCTTTTCACGAATCTTTTTGATATGCACGGTAACGGTAGCAATATCACCGATAGAATCCATATCCCAGATTTCCCGGAACAACTCTTCCTTGGTATATACATGATTGGGATGCTCCGCCAGAAAACTGAGAAGATCAAACTCTTTGCCGGTAAATGCCTTTTCTACCCCATCCACCATAACTCTCCGCGCCGTTTTGTCGATACGGATACCGCGGATCTCAATAATATCATTGCTTTTCATATTCGAGCCTACCAACCGGTCATACCTTGCCATATGTGCCTTCACTCTCGCCACAAGCTCACTGGGACTAAATGGTTTGGTCATATAGTCATCGGCACCGAGACCGAGGCCTCTAATCTTATCAATATCATCTTTTTTGGCAGAGACCATAATTATGGGAATATTTTTTTGTTCGCGGACTCTCTTACAGATCTCAAATCCATCCATCCCTGGCAGCATCAAATCAAGAACAATTAAGTCAAACTCTTCCGACAAAGCAGCCTGAAGACCGTCATCCCCTCTGTTTTGAATTGCTACCTCAAATCCGCTTAGTTCCAGATAATCTTTTTCCAGATCTGCAATTGCCTCTTCATCTTCAATAATTAATATTCTGCTCATTTCCCCATCTCCTTTGCAATTAAAGTATTTCTTGATATTTACGGAGTACAAAATGCATACAGGTTCCTTCGCCTTCCTTGCTGGCAGCCCATATATACCCTCCGTGATCTTCTATGATTTTCTTCACAATGGAAAGACCGATACCGCTTCCTCCCTGAGAAGAATTTCTGGATGCATCCGTACGGTAAAAACGTTCAAAAATCTTTGGCAGATCTTTTGCTGCAATTCCTTTTCCATTATCTTCAATTTCAACCCGTATCGCATCAATCTCATCCAAAATCCGAATGTCGATTTCACCCTTCGGCTTATCCAGATATTTTATACTATTCCCGATAATATTGTTAATTACCCTCTTAAGCTGTTCCGGGTCCGCAATGACAAGTGTGTCCGGAGGCGCCAGATTCGAGTAATTTAGCTCAATGTTTTTGGATTCCAGATCCAGACCCACTTCCTCAATGCAGTCTCCAAAATATTCAGAAACATTAATTCTGTGAAAATGATAAGGAATTCTGTTGGAATCAATTCCTGAATAAACGGTCAGCTCATTGATCAGCCTATCCATATCGTTAGCTTTATTATAAATGGTTCTGATATATTTATCCATCTTTTCCGGTGTATCTGCAACTCCATCCATGATTCCTTCCACATACCCCTTGATGGATGTAATGGGTGTTTTCAAATCATGGGATATGTTGCTTACCAGTTCCTTATTCTGCTTTTCTGCCAGGATCTTTTCATCCGTAGACTCCTTTAACCGAAGCCGCATATCCTCATAATTCCGATAAAGCTCACCAATCTCTCCGTCCCCTTTATCGGGAAGCATGTACTCCAGGTTACCTTCCGCTATATTCTGCATGGCAATGTTTAAGTGATTAATGGGTGTAAAAACTCCTCTGCTGATCCAGTTCGTAAGAAACATACTGGTAAAAATCAAGATCACCATAATGGCAATTGCCATATCCACAAACAGCTTTCTTGACAACATAAAGTTTGTCCTTGTAATCACAAAAAGACTTCCTTCACTGCCGTCTGTAAATCGGAAATCCATCTGTCTGACCAGCTTTTTCAGATCATCATAATAAAAACTCCTCTGCGATGCCTGCTCCAGATTCCCCTCTTCAAATTCCGGCAGCTTATCAAAAATCTGACTGGCTGCAAGCTCATTGCCCGCATAGTAAAGGGATCCCTGTCTGCGCACTAATATGTAAGAGGATTTGTACTCTATCCTGCTGTTGATCTCATCAAGTACCGTTATATCTTCTATTTTCGCAGGCTCCTTATTCAAAATCTCCGTTATCTCAGCAAAGATCTCGTCTGTCATCAGCTGGGAAGCCTGTGTGGGATCGATCATTATGTTATAATCATTATTCCGGATTCCGTACTCTTCCTGATCTTTTGACAAAACTGCTCCTATTCCCAAAAAGGCAGTACACGCTAAAACAAGCGGCAGTAAAATAATCGTCAAAAAAGTTATAATCAGTCTGGTTTTAAATTTCATACTCTGCTCATTCCTTCCGTTAACGCTCATTATAGCATATCCCACATACTTATGGCTTGCAAAAGAGCAAAAGAAACTATAAAAAATTTATAAAAAGAATTTCCAACTATTGACAATCCCTCTTCATTTGCTATACTAAAACAGTAATGATTACTGTTTTAACCAGGAAGGAATTTAAATGAATCTAAAGCATAGTAAACAGCGGGATTCCATTAAAGAATTTCTGGCTACCAGAAAAGATCACCCTACTGCAGATACTGTATACATAAATGTTCGTCAGTCTTTCCCCAATATCAGTCTGGGAACTGTGTACCGGAACCTGACTTTACTTGCCGATATCGGTGAAATTGCAAGGCTTCGGGTAGGTGATGGTGTCGATCATTTTGATTACGACACTACCCCTCATTATCACTTTGTCTGTTCAGAATGCGGGGCAGTTTTGGATCTTGACATGACGGTCATGAACCAAATGACAGAAGCTGCCAGGGAAAACTTTGATGGTGAAATTGAGGGACAGGTGACCTGGTTCTATGGCCGCTGTTCAAATTGTACCAAAAAAACTAAAATTATATAAGAAAAGGAGAATCAATTATGAAGTATGTATGTCAGGTATGCGGCTACGTTCACGAAGGAGATGCAGCTCCTGAAAAGTGCCCTGTTTGCGGCGCTGGCACTGAGAAATTTACCGCTCAGGGTGATGAGAAGACATGGGCAGCAGAGCATGTAGTTGGTGTTGCTAAGGGAGTTTCCGAGGATATTCTTGAAGACCTCAGAGCTAACTTCAACGGCGAGTGCTCCGAAGTTGGTATGTATCTTGCAATGGCAAGAGTTGCCCACAGAGAAGGCTATCCTGAAATCGGTTTATATTGGGAGAAGGCTGCATGGGAAGAGGCAGAGCATGCTGCAAAATTTGCTGAATTATTAGGCGAAGTTGTAACCGATTCCACCAAGAAGAACCTCGAGATGAGAGTAGAAGCTGAAAACGGCGCTACCGCAGGTAAATTTGATCTTGCAAAGAGAGCTAAAGCAGCTAACCTTGATGCAATCCACGATACCGTTCATGAGATGGCTCGTGATGAAGCTAGACATGGAAAGGCATTTGAAGGCCTCTTAAAGAGATACTTCAGCTAAAATAAAGAAAACCGAAAGGAGAATATTGTTATGCAGAAATATTTTTGTAATCCCTGTGGATATACTTATGATCCCGAAAAAGGTGATCCGGAGCACGGAATCGCTCCTGGAACCGCTTTTGAGGATCTCCCGGCTGACTGGTGCTGTCCTTTATGCGGCGTAAGCAAAGATATGTTCCAGCCTTGCATTGATAATTATAACTAAACATATGCAGACAAAAAGAGCAGGTGATTGTATCCTGCTCTTTCTTGTTACACAAATGACCTTATCTGTCATATGTTGTTTTATGCTAATGTATAGCTGTTTAAATACTTCTCCTGCTCCGGTGTCAGAACATCAATCTCCTTCCCAAGGAACGCAAGCTTTCTCTTGGCTACATCATTGTCCACTTCACGGGGTACATCGATCAGCTTCTCGGTAAGCTCACTTCCATGCTCTACCAGATATTTTGCGGAAAGCGCCTGAATTGCAAAGCTCATATCCATGATCTCTGCAGGGTGTCCGTCGCCTGCTGCAAGATTTACAAGGCGTCCTTCTGCCAGTATGAAGATCCACTGGCCGGTAGGAAGCTTATAGCCCATAATGTTCTTTCTCTGCTCCCTGGTCTCCACAGCAATCTCACGAAGCCTTGCCATATCGATCTCACAGTCAAAATGCCCTGCATTGCAAAGGATAGCGCCATCCTTCATCACTGCAAAATCTTCCTCGTCGATAACCTTATCACAACCGGTGACAGTCACAAAGAAATCTCCTACTTTCGCTGCTTCATTCATAGGCATAACATCAAATCCATCCATTACTGCTTCAATTGCCTTAATGGGGTCAATTTCTGTAACGATTACCCGTGCACCAAGTCCTTTGGCTCTCATGGCAGTACCTTTGCCGCACCAGCCATAACCGGCAACAACTACAATCTTACCTGCCACAATCAGATTAGTAGTACGGTTGATTCCATCCCAGACAGACTGTCCGGTTCCGTAACGGTTATCAAACAGATGCTTACAATCTGCATTGTTTACACGAACCATAGGGAACTTTAATTCTCCTGCATTATTCATAGCTTCCAGACGGATAATTCCTGTCGTTGTCTCCTCGCATCCTCCAATGATTGCAGGAATCAACTCCGGCATCTGGGTATGAACCATATTTACCAAGTCTCCGCCATCATCAATGATAATATTGGGACCTGCTTCAAGTACATGGCGGATATGTGATTCATACTCTTCCGGTGTACAGTCATACCATGCATGAACCTCCAGACCATCCTTTACCAGAGCTGCTGCCACATCATCCTGTGTGGAAAGAGGGTTGGAGCCTGTCACATACATATCCGCCCCACCTGCCTTAAGCACCTTGCAAAGGTAAGCTGTCTTTGCTTCCAGATGTACGGAGAGCGCAATCTTCTTACCCGCAAAGGGCTTTGTCTTGGAAAATTCTTCTTCCAGAGTGCGAAGCAGATCACAATTTCTCTTCACCCATTCAATTTTTCTTTCGCCGGATTCGGCTAAATTGATGTCTCTGATTTCACTGTTCATTTCTTTTCCTCCAATAAAATTATGAGATATTCAGCCGAATTTTTATTATAGTGATGGTCGTCTGTCCTATCATCACTTTTATGTTCACTGCTATGCAGCTACATAACTTTAATATATTTTCTTGTTCAATCCCATTCTGACGATAATTTCATTAACCTTTTTATACACCAGATCTTCATCCATCGTCAATACCTTACGGTCTTCCATGGTTACCTTTCCGTCAATGATCACGGTTTCCACCTCAGAACCATTTGCGGAGTAAGAAAGCCCGGCAATCAGATTATTTCTGGGTGTCAAGGATGGCGTATTCAAATTGAGAATAGCAATATCTGCCTTTTTCCCAACCTCAAGAGATCCGATTTCCTGTTCCAATCCAAGCGCCTTTGCACCGTTTATCGTTGCAATACGGATATTTTCCTTTGCGCTGATACACTGGGGTGTTCTCTTCACGCCTTTATGGATCAATGCCAAAAGACTCATCTCATGGAACAGATTCAGACTGTTGTTGGATGCTGCACCATCTGTTCCGAGGCACACATTGATTCCCTTCTCCAACATTTCCGGCACAGGTGCAAACCCGTTTCCAAGCTTCATATTGCTGGCAGGGTTAGTCACAACACTGACATTTTTGGCTTTTAAAATATCCATATCACTTTCCGTGATCTGTGCACAATGAGCCGCTATGGCAGGAACATCAAAAAGTCCGTTTTTATCCGCCATCTCTATGGGAGTACATCCGTATTTATCTTTAATCTGTTGTATTTCACTTTCACTCTCGGAGAGATGCACGTGAATTCTCATATTGTTCTTTTTGGCTTCCTCGGACACAATCCGCATAAACTCTTCATCACAGGTGTAAGGTGCATGAGGTCCCAGCATAAAGGTCAGTCTGTCACAGTCTGCTGCAGCATCTCTCTCCTCGTATGCTTGGCGAAGACGCATCTGTCCTGCCTCATCGTTTCCGCTTCCTACAAGTCCCCGGCTGATCACCGCACGCATACCGGATTCCTTCACCGCTCTGGTTGTCTGATGAATATTCATCTGCATGTCGTTAAAACAGGTAGTCCCGCTTTTCATCATCTCAATAATGGCAAGGCAGGCCCCCCAGTAGGTATCTTCATCCGTCATCTGCTGCTCAATGGGATCAATGCTTCCAAACAGCCAGTCCATAAAGCTTAAATCATCTGCCACATTCCGCATAAAGGACATATAAGAATGGGTATGGCAGTTCACAAGTCCCGGGATCGCAAGTTTGTTTCTGCCATCGATCACCTTGTCCTCTTTAAATCCCTCCGGTTTATTCCCGATTGCCACAATCCTGCTGCCTTCAATATAAAGATCCGTTTCACGGATATTATCCGTATCTCCTTCCGGCAAAAGCGCCAGAATGTTCTTTAATACTATTCCCACAATACCAAAACCTCCGTCCTGTCCGATTATAAATTAACAATGTTCCTGTTTTCACCCTTCAGAAACGCTTCAATGTTTTTACAGGTTTCCGATACACACCGCTGTCTTGCCTCGATACTGGCCCATGCCATATGAGGCGTAATAATCAGCTTATCACTGTCCATGATCTTACTTAACGGATTACTGTCCTTCATAGGCTCTGTACTGGTTACATCCAGACCTGCTCCCGCAATATAACCCTCCGACAACGCCGTATAAAGCGCTTCGTCATTAACTACCGGTCCTCTTGCCACATTGATCAGAATCGCGCTCTTTTTCATTTTTTTAAGCGCATCCAGATCAATCAGATTTCTGGTCTTGTCACTGAGCGGACAATGAAGCGAAAGAAAATCGGATTCCGCAAGCAAGGTATCAAAATCCACTCTCTCATAATCGGTACAAGTGCTGTTTCCCGATGCCGAATAAAAGATTACCTTACACCCAAATGCCTGTGCAATCCCCGCAACCTTCTTTCCGATATTG
Organism: Lachnospiraceae bacterium; assembly: GCA_014804285.1. GTDB lineage: Bacteria > Bacillota > Clostridia > Lachnospirales > Lachnospiraceae > Suilimivivens. The sequence continues at coordinate 6,094 of JAAVAA010000063.1, read as the reverse complement.
CCCATGCCCACGATTCCCCATGTCTTACCTGCAAGCTCTGTATAGGGAATATCAAAATTAGAAAAACGTTCCTGAGCCGCATAAGCGCCTGATTTCACATACCTGTCATAATGATGAAGCTTTTCAAGTACATACAGACACAGTGCAAAAGTATGCTGTGCTACGGCATCCGTGGAATAATTTACAACATTTGCCACCTTGATACCCCTGCTTTTGCAGTACTCCACATCCACATTGTCAAAGCCTGTGGCAAATTCGCAGATCAGCTTCACATTCTTTGCCTCTTCAAGGGCTTCTGCACTTAAAGGCGCTTTATTTGCCACAATAATCTCTGCATCCCTTATCTTTTCTTTTACATCGACTGCCGTCGTATTCGGATATTCCGTCACATCTCCATACTCTCTGATGCCGTTCACCGAAACATCCAATCCCACACTGTTTCTTTCTAATACCACAATTTTCATATGCCTTCTCCTTTCGATTTATCATAACATATTTTAAGAACTCTATAAAGAGGCTTTCCCAAAACAATCGTCAGGACAAAATTCCATACGCAGTGCCACACATCCCAAGGTAATCCCGAAATCCAGTATGCCATTGCATAAGAAGGATCAATGGGAATATACACAAGGGCAAATAAACCGCCGAATATCAGACCAAACACCCCGCAAAGAACTCCCCACACAAGAAATTCCTCTTTTACTCTTTTCCGGAGCACACGGGTGATCAGGCACAGAAGCGGCCATACATACAGATAACTTACCCACCAGGTTCCAAATCCCCATTGAATAAACTCAAAAAAATTAAAGACTGTTATGACCAAAAAGGTCTCCGTACCAAATACCAGCGTATAAACAAGAATCAGAAGAGACACTAATTCAACATTCGGCAAAAACTCCAGCGCAACTTTAGATACATAAAGGATAGCACTTAAAAGCGCTATCCTTGCAATTTTCTTTACAGGCATCTTACCACCCCTGCATCAATGTAAAATTGTATACATCACCGTCTGTAAGAGGAATTTCATCGGCACCGGTCATACTGGATTCCCCATTCACGGACACACTCCACCAGTACTGATTGTCAAAGTCCTCCATCATACCGTCAAAGCCTGTGATATAAATACCAAATTCACGTTCCTGCCACTCACAGCCTTCCATGGTTCTCAAAAACTCTCCCAGATATTCCGCATCTGATGTATACTCTGTTGTCTCGGAATATCCATCCCTGTCTGAAACCACCTCGACCTGAAATTCCTTTTTTCCGGCCTGCGTCTCCCGGTAATTCAGCGCTCCTGCCACAATAGCGGCAATTACAAGAATCGCTGCAAATACCGACACTAAAGTAATCTTCTGTTTTTTGTTCATTTTTTCTCCTTTCCTTCCTACCAAAGAAACAGATTTACGATTATGGCAAGTCTTAGGACTTGGTTTCTTCTGATCTTCCGCCTTCTCATATCTATGCCGTTAAGAGTAATCTCTCTATTAACACGCATAATTAATACAATGGTCGGCATCTCTGCCATGGAAGCTCATCCGCCTTACCTCAGAGTAAGCTGTCAATGATTTTCACATTGTTCCTTATTAAGCCGAGCATCACCCCGGCACCATAACTGCTGACGGCTTTCCGTCTGTTACCAAGTTCCTATTTTAACATAGAAATCCAGGATTGCAAGATTTTCTTAAAATACCATAAATTTTTTATAAAACAAATTGACGATATACTGTAAATATGATAGTCTCTTTTTAAAGCATTATATTTCTATTTCTTCATATGGAAACACATCTGAAATTCTTTTCTCGTAGAAATCTCATGCTTTATCACCCAACAACAGCAGAGGGATTTCACAGCAGACTTTCAGAATAAAATTTAGGTGTGCCGGACTCCCTCACCATCTCAAAAGGAGGTCTTTTCCAATGACAGTAATGGAAGTAACTGCAAACAACACCTACAAGGCGCGTGTGTTTGAAATGATTTTCAGCGACAAAAAGGAATTACTGACGCTGTACAATGCCGTAAGCGGGACAAACTACACCGATCCCAATCAGTTGGAGATCAACACTCTGAAAAATGCAATCTATATGTCCATGCATAATGATGTTTCTTTCATCATCGACTCACGGCTGTCCCTTTATGAACACCAGTCCACTTACAACCCGAATCTGCCGCTTCGGTATTTATTCTATGTAGCGGATCTGTACTCGTCCATGACGAAGGATGCGAACCTGTACGGCACAAAATTAATTCCGATTCCGGCACCTAAATTTCTGATTTTTTATAACGGCAAGGAACCATGCCCGGAACGCCGGGAGTTACAATTATCTGCTTCTTTCAACGTTCTGGATGAGGAGCCTTCACTGGAACTGCGGGTTACGTTATTAAACATTAATCCTGGCTATAATGAAGATTTGAAAAGGGCATGCAAGACACTCAATGACTATTCCGTATACACCGCCAGAGTCCGCCTATATGCAGAAACCATGAAACTGGAAGATGCGGTAAACCGGGCGATCAACGAGTGTATCCGGGAAGGAATTCTGGCTGAATTTCTCAGCAGAAACAAAGCGGAGGCTATGAAAATGAGCATTTATGAATATGACGAAGAAAAACATATGAGACAGACCAGAGAGGAAGGTTATGAGGATGGTCATAAAGATGGTCTGGCAACCGGCATCAAAGCCTTAATACAAACCTGCCAGGATTTACATCTCTCCAAGCAAGAAGCCGAAAAAATCACCCGCGAACGTTTTGCTCTTTCCGATCAGGAAACTCATGATTTTATACAAAAATACTGGAAAGGAAATCAGCAATGAATGAGCAGCAGCCTCATAAACGGCGGGTACGTTACAAAGGAACTCACCCCAGAGCATACCACGAAAAATACAAAGAATTAAATCCCGAAAAGTACCGGGATACTATTGAAAAAGTAATTCAAAAAGGAAGTACCCCCGCAGGAATGCATATCCCCATCTGTGTGAAAGAAATTCTGGAATTTTTTCAGATTAAGCCGGGACAGAGCGGGTTAGATGCCACGTTAGGATACGGCGGACACAGTCAGAAAATGTTGGAGGCACTTCAGGGAAAAGGACACTTATGCGCCCTGGATATCGATCCCATTGAAATTGTTAAAACCCGGAAAAGACTCGAAAATCTGGGGTATAGTGATGATATTCTCACAGTGATGTCTTTAAACTTTGCAAACATTGATCAGGCTGCCGCCAAATACGGACCCTTTCACTTCCTGCTTGCTGACCTTGGCGTTTCCTCCATGCAGATCGATAATCCCACAAGAGGATTCTCATACAAAAATGAAGGACCTTTGGATCTGCGGCTGAATCCAACTTCCGGCATTCCCGCTGCCCAGCGTCTGAAGGAACTTAACACACAGGAACTGGAGTGGATGTTTATGGAAAATTCCGATGAACCCTATGCAAAAGAAATTGCCCGTTCCATTACCGGCTCCCTACGCAAAGGACTCCCCATTGAAACCACCACCCAGCTTGCGGATATTATTGCCCAGACCTTATCCTTTTTACCGGAGAAAGATCGAAAGGAGGCTGTTAAAAAATCCTGCACCAGAGTCTTTCAGGCACTCCGCATTGATGTAAACAGTGAATTTGAAGTGCTTGACTCCTTTTTACAAAAACTACCCGCCGTTATGGCTCCCGGTGGAAGGATCGCTATTTTAACTTTCCATTCCGGGGAAGACCGTCTGGTGAAAAAGTCTTTTAAAGAATTATATCGCGCAGGAATTTATTCCGACATAGCCAAAGATGTTATCCGTCCTTCCGCTGAAGAATGTGCGAGAAATACCCGGGCAAAATCCACCAAAATGCGCTGGGCCATTAAAAATGAAAATTTTTGTTGACAATCCTTTAGCACAGCAGTATGATACCTGTCTTTCGGAGTTGAAGTAAAAAAATAGTGCTAAGCCATAGGTCAGAATCTATGACTTAGCATTTTGTTTATGTCTTCGGTTCCGAGAAAATAGGATGTCAGCGGCAGTCCTGTCCGGGCAGATAAATCCTTTATGAAAAAAGAGTTTCTGGTAAGATTTATGTATTTCCGCTCGGATACTTTTGCAACTCTGAAATCGTGCATAAAATCAAAAATTTCTTCCGTACCATATTTATCCTTCAAGACATGTATCTGAAGGAGCCTGGTCAGCAGCACCGCAAGATAGCAGATAAGAAAATGTCCGGTTATTGTTTCTTCTTTCTGCAGATATACAGGTCTTGCATCAAGCTGGGATTTCATAATGCGGAAGGATTCCTCAATCCTCCAGAGATTGTGGTAGGCAGCATATATTTCTGAAGCCGGCATAGAGGTCTCCGAGGTCACTATCATGTTATAACCGGCAAGTTTTTTCGCATTTTCTATGGCTTTGTCATTCAGTTCGACTTTGATTTTGCCATCAGTCTTCTGCCCCTTCTTATCAGCAGCAACAAAGGTAACATATTTTGCGCTGTCACCATACTCGGATTTTTTCGCTCCGCCTGCTTTGAGGACCTTTGCCTTTTCCACCTGTCTGCTGATCTCATATCTCTGCTTTTCTGCAAGCTTTGGGTTGAATGTAACGACACGCTTTTCCCTGAGTTTCAACGCTTTCTTATGTCCTGTATCATCTGTGTAAGTATAGGTGAAGTCATCCACGCACTCTTTAATACGGTAGAGCACTTCGCCTTTTTTATTTTTTACATCGACATAATCATTTTTTAGAAGCACCCATGTTTTTTCGGTCTCAGGGAGCGTCTTTACGGACTTGGAGAAAATATATCCGTCACCAGTTTTTAAGGCATGAAGGATGTTGTTTAAACAGTTAAGCCCTTTGTCTGCCACCCGGATGGTTCTGCCGGATATGTGATTTTTTTGTTTCAGATCATCAATGATGTTCCGTATCACAGGCTTTTCACTCTCATTACCGGGATACATTTTCATGCCGATGGGTATCTGGTTGGCATCAAGGAGCAGTCCCAGACCAACAATAGGTTCCTTTTTGTTTTCTTTGGAAGGTCCTTTCATCCGGAAGCCGTCTTCCCTGTCGATCTCAAAATAAAAGTTAGTGCAGTCAAAGTATGTGTGTGAAGTATCAAACTTATATCTTTGGCTGACCTGATGATTGTAGATTTCGATGATTTTTTCGTATTCGGAGCCGATATATTCAAGACCGGAATAGAGCTGGTCCAGCGAGAAGTCATGGGCTTCAAATAGTTTAGGGATGACCTCGTCATATGTTTTGGACTTTGAGCATGGATGGACAACCCTTGCATAAATGAGGGCAGACATCAACTTAAATACGTTGAACCTGAAATCAGTCGCAGTCTGCATCAGATCAATATAATTTTTGCAGCCAAGGGCATCGTTGAGATTTTTCAAAGGGAAATAACCAAGGAGTCTTTCCGGAGATTCGCTGGAGATCTGCCGGGTCTTTTCGTCCTGCTTTCTTTTCTGGTGTTCCTGATTAAGTTTTCGGACTTCTTCACCGTAAAAAGCAATTGGGTCATCGATACCGTTTTGCTGCAGCACGTGAACGTAACCGATAGGTTTGTATGAACGATGGGCACCGCCTTTACGCTCAGGATCATAATAACTTTCATAAATCTGTAAGTAAGTACCTTTTTTATTCTTTGTTTTTTTAAGAAAATATGACATAAAAATCACCCTCTTACATTATAACACTATAGCACTATATAATCAATAGTAAAATAAAAATTTTGTCAAGTTTAGAAAAATCAAAAGAGCCAGCATATATGCTGACTGTCGAAACATTGGGTATTAAACTACTCCTAAAAATCATAGTGCTAAATCCGAAAGACGGGTCTTATTATTGGCAATTTGTGTAATGGCATTGTAATCAAAAGATTATTTTATCATAAAACGCCGCACAGATGTTAGATCTGCCGGGAAAATAAATATTTTTTTTGGTCAAATTGTATTGCAATCTCGAAGCGTGGATGCTAAAATAAAAATAACTGTAGAACCTGTCTTTCGGAGTTGAAGTAAAAAAATAGTGCTAAGCCATAGGTCAGAATCTATGACTTAGCATTTTGTTTATGTCTTCGGTTCCGAGAAAATAGGATGTCAGCGGCAGTCC
>JAAVAA010000062.1 GCA_014804285.1 Lachnospiraceae bacterium | reverse complement strand
GCCGGTTCTTCTGATTTTATGACAGGAAATCAGTCAGTGCTGATCGATCTCTCTTCCTGGTATAAAAATTCCCTTGCTCCCAAGATTGAGATGATCCGTAAGGGAATTGATGGATGTATAGAACTTGAATTTTGTTATTACTCTCCCAAAGGAGAAAACAGAAGGATTATTGAGCCCTATTACCTGATCTTCCGCTGGTCAAGCTGGTATGTGTGGGGATGGTGCAAGANAAGAAAAGACTTTCGCCTNTTTAAGCTGAACCGNATGGAAGNATTATNTCTTAGCGGNAANAAATTTGAGAANCGAAANGCGCCTGTGCCGGATCTCCATGACGAAAANATATTTCCGGGAGGCATCCGGGTGAAAGCTGTTTTTGAACCGGACTGCAAATGGAGGCTGGTGGAGGAATTCGGAACGGAAAGCTTCCGGGAGCTTGAGGACGGAAAACTTTTGTTTCAGGCAGATTACACGGATAAGGAAAATCTGATCATATGGCTTCTGACCTTTCGGGAGAAGGCAGAGCTTTTGGAACCGGTGGAAATCCGGGAAGAGCTGAAAACGGCAATTAAGAATATGCAGGACAAGTATGAAGCGTATGAAGAGGAGGAATAGGATGGAGCTGATCAGACTGACAAAGGAAAATCTTGAGGAGGAACATATCTGCTGTGCCATTGCCAACAATAAGGATATTCAGGTAATGTCGAAAAAGGCGTGGCTTGGAGAACGGCTGGATGAAGGACTGGTCTTTTTGAAGGGAAATGTGAGAGGAAAATGCTTTATTGAGTACATTCCGGCGGAATATGCGTGGGCCCCTGTGGAGGCAGAAGGATACATGTATATTGACTGCTTGTGGGTGTCCGGGCAATGGAAAGGACAGGGGCACTCCAATCAGTTGCTGGAAGAATGCATCAGGGACAGCAGAGAGAAACAAAAGAATGGTCTGGTGATTTTGTCTTCCAAAAAGAAAATGGGATTTTTGGCTGATCCTGCTTATCTGAGGTATAAAGGATTTAAGACGGCGGATGTGGCTGATCCCTATTTTGAACTGATGTACCTGCCATTTGCAGAGACAGCTGAAAAACCAAAGTTCAAATCTCAGGTAAAAGACAAAAAGCGGGAGGATATGCCGAAAGGATTTGTGCTTTATTATACCAATCAGTGTCCTTTTACGGCGAAATATGCTCCGCTGATTGCAGACATTGCCAAAGAAAAAAATCTGGATTTTACGGCAGTGCCAATTCTTACCCGTGAGGAAGCGCAGAATGCAGCCAGTCCTTTTACCACCTATAGCTTGTTTTATAACGGAGAATTTCTGACCCATGAAATTTTGTCCGAAAAGAAGTTTGAAAAGATTTTGACCCAGCTTAAAATTGATTCCCGCGAGCAATGAGCCAAGTGGGCATGTTTGCATGGACATTTGGCAACTGCCGAGAGGGTGTTGGCTAAGGAAGAAGGAGAATACGAGAATGAGATACGACTGGATTGATGAATTTCTATTGCAGAAAAAGGGAGTAACGAAAGATCTTCAGGCGGACTGGAACTGGATACGCTATCAGATCGGCGGAAAAATGTTTGCAGCAGTCTGCTTGAATGAGCAAAATGAGCCTTACTATATTACTTTAAAGCTGGAACCGTCGGAAGGAGATTTCCTGCGTTCCCAGTATGAGGATATCATTCCCGGCTATTACATGAACAAAATACACTGGAATTCTATCAAGCCGGACGGACAGGTTCCGGATGAACTGCTGAAGGATATGCTGGACAAGTCCTATCAGNTGGTGCTTGGAGGATTCAGTAAGAAGAAGCANCAGGAACTTTTGNGTGAATAANGAAGNATTTTATGNCTGNAAATGANANCAGAAAGGGTGGAGAAAAATGTCTTTTGATTATAAGAAAGAATACCGGGAATTTTATATGCCGCCNAAGAAGCCGTCCATTATTGANATTCCCAANATGAATTATATTGCTGTCCGGGGACAGGGAGANCCCAACGAACCGGAGGGGGAATACAAAGTTGCACTTCAGATGTTGTATGCCATTGCTTTTACTATCAAGATGAGCTACAAGGGAAGCTATAAGATTGACGGATATTTTTCTTATGTAGTCCCGCCGCTGGAAGGGCTTTGGTGGCAGGAAAATATAGAAGGGATAGATTATGCCCATAAGGAGGATTTCAAGTGGATATCCATGATCCGGCTTCCGGATTTTGTGAAAAAGGAAGATTTTNATTGGGCAATTCAAGAAGCAACGGAGAAAAAGAAAAAAGATTTTTCAAAAGTAGAATTTTTGACCTATGAGGCAGGAANATGTGTGCANTGCATGCANATNGGNAGNTATGACAAGGANCCGGAGACCATNCGGCTTATGGAGCTTTACGCCAAAGAAANNGGATATGTTCCGGACTTTTCCGGGGGACGCTTTCATCAGGAGATTTATTTAAGCGACCCCAGAAAGGCGNCGGAAGAGAANCTGCGNACGGTNATCCGGCAGCCGGTGCGTAAGTGTGATGATTGATGTGGTGCATCTATATCTGAAAAAATAGCTAATGTGCTATAAAGAGAAGCTGGTTGTACATCGCTTACAAGGAGAATAGTTAGCGATGATTTCAGCGGATAGAGGCAATTGTTGAGCATTTGCTAAGCCACTGCAGGTATTGATATAGTGATATTTTTTAGTTTTTTCATTTACCCACACAAAAAGTTGTTTTTCAATTGGTACTCCTATATGTTGTGATAACAAGTTAATATCGTTTGGATATCTGTGCAGATGTCTGTTAACTTGTTCGTTTAATGAGTCGGCAATAATGTGTAAAGGCTGCTTATATTTAAAAATGTCTAATAAGGACATTAACTGATGTATGCCAGATAAGTTTTTCACATCTTTTAACTGTGGAAAGAGGGTAATTAAATTACTCGTTATTGAAAGATTATCTGTATAATTTGAATGAAAATTATAAATTCGTCCTCCGTGTGCAGCGGCATTTCTATAATCTAAACATATAAATAATGTAGTTTGAAATAAAGATATTATTTCAGGGGTAATGTCTTGAGAAGCAAAGTTGCTTAATAAAATACTTAACAATTGTTGTTTTTGCTTATGTTTAAAGCATTTTATGAAATTGATGAGTGTGCTGAAATATGTTCCTTTCAATAAGATCCAAGGAGGAATAACTCCATATTGCTCTCGATAGTATCTTATGGGATCTTTTCCAGAATAAACATTATTATGTAGAGTGCTCAATACACCTTTTAAACTAAATTTAGGATTGGAAGATACTCTGTCTCTATAATTATTGTAATTTAAGTATACATTATGATCGATGCCGAAATTTCGTGCGATTATTTCAGCTACAGCAGCTCTCAAGCATTCTTCCAAATCTAACATAGATGCCATTATCGAATTGCGTAAACTGTGATCAAGTGTGAACATAGAAAAAATTTGTTCAAAGGTTGTGTTTTCTAAATATACCCTTTTACCATTCTCTAATGTTTGATATGTGCCTTTGTAACTGTTAATAATGTTGTAATAGCCATACCTGTTCAAGCTATTTTGGGCTTCCTGCACATTGTCAAATAGTAAACCCTTCTGTTTTAATTGTTCAATCTGTTGTTCGGAAGTAGTATATTTGATTTCTTTTGCCATAATTATCCCCTGTGAACAAAAAAGCCCTGAAATAAATTAATTTCAAGGCTTAAATGCGACCGGACACCAGTCATTTGCTAATTAGCTACATTATAATTGTATGATTAAACCTTGTCAAGTATACATTTTACAAAAAACTTTATATGAAATCATATAATAATTCAGTATAATGAGCTTAAACAAATTTTAATCGCAGGATTAACTACAGTCAAGTTTTTGTACAAAAATAATCGAAAAAGGGACTATTGGTAACGAGAAATATCAATAAAGGTATATTAATGATGAGAGACACTGCAGTATATCAAAAGAGAGCAGTAAATCATCGTATCTGAAAAGTATCCGCAAGTAGCAGCCAGTTTGCCCGGAACAGGCGCATAATCTGCCAATACCCCATGCCTCGAAGTCCATAGGCGGGCAGCAGGGAAAATTTTTCTTTCAGACTTCTCACATCCTCAAACCACACTTCGTGGGTCGCNCCATCTTTTTCGTATTGGAAGAAGGGTGACATGGCGGTTTCGTCAAACTGTATGGTCGCGCCGACAGAAGCAGCAAGCTGCATAGCCTCCACATTTCCTACGACTTTGGCGGCGGATTCGCCACGAACATAGGGAAGGGTCCAGTCATAGCCGTAGTTGGGAATGCCGAGATCAATCTTGGAAGGGGGAATTCGGGTGACGGCATATTCAACAACTTCCCGTACCTTGTTGATAGGAGCCACGGCCATCGGCGGGCCATAGGTATAACCCCACTCGTAAGTCATGAGCAGTACACTGTCTGCGGCTGCTCCNAACAGTGCATAATCTTTTCCCTCNTACAAAAGTCCNCGCTGATTATCNGAGGTCTTAGGAGCCAGAGCTACNGATACNTGATANCCATAAGGAGAAAGATAATCCCTGGTTTCNGCCACAAAATCGGCGAACGGGATNCGNTCNTCGGGNAGAATGTATTCAAAGTCAATATCNANACCGGCAAAGCCTTTTTCGGAAAGGGTNGNGAGCAGATTTTCNAGAAGNGTCTGCTTNANCTCTGCNTTGTTTACCAGNGTGGANATCANANAGTTATTGAACTGNCCATCGGCACCGAAGGGNGTAAGNGTCANAATCGGANCNNCNCCTNNCGCCTTTGCATCTNCAATCATAAANGAATCATCAAGNNTTGGNGGAATCAGTTCGCCCTCGGGGGTAAAGCCATAGGAAAAGACAAACAGGNTGCTNAGATAAGGCAGNGTTTCCTGNAACACACNNCGGTCAATAAAGGGATAGGCATAGCCNCCTACNNTTGCAGGGTAAAAGNCATNNGGGGTCTCNCCNGTANTTATAAGCAGCGCCTGCCCAATGGCAAGCGCATACGGGTAAACAAGNTGATTGTNATAAATGATGGAGGATNCAGGGANGTTGTAATAAGAGGCNATTAANTCCACGGTATCCCCNTGTTTCACGATATAAATATCCATGAAGAAAACTCCTTTTTGCAGAGACTGCATGTGAAATGATATAGTTTATCATATGCAGAAATACTAATCCGTTGTAACATAGGAGTACAATTCTTTTTCTTCATCGGATAGCTGATTGGTTTTTACACCTTGTTTGATATGAGATATGAATTTGATTTATGCTATTTTACTCTTAAGTTCTGCAATCTCCTTTTTCAGCTTGTCAACCTCACTTACGAGATAATTAACTTTTACTTCATACGCGAGATTTTTGTCGGCTGCCGGTATAGCTTGATTGAGTTTGTTGGTCAGTTCGATGAAGTTTTCGGCTATTAGCTGAATATTATTGTCAGTAGTATTTTCAAGATGCAATTCAATACTTGTTGTCCGACGTTTTAACTCTTGCATTTCAGACTTCATGCCTTGCATTTCAGACTTCATGCCTTGCATTTCAGACTTCATGCCTTGCATTTCAGAAAGAATTAGATCAAGCTTTTCGCTATCTGCCATATTATCACCACCTTATTGTGAATTCCCAATTAGTTATGTGAATACAGTATATCACACCTGAGCTGTAAAGTCTATTTATAGTTAGCAATTGTGTTTCTTGCAAAAATGAGATATGATAAATAAAAACATGAGATGTATTTCAATGATATTTGCAAGTGACTTGATAAATGAGGGCTCTAAAAATTGGCAAAACTATTAATGTAACAGGAGGGATTGTGAATGGATTACAAACAGGCATTTGATAAATTGTCCGCTGTCGGACAGAAGCATGTATTGAAATATTATGAGGAATTGTCCGGGGATCAGCAAAAGGAACTGCTTGATCAGATTGAGAATACAGATTTTTCGGTACTTGCTTCTTTGAAGGAAAAGGGGGAGAACGGTAGGAGGGGAGAGATTACGCCCCTTGCGGCTATGCAGCTTTCACAGATCCGGGAAAAGGAGCAGGAATTTCGGAAGGTGGGTCTTGAGGCCATACAAAAGGGGAAGGTTGGAGCGGTACTCTTGGCTGGTGGTATGGGAACCAGGCTTGGGTCAGATAATCCGAAAGGAATGTATAACATAGGAATTACAAAGGAAGTATACATTTTTCAGCGTCTGATTGAAAATCTGTTTGATGTGGTGAGAGAAGCTGGAGAGTGGATTCCGCTTTATGTGATGACCAGTGATAAGAGTCATGAGGCTACAACATGCTTTTTGAAGGAGCATGATTATTTCGGGTATAATAGTGAATATATTACCTTTTTTGTGCAGGATATGGCTCCTGCATGTGATTATGAAGGCAAGATATGTATGGAAGAAAAATGGAAAATGGCAACCTCACCCAACGGAAACGGCGGCTGGTATTCTTCCATGTACAAATGGGGCGTTGCCCAGAAGGCTCTTGTAGATGGCGTGGAATGGCTGAATGTGTTTGCCGTTGACAATGTGCTTCAGCGGATTGCGGATCCCTGTTTTGTGGGAGCAGTAATTGAAAATGATTGTGCCGTGGGAGCAAAGGTAGTGCGTAAATGTACTCCCGATGAAAAGGTCGGCGTTATGTGTCTGGAAGACGGAAGACCGTCTATCGTAGAGTATTATGACCTGACGGAAGAGTTAATGAATGCTAAGGATGAAAATGGTGATCCGGCATACAATTTTGGTGTGATTCTTAACTATCTGTTCCGGATATCCGATCTGGAACAGATCAGGGAAAGGGCACTGCCTCTTCATGTGGTGGAAAAGAAGATTCCGTTTCTTGATGAGAGCGGCAATCTGCAAAAGCCTGATAAACCGAATGGATATAAATTTGAACAGCTTGTGCTTGATATGATCCATGAGCTGGACAGCTGTCTGCCTTTTGAGGTGGAGCGCAATAAAGAATTTGCGCCCATTAAAAATGCCACAGGAGTTGATTCTGCGGAAAGTGCAAGAGAACTCTGCAAGGAAAATGGAATAGAGCTGTAAATATCCGCACGACAAGACCTTCTAACATTTTGACAGGTCTTAGCAACATTCTTATCTTGTGATGGCTAAGGGTTTGCGGTTAGAATGTAGACAAATACAGGAAACGCAAACAGCTTAGACAACATTTAAGAATGGAACGGAGGTAACAAAATGGCAATACTGGTTACAGGCGGCGCAGGTTACATCGGCAGTCACACGGTGGTGGAATTACAGAATGCAGGATATGATGTGGTAGTTTTAGACAACTTAAGCAACTCCAGCGAGAAGAGTCTTAAGAGAGTGGAGGCTATTACCGGCAAGCCGGTTACCTTCTACAAGGCGGATATATTGGACAGGGCAGCCTTGAATGATATTTTTGAAAAGGAAGAAATTGACTCCTGCATTCATTTTGCGGGACTGAAGGCAGTAGGAGAGTCAGTACAGAAGCCTTGGGANTATTATGAGAATAATATTGCAGGAACCCTGACACTGGTAGATGTGATGAGGCAGCATGGAGTAAAGAATATTATCTTTTCTTCTTCCGCTACGGTCTATGGNGATCCTGCCATNATNCCNATNACNGAGGAGTGCCCCAAGGGACAGTGCACCAATCCTTATGGCTGGACNAAATCTATGCTGGAGCAGATNCTTACGGATATGCAGAAAGCAGATCCTGAGTGGAATGTGATNCTGCTTCGTTACTTTAACCCGATNGGTGCACATAAGAGCGGAACGATCGGTGAAAATCCCAACGGTATTCCCAACAATCTGATGCCTTATATTACCCAGGTGGCAGTAGGAAAGCTGAAAGAGCTTGGTGTATTTGGCAATGATTATGACACNCCGGACGGAACCGGAGTAAGAGATTATATTCATGTGGTGGATCTTGCAGCAGGGCATGTGAAGGCGCTGAAAAAGATTGAGGAGAAAGCAGGGCTTTGTATTTACAATCTGGGAACAGGTGTTGGCTACAGTGTTCTGGATATAGTAAAGAATTTTGAGGAAGCTACCGGCGTGAAGATTCCCTATGTGATCAAAGACAGACGGCCGGGAGATATTGCAACCTGCTATTCCAATGCAGAGAAGGCAAAGGCGGAGCTGGGATGGGAAGCACAATATGGCATCAAGGATATGTGTGCAGATTCCTGGAGATGGCAGAGCAATAATCCGAACGGATACGAGGAGTAGATAAGAATATANGAGAAATGAAGGAAGAGTTGGCCGCCGCGTCAACTCTTCTTTAAGTAAAAGAAAATTATTGTTACAATTTCATATTTTTATCAAAAACATCTGCACATTAATTACACTACATGGTATTATATTATCATAGTTAAAATACGTAAGATTTAGGAGTGAGGATAAAGATATGATAATATTTTTAACCAGCAGCTTCGTTGAGTATCAACCCAAAAAATATATTCCAAAACCGGTTGACCCATCAAACGGCTTTGTTGAAAATCTTAAAAAATACTGGAAAGAAAATTCAAACTTTCTGGTATTTACAAGCGACCCCGCCGATGAAAAAAATACAGACCATGTTACAGTGGAAATGCGTGACGCCTTTTCGCTTGCAGGATTTTCGCTNGGAGAAGTAAGATATTTTGATTACAGGACAATCGAAAATTATAAAAACCTCCATAACTGCACTGCATCCGAAGCTCCATATGAAGCATTAAAAGAAGCGCTTGCATGGGCGGACGTATTCTATCTCGCGGGCGGACATGCCCCCACGGAAAATGCTTTTATGAAAAGCTGCCGGCTTAAAGAGCTTGTAAATAACAAGGAAATTTTTGACGGAATATTTATCGGACTCAGCGCAGGCGCTGTAAATGCCGCGGAAAATGTCTATATTCCTCCGGAGCTTAAAGGCGAAGCCATTGACCCGGATTTTGTGAGATTTACAGATGGTCTGGGACTCACTACCATCAATATTATGCCACACATAGATTACGAAAAAACCGTTATTCTTGACGGCATGAAGCTTATAGATGAAATATTAGCCGCAGACAGCATGGGTCGTGAATTTTACCTGATTCCCGACGGGTCATACTTTGTCATTAGAAACGGTATCACAGAGTTTTTTGGCGAAGGCGAAATATTGGAAAACGGCAGGACACGCCCGCTGCACTCAGGCATTATCCATTCAGATAACAGGAGACTGCGCTTTTTATCCACAAACTTAATTGATGAGAATGCACGTATCCTTATGTCCGCCATTGTGGAAAAATACGACTGCCTTATGGAAGTAGATGTCCGAANCGGAACGGTTGATTTTTATCATGTCAGCAAATTCTGGCTCGATAACGGCATTATACCGATACATATTGATACCTATACTGAGCTTGTAAGTCTCGTGACGGAAAAAATCATAGTACCTGAGGAACGTTCTTCCGTGCTGGAGCAGGCTGCCACGAATGTTATTCTTGATGAAATAGACAATAAAGGCAGTTATACCAGAACAGTCCACTTCGATGATGCAAACCGGATAAAGGCAGACCAGCTTCGTGCAACATTTGTTGCAGGCAACAGAGACAGGCTTTTAGTAATTTTTGCCGATATAGCACAGATTCTTGACCATGACTGGATGACAGACGAATATTCGCGCTCAGGCTTTATCACAAGGGCGGAACAGCTCCTTCAAAACCCCGAATATCACAAAGGCTATTCAATTGTATACACCAATATAAGCGGCTACAAGGCGGTCAATGACCTGCTTGGAACCCACAGCGGCGACATGGTAATCTTTATGACTCGGGATAAGCTTGTTGAGATTTTTAATCCTATACTTATAGCAAGACTTGAGAGCGACCATTTTGCATTGATTACAAAATCCTCCAATCTGTCCAAGAAGAATCTTGATAAAATATGTCATCAAAGTTATGTTGAAGAAACAAAATGTATGCCAATCCTTATCAGATGCGGCATATACCATATATCAGATTTTGACTGTACTGTCACAAATATGCTTGACAGGGCTGAGCTTGCGGAAAAAANCATTTCANGTNCCGCTCACGGAAATTTTTTTGCAGTATGTGACCANAAAATGGTAAANGATTACAGAGACAGAAGGTTTCTNGTATCAGAAATTGANGCCGCTCTCTCCAAAAAAGAGTTTGAGACATTTTACCAGCCCGTTGTGAACGCACACACGGGAGAAATTGTGAGCGCCGAGGCGCTGATCCGCTGGAACCACCATGTGAGGGGTAGAATTTCACCGGGAGTTTTTGTGCCNATCTTTGAGAAAGAGGGTCATATCACNAANCTTGACNGCTTTATGATGGACAATGTTCTAACGTTTAACATTGACAGAATGTCCCGAAATGAAAAATTTGTCCCATGTGCGGTCAATCTTTCAAGAGTGGACTTTTACGATATAACCATTTTGAATATGATAAAGGAAAAGCTGGAAAGCCTTAAATGGGGCAGTCATAAAAAGGCAGGAGATCTATTAAGGCTGGAAGTTACGGAATCAGCCTATATTGTGCTTGAGTCAAACGCAGTGGAATTTCTCAAGGAGATTAAAAAACTCGGGATTATGCTGATGCTCGATGATTTTGGAAGCGGCATGTCATCAATGTCAACGCTTGAAAGCTTTGAGTTTGATGCTATAAAGCTTGATATGAGTTTTGTCGCACAGATTGGCAAAAGCTCTAGAGCGGAGGCGATCATAAAACATACAATAGGGCTGTCGCATGATATCGGTGCGTCCGTTATAGCGGAAGGCGTTGAAACCGAAAAACAGCTTGCATTTTTGCGGGATGCAGGCTGCGATATGATTCAGGGCTATTACTTCTATAAACCAATGCCCGAAGAGGAATTTGCGAAGCTTTTATCTTAACATCAACCGAGTAGGGAAGATTTCTTCCCTTGCCCGTGTGCCGCTGATGCGGCACATTATATCGTTCAGCGACAATGGAGAGGAATAGCGTTCAAAGCTTTTTAGCTGTTTTATCTGTTCAACGGTTGCAGATATTGCAAACGCAACAAGGAAGGTAAAGCAGGAATCTGCAAAACTCTTGGATAAGGTTGTGGGAATGAATTAGGAATAAAAACTGAATAAGAAAAACTTTCCCTTGTAACTTGCCCATAAGGGCAAAAACAAGGAAAAGGATACATATTTTGAGGCTGGCATTGTGCAAAGCCTTGAAAATATGGGAAACTTATAGAAAAAGCTTACAAACTTAAATTCTGATAAGACATAATTTATGGCATTTATTAACTGTTATATCTTATCTTCATATAGTTCGCAAACCCTTGAAAATGCTAAATATATAGCAAGTGAGTTTGCCCTTACGCTTTCCCTCGTGTTACGAACCCTTATAAGGGCAAAAATACCTTGCCTGCCCACTTGTAAAGAGAGGTTCAGTCCATGCCTCTCTGTATTTTTGAATTATATTTCTTACATTCTGATTCTAATTTAGGAAAATTAAGACAACGGTTTCTGC
>JAAVAA010000061.1 GCA_014804285.1 Lachnospiraceae bacterium | reverse complement strand
TTCACACCTCTGGCGGACAGTCGGAAAGTGGATTAGGCGATTATAGTGGAGTCATTAGCTGGTTTTCCGTCAGCCAATAACTTAAAACCCGGATAGAATCAAATTCTTAAGGAGCCCTTTAAAAAGCGTCAGCACTTAGTGAGGTTTTTTCGAACTTAGTGCTGTTACGCTTTTTATAGAACGAGAGTCGTGGCAAGCGCCAGTATGGCGCGTAGAATTTGATTCTATCCGGGTTTTCATATTTCTATTTGAAACTCAGCTAAATGTTAATTTAAGGTCATCTCTCCATTGACTTTCCTCCTATTTAAGAGTAGTATTTCTGTAAAGGCAATACCTAAGGAGGACTTATGGCAAATCCTATTTTATACCGCAGGCGGATCATTCCTGAAGAATGCATTTTATTAAAGGACGATGTCATTTTGTCCTGTGATGAGGAACATATCATTACTTCCTGGAATGCCCTCCATCCCAAAAAAGATCTGCACCATGGCATGTCCTGTTATTTTCTGAAAGAAGGATTTAAAATAAGTAAATTCTGCCATGAGGATGACAGCCTTCTTTATTGGTATTGTGATATTGTGGATTACAACTATAATTCTTCCGATAACAGTCTGATCGTTACGGATCTGCTTGCGGATGTGATCATTTACCCCGACGGTTTTGTCAAGGTGGTTGATTTAGATGAACTTGTCACTGCACTGGAATCCCGATCCATTTCTCTGGACACCTTAAAATCCAGTCTGATGCAGCTTAACAAACTTCTGAACCTTATATACTCCAATCAATTTGACACATTAAAAGCATATATTGAAAGCTAAAAGGATCGCCTTACAGCGATCCTTTTTATAACGTTTAATAGAAAATATGTCCGCCGATCTGTGTTCCCGACAGTCCTTCTATCGGTGTTCGGAAAAACAGGCAGTTCCCCACTGTTGTTTTGCCTGACATTGCCTCATCGGCCGCCCGGTAGCATGCTGCCGTTGCATGATCTTCCGCAAGCGCCAATGCCAGTCTTCCGCTGGCCACCGGTGAAAATTGTTTATTTTGGTAGATCACACCTACAACCGTATCCGGAAATACGGAACTCATAACACGGTTCATAACCACCGCTCCTACTGCAACCTGTCCTTCATAAGGCTGATTTCCGGCCTCACAATAAATCAGATTGGCCAAAAGGTACCGATCCCCATCTGCAAAGGATATCTCCGAAATATCCCTCCACGCAGATTGTGCCGCAAGCTGAGACAGACGGCGCTCCTCTTCCAGTTCCTTTTGAAGCTGGGCAAGGTTATTTTTCTGTTCCGCAAGCTGCTTTTCATATTCCAGCATTTCTGCTTCCGTGCTGGAGATCTCGTTCTGATAGCTGGAGATTTTCCCGGAGGTCTGGCTTACCAGACCCGCCACACGGCTCTGCTCTGCTTCTACCTCTACCTTCAACTCATCCAGCTCTTTCTTTTCCTGCTCAAGTTTTGCTTCTTTTTCTTCTATTCCCGTTCTGGTAGCTTTAAATTCCTCAAGCTGTTCCCTGTCATACTTGGACAACTGCTCAATATAGTCATTTCTGTTCAGCAGATCCGAAAAGCTGGCTGCTCCAAAAAGCATTTCCAACAAAACATAATCCTGCTTTTCGTACATAAACTGAATCCGTTTCTTCATGGCGGCATACTGTGCCTCTTCAATCTCTTTTGCTTCCGCCAGCTCAACATTTGTCTGCTCAATCTCTTCATTCTTAGCCTTAATCTGTTCCTCTAGATCCGCCAGGTTATTACTGACCTCCGTCAAATTGGAATTCAGACTGCTTAATTGCCCTTTCAGTCCTTCTGTGGTCTGTTGAAGGTTCTCTAATTCTTCCTTACTCTCACCAATCTTCCCTTCGGTTTGTTCCTGCTCTTCCTTATTCTTGCGAATTTGTTCCTCCAAGGCAGAAATTTTATCATTATCAGCATATGCGGCGGTAGGAAAAATGCATACCAAAAGAACTGCTGCCATGATCGCCGCAATTACTTTTCTCGTTGCTCTTTTCACCGTCTCACCTGCCTTTCTTCTTTCTTATCCTATTCCTCTATCTTACCAATCCTGCGTTTGTGATTTTCTCCCTGGGAAAACTCTGTATCCAGAAAAGTGTCCACAATTTCCAGTGCAAGATTCTTTCCGGTAAAGCCTCCCCCGAGTGCCAGCATATTGGCATCATTGTGCAGTCTCGTCATCTTCGCCAGATAGGAATCCATGCACAAAGCACACCGGATACCGGGAACTTTATTTGCTGCAATGGATATTCCAATCCCTGTGGTACATATCACAATTCCCCTGTCGCATTCTCCCGCTGCTACTGCTTTCGCTGCCGCTTTGCCGAAATCAGGGTAATCACAGGAATTCTTGTCAAAGCAGCCAAAATCCTTATATTCCAGTCCCCTCTCTTTAAGGTGTTCCATGATCTGACATTTCAGATCATACCCGCCATGGTCACTTCCTATTGCGATCATATTTCCTTCCTCCCTTTTCCTTGTTCTATATTTACAGAGTAATCACTTGATGCCCCGCTGCTTTCAAAAGCCTGTTCATAATGGCGCATCCCACCCCTGTGCGGTCAAAGGCTTCCGCGTAAATCATCTGAATCCCCTCATCGTCAAACTCTCTAAGGATACGAAATAAATGTTTTGCTATGGCACATTCGTCATCGCGTCTCCCCACACTTTTAACACTGTCTGCCTGATAGCCGATCGCAGTCTCATCTGTAGCGATAACACCAGTCTGCTTTCCTTCCTCCCTATGCTCCTTCAGCCTGTCATTAATATGAGCAATAACCTGTTCCTGCTCTCCCTCCACAATAACAAGGTTTCCTTTGGGTGCATAATGTCTATATTTCATTCCCGGCGCCTTCGGCGCCACATCAGCATTTGCATCCAAAATGGCTTGATCCGTATCAATTCCGGCAATAACATCGCCGAGCATTTCTTCCGTAATATATCCCGGTCTCAAAATAACGGGCATCTCCCCGGTAAGATCGATAATAGTGGATTCCAGACCAATATCTGACTCTCCTCCGTCAAGGATCATGTCCACTCTTCCGTAAAGATCCTGAATCACATATTTCGCGTCTGTAGGACTTGGTCTGCCGGAAAGATTGGCGCTGGGCGCTGCAATATATTTTCCGGATGCGCGGATCAGCTCCCTTGCGATTTTATTGGAAGGCATCCGCACTGCCACGGTATCAAGTCCGCCTGTTGTGGCGCTGGGAACGCAGTTTGCTTTCTCAAAGATCATGGTAAGAGGCCCCGGCCAAAAGCGCTCTGCCTCCTCTATCGCTGCCTGATCAATATTTTCTTCATCTAATTGTATTATTTTTGTTTCCATTACTGATAACTTTCTTTTTACTTTACCATATTTTCTCCGTTTTGACTACCCGAGCCACGCTTCATGCTTGTCCAAAACTGTTTTTACTTACCATACATGATCTCATGTAAATATTCACGGTTTTTCTCCAAGTCAACTTCCAGCACACTCATTCCCCGGATATTAGCCGGCTGATAGGTTCCCTCCAGTGGCACACTCCCCTGCTCTAAATCCCACAAAACAAAGCTTCCTGCCTGAAGACTTAACTGAAAACATTCATCCTTTGTCAGATTTGTTGTAAGATTGGGCAGTAATCCGTCCACAAGTTCAGCCGGATTTTTCAGCAATGCTCCCGGAGCTTTTTTGATCACCTCCGAAAGCACCTTTCTCTGCCGCTCCGTTCTTCCAAAATCCGTACCGATATACCGGTTCCGGCTATAAGCGAGCGCCTGGGGACCGTTCAGATGAACTTGTCCTTCTGCGGAAGTATCCATATAATCCGTTCCTTCCGGACGTCCATTGATCATATTGTATTCTACCAGATAAGCATTCACATATTCAAGCTCCGGGCCGGTCAGAGACAGGTCCACACCGCCTACCCCATCCACCAGATTGGCAAATGCCTCAAAATCAACCAGCATGTAACGATTCACGGACACATTAAAATTTTCATTGATCGTCTCCAGCAAAAGCTCAGGTCCCCCAAAGGCATAAGCCGCATTGAGTCGATTTCCTTCGTGTTCCGGAATATCCACATAAATATCGCGGAGCAGAGAGGTCATCTGGATGGTTTTCGTCTTGCTGCTGATCGTTAGAAGAATCATGGCATCCGACCTGCTGCCCTCCACATTTTCCCGGGAATCATTTCCAATCAGGAGGATATTTATCACTCCATCCTCCTTCCATGGTTCATCAGAAAAACTTCCCGCTTCTTCGTATGTCATTTCAGCATACAGTTTTCCTAAAAGGAAATACCAGCCGCCAAGTACCACTGCCAATAATACCAGTGCAAAAATCAGCAGTTTCTTCAGTCGGGGCTTTCTCCTTTTTTCCCTTTTTCTGCTCATTCCATCCATCACACTCCATTTCCTATATGTACGGATTAGCAAGATGAATGGATTGTATCATCAAACACCCTTTTGTGCAACTCTAATCACCCTTTTTCATGTTTAGGTACTTCATAATCCCCATATGTATCTGGAAGGCAAGCTTTTCCTGATACACTTCATCCGAAAGCTTTGCTGCCTCCTCCCGATTTGACAAAAAACCGCACTCCACGATAACAATGGGCTGTGAAGTCTTTTTCAGAAGAAAATAGCTGTCATTCCCCTTTGCCTCCCTTTTATTGTCAGGCTCTAGTTCCTTAAGCTGTTCCTGCAGCGTCTCTGCAAGCATTTTACTCTTCTTGCTGGTGGCATAGTAAAAGACTTGTGCTCCCTTTACATATTCTTCATGATAACTGTTCTGATGAATACTGACCACAAGCTCTGCTCCGGAGGACTCAATAAGCTCCAAACGGCGTTTCATATCCTGAACCTTTTTATTGGAAGCTCCCTCATCATACAGCCCCTCATCTCCTTCTCTCGTCATGATAACTTCGATCCCCTCCGCTTGAAGAAACTGCTTTAAAAGCTTTGCGATCTTTAAATTAATATCCTTTTCAAGCTGATCATTGACTCCCACCTTACCCGGATCCGCACCCCCATGTCCGGCATCGATCACCACACAGATTTTTTCTTTATTTTTTATCTGCATGGAGCTCACATAAACTGCGCCTTCCCTTGCAACAAAAAACATGGAAACCAACAAGATCCCCGCCATAACAATCTGTAGTACGCGATTACACTTTTCCGTCATATTATCTGCCCCATAGCATGAGATTTCCTTAATATATATGAAGAAAGACTATATGAAATTCGCACGAAATATCTGCATTTCTCCACGCATAAGAAAAGGCGGACTTTCGTCCGCCCCGTTATCGGTTTAAATATACTTCGAACTGATCCCATATTTCCGGCTTTTCAAATCCAAGTCTCCAGCTTGCCACTCCGGCAATCTGATATTTCTCCATGATGTTCAGCTTCACTTCAATGGAGCGTTCATCTTCAAGCCACACCTGGAACAGGCTTCCGTCTGCTGTATATTCCCCGTAATTCTGGCAGGCTTCCTCATCCCACTCCAATGTAATGTTATGAGCCCTGATGTATTCTTCTGCCACATCCATTCCTACCGCCTGACTGCCAATCGCACCATCTTTGGTCTCCCAAATTCTGGTATAAAACGGAACCGCATTGATTACCTTCTCCGCAGGCACCTGCGCCACTGTCTGCTTAATCCCTTCTTCCACAAAATTGATAGATGCAACGCTTCCGGCCTCTTTGCTTCCTGCATAGTGCTCATCATATCCCATGATAATCACATAATCCGCCACAATGCCCTGCTCCGTTCTGTTATAATGATCAGTTCCTCCCATTGGAACATAGTTATCAATGGATAATACCAGCTCATTCATCCGACAAGGAATCGACAACTCTCTGATAAACTCCGTAAAGTGTTCCCCGCAGTCTGAGCTGATCTGCTCAAAATCAATATTAATTCCATCCAGCCCATACATAAGCGCTTCATTGACCAGTCCGTCTATCAGCTTGGCTCTGGTGGTTGTGGAGGACAGAATCGCGTACATATCCAGGCTGTCTTTGTACTCAATATTTTCTACAAGCCCCCATACTTCCATTCCCATGTTGTGAACCTTATCCACATAATCCTGACTTGCAAAGCTGGTGAAGCCGCCGTCATTGTCACTCAGCTTAAACCATGTGGGCGAGATCACAGTCAATCCCTTTGTATCGGCAGTCACCTCGCTCAACGTATCATTGCCGGCTGTTCCTGCCACTACATGCCAGCCCAGATTAATCTTACCTTCTCTGGTCTGACTGGTATATACCGGCTCCTCATAATCCGTGACCGGCACCAAAGCCTCTATTCGTGTATCACCCAGCCGTTTATTTTCAACATAACCAATTACAGAATCCGCAGTCTTTACCTTGCTCCAGGTTTCCATCTGTTCAAGGACAACTACCTTGTCTCCGGCTGCCACATCTTCAAGAATTGCGCTCTTCACACCTCCAAGCGCCCTGACCGCCGTATCCTTCTTAATGTCAGTCACCCGACGTTCATTCCACTCCGTATAAATCTGCAGCCTGTCCGGCTCCGTAAAACTCTCATATTCAAAATTCGTATACTGCTTCACATAATCAATCGCCACATACAAGGTATCCCCCTCATATCTGGCAGGTATATAATCCATCGTTCTGCTTCCATCCTTGTCGGTCACTTCACTGCTTCCCGTCACTGTCCGGATAATATCATCGGGTATTGTATAAAGCAGAAGTCCTTCTCCCCTATCCTCATAAAAACGGGTATTAAAATATTTGTGAACCGTATCAAGATCCAGATAATACGTGCCATCCAGAAGTCTGGCGCGTTCTTCGATGATCTCATCCTGCAATACGATTGCAACATCCGTCTCTCCCGCCATCTTAAAATAATCTGCCAGATCCGCACGCTCCTTCGAGTACGAATACTTCTCCCATAAGGTTGTTCCAAAGCTTACTCCGGCTATCACTATAATAAGGACGATTGCAATGACAACAGGCAAAATTTTTTTCTTCATCCCGTAAACCTCCAATCGTCCTAATTATAGCAGACTATTCCTACACCGTCATTACCAATTTTGACTTTTTTTAACAATTTCTGCCGATGCCGGGATATCGGAGTCTTCTCTAACTTCTCGTTTTTAGGGGCTTTCCTGCTAAAGTTTTCCTCTCCCGGCACCGCGCATTAAAATAGGAGGCAATCATCTCCTGGAAATCCGGTCATAGCGGATTTCTTTTACTTTTCCACTCCCATCAGTCACATAGTCAGGCATATATACTGTATCTTCTCTTATGCATTTTTTCAAAATATATTCCGTAGTGGACGGAGCACCATTTAAGTACAGCTTTACTCCTTCCCTTTCCATCTTTTCAAGACGTGACTTTAAGGATTCATGTTTGGCATTCTTTTTCAATTTCTCTCCCATCCGTTTCGAATCTCGACATTTTCCAAAAGGACCCGTGATATGTCATGTCAAAGAGATAAATTAATTTCGAAACTGATTATACTTTTCCTGATAATGACGATAATAAAAACAGGTAAGATGCCGGGTACGTATCCAATTAACTACCGCTGTGAACATTCAAATTGGAGTGAATTATAACAAATGAAAATTTGAACGACTCTGTGCGACAGGCACGAAGCCTGTAAGACTATACTTCCGGTTTCTTATTGGATAAAATCGGAAATATTATTTGAAATTTTTGCTAGATTCGTACTAAAAACTTTTTAACAACATGCCTCCTTCTGATACTTTATTTACCCAGAGGCATCTCACGAAGAAAATCATAGTACTTTTTGCCAAATATTTCAAGTGTTTATTTTAAATTTTTATATATTTTTAACAAATTGGGTGTAAAATAAAAAATAATGTTGATTTTATAAAATTTTTTTAAACTGTTTTTCTGTCCTATTGACTTAAATTCACACAAAGTATAATATATTTTTAAGTGAGCGCCCATGTTTCATGTAAGAAAAGATTGGATACGGGTGTCACCAAACGGCAGGATAACAGTATCTTAATAGTAAGGATGTGATAATAATATGAAAATAGAAAAAGTAAACGATCATCAGATTCGCTGTACTCTCACCAGAGAAGATCTGGCTGACAGGGAACTAAAGCTCAGTGAACTTGCTTACGGTACCGAAAAAGCCAAAGATTTATTCCGGGACATGATGCAGCAGGCGTCTTTTGAGTTCGGGTTTGAGGCAGAGGATATCCCATTAATGATAGAAGCGATCCCGTTAAATTCCGAATGCATTGTCCTGATCATCACTAAAGTGGAGGATCCGGACGAACTGGATACCCGTTTTTCCAAGTTCGCTCCTTCCGTCCATCAGGATGACAACACTCTGGAGGATGTTTTGGACAGCATCAGTGACGGTGCGGATGCTGTTCTGGATCTCTTCAAAAAAATCCAAAACGGACGGACAGCAGACTCTGCAGAAACTACTGAAGCAGGAGCTTCGGACACCGGCTCCACGGAAGAGGTAAAGCGTTCCTTCAAAAATGCACTCCAGAAAAAGCTCTCCGATACTTCCGTTCCTACGGAGCTTACCAAAATCTTTTCCTTTGGCAGTCTTCGTGAGGTAACAGCCGTTTCTCATGTGTTATGCAGCTTTTATACCGGTTCCAACTCTCTATACAAGCAGCAGGAGGGCAGTTTTTTACTGGTTGTATCCAAAAGCTCACACACACCGGTAGAATTCAACAAAGTATGCAATATTCTTTCCGAGTATGGATCCTGCATGAGATCCGTTCCGGCATCGGAAGCTTATTTAGAAGAACATTTTGAACCTATAATCCAAAATACCGCATTGCAATCGTTATCCTGTATCTAAACAGCCCTCCGCTTCTGCCCGTCAGACGCGGAGGAATTTTTTTGCGCGAAAGGCATAAGCCAAGCCGGAATGCTTGCATTCCAATTTTGCGCCGCCCGCGAACGTGAGAAACTCGCAAAGCGAGTTTCTCATCATTGCGCAAAAATGCATAAATATGAAAAAAGCTTGGATTTTTACTCCTTTAATGCTAAAATAAAGTGTTTAAACGAAAGCGAAAGGAGTATAATTATGAAAAAATTCAAAAAAGGGCTTCTCGCCGGGGCAAGTGTATTATCTATTTGTATGCTTCTCGCTCCGCTCACGGCTCTCGCAGCCGAAGAAGAAGCTGCACTCCCCTCCATGTATGCTACCTTCTGGGCGCTTGTTCCTCCTATTGTTGCAATCGTGCTTGCACTGATCACCAAAGAGGTTTACAGCTCCCTGTTCATTGGTATCCTGGTAGGCGGTCTGTTCTATTCCAACTTTAGTTTTGAGGGCACTGTCACCCATATCTTCAATGATGGTTTTGTGGCTGTTCTTTCCGACAGCTATAATGTAGGAATATTAGTATTCCTCGTAATCCTTGGCGCAATGGTAAGCCTGATGAACCGCGCAGGCGGATCTGCTGCCTTCGGAGAATTTGCAAAAGAGAAAATCAAATCACGCGCCGGAGCACAGCTTGCTACCGTTGCTCTCGGTGTATTAATCTTCATTGATGATTATTTCAACTGCCTTACCGTAGGAAGCGTTATGAAGCCCGTCACCGACCGGCACAAAGTATCCCGCGCAAAGCTGGCCTATCTGATCGATGCTACAGCCGCTCCGGTATGTATTATCGCACCGATCTCTTCCTGGGCCGCAGCAGTATCCGGTTTTGTAGAAGGTGAAGACGGTTTTTCCATTTTTATCCGGGCAATTCCTTATAACTATTATGCTTTGCTGACAATTGTCATGATGATCGCCATGATCCTTCTGGGTATCGAATTTGGTTCCATGCGTACTCATGAAGCAAACGCATTGAACGGCGATCTCTTTACCACAGGAGCCTCTTCTTCTACAGAGGAAACTGCTCCGGCAGGCGCCAAAGGCAAGGTAATCGATCTGATCATTCCCATTGTCACACTGATCATCTGCTGTGTCATCGGCATGATCTATACCGGCGGTTTCTTTGAAGGAGAAGGCTTCGTTTCCGCTTTCTCGAATTCCGATGCTTCCGTAGGTCTTGCTCTGGGAAGTATTTTCGCCATGATCATCACCATCATCATTTACCTTTGCAGAAGAGTCCTTACCTTTACGGAGTGTATGGAGTGCCTTCCCTCCGGTTTCAAGGCAATGGTACCTGCTATTCTGATCCTGACCTTTGCATGGACATTGAAAGCAATGACTGACAGTCTGGGAGCTGCAGTATTTGTTGCCGGTGCTATGGAACACAGCGCAAGCGGACTAATGAACTTCCTGCCTGCCATTATTTTCCTTGTAGGATGCTTTTTGGCATTCTCCACCGGAACTTCATGGGGTACCTTCGGCATTCTGATTCCTATCGTGGTTGCCGTATTTGCAAACTCCAACCCGCAGCTTATGATCATATCCATTTCCGCCTGCATGGCCGGCGCCGTATGCGGAGATCATTGCTCTCCTATTTCCGACACCACCATTATGGCCAGTGCCGGTGCGCAATGTAATCATGTGAATCATGTATCCACCCAGCTACCTTATGCGCTGGTTGCTGCAGCCGTTTCCTTTATTACTTACATTGTGGCAGGCTTTACGCAGAATGCATGGATCTCTCTCCCTATCGGAGTCATTCTGATGCTTGCAGTTCTGATCATCATCAAAATGTGCACCCGCCCCAGCGAGATATAAAACGATTTTTTGAAGTTTTAATATTTTACATAAAAGGAGCTTTCAGACCGTATCCGATCCGAAAGCTCCTTACTTCACAAAAATTATATCTTATAAAGCTTCAATCTTTGCCATCAGGTCATTTATATCCATTCCGTGAACCATTGCCGCTTCCTCAAGACTTTCTCCCTGCGCGGAAGGACAGCCCAGACAATGCATGCCTGCCTCCATAAGAATAGGTGCAACATTCGGATTTGTTCTTAAAATCTCACCGATCGTCATGTCTTTGGTAATCTGTGCCATATCTCATAACCTCCTTGTAATCTAATCTGTGGAACTTCTACAGTATAATACTTTACCCGATTTCTGGCAAGACTAAACCCAGAGGGCATTTTTTACAAAAGATTTCTAAAATTTCCGTAAAATCCATACTATGTTCATAAAAAAGTACACTCTTTGCCTTGACTGTTTCTTACGTTGTAACATATAATGAAACTACGGTAAAAGCATAGTTTTTATGCAAAAATATATCAAAAAATTTCATGTAGGAGGCTTACGCAAAATGAGACCAGAATGGACAGATTTTGTAGGCGGCAAGTGGGAGAACGAAGTAAACGTACGTGACTTCATTCAGAGAAACTATCATCCTTATGATGGTGACGAGTCCTTCTTAGCTGAAGCTACACAAGACACAAAAGACTTATGGCAGATGGTTCTTGATCTGCAGAAAAAGGAACGTGAAGCAGGCGGTGTTCTTGATATGGATACCAAGGTTGTATCTACTATCACATCACACGGTCCCGGTTACCTTGACAAATCCAAAGAAAAAATCGTTGGTTTCCAGACAGATGCTCCTTTCAAGCGTTCCCTGCAGCCTTATGGCGGTATCAGAATGGCAGAGAAGGCATGCGAGGACAACGGCTACAAAGTAGATCCTGAAATCAGCGAGTTTTTCAACACACACAGAAAAACACACAACGCCGGCTGTTTCGATGCTTACAATGCAGAGATGAGAGCATGCCGTTCCGCACATATCATTACCGGTCTTCCGGATGCTTATGGCCGCGGACGTATCATCGGCGATTACAGACGTGTTGCTCTGTATGGTATTGACAGACTGATCGAAGACAAGATGGCACAGAAGGATTCTACCGGACGTGTTATGACAGATGATGTGATCCGTCTTCGTGAAGAACTTTCCGAGCAGATGGTTGCTCTTAAGATGATGAAAGAAATGGCTGCTTCTTATGGCTGCGATATTTCCAAACCCGCTACCAACGTTAAGGAAGCAATTCAGGCTACCTACTTCGGATACTTATGTTCCGTTAAGGAGCAGAATGGTGCTGCTATGTCTCTTGGACGTACTTCTACCTTCCTTGACTGCTATGCAGAGAGAGATCTTGCAAACGGAACCTTCACAGAGCAGGAGATTCAGGAATTTGTTGATCACTTCATCATGAAGCTGCGCTGCGTTAAATTCGCACGTACTCCTGAGTACAACCAGATCTTCGCAGGCGATCCCGTATGGGTAACCGAGTCCCTCGGTGGTGTCGGCGTTGACGGACGTCCTATGGTTACAAAGATGAGCTTCCGTTATCTGCACACCTTAACCAACTTAGGACCCAGCCCTGAGCCCAACCTTACCGTTCTTTGGTCTACAAGACTTCCCGAGAACTGGAAGAAATACTGTGCTAAGATGTCTATCCAGACCTCTTCTATCCAGTATGAGAACGACGATCTGATGAGAGTTACAGACGGTGATGACTACGGTATTGCATGCTGTGTATCTTCCATGGTTATCGGTAAAGAGATGCAGTTCTTCGGCGCAAGAGCAAACCTTGCAAAATGTCTGCTTTATGCATTAAACGGCGGTGTAGACGAAGTTACCAAGAAACAGGTTGGTCCTAAGTATCGTCCTGTTGAAGGCGACGTTCTTGACTATGATGATGTATACAGCAAATTCATCGATATGATGGAATGGCAGGCAGATGTATATGTAAATACTCTCAATGTTATCCACTATATGCATGACAAATACTGCTACGAGAGAGCAGAGATGGCACTCCATGACAGAGACGTTAAGCGTTACTTCGCAACCGGTGTTGCAGGCCTTTCCATCGTAGCTGACTCCTTATCAGCTATCAAGTATGCCAAGGTTGAAGTAATCCGTGACGAGGACGGCGTTATTGTTGACTTTAAGACAACCGGCGAATTCCCGAAATATGGTAACGATGATGACCGTGTAGACGCAATTGCTCAGGAAGTTGTTCATAAGTTCATGACAGCGATCAGAAGACATCACACCTACAGAAATGGTGTTCCTACGACCTCTATCCTTACCATTACTTCTAACGTAACTTATGGTAAGGCAACCGGAAACACACCTGACGGACGTAAGAAAGGACAGCCTTTCGCTCCTGGTGCTAACCCGATGCACGGACGTGACACCCACGGTGCAGTAGCATCTCTGTCTTCCGTATCCAAGCTTCCTTTCAATGATGCACAGGATGGTATCTCCAATACCTTCACCATCATTCCCGGAGCTCTCGGCAAGGAAGATCAGGTCTTCGCTGGCGATATCGAGGTTGATCTGAATAAATAAGCATACCTGATGTCTTTACGGACGGTGCTGAAATTAATTCAAACAAAATATTAAAACAATTCACCTTCAGGAGGTACAACAAATGGATGAAAAAAGTATGATCGACGATCTTGTGAAAATGCTGGATTCCGGTATGGCAATGGGTGTCGGGCATGTCAATGTAGACACTGACGCCGCCGAGGAACAATCCAAAACTGTTCAGACCATGGGGTGCACTGATTGTTCCAGAACTCCTCTGGCGTGCAGCGTACCTACCCTGGAGGACGGATTGGATGATTTTCACTAATTAAAGGAGGTAATTACCATGGCAACAAATAGTGCTCAGGTAGATAATTTAGTATCATTATTGGATGGCTATGCAACAAAGGGCGGACATCATCTCAACGTTAACGTATTGAACAGAGATATGTTATTGGACGCTCAGAAGAATCCTGAGAAATATCCTCAGCTTACAATCCGTGTTTCCGGATATGCAGTTAATTTCATCAAATTAACTCCCGAACAGCAGGCTGATGTTATTTCCCGTACATTCCATGAGTCAATCTAATGCTTAACAACGGACATCGCGCTTTGCGAGCCGTCCTTATATCAAGAAAACGCCCGCTTTCAAAGCGGGCGTTTTTGATATCTGGGTAATTTACCTAGGTAATTACCTATGTAATTACATCTGTGATTACATCTTTTCGCTATACAAATTTCTCCTGCATCATCTTATACTGCTTCTTCTGAATATACATTCTCTTATCCGCAAGCTGCATACATGACATCAGGGAAAGTCCTTCCTCGTCACTGATACAGCAGATTCCAAAGCTTGCCCGGAACGGATAGGGTTTTGGAGTCCGTTCCTCCTCCTTTCTCATAGCATGGATAAACTGTTCCGCGAACTCCAGCTCCCTCTTACGATCCTCCGCATAAAGAAGCACAAAGTACTCATCTCCGCCTACTCTGGCACAAATCTCGTCTTCACCCATCAGTTCTTCCAAAATCCTTGCCAATCGGCAAAGCGCTTCATCGCCTTCCGAGTGTCCGAAGTTATCATTAATAAATTTCAGTCCATTCATGTCAATACTTACGATGCTGAGAAACTTCCCTTCCTCTTGGTAGCGGTCATGAAGGCTTCTGAGATGTTTCTCAAAGCCCCGGCGGTTATAGATCCCGGTCAGTGCATCTTTGTGATACAGAGTCCGGATCTGCTCCAGCGAAGATACCTCCCGGTGCATTGCCGCCTCCTCAATCACGTTGGCAAGTCCCAACAGATAGGTCTGCACATAAACATCCGGCCATTCATCATCTTCGAACAGCATCACCATGTACCCATAACACTTATTTTTATAGTGTACCGGGAACACATGATATCCCTGGGACGGTTCGTCTTTGAGAATTCTCTCTGGCAAAATCTCTTCACGGTCAAACTCCTCTTCACAATGAATACCTCTATGATCCTTGTCATAAATTCTCTTCAATACCATCTTCTGGGTATAGGAATTGTCTGTCTCCGCTTTTTCAAATTCTTTTTCTTCCCGGTCACAGAGGCACAGATAAGCTTTACTGCATTTAATATTAGAGAGATATTTCTCCGCAACACGCAGATATTCCGTCTCGGCAAAAGCATCCTGATATTCTGTTGTCATATAGACCGATTGCTTGATATGATCCTCCTGAAGGTAAATCTTATGGAGCAAATAAGAGATATCAACAATTTCTTTCCGGTTTCCGCATCCGCAGCTTTCTCTGAGCTGCAGCTGCGGCTTCAGCCATTCTACCCGCTCCTGCGGTCTGCCATTGCATACATTATCAATGATCTCCACCGCCTTTTTGCCCATAGCTTTAAAAGGAGCGCTGATACTTGTAATGGAAGGCTGATACCTGCGCACCTCCAAAATATCATCATATCCGGATACACATACTTCTTCGGGTATTTTCACGCCACGCCTTTTTAGCTCGTTACATATGGATAATGCCATATGATCATTAGAGCAGATAATCGCCTGCGGATAAGTATCTCTTCCTTCCATATACCAATCCACAGCCTGTTTGCCCTTGGTCCGCCAATAATCCCCTTCAAAGACCATATGCTCTGTGACAGGAATCTTTTCCTCCTCCATTACGTCCAAAAAGCATTGATATCTTTTGGGACCATTTTCGCTCGTCATGCTTCCGGTCATAAAACAAATATCCCGGAATCCATGGTCATGAATGAAATGTCTGGTCATATCAGCTATCGCTTCCCCATCTTTAACCAGCACATTATAAAAATCATCTTTGGCGTCTCTCAGATAAACTACCGGACATCTCGCATGCTCTTTTAGCATGTTATTGATCTCGCTTTTCATTCCGTCAATGTCAAAAGTGTCCTCCGCCACCATGATACCATCTAATCTGGAAAGATCCGGAATCCGGATAACACTCTTTTCCCCTTCGGCATAAAGCACATTATCCCCGTAAGAACCAAAATTGCAAAATACGAACACATCATAATCCAGTTCCTTCGCACGCTTGAAAATGGATTTCAGAATCACCTCCTGATATTCCGACTCCACTTCCCCCATAAAGACACCGATTTTCCTTCTCATCCGCTCATCCTCCTGTGTTAAACAGGCAGATTGCTCCTAATCTCTCTGAAATTCCAACAGATCCCCGGGCTGGCAGTCAAGCACATCACAAATTGCATTCAGAGTTGAAAACCGAATCGCACTGACCTTTCCTGTCTTAATATTAGAAAGGTTCACATTGGCAATCCCCACCTTTTCCGCCAGCTCATTCAGAGAAATCTTTCTATCTGCCATCATTCTGTCTAATCTTAAAATAATTGCCATATTATCACCCGTCCCTTTCAACCGGTTTCGTCTATAATGTCTCATCTGACTGCTTTTGAAGCTCGCATCCATACTCAAAAATCTGGAATACACACCACAGAGAAAATCCTACAATAGCTCCGATCAAAAGGCTGCTTCGCAGCACAAGAACCGTAATCAGCACAAATACCACTTTAAGGCTTTTAATAATCTCAGACCGGAAAGGAGAATAGCTTTCCATGATATCCTTAAATACCTTTCCCATAAAATGTAGAACAATAGAGAAGCAAATCAGGATAATTCCCAAAACAGTTAAATATACTCCCAAAGTTACTGCTATAGAGTCCACCTTCGTCAGGTTCAGTGCTCCATCCAAAAAGCCTCCGTCGTTAATATAGAAATCTTCTACTGATAATTCTCCTGTCCCTATTGCCTTTGCAAGTTCCTGATCCAGATAGTTTTGGGCTCCGATGAATCCAAATCCACACCCCAATGCAATTACTGATACAGCGATGCATAATGCTTTTGCACATCTTACAAGAATCAATGCTGTCTTACTGGTTTTTTGAATTTTTTTAATTTTTACGTTACTCTCACTCATAATTTACCCTCATTTCTTTGTCTTGTTGATTGTTATGAGTAGAGTATAATATGGCAAATTATGTTTGTCAATATATTTTTAATGTTTATCGTTAATTTTTTAATGTTTTATCCTGTCGACACCTCCTTACCTTTTTAATCTTTGATGTTCACAAATTACATTTCGCATATTTCCCCAATTCACTTGATAATTATAATACCATCAATAAAAAAACATATAATGCTATAACTATAGAATAACTTTCTGACAAAAGAATTGCAATAGCAAAATTGATTACTCATTATCATTTATTGTTAAATTGCCTGTTTTCTGCTATACTATATCTGTCAAATACAATTGTCTGGCTATTAGGCAATTTTGATGGGAAAGGAGACTGCAATATGCAACAAGGCAGAATACATTCATTAGAAAGTTTTGGTACTGTAGACGGTCCCGGCACCCGTTTTGTAGTATTTGTGCAGGGCTGCCCTATGCGTTGTGCCTATTGTCATAATCCGGATACCTGGCCCATGAACGGCGGCACTCTGATGGATCCGGAAGAAATTTACGAACAGTACAAACGGAACGAAAGCTTTTATACCAAGGGAGGAATCACAGTAACCGGCGGGGAACCCCTCATGCAGGTGGACTTTCTGATCGATCTCTTTACGCTCGCCAAAAAAGATCATGTCCACACTTGCATTGATTCTTCCGGAATTGCTTTTAAACCGGATAATAAGCCCTTCATTGAAAAGCTGGATAAACTGATGGAACTGACAGATCTGGTAATGCTGGATATCAAGCATATTGATCCCGAGAAGCACAAAGAACTGACTGATCAGCCTAATGACGGTATTTTGGCTTTTGCTTCTTATCTAAATGAAAAAGGCGTTGATATGTGGATTCGTCATGTAGTGGTTCCGGGCATCACCGATGATGATAAATATTTGTTTGAGCTTGGCTACTTCATTGGCCAGTTCTCCAATCTGAAGGCACTCGACGTACTTCCTTATCACACCATGGGTGAGACCAAGTACCAGAAGCTTGGCATTCCCTACAAGCTAAAAGGTATTCCTGCCATGGAAAAAGACAAGGTTGTCGAAAAGAAGGCTGTCATTTTAAACGGTATCCGAAAACGCCGGGATGAGCAAAGCTCCCACTAAAGAACATCATTGCAAAACGCAGAATACTCTGTGAGAAATTTCATAATTTTTTAGTCAGGTTTTGCTTGTATTCCCTATATATTTATATTAAAATGTACTAAGAGATTGATAATAAAATATCAATAGCAGCATAGATATGATTAAGGAGGATATGATCATGGCATATGTAATTAGTGATGCTTGTATTTCTTGTGGTGCTTGCGCCGGACAGTGTCCTGTAGGCGCTATTGCTGAAGGTGACGGAAAGTTCGAAATCAATCCTGATACCTGCATCAGCTGCGGTTCTTGTGCTGGCGGATGCCCTGTCGGCGCTATTTCCGAAGAATAAGTAAATACGGATTTTAAAGCGTTCAGTCAACTGATTGAACGCTTTTTTCCTGTAAATCCATTTTTCAAAAATCTACCGTCAAATACCTTTTTCTTTTTTGAGACATTCTCCCCTTTTGAGCTTCTAACACGCAACAGTTCATCAATCTGCTTAAAATGCTCCTCTTCCCTTAATATACGTTCTTTTTCTCTCGTTTCTTCTCTTTCCTCCTGAAGCCTGAATTGATAATCAAGTTCCTTCAAAATACTTTCTTTCATATCATGGTAAATTTCACGGTTGTTGCTGGAAACCGCTTCTGAGATCATCTCCTTCAGGAGCTGCTGAAGACGCAGACTTTTCTGTTCTCTGGATTCCTCATGAATCGGAAATGTTTTTTCCGTAACCGGCAAAAATTCACCCTTTTTGACCAT
The DNA here is from genome assembly GCA_014804285.1 of Lachnospiraceae bacterium. Classification (GTDB taxonomy): domain Bacteria; phylum Bacillota; class Clostridia; order Lachnospirales; family Lachnospiraceae; genus Suilimivivens. The sequence goes on along the minus strand of JAAVAA010000061.1, from coordinate 12,897 downwards.
GACAACATGTCGTTTTTCCATCTCATTTCCTTCTCCGACACTTTCACGCTCCAGTATATCCGCCGGCTCCATCAGACCACCATTCTTCAAAATACTTTTAATTCCCTTAAGCTGAATCCCTTTCTCCTTCAAATCCTTGATCCTCCTAAACAATTCCAGATCCTCCTCTGTATAAAACCGATGCCCCATTTCATTTCTCTTTACCGGAAGCTCCAGTTCCTCCTCCCAGTAACGAAGCACATGTGCCTCCACCTTTACCTGCTTTGCAGCGTCTGAAATCATGTAAATTTTTTCTGCCTGCTTCATCCTGATTTCTCCTTTCCAACAACTTTTTTAGTATTAATTTATAAAAAAAGAGAACTTGCCTCCCGGCTTGTCCTCTTTTGTATACTATCTCGATATTCTATTACCTCTGAAGGTTCGCAAACTTGGTATAATCCGGCAGCCATACCAGTTCAACCGTACCGATCGGACCGTTTCTTTGTTTGGCAATAATTATTTCTGCAATTCCCTTCTTTTCTGTGTCCTTATTATAATAGTCATCTCTGTAAATGAACATGACCACATCGGCATCCTGCTCGATAGCCCCCGACTCTCGAAGATCTGAGAGCATCGGTCTGTGATCCGGTCTCTGTTCCACTGCACGGCTGAGCTGGGATAACGCGATCACCGGAACATTTAATTCTCTCGCAAGTGCCTTCAACGATCTGGAAATATCGGAAATCTCCTGCTGTCTGGAATCTGACCCTCTCCCGCTGCCGCTCATAAGCTGCAAGTAATCTATGATAATAATCTTCAAGTCATGCTCCAGTTTATACTTTCTGCATTTAGAACGTAGTTCCGATATGCTGATTCCCGGTGTGTCATCTATAATTAACTTTGACTTTCCGATTACTCCTGCACTTTCAATCAGCTTCTCCCATTCCGCATCCGAAAGATTTCCGGTACGCAGATGCTGGGAATCCACTCGCGACTCCAAAGAAAACAATCGATTCACCAATTGCTCTTTACTCATTTCCAGACTGAATATCGCAACTGTCTGGTTAAGCTTGAATGCCATATACTGGGCAATATTAAGTACAAATGCCGTCTTGCCCATAGATGGTCTTGCCGCTATCAAAATCAGATCCGAGGGCTGCATCCCCGCCGTACGGTAATCCAGATCGATAAAACCGGTTGCAATCCCTGTAACATTACCATTATTTTTGGATGCTTTCTCAATCTTGTCCATTGCGTTCATGACTACCTGTCTGATAGGCACAAACTCGCCGGTATTTCTCTTCTGGACCAATTCAAAGACCCGTTTCTCGGTATCCTCCAAAATTACCTCAAGACTTTCCTTTCCGGTATAGCATGTATTGGCAATCTCTTCATTCAAGCGAATCATTTTCCGAAGTGTGGACTTCTCTGCTACAATATTTGCATAATGCTTAATATTGGCCGATGTAGGAACCCCTGTAACCAAAGCCGCGATAAATTCCAGACTGCTGACTTCGGGCGGTACATCCTTCTCCCTGAGCCTGTCCTGCAGTGTCACCGGATCCACCGGTTTTCCTTCGTCATTCAATTCCACCATGGCATCAAATACCACGCCATATTGTTTATTATAAAAATCATCCCCGCATATCAGCTCTGAAGCAACCGTAATGGCTTCTCTGTCCACAATCATAGCGCCGATTACTGACTGCTCTGCCTCGATACTGTGCGGTAATACTCTTTTTAAGAGAGCTTCCTCTGCTGCCATTGGTATCTGACCTTTCCATCCAGTGTCTTTGTTATTTCATCTCCGTAACCTTAACTTTCAGCTTTCCGGTCACATTAGGATGGAGTTTTACACTAACCTCATACACGCCGAGACTTTTGATCGGCTCCGGAAGGACAATCTTCTTTTTGTCAATTTCCTTTCCGCACTGCTCTTTATAGCTCTGGGCAATTTCCTTGGATGAGACGGAGCCAAAGGTTCTTCCTCCCTCTCCCGACTTAATGGAAACTACCACCTGATCCTTTTCCATCTGCTCCGCCATCAGTTTAGCGGCCTCTAAATTTTCTTTCTCAATCTTCTCTTTGTTTGCCTTCTGCAGCTTCAGATCATTCATGTTCTTCCCGCTGGCTTCTACGCCCAGCTTCTTCGGCAATACATAATTTCTTGCATATCCGTCACTTACTTCTATAACCTCTCCCTTTTTTCCAAGCTTTTTAACATCCTCTAATAAAATAACCTTCATTTTGATTCCCTTCTTTCGTTCTGTCTATTCAATTATCAGATCACCTTCTGCAATCATCTTGTCCAAAGTCCCTTTTACCAGACCAATTCCTTCCAAAATTGATACTCCGTCAAGTTGACAGCCCGCAGCGCTTAAATGTCCTCCGCCACCCATTTTTTCCATGATGACCTGTACATTTACCTCATCGATGGAACGGGCGCTGACAAAAATCTGATTCTGATATTCCGTCAGCACAAAGCTGGCCTTGACCCCCCTGATGTTAAGCAGCTCATTAGCCGCCTGTGCTCCCACAATGGTAGGGCTTAGGATTCCTTCGCTGCTACAGGTGGATATGGCAAATGCATTTCGATAAATTTCCGCCTGGCTGACGGCATCCGCCTTGGTCTTATACTCAATGGCATCTTCACGGAACAGCTTCCGCACTCTCGTCACATCTGCACCGTTTCTTCTTAAGAATGCCGCTGCTTCAAAAGTTCTGACGCCGGTCTTTGTCATAAAATTATTGGTATCAATCATAATGCCCGAATACATACAGTCTGCTTCTTCCGGTGAGATCTTAATACTCTCTCCGATATACTGCAAAATCTCCGAAACCATCTCACAGGCGGAAGAGGCATATGCCTCCACATAAGATAAAGTCGCATTTTCAATTACTTCCGTTCCCTGCCTATGATGATCCAGAACCACAATGGACTTACACAGCCTAAGAAGCTCCGGACATTCCGTGATCGAGGGCTTATTTACATCCACAACCACCAGAACGGTGTTGCTTCCGGCAAGCTCGATTGCCTGCTGGCTTCCAATGATCATATCCTCCTGATAATCTTCATGGCTCTTAAACAAATCTACCATCGGACGCATGGAAGTACTCACATCATTCAGTACAATGTGCGCCTTACGTTCCAATGTAGTGGAGATTCGATAAATACCCACTGCTGCACCGAAGCTGTCCACATCCGCCAAACGGTGCCCCATGATAAGTACCTTTTCTTTTCCGGTAATAATTTCACGCAGAGCCTGTGCCTTTACTCTTGCCTTTACTCTGGTATTCTTCTCTACCTGCTGACTCTTTCCGCCAAAATAGGTGATCTCCCCCGGTGTCTTAACTACCGCCTGATCTCCGCCTCTTCCCAGCGCCAGCTCAATGGCATTCCTTGCAAACTCATAATTCTGCGCATAGGAAAGCCCGTCGAATCCCATACCGATGCTGATCGTTACAGCCATTTCATTACCAATATTTACTGTCTTAACCTCATCCAGAAGGTCAAACTTGTTTTCCCTTAATATCTCTGTTGCCTTCTTTCGAAGGATCACCATGTACTTGTCCTTTTCAATCTTTTTACAAATACCATCCAGCGCAGACACGTATTTGTTGACTTTTCGGTCAATCAATGCTACGAGAAGAGATCTCCTGACTTCCTCTACGCTTTCCAGAGCCTCCTCGTAATTGTCCAGATAAATCATCCCAACAGCCAGACTCTGATCATCCACCTCCTGCAGTGCGATCCTCAGTGCCGTCTCATCAAACAGATAAAAAGCGATCAGGTATCCGGCATAGTTTTCGCCTTCCACAACATCACTGTTTACCAGCATTTCCTCTAGAGAAATCTTCCGCATCTTAGCGATATAGCTGTTTTCTCCATAAGAAATATCAAGCTCCACCATATCCTGATCTTCCGGCAGACGTTCTCTGGTAACCGAAGGGAACAAGGATGTTATTGACTTTTTGTATCCCTTTTCTTTATGTACGATCTTCTCAAATGCCTCATTGGTCCATACAATCTTCCCGGTGTCATCCAATATCGCATAGGGAAGCTCCAGTTCCCGGAGCAATACCTTCTGGACCTGACCATACTGTGTTGCAAAGCTGATCAGTTCATTCATGATCACCGGCTTGTTGTAAAATTGCAGAGATAGAACCACCGCAAAATAAAGCAGTGCAAAACAGGTTATCACCAATCCTGACGGCACATTGATCAAATAAACAACCAGATTCACAATTGCAAGCAAAAAGCCCAGATATAAAGAAGTCTGAACATAGCGTTTCATTCTTCCCTTTAACTTAATCTTACTTTTCAACGGAGACATCTTACGCAAATTACCCTTCTGTAATCTTAACCATAATGTACGCTATGTCATTATACCATCTTTTAAGCCAAGTTTCCACCTTATTATTTTGAAGGATTCTGACAGCATCTTTCATAATTCTACATTCCTATAATCGAGTAGGGAAGATTCTTCTTCCCTACCCGCCGCGCGGGGCGCATGCTGCAACGCAGCAAACTTCCTTATGCGCCCCTGTGCATCAAAAACGACTGCCTCACGGCAGCCGTTTCTTCTAAGTTCATGTTTTGGCATTAATCCTGAACATAAGGCATTAATGCAACGTGACGCGCTCTCTTGATTGCAACTGTGAGAGCTCTCTGATGTTTTGCACAGTTTCCTGTTATTCTGCGGGGAAGAATTTTTCCACGCTCAGATATATATCTTTTTAATTTATTTACATCTTTGTAATCGATCACGTTATCCTTGCCGCAAAATACACAAACTTTTTTTCTTCTGCGGATTCCGCCTTTTTTTCTCATGGGAGAATCAGACTTCTCTGCTTTATTATATGCCATAATAATTGCCTCCTATCTTAATTGAAATAAATCCTTAATTAAAGGGCAGCTCCTCGTCTATTCCATCCGGAATATTCATGAAACCGTCACCTGCTCCTGAAGGTTCGGGAGCCCTGCCTGCACCGGAAAATCCGTTATCAGAGCCTGCATTGCTGTTCTTGCTCTCAGCAAATTCCTGCTCCTCCACTACGACATCCGTGGTATACACCTTAACGCCATCCCTGTTGGTATAGCTGCCTGTCTGGATTCGTCCTGTAATCGCGATCTTGGTTCCTTTTCTGAAATATTTCTCAGCAAATTCCCCTGCTCTTCCGAATGCCACACAGCCGATAAAATCTGCCGTCTGCTCATCATTGTTACGATTAAATCTGCGATCTACGGCAAGTGTATATCTCGCGATTGCCGTTGAGTTTTCCCCCTGTGAATATCTCACTTCAGGATCTCTTGTCAAACGCCCCATCAGTATTACTTTATTCATACCTACCTCTTCTTTCCAGCATATCTTATATACGCCTTATGCTTCCTGTCTAACGCATAAAAATCTGATAACGTTGTCCATAATGCGAACGCGGTTTTCAATCTCGATAGGCGCTGTGCTCTCTGCATCAAACTGGATGAAGTAATAAAAAGCTTCTTTCATCTTCTGAACTTCATATGCAAGTCTCTTCTTGCCCCAGTCATCAACATTTGTAATTGTACCGCCGAATCTCTCGATCAGAGCCTTGCACTTATCAACTACTGCCGCTCTTTCCTCATCTTCGATTTTCGCACTAACAACAACTGCTAATTCATACTTGTTCATGCTTGTTACCTCCTTTTGGTCTCTGGCCCCCACTTATAGGGAGCAAGGAATGTTCCGTCACTGCGGATAACAGCGGGTAAATCCTGTTTCTGCCCGGCTGCCTAAAACATATCACGGAGTAATATCATACCATGACTGTCAATATTTTTCAAGTGTTTGATCGAATCTCTTTAATATTTTTTTCCACCTGTCTGCGGGGTGTCATGATCTGATGTCCGCACCCTGCACATTTCAATCGGAAGTCTGCTCCAATCCTTAACACCTCCCACTCTTTGCTTCCGCAGGGGTGGGGTTTCTTTAGCACAATCCTGTCGCCTACCTGAATATCCATTTTCACCTCCATGTCTTATCACCAAGGTCAATTATTGTTCCGCCTGCCAGCTTCTTTGAAGTTCTTTTGTGAACTCGATATTATATGGTCCTCCTGCAAGCTCCTTCAGGCTGCTGTAAATATTCCGCCGCTTTGCTGTATCGCTGAAAGCAGAATCGCCGGAATCCCCATTCCAGTACTGAAAGCCATACAGATAGCTTTCCATCATATCATCCCAGGATGAGAAACTGTTCTGCATCAGCAGGGAATTCTGATATTGAATCTCAAGAGATTCATCCAATGTATAATACCCCGCCACATAACACCAGGATGCTACCTGATTCAATCTGCACAGATCCCATGCCAGAATTCCATTTTCTCCGCAGGCTTTATTGCAAGCGTAAATCGTTTTCAGGTAGTTTAATGTATCATTTCCGAAGGCTCCGAAAACATCCCATATTGTCTCGTCAAATTCCTCTTCCGTTAGCGAAAACAGCCCGCTTTCTTCAAAAGCCTCAATGCACTCCATATAGTCCTGTCTGTGACCTTCACTTCTCAGCCATTCGATTGTCTCGTCTGCGCTCCCCCTGTCTTCGATTCCCCATCCGGCATAGAGCTGATAGCGCATAAACAGCGCATTAACTGTGTTTCTTTCCATTCCCCCTACCAGCGTCCGATCCCCGCCGTTGTTCTCAGTGATAATTGCATAAGTAGCGTTCATCCACTGCACGGTATCCGACTCAACCTCCGACTGAACAGAACCTTTATCCGCTGCTAAGTCTTCCTTACACTTTTCCAGATTGGCAGTAATATACTCATCATAAGACAACATCTCATCCTCAAGATCTCCGGAATCATAGTCTTCCTGTCCCTCATTGCTGCTTTCTCCCGAAAAAATATCATCCAGACTGGTGACCCCTTCTCTGGTTGTTCTTTCCCCACTGCCCGTATCTTCACTGTTTGAGAGGATATCGTCCGCCGTATCCTGGTCTTCTCCTTCCNNNTCAGNTGTTTCTTCNGCATCTGCCGGNGNGGGNAGAATCGACTCCGCTNCGGGTTCCTCCNCCTNNNNCGCTGCTGCCCTTTGTTCAANAGCCCNTCCCAAATCCCTGAGAATCCGNCCNCCNGCTCCGCANCCTGTCATAGAAAAAAGCATGNAANCCNNAAGCACNNCTATTAGTATTTTCCTTCTCNGCATNCCNATGNCNCTCCTTAATCATTNTANTAAAAATCCGAAAGNTNCATACGATATACNTGCTCCAATTCTTCTAATACCACATTGGTATACACATCNTAATCATATTCATCCAAGGATATCGTCATCGTCAAAATATTTTTTCCCTGAAGTCTTAATTCATAATAAATCTCGTGATAGGGAAAACTCTTCCCATCATAAGCAAAATGTTCATCGGCGCTTACTGAGCAGTAAACCCCCTCCCCTTCCGTAGTCAGCTGCGGTTCTCCTATAGACAAATCTTTATAATCACGGCTGTTTTCCGCCATATTATCATACTTTCTCTGTATCGTTCCCTGCACGGATTCCGTCAGGGATTCAGAGCCATAAGTAGAAGAGGTATAAATAGAAACCTGTACACCATGCATATTCGCCGACAACCAATTCCCTCTATTCGAAGTGCGCTGTCCCATGGGAATCCATAATTCATAAATATTACCATCATTATCAGATATTTCCGTTACTCCCATGTAAGTATATCCTTCCAAAGGTCGAATCTCCGCCTCATCAGACTTTTGTACATAATTATCCTGCGCCAGATCAACACGGCTTCCCGCATTGGTCAGATCCTCCTCTGAAGTTCCATAGTCCGACAAATCCAGATTATAACATTTTCCAATTTCTTCAAGGACTTGGTTGGTTTCACTGTCCGTCCAATCTCCCGACACCTGTAGAATAAATACATACCCGATTCCGTTAGGAGCCGTTCCTACATAAACAAGGCTGTGATTAGTTGTTGCAATTTCTCTGGTGTCCAGTTCTTCCACCGACATATGTTGATAGTAACATAGACCTTCTTCTACTGTAACGCTGTCATCAACCTCCATATTCTGATAAAGGGATGGATGATCATTTACTTCACTGATTTCACTCTGCATCCAAAATGAAAGCTGTTCCTCCGGATCCATATAAGTCCAATCGCCAACCAAAAAGATGGAAAAATCAACCCCATGTTCATAATAATACACACCATACTCACTGGAATAGCCATCAGCGCTGACCGGAGCATAAACCTCCACCGCCTGCTTTGATACCCCATCCGTCATAGTTACCATTTGCATATATTCAAAGCCTTCCAGCGAAACCGGTTCCGCTTTCGCCGCCTCAGCTCCTTCCATGTAACTATAAACCTGCTGTCCCTCATTCAAATAGTTTACCAACACATTTGTCTGCACATCCGGATCGACCAATGCTTTGGTAATTTCTCCGGTGTCTGTTTTTTCGGAAAACTTCAGAGAGGCAATGATCTCTTCCATTTCTTTTTTGCATTGATTTGCCTCCTCTTCTTCCGTTATATAAATGGTTGCCGCTGCCAACATTACCTGACCGTCGCCCAGATTTTTCCCAAAAAACAGCGTCCAATAATCATTCGAAAAATTCGTTTTGGTCCGATGTGCATAAGAAGCTGTTCCATCCTTTTCCGACATATTATTCTGTGCGGCCATTCCGGACACCTGTCCCAACATCTGATCAACAGAAATCATTCCCTGGTAGATTTCTTCTGCACTCTCAGGCTCTCTCTGACAGGATACGATGGACAAGCCTGCTCCATTATTCGCATACAGTTCAATCACACAATTATCCTCATTTGCTTCCCGGTAAAAAACACTCCATTCGGAAGGATCATACTTAAAGCTCATCCCTGCGCCTTCAAAACGGCTATCCTTACTTCCGCAGCCTGCCAGCGTAAAGCAAAACAGTATTCCTATCAATAGTGCCGTGATTTTCTTTCCCATCTCATTTCTCCTCTTTTGATTATGTTATAATGCTGCAAAAATTTCACCGATACTGCCCGATACCACCAAATCTGCCGCACTATCCCTTGCTGTAGGCGTCTTATTGATCAGAACCAGCTTATTTCCCCTGTAATAATCAATCAGCCCTGCTGCCGGATAAACCACCAAGGAAGTTCCTCCGATGATCAGCACATCCGCGTTGCTGATATAGCTCACTGCATCTGACAACGTCTTATTATCCAGTCCCTCCTCATACAGTACCACATCCGGCTTGATGGCTCCGCCGCAGGCATCGCAAGTCGGGACTCCGTCTGCNTGGAGCATATACTCTGCGTCNAAGAACTTACCGCACTTCTCACANTANTTNCGAAGCACNCTTCCGTGAAGCTCNAAAACCCGCTTACTNCCCGCCGCCTGATGAAGTCCGTCAATATTCTGCGTNATCACNGCTTTCAGNTTCCCCTCCTGTTCCCACTGNGCTAACTTTAAATGGGCTGCATTAGGTTTTGCTGTCAGGCAAAGCATCTTATCCTTATAAAAGCGGAAAAACTCCTCCGGTCTGCGCCNNTAAAAGGTATGGCTTAAAATCGTCTCCGGCGGNTAATCATATTTCTGATTATACAATCCGTCCACGCTGCGGAAATCNGGNATNCCGCTCTCTGTGGANACCCCTGCCCCGCCAAAAAANACNATGTTATTGCTGNNGTCGATNATTTCTCTTAATTTNTCNATCTGTTCCATNGTAATTCCCCCTTGTTAACAATAGCCGTCCTGCTCATTGGCAATGGCTGGACGGCTNNCTCTTTTTCGTATCACTCTTTGATTCTGTCAAGCTCTGTCAGGTTGACNCCAGATGCAGNAAGTATAACTTTCAATTCNACNTATCTTTCCTTCATTGCTTTATATGCTTCTGAGTCTTTATCAGATAATGACATATAGCGTTGNACCCGTGAAAATTCCTCAACNGATAATTTTANCATTTCNCCNTCNNTCATNTACAATCACTNGCTNTCTTTTCATTAGACNGGTTACTGTTTATTANGGTATAAAAAGTATAACAGATTGCNTAAAAAGTGTAAAGCAAATTCCCTTCACCTGCCCGCCGCACTCCCCGCCATAGCCGGATTAATCTCCTCCCATGGAATCACAAATATAAAATCTCCGGCTGCCCCGCAATCTATGGCATATACATCATAATAAATCCCAATCCCCTCCGGGAAAAGGAAGAACTGCTCCGGGTCATACTCTTCGGTCAGAATATCCTCTTCCTGCAAAAGAAACCTTCCATTCCCAATACCTTCCATATATTTATAAACGGAACCCGTCAACCTTGCCACTGCCTCCTGTTCAGATATACCAAGAAGCTTCTCAAGAGAGACTACCTCTCCGCTTTGTCTGTCAAAGGTGAGCGGTTTCTGAACATCCCAATTCCTAATTCCCCCTCTGTAGCCACTCTCATCCATTGCCACCATAATATAGTTCTCCCCAATATAGACATAGCTATAGCCAATCATTTGACACCAAAGAAAGGTATCCTCAGTCCCCCTTTCATCCAGCATTTTAAAAAAGGCTTCTTTTCCCTTCATTGCATCCTGATATTCATTTTGAAAATACTGATTGATCTTTTTATATCAGGTAATTTTACTGCTAAACTGAGGCAGGCATATCCGATAAGGAATTTCCCACTTTTCCGCCAAATAAGCTTCTTCGTATTCCAAATTATCTGCTAAATATGTCTCATACCCTTCCGTGCTTTCCAGTCCATAAGTAACACTCAAAAGGTCTCCGTATTCAATGTTTTCAGCCGGTATAGTAACTAATATCTCTTCTCTGCTCTCCCATGCTTCTGCCTTCCATTTTTTTGTTTCCTCATCCCCTGTCAGTCGAAACCACTGACATCCTTCCTTTTCGGAAACAAACTTGCGAAAAAAGATCCCTTCCTCCGTGGCACAGATATCCGATACATATCCCGACTGCGTGTATTTACACTCAAAAAAATCCTCATAAATTGTTTCATAATTTCCGCAATCCCATTCCACGCGGTAAATACTTACTCTCTTTCCTTTCTCTGCTTCCTGCTCATTCAATGTATAAAGACAGCCGTTATAAATACAGAAATCTGTATATCGGGGGATTAAAAATGAAGTCAGTTCACCATCCCATAAGTCAAAACGGCACAGTTCTTCTTTGTTCTGACCAGCTAGATCCATCCGACTGATACCCCATCCGCTATCTATTCTCTCCTGATAATAAATTGCTCCGGAATACCTTACTTCTGAATTGTACCCATCCGTTAATATATACTGCCAAACATTGTCAGCAATCAATTCCCTCTCCGAACCATCCTTTTTCATCCGGTATAGGAAGCGTGCATCATACTCCGAAGGTTCTTCCGTCACCATTCCAGACTTGTCATACTCCGCTTCATAAGTAGAAGTGAAATACACATACTCAGCGCTAATCTGTAAGCTCTGTCCCTTATCACAGATTTTTTTCATATCGGTTCCATCTGTTTTCATCCGATAAATCCCATTTCCGTCACTCTGGTTGATGAAATAAATTTCCCCGTCCTGTACACAGATACTTCCCGGATGAACTTTGGCAAGACATACAGGTTCGCTGCCATCTTCTCTGGCACGGTATAAAAAATAGTGATCTGACTGGCTTGCATAGTAGTAATACCCGTCCTCATAGCTGATCCGGCTTTCCTTGCTATTGGCCCATTCATTTCTGCATTTTTCAATCCACCATTTGATCACTTTGGGCGTGCCGTCCTCTTCCCACGTGATCAGAAACTTAGCATCGGCAACGCCGTGTACGATCCCGCCTTCCCCATGCAAATATTCCGATGCCTGTAATACCTTTTTGCCCTCATATTCTGCCACACATAAATCATAAAATCCCCGGACATTGCCACCTGTAGTCCGTGCCTCACCAGGCAAATCCCAGCCCTCTATATTCTCACTATGAAAATTTATCTGTTCATCAAAATAAGGACAGTATGCACTGTAACTGTTCACCTCCGGCTCCTGAATCAAATCTACCCTAAGTCCCTGATCATAATCCTCCTCAAAATCAGAGGGAAGCGTCAACCGCTCTATAGCATGATCTCTATACTTAAAAACCGCCTTGTAAGAATCGCCTACCGCACCACAGCCTGTCCCTTGTGCGCTAAACACGATCTCTATATTTTCATCATTATCAACATCCGCCCAAAAAGCGTCAAACAATCCATAAAAAGAACTGTCTTCCTCGTCAAAACAATAGGGCTCATCTTCATTTATATAAAACCACAAACCACCGGAACCATAAAATGGAGTTTCCTTCGCATCCAGCACCATTGCCAGCATATCCGTCTGGCCGTTTCCGTCTATATCATCAATCCGAAGACCCGTCAGCTTCTTTTCCCCGCCCTGGAACACATCATCATCAAGTAAAATCTGAAGACACTTTTCGCCGTCCTGCCGATTGATCTTCTGCCGTTCCACTTCTTCCCAGAATATTTCTTTGTTCTCCTTTAGCTGCCTCTCAGGTGAAAATTCCTCTTCCTGCTGCTCATCTTCCTTTTGCTCCTCTTCTTCTGAAGCTTGATTTTCTTTATCTGCTTCCTGTTCCGCCTCTGAAGAAGAACCCTGCATTTCCGCCTGTTCTCCCCGTAAATCTTCCTCTCGAGTACCAGATGCACAGCCAAAATTGAGTACCATACATAAAAAAATCAAAAAGATGCTTCCGGCTATCCTTACCTGCTTTTCCATGATTGCTTTCTCCTATGCATACTTTCACTAATACTTATTTTACAGGAGACTTGCATCATAGTTGCATCAAAATTGCATCATAGTTGCATCATTTTTAAATTATCGTTTAGCTAAGTTTCAAATAGAAATACGAAAACCCGGATAGAATCAAATTCTACGTCACCGCGCTCTCGCTCTACAAAAAGCGTAGTGGTGCTAAGTTCGTTAAGAACCT
>JAAVAA010000060.1 GCA_014804285.1 Lachnospiraceae bacterium | reverse complement strand
GAGGTTTTTTCGAACTTAGTGCTGTTACGCTTTTTATAGAACGAGAGTGTGGCGACGTAGAATTTGATTTCTATCCGGGTTTTTATATTGATCTCTGTATCCCAGCTAAACGTTAATTTGGGAGTACTGCGCATAGCAGCCTTTTTAGTGTGTTGACAGTAGCAATAGAATTGACTATAATGTACTTGTTCAATAAGTACAATATAGCGTGAGAGGATAAAGCATGGAAATTATTATCAGTAACAATGCCAATAAACCGATTTACGAGCAAATTACCTCTCAGATCAAAGCAATGATTATGAGCGGGGAGCTGCAGGCAGGGGATACAATTCCATCCATGCGGGCGTTGGCGAAGTCAATCCATGTAAGTGTCATTACGGTTCAAAAAGCATATGAAGATTTACAGAGAGATGGATTTATTGAGACCACAGTTGGGCGTGGAAGCTTTGTATCGGCACAGAACAAAGAATTTTATCAGGAAGAGCAGCAGCGTATTGCAGAAGAACATTTGCAGGCGGCCGCTGAAATTGGGCGGATGAGTAATATCTCACTAAGCAAACTAACAGAACTGCTGGCTCTGTTTTATCAGGAGGATGAATAGTGTGGAAAATCTTTTAGAATTGCAGTCAGTTTCAAAGGCATTTCCAAAGTCGGACTTTATGTTGGATCAAGTAACATTTTCTTTGCCATATGGATCTATTTTAGGCTTTGTGGGAGAAAATGGCGCAGGTAAGACAACGACCATTGGATGCATTTTAAATACAATCCGGAAAGAAAGCGGAACGATAAAACTGTTTGGCCGGGAAATGCAGGATAGTGATACGGATATGAGAGAGAAAATCGGTGTTGTCTATGACGGCGATAATTTTCCTGCCTACTGGACTGCGAAGCAGTTATCACAGGTTATGGGTGGAATTTACAGCAGATGGGATCAGCCTTTGTTTCTGAAATATTTGGAGGAGTTTCATTTGCCAGCCGGACAGAAAATCAAGCATTACTCCAGAGGAATGACCATGAAATTGGCCATTGCAGCTGCATTGGCGCATCATCCGCAGCTATTGATTCTGGATGAGGCAACCAGCGGACTTGATCCTGTTATGCGTGATGAAATGTTGGATGTGTTTCTTGAATTTGTGCAGGAAGAAGATCATTCTATTCTGATTTCTACTCACATAATAAGCGACTTGGAAAAAATTGCTGATTATATTGCATTTATTCATCATGGAAAGATGATTATGACAGTATCCAAAAATGATCTGGCGTACCATTATGCAGTTATGCGCTGCAAGGAAAGTCAGTTTCAGCGATTAGATCCCGGCGATATTCTTGCATATAGAAAGCGGGATTTTCAGATTGATGTATTGGTCCGTGATAAAAAAGAAGCAGAGCGGAAATACAAAGATGCCGTTATAGACCATGTTTCGGTTGAGGAAATCATGCTGCTGTTGGTGAAAGGGGAGCGAATATGAAGGGATTACTGAGAAATAATTTTTTTGCCGTGTGTGCAAATGCAAAAGTATTTTCTATTTTCATGCTTTCATTTGGTGTCTTTGTTGTGGCTGTTGTCAGTCAGTCGCTTTTGATCGGCTATGTGATGATTGGAATGGTGGGATTTTCCGTAAATGCGGCTGCCGTTGCCAAAAATGAATTTGCATCAAAATGGGGAAAGTATAAGTTGATATTACCGGTGAGACGGATAGAGATTGTAAGGAGTCTGTTTTGGAATCAGATTATCTGGCTTGTCATAGGAACTTTTTTTGCCGGAATGGGAGTGAGCTTATCCTGGCTTTTGCATGGCTGCCCATTTGATCAGGCAATAGATACACTCACTATGTTTGCGCTGGGAATCAGCATGAGTCTTTTTATGGGGGCTGTATTCTTTCCAATGTTTTATTTGCTTGGTGAAGAAAGAAGCGAGGTGCTTTTGATTATTTCTTTACTCTGCGCATTTTGTATTAATTTTGTAATCATAAGTATAATGAATGATCTGTTAGAGCCGGGGATTATTGTTGTTTTGGCGGGAAATGTAATTATGATCGGTGGGGCGATATTCATGTTTGCATTATCATATCGGCTCACAGTGGAGATTTTTAAACGAAAGGAATATTGATAAAGATTATCAAAATTTTATAAATATTTTATTGACTATACATTTCTTTTTTTGCTACAATAAATAAAAGCAGAGAAATTCTAACGGAAATACGTTCTATTATCTATTTTTCTAAATGGCATCTTTTATATTATGATGCAGTTATCTGATTTAGAATCCTTGCTTTATTACCAAATTATAACGAAATAGGGCAGGGAGCAGATGAAATTTTTGCAAGAAGATAGTGTTGTCTGACTTATCTGCCGGAAGGAGAGTGGATGGGAAAGTCGGAAGAGACGAAGGATCTTGTGGAAAAAGAGTTTGTGGCGTTCCCTGATATTGCGGCGGACGTGATTAATGCATTGTTATATCAGGGAAAAAGGGTAACTGAAGCGAAAAAATTGTTGGCAGGACCAATTGAAATCATTTATCAAGGGGAGAAGAAGCTTCGGACTCAATATGAGGATTTATGTAAATATGAGTTGGCAGATGGGAAGATAAGAATTTTGTATCTTATCGCCAATCAGAGCAGAACTGATGGGAAGATGCTACTTAGGAAAGCAGGATATACCGGTGGTATTTATCGGGAGCAGTATGAAGGTAAGATGCCGAATATTTTTCCTGCAATTGAGTTTGTGCTATATTGGGGAATACCAAGATGGAAAGGCAGCCGTGATATTCGGAGATTGTTCAGAAAACGGAAACTTTCCGAAGAATGTAAATATATCGATGAATTAAAACTTCATGTATTTGAAATGCGGTATCTGTCAGAAGAGACAAGAAAACTGTTCCAGAGCGATATGCGGATTGTAGTGGATTTTCTGGCAGAAGGAGCGAGTTATCGTTCAAACAGAAAAATTGTACATGCATCAGCTTTGATTAAAATGATTAAGGTGCTTTCAGGCGATGTGGACATAGAGAATGTTGAGAAGTGGATGAAAGAACAAGGGATTGGAGAGGAGGCAGAGGTTACTGTGTGTGAATTATTTGACCAATATATAAGGCAGGGAAGGGCAGAAGGTGAGAAAAAAGGTGAAAACCGTTTGGCCAAGTTGGTGCAGGTGCTTATGGATGATGGAAGAACGGATGATTTAAGAAGAGTTGTTTCAGATCAGAGTTATAGAGAACGGCAATATGTGGAAGTTGGTTTGCGGTAGTATTCTGCCTTTTTTCAGAGTAATAGTTTAGCCATGCCCATTCATAAGTCAGCCAAACTTTTCATATGATTTGGCTTTTCCTCTTTTTTGTCTGTAGGTGTTGACTCTCAACCATACATCAGGCTTATACTACGTTCATGAAGTACTTCGTAAGGTAACTGTCAACAGGTTTTAGGTTTTTGAAAGGGGTGCAGGCATGAGAATAGGCGAATTTGCCCGATTGACGGGAATGCCCATATCAGTGTTAAGACACTACGACAAGGAGGGACTGCTATGCCCAAGCCATGTGGATTACTTCACAGGTTATCGCAATTATTCGGTTGACCAGATTGAGCAGGTGCATAAAATCGAACTCTTAAAGAGCAGCGGACTTTCCCTGAAGGAAATCAGGGATATTCTGGAACACGCTGATGATGTCAAGTTCATAAATGGCATTCTGGATCGCCGGGAATCGGAATATCAAAACATGCTTGCTGCCATTTCGGAGGTAAGATATATGTTTGGAAAAGAGATGGAAAAGACCAGAGAAATAGAAACGGTAATGGAGAAAAATAGTTTTGGAGAAATGATCCTGAAGGGACCGATCCTGCCGCTTCCTCTGGCACACGCAGAAGATTTTCAGGCAGCATGCCGCAGACTGGACTTGGAGATCCGGAAAAAGAATTTGCAGCGGATTTCAGGATTTATGACTTATGGAGAAGAGAATGGCAAAGAAATTCAAGTGGCGGCCAAGGTGCTGGAGCTTCGGGATGAAGCAGGGGAACTGCATGAAGATATAAACCTGCCTTTTAAAGAGGATAAGCAGGTAGTCGGCAAATGGAAGGTGTTGGGCGAATATGCCGTTAAGGAAGATTTTTATGCCCAGAACGTGGAGGCGAGAGAAGCTTTCTTTGGGAACAAGGACGGTGAAATCTATTTTCTACCCGGGGGAGAAGATTACTGGATCTTTAGTTGGACAAAGGGATACCTGAAGTTAGACGGCGGAGATCAGACGTGTTTGTGCCGTTATGAGGTCGAGGACGATCAGGAAAGTCGTTATATGTTTGTAGAGAATAAATCCGATGAGTATTTGCGGGGCGGAATGCCTACCGTAATTGTGCTGCAGCAGATTGACAATAAAAGGTATAACAGACGTGAGATTGCCAGGGAGGATAACACGGATATGCCTTTTGTGAGTGATGATCGTGTTCTGGGAGACTGGAAGGCTTTTGATTTTATCCGCAGTAAAGAAGAGTTTTCACCGGATGTACGTCATATTCCTCAGGATAGAATGATGTATAAGCATATGCACTTTGGCGAAGGTGGGGATTTTTCCAGCGTTTATATGGATGAAACAATGTCCGACAAAGAGATGCAGAGCTGGACAAAGGGATATGTGCTTAGGTACTATAATCATACAGCCTGTGCTTATGAGATTGTGACTGTGGCTGACAGGGATTATATGATTATAGAATGGAAGAGTGGGGATTACCGCTGGGGTGGCCATGACACGAATTATTATGTATTTGTCAGAGAATAGTTCTTTTCGTGTTGTTTTTTAAATAATTGATATTTCAAAGGGCGCATTGAACAGTGCAATGAGAAGCGCAATCTGAACAATCAAAATAAAAGGCATGCCGTACACGAAAGCGCGGTGCCTGGTTTTGTGGCGAAAAGTATACATTCCGATAATGGAACCGATGCTTCCGCCGATAACCGCAACAATAAAAAGGGTTGCTTCCGGAATCCGGAAGGCCCTTTTTTTTGCTTTGTATTTATCGATGCCCATCAGGGCGAATCCAAATAGATTAACTGCTGCAAAATAAGAAAGCAGCATGGTGATCACGTCCATAAAAGTACCCTGTCTTCTAAAAGTTAGTCCTTGCAGTTTGTGGAGAGCTATAGTAAACGACATAACAAATTGCTCTTTCCGGTTCTTGTAAAAGCCATATACGCAAGCTTTTACAAGCCCGAAAAGGCAATTTCTAATGTCGTTAACTATAATTATAACTCTCCCCGTTCCTGCATCTTCATGGCACGTACCTTGGTGGAAAGACCAAACAGGTTGATAAAGCCTTCCGCATCGTGATGATCGTACAGATCGCCGGTAGTAAAGGAAGCAATGCTTTCATTGTATAAGGAGTAGGGTGAAGTAGTGCCGGCTTTAATGATATTGCCCTTGTACAGTTTGAATTTCACTTCGCCTGTCACATATTCCTGAGTAGATTCAATGAATGCCTGAACTGCTTCACGAAGAGGGGAGAACCATTTTCCTTCGTAAACGATCTGTGACATTTTATTTCCCATATCCTTCTTAACTGCATAGGTGTCACGGTCAAGAATCAGTTCCTCAAGCTGCTGATGAGCTTCGTAAAGAATGGTTCCGCCGGGAGTTTCATAAACGCCTCTGGACTTCATGCCTACTACACGGTTTTCTACAATATCAACAATGCCGATACCGTGTTTTCCGCCAAGAGCATTCAGTTCACGGATAATATCGGAAACCTTCATCTGCTTGCCGTTTACGGAAGTGGGAACGCCCTTTTCAAAGGTCAGGGTAACATACTCGCCTTCTTCGGGAGCCTTTTCGGGAGTAACGCCCAGAACAAGGAGATGTTCAAAGTTCGGTTCATTTGCGGGATCCTCAAGCTCCAGTCCTTCATGGCTGATGTGCCATAAGTTACGGTCGCGGCTGTAGCTGGAATCAGCAGAGAAAGGAAGGTCAATACCGTGTGCCTTACAGTATTCAATCTCTGATTCGCGGGAATCCAATGTCCATTTGTCATTTCTCCATGCGGCAATGATCTTTAAGTCAGGAGCAAGAGCTTTGATACCAAGCTCAAAACGAATCTGATCGTTTCCTTTGCCGGTAGCACCGTGACAGATTGCGGCAGCGCCTTCTTTCCGGGCAATTTCAACCAGCTTCTTCGCAATAAGAGGTCTTGCCATGGAAGTTCCCAGAAGGTATTTGTTTTCGTAGACAGCATGTGCCTGTACGCAGGGAACGATGTACTCGTCACAGAACTCGTCTGTTACATCCAAAATGTATAATTTCTCAGCGCCGCAGAACTTTGCTCTTTCCTCAAGACCGTCCAGTTCTTCTCCCTGACCGCAGTCGATGCAGACGCAGATTACTTCATAATCAAAATTTTCCTTCAGCCAAGGAATGATTGCCGTGGTATCCAGCCCGCCTGAATATGCCAAAATAACTTTTTCCTTCATAATAAAGTGCCTCCAATGTCTATTTTCTTTTATAGTAAACAACATAAGGAATGTCATTTACGATATGTCTTCTGACAATATACAACAACTTTAATGGAAATGCAATACTTTGTTTTGCATATTTAAAAATTAAATTTTTATTTTTATGCATATATTCAAAAATATATTGAATATTATGCAAAATAGATGTATACTTATACAACGCAAAAGGTTTTTTGACATTTGTGGTTGAGATTTTACCTTTAAGAGAGTATGATTTATGAGGATAATTAGTAAGGAAAGGGCTGTTTACTACCTATGAAAAAGGCAAAAATTTTTATTGATGGAAGTGAAGGAACTACCGGACTGCGCATCCATGAGCGCTTTGCGGGAAGAGATGATATAGAACTGCTTACCATTTCGGGGGAGTTTAGAAAGGATCGGGAGGAGAGAGCGCGTCTGATCAATCAGTCGGATATTACCTTTTTATGCCTTCCCGATGAAGC
Organism: Lachnospiraceae bacterium; assembly: GCA_014804285.1. Classification (GTDB taxonomy): domain Bacteria; phylum Bacillota; class Clostridia; order Lachnospirales; family Lachnospiraceae; genus Suilimivivens. Next base: position 26,769 of record JAAVAA010000060.1, on the reverse strand, counting down.
GGCAAAAGAGTCAGTTGCTTTGGTGGAAAATGATCAGGTGCGGATCATTGATACCTCCACGGCGCACAGGACAGATGAAGGATGGGCTTACGGCTTTCCGGAANTGTCNANGGCACACAGGANACAGATTAAGGAAGGAAAGCGTGTAGCAGTGCCGGGATGCCATGCAACAGGATTTATTTCNCTTGNTTATCCGCTGGTATCTTCCGGGATATTGGCNCCGGACTATCCGGTGTCTGCCTTTTCTCTGACAGGTTATTCGGGNGGCGGAAAGAAGATGATCGCNCAGTACGAAGATGCCAGGCGGCCCGGAGAGTGTGATGCCCCAAGGGAGTACGCACTTTCCCAGCAGCATAAGCATTTAAAGGAAATGAAAGCAGTTACGGGANTGTCAAGNGAGCCCTTGTTTTCTCCTATTGTTGCNGANTATTACAGCGGTATGGTNGTAACGCTTCCCATTTATATGGAATATTTAAGAAAGATATCGTCCCCGGAGGANCTTTGCAGTTTTTTTGAAGAGTTTTATGCCGGAGAAGCTTTTGTGAAGGTGATGCCTTTTGGGGCGGAGAGTGAGCTTACAGGAACGATGATGGCTGGAAACGGNTGTTCNGGCTGGGACGGTCTGAAGATTTATATNAGNGGTAATAAGGANAGAGTGGTATTGAACGCTCAGTTTGATAATCTGGGNAAAGGNGCATCGGGAGCGGCAATTCAGTGTCTGAATATTATGNTGNGATGCGAGGAGANCAAGGGGCTTAATTTATGAATGAACTGATTCATGATACTTCTTTATATGAAGATATTCCCGATGGANCCGGGCGGCTGCCCAGAGAAATNGCAGTATACGAGCTGCTTTCCAGACTTGAGATTCCCTTTAAAAGAATGGATCATGAAGCGATGGCAACTATTGAGGCATGCNGGGGTGTGGATGAAATTCTGGGAATNCATATGTGCAAGAACTTGTTTTTATGTAACACCCAAAAGACAGCGTTTTACCTTTTNTTGATGCCGGGAGAAAAGAAATTTAAGACCAAAGAGCTCTCNGGACAGCTTGGCTGTGCCAGACTTTCCTTTGCNCCACAGGAGTATATGGAAGAGTATCTTCAGATTGCGCCGGGAGCTGTAAGCATTATGGGACTGATGAATGATCAGGGAGGCCGTGTCAGGCTCCTTATAGACGAGGACGTGCTGAAAGAGGAATATCTGGGGTGNCATCCTTGTGTGAATACAGCGAGCNTGCGGNTGCGGACAGAGGATGTGGTAAAGAAGTTTCTTCCTTATGTGAAGCATGACTATACCGTGGTGCATCTTGATGGGGAATAATCCGTGNAGAANTTGNAANNGCNGAAAGAACGTNGAAAGAGAAAGAGTGTGGANATAATGNACGAGTTAGTCATACGGAATATGACAATTGAAGACTATGATGGNGTNTATGAANTGTGGATGAGTATCAAGGGATTTGCAATCCGCAGTATTGATGATTCCAGAGAAGGGGTAGAACGGTTTNTGCTGCGAAATCCGGAAAGCAGCGTGGTAGCNGTAAAAGACGGGAAGATTGTNGGAAGCATTNTGTGCGGTCACGATGGAAGAAGAGGCTGTTTGTATCATGTGTGTGTACACGAAAATTACCGCATGCAGGGAATCGGAAANAGCATGGTGGTATACTGTATGAATGCACTGGAAAAGGAGCATATCAGNAAGGTTTCCNTGATCGCNTTTACCAGAAATGANATTGGAAATGCCTTCTGGAAGGAGATTGGCTGGACGAAAAGAGAAGATCTGAATTATTATGATTTTGTGCTGAACAGGGAAAATATTGTAAACTACAATCAATGAGATAAGAGATGTCCGGCAGTGATGACCGGGTGCGAAAAGAAAGGTATGGAAGAACTATGAAGATCATAACAGGCGGAGTAACGGCTGCAAAGGGCTTTGAAGCGGCAGGCGCAGAGGCAGCTATCAAATATCAGNACAGGAAAGANATGGCAATGATTTATAGNNGCAGACCCTGTGTGCTGGCAGGAACCTTTACCAGTAATGTGGTGAAGGCNGCTCCTGTTTTGTGGGATAANANAATTGTGGAGGAATCTCCTTTNGGACAGGCGGTGATCGTNAATGCCGGAATTGCCAATGCCTGNACNGGAAAAGAGGGNATNGACTATTGCAGNNGAACTGCNAAGAAGGCGGCGCAGGTATTGAANGTTCCTGNAGATGCNGTGCTGGTGGCCTCCACGGGNGTGATNGGTATGCAGCTTCCCATAGACAAAATCGAGGCAGGTGTTGAGGNTCTTGCCGGAATAAAGGCGGATACCGAGGAAGCGGGAACCCAGGCTGCGGAAGCGATTATGACCACGGACACCCGCTCCAAACAGGCAGCGGCAGAGATNGAGATCGGCGGNGTGAAAGTGCGGATTGGCGGCATGAGCAAAGGCTCCGGTATGATTCATCCCAATATGTGCACCATGCTTGCCTTTGTCACCACAGATGCAGTGATTTCCAAAGAACTGCTGGCGAGAGCGGTAAAAGCGGATGTGGAGGATACCTTCAATATGATCTCTGTGGACGGAGATACTTCTACTAATGATACACTTCTGGTGATGGCAAACGGCGCGGCAGAGAATCCGGAGATTAAGGANGGCACACCGGAATATGAGGCTTTCTGCNGTGCCCTTCACTATGTCAATGAGACTCTTGCCAAAATGATGGCGGGAGACGGAGAGGGAGCAACGGCTCTTTTGGAGACAAAAGTTATCGGTGCGGCATCCAAGCAGGATGCAAAGCTTCTTGCAAAGTCNGTGATCTCATCAAGTTTGGTTAAGGCAATGGTTTACGGACATGATGCCAACAGCGGAAGAATTCTTTGTGCCCTTGGCTATTCGGGNGTTTCCTTTGACCCTGAAAATATCCGGGTNTTCCTTGAAGGGGAGCAGGGAAGTGTTCCCATTTATCAGGATGGAAAAGTGATAACGGACAGTGAGGAGGAGGCTTCTGCATTGATTGCAAAGCCGGAGGTTCATGTACTGGTGGATATGAGAATGGGCAATGAGACGGCAACCGCATGGGGATGTGACCTGACTCATGAATATGTGAATATCAATGCGGATTACAGAAGCTAAAGAAAGGCTGGGATAAAAATCATGGATAAGGATATGCAGGAAGTATTAAAAAAGGCGGAGGTGCTGATCGAGGCGCTTCCTTACATACAGAAGTTTAACAGGAAGATCATTGTGGTAAAGTACGGCGGAAGCGCCATGAGCAATGATGAGTTGAAGAGAAATGTGATCAAGGATGTTACTTTATTGAAGCTTGTCGGGTTTAAGCCCATCATCGTTCACGGCGGCGGCAAGGAGATCAGTCAATGGGTAGGCAAGGTTGGAAAAGAGGCGCAGTTTGTAAATGGTCTTCGTGTGACAGATGCAGAGACCATGGAGATTGCGGAAATGGTTTTATCCAAGGTTAATAAAAGTCTTGTGACCATGGTTCAGGAGCTGGGGGTAAAAGCCGTAGGCATCAGTGGTAAAGACGGCGGACTTCTCACTGTGGATAAGAAATATTCAGATGGTCAGGACATCGGATTTGTTGGAGAGATCAAGGAGGTCAATCCCAAAGTACTTTATGATCTGCTTGAGAAGGATTTTCTTCCCATTGTGGCGCCGATAGGACTTGATGAGCAGTTTGCTTCCTATAATATCAATGCCGATGATGCGGCATGTGCCATTGCGAAATCGGTAGGTGCCGACAAACTGGTATTTCTTACGGATATTGAAGGATTATACAAGGATATCAATGATAAAAGCTCTTTTATATCCAGAATTACGGCATCGGAAGCAGAGGCGCTGATTGCCGACGGATTTATCGGCGGNGGAATGCTGCCAAAGTTGAACAATTGTACATCCGCCATAGAAAACGGCGTGAACCGGGTTCATATTCTGGATGGACGGATCCCCCATTGTCTCCTTCTCGAAATATTTACCAATTCCGGCGTGGGTACGGCAATCATACGGGATGAAGACAAACAGACCATGGAACAATAAGAAAGGCTGGATAGAACGATGAGTAATATGCAGGAATATATTGAAGAGGCGGAAGCCGCTCTTCTTCACACTTATAACCGTTATCAGATCGTTTTGGATAAAGGAGAAGGCGTTTATCTTTATGATCTGGAAGGAAAAAAATATCTGGATTTTTGTGCGGGAATTGCCGTATTTGCTTTGGGGTATCATAATCAAAAATATAATGATGCACTGAAAGCGCAGATTGATAAGCTGATCCATACATCCAATTATTATTATAATGTGCCGGCCATCGAGGCGGCAAAGAAGTTAAAAAAGGTTTCCGGTATGGANCGGGTGTTTTTTACCAACAGCGGNACGGAAGCAATTGAAGGAGCCATCAAGGCGGCAAGAAAGTATGCTTATTTGAAAGATGGCAGAACAGATCATGAGATTATTGCCATGGAGCATTCTTTCCACGGACGGACTATGGGAGCGCTGTCCGTGACGGGGAATCCCAAATATCGTGAGCCNTTNCAGCCNATGATNGGAAATATCCGCTTTGNGCNTATGAACGATTTTGCCAGTGTATTGGAACAGGTGACGGACAAAACCTGNGNNATNCTGTTTGAGACCGTNCAGGGAGAAGGCGGNATTTATCCGGCNGAAAAAGANTTTTTACAGCAGGTAAAGNCANTGTGTGAGGAAAAAGATATNCTTTTGATTTTAGATGAGATTCANTGCGGTATGGGACGTACCGGATCTATGTTTGCATGGCAGCNTTACGGNGTAAAACCGGATATTATGGCNACNGCCAAGGCNCTTGGATGCGGTGTGCCGGTAGGCGCGTTCNTNATGACGGAAAAGGTGGGCCAAAATTCGCTGGTAAGCGGAGACCACGGAACCACATACGGCGGAAATCCTCTTGCNGCAGCGGCNATAAATATAGTACTTGATTTATTNGAGGAGAACCATATAATAGATAATGTAAAAGAGGTGGGCANCTATCTGGAAGAGAAGCTGGANGAACTTGCCGGGGAGTATGACTGCATTGAATGCAGACGNGGAGTCGGNCTGATGCAGGGACTGGTATTCAAAAAGCCGGTGGGAGACATCATCTTAAAAGCGCTTTCCAAAGGANTGATTCTGATCAATGCGGGAACAGATGTCATTCGGTTTGTACCGCCCCTTGTGATAACGAAAGAAAATGTGGATGAAATGACAGTGATNTTAAGGAGCTGTCTGGAAGAATAGAAACGGAGTATTTATGAGTTTAAAAAAACGACTGACGGCAGTGGGAATCATTGCCATAGCCGCAGCGATTACCTTCGGAATTGCCAAATCTGGACGGCAGATCACGGAGAAACAGGAGAATATAATTTTTACCAATGAGAAGGAAACGCTTTATCTGTGGTATACGGATGAGGCGCTTACTTCTTATTTAAGCGGAGCGGCAGTTGCCTATAATGAAAGTCATGATGTGCGGATTGTTCCGGTGTTGGAATCCGGACTGGAATATCTGGAAAGTATCAANCGGGCATCTATTGAGACGAACGTGCCGGATNTGTATATTTTGGGACATGATCTGTTGGAAAAGGCATATCTTGCNGGGCTTGCATCGGAGGTNGNNCCTGCTCAGGGCAGATCAGCGGAAGAATTNTATATCGGAGCNGGAATTCANGCNGCAACNTATAANGATAAGATGATNGGNTATCCNTTTTATTTTGAGACCAGNGCGCTTTTATATAATCGGACTTATCTGGAGCAGATGGCNNTNAGNCAGCTTGAGGCGGAGGCGGTTCAGGCAGCGGAAGNAGCNGGAGAGCTTACCNACGAAANCATTCAGGCNNCGGAGGAAGCANCNNCTTCGCANACGCAGACGGAAGATGCGNCCGGAGAGCAGGGNAACGGAGAANNTCAGCAACAGNCGGAAGATACGCCGGAAGAACANTTTACAAAGGANCAGATNGACCAGCGGGTTTTAGANNTGATTCCCTCTACGATCGAGGNCATCAAGTCCTTTGCNGACAGCTATGATGCGCCGGAGCAGGTGGAAGGCGTGTTTAAATGGGATGTNACNGATATTTTTTACAATTACTTTTTTGTNGGAAAAGCGATGGATATGGGNGGTGANGCCGGCTGGGATACTTCGCGGATNGACATTTANAATCNGGATGCNATTAANAGCATGANAGTNTATCAGGAACTNAATCAGTTNTTTTCNAATGANACCAGCGTAAGCAGNTANGAAGGAATTCTGAATGAATTTATGGAAGGAAAGATGGTGTTTACCATGGCAACTTCCGATGCGGTGGCNAAATTGGAGCAGGCAAAGNNNGAAGAANNATTTCTCTACGATTANGGNNTNGCACCGGCNCCGGANATTAANGANGANATGCAGACCAGATCGCTTTCCATGACCGGATGNGTAGTGATAAACGGCTANTCNGNGAATAAGCAGGNGGCAAATGATTTTGCNCTTTATCTGACNACCCANTACAANGATATTCTTTATGACCGNACAGGCAAGGTATCAGCNGCGAAGAATGTANATTATGANAATGAGGCNNTGAATGAATTTGCGGGAGCATATGAACGCTCCATTTCCATGCCCAAGATGCTGGAAACAAGNAATTTCTGGGTAAGACTGGAATCCGNATTTTCNGANATNTGGAANGGAGCNGANGTAAATGAAAAGCTGAAAGCCCTTTCNGAACAGATCATGCGCCAGGTNACCGGNCAGGAGTATCAGGAAGAGTATATTGAAGAAGAACCGGAAGNTCNGGAAGAAGAATATTCGGACGAGGANTATTACGACGAGGANGAAACNGACAGCGGNCAGGAATGAATAATTTTCCAATCATATGGGAAAGATGAATTAACGAAAGATGTTAAGGAGGCTTCCCTATGATTGGATTTTTTATTGCACTTATTTCCGGTGCGCTGATGAGCGTTCAGGGAGTGTTTAATACNCAGGTGACCAAGTCTTCCNCGATCTGGGTCGCCAATGCTTTTGTACAGTTTACGGCGCTGCTGGTGTGTCTNGCNGCNTGGCTTTGNACNGANCGGTCTTCCTTTGGAGCATTATTTAAGGTGGAGCCTAAGTACATGCTNTTGGGCGGNGCNATNGGAGCATTNATTACCTATACNGTGATAAGAAGCATGGAAATGCTNGGACCGGCAAGAGCAGTGATGCTGATCGTTGTTGCCCAGCTTCTTGTGGCATATATCATTGAATTGTTTGGCTGGTTCGGCGTGGAAAAACAGCCTCTAGAATGGAGAAAGGCAATTGGAATGGCAATTGCAATTGTGGGAATCGTGGTATTCAAGTGGGAGTAACAGTTCAGCCAGAACGAAGAAATAGGCGAAAAATCGTGCTTGCACGAAGTTTTCGCCTATTTTTCGTTCTGAGGGAACGCCCGATCATGAGCAGGGAGTTGCGAAGCAACAGGAAGCACCGAAGGTGCGGCCCTGCGAATGGGCGTGGCTGAACGGAAGTCCGGTATTCTGCAAGCTATTTGTCAGACAATGAAGATAAAGATATTCTTCTGGCGGAAGCTTGCTTGTGACGATAATATGCACATTAAATGTCTTTTTATTGATACAACATACTCCCGGAGAGAATTTTTCAATATGCCAAGGATATATTCTGTTATGTATTCCAGAAGATCAGAATAGTCCTGAAGTTCAATCTGTAGAGCACAAGAAGCGACTTCGTGCCAGTTGACACGGAGATTTTTTGTCTTTTGTGCGCAGTTTTACATAGAAAACAACAAAAATCAAGTAATAGTTGGATCACCTCAAATACACCTGCCTTGTATTCAAGTCCTGATTTGTCTACAATACAAGTAATCATTGAGATAAGGGGGCAATTGCAAAATGAGTGATAATTCAAGCTTAATTGGTATACAGATTTCCAGATTTCGGAAGGCAGCGGGGTTAACACAGGAGGAATTGGGCGAAGCGGTAGGGATCAGCGGTCAGGCTGTAAGCCGCTGGGAGTGCGGTGGCGCGCCGGATGTGGCTTTGCTGCCGGTCATAGCTGATATATTAGGGGTTACAATTGATGCCCTCTTCGGACGGGATGGAAGTGAACGGGTAGATGTGGAAGATGTGGTAGGCCGCTATCTGTGCTCTTTCCCGGCCAAGGAGCGCCTTGACAAGCTTTGTCGTTTGGTCTGGGCATCTGTCAAACATCAGCTTGACGATGGGCTTGGCATACCCGAGATGGGATATCTGGAAACCTGTCTCCCTGACATGGGTGATGGCAGGAGCCGGTTGATGCTCAGTCAGCTCAGGACGGCAGGCGGGATTCTGCTGGATATTCATGCGGAGGATTTATCCTTTGTCACTCTCTGGCCGGAGCCGAAAGATGGATATGCCGCCTGGCTTGCGCCTAAAAGTGAATATCGCTGTCTGTTTGAACTTCTCTCAAGGCCGGGCTGTCTGGAACTGTTGGAATATCTTCATTGCCGGAAACGCAGCTACTTTGTAGCACAGGCAGCGGCAAAACAGTTGAAAATGTCCTGTAAAGAAGTAGAAGAATTATTGAAAGGGTTAGAGGAACGGCAGATTCTGAGATCTATGGAATTAGAAATGGAAAGCGGAGAAGTAAGGGCCTATGAACTTGCCGAACCGGCGGCATTTGTTCCGTTTCTATATATTGCCAGATGTTTTATGCAGACCGGAATGAACTATATCTGTGTGGGAAATTATGATACGCCGCTGCTTCAGAAGGAAAAGTGGAAAGAAGAATATAGTTCCCGGAATGCCGTACAGAGCGGAGCAAATTATATTCATTTTGGAAGTTATGATAATTCCTGCTTGCAAGAAGAAAAAAAGGATTTGCAGGAGGAAAAAAATGAATTCAACTAATATGAGTTTTTACTTGAAAAGATTTTGGAAAGAAAACATGTTGGCGATCCTTTCCTTGGTGATATTATGCGGGCTTCAGGTAGGGGCAAATTTATTGATGATGCAGTCATTTCAAGGTATTATTGATCGGAACATGAGTCAGTTCATATTCTGGATGCTGTTTCTCGTGATTATCTGGTTTCTTATCTATGGACTAACCGGTATGGAAACTTTTTTTCGTTGTCGCGCGATCCGTGTCATGAACAATGCCATTCGTCAGGATATAGCAGAAATGCTGTTGACAAAAAGCTATCGGAGTTTTCACGAGCAACCTGTTGGGGAATATTTATCCCAATTTACTAATGATATCAGTCAGATAGAGAATCTGGCCTGGAATCCCTTTTTTGACTTTATTCGTTCAACGGTTACCGTAGTATTCAGTATTGCTGCGCTGCTTATGCTTCATTGGTCATTGCTTGCAGCGTCACTTGTGACAACGGTGATCATGCTGTCCTTTCCCAAGCTTTTTCATCAACAGATGGAGCATTTAGGGTCTGTCTGTACCCGGGAACAGTCAGCGGCGGTAAGCCGGCTAAAGGAACTGCTTGCCGGTTATAATGTTCTTCGCTTTTTTAATCAGGAGCAGCGGTTTACTAATGAGGCGGGGCTGGCCAGTGATCAGATAGAAAAACCTAAATTCCGGATGGCTTATGTGAAAGGGTTTGCAAATGCGGGATTGGGCTGTGTCAATATTGTCTGTCAGATGCTGCATGTTGCCCTAATCGGCATATTGTCTGTCCGGGGGATTATCCTACAGGGGGCACTTACAGGCGGTGGAAATTTATGTGGAAATCTTTCCGCTGGACTTGGCAATATGGTACAGGATGTGTTATCTATGTCTTCTGTAAAACCATATTTTGAGAAGATTTCTGTCCATATGAGAAAGTCCGTTGAAGACCAGAGAGAAACGGAAGCTTTGAATGCCGGAATGCAGATGGAAATTATGCAGAATGAAATTACGATGGATAATGTGAGTTTTTGCTATGACAAGAAAAACGTGCTTCGGGGATTTACCGCCCGTTTTAAAAAGGGTGGGAAGTATGCGCTGACCGGGCCTTCCGGATGCGGAAAATCCACGCTGCTTAAACTGATGCTGGGATGTCTGCCGGAATATACGGGTTCAATCCGTTTGGATNACAGNGAACTTCGAGGGTNCAGNCCGGAACAGCTATGGCANCAGATAAGTTANATNGAGCAGGATGTATTTCTGTTTAACTCTACAATCAGNGATAACATTACTTTGGGAAGNGAATTTACAACAGAGCAGATCCGNAAAGCATTNCAGGATAGTGCGNTGGAAAANGATTTGTTGTCTATGCCNGATGGTTTGNATACGNTTGTGGGTGAAAATGGAGGNNGNCTTTCCGGCGGTCAGAAACAGCGGGTGGCGATTGCGCGGGCATTGCTTTACAATCGTTCTATTCTTTTGGTAGATGAAGGNACCAGTGCATTGGATNNGGAAAATGCAGACAGAATAGAAAAAAATCTNCTTTCNAAACCNGAACTGACCTTGATNTTGGTCAGNCATCATCTTTCNGAAGAACAGAAAAAACANTTTACACNGGTGTTTACTTTGTCAGGGGCTTCTTGATTCTTAGCTTCTGTATCGAAGGTTTTTTGTCAGCTTATTACCATAAAAAAATAAACNTTCANTGCNGNAATAAATTAAGCTTGACTTGGGTGTCTAACGGTATTAGACTATAAATGTCTAATACCGTTAGACACTTGCTTTTAGTTATGAGAACAATTGACAGAGAGCAGAATTTGGCGGAGCACCGTGAAGTGGTGCATGAATGCTTAGAAAGGGGACAGAAGGGTATGGAAGAAAATAAACTTGGAGTCATGGAGGCGCGTTTTGCGGATATCATCTGGGAGCATGCGCCCATCAGTACCGGGGAACTGGTGAAGATTTGTCAGGAGTGTTTTGAGTGGAAGCGTACGACTACCTACACCATGTTGAAGCGGCTTTGTCAGAGAGGCTTGTTTGAAAACCGGGATGGAACGGTGGTTATTTTGACAGAGAAGTCGGNATTTCAGGGGAGGCAGAGCAAGCAGTTTGTCGCGGATACTTTTGGGGGATCACTGCCGGCCTTTATTGCGGCATTTACCAGAGGGAAAGCGTTGAGCGATGAAGAGGCGGACGAGATACAGAGGCTGATTGACGAGAGCAGGAGGAAAAAATAAATGACGCTTGTGGATTTGTTTGGAAGGATACTTTGCTTTAGCATTTATGGAAGTATTGCGGGGGCAGGTGTCTGGCTGATCGGACTTCTGATTGACCATGTAAGGGCACCAAAAGGAATTTCCCTGATTTTATGGGGATTGGTCGCGCTCAGGCTTGTGGTTCCCTTTTCGGCAGAGTCTTCGGTAAGTGTTTATGGAATCGGAAATTTGAATGCGAGAATCGAGGGTGCGTTTGATTTTGAAAAGTTTTACAGGGAAAATACGACAGAAGTAATTTGGGAGAATGGAGAAGAACAAAGTGTTGACCTTGCAAAGAGTCCGGTCAGGTATGCGGAAATAAAAAGGGCAGCACGTGACAAAACGGATCATGGAGTTTTGCGGGACGGTACCATGAGAGAATTACTTCTTTTTGGCTGTATGGTTTTGTGGATTGCTGGTGTCATGCTGCTTTGGATGTGGGGGATAATTTCTTATATCAGTTTGAAGCGAAGACTGCGGTTTGCCATAAAATGTGACGGGAACATTTATGAGACGGATGAAATTGATTCTCCCTGCGTGGTGGGGATTTTTCCACCGAGAATTTATCTGACTGTAGATATTTCCGGAAAACAAAGGGAGTATATTATTTTGCACGAAAAGATGCACATCCGGTATTTGGACCATATCTGGAAAATAATTTCTTATCTGGTGGTCAGTGTACATTGGTTTAACCCATTTTGCTGGCTGATGTGGAAGCATTTTCAAGGAGAATTGGAGAAAGCATGTGATGAACGGGTTCTTAAAAGGATCGGAGTCGAGAATAAGGAAGATTATGGAGAATCGCTGCTTAAAATGGCACGGGATAAGAGTTGGANATTATCANCACCGATTGCATTCGGGGAGGAGGACACCGGGAACCGGATTCGAAGGATATTGCGATACCGGAAACCTTTGATCACGGTCTCTGNTCTGGTGATTATTCTGGGAGTGCTGGCCTATGGAATCTTCTTCACCATTCCGGGAAAGAGAACGNTGGTNTTGAAGAACCNGGGCAGTACACAGACTNCCCCGGAGCCGGAGGATATTTACGAAGAAATTTTTGATTCCGAAGTTATTTATCAGGCACGGGATAACGGAATTTACCGCATCAGCGGTGGTGAGGAGGAACAGATTTATAAGGGATTCCCGGGGATACGGACCCAGATGTCGGTCTTTGAAGGAAAATTATATTTTCTTACGGATAAGCTGTATGAAGAGGGAGCCTTGGACTGGGCGGATAATACGATCCGCTGGATTGACCTGGAGACCCTTGAAACGGGTGATCTNGTTCTGGGAAGAGAATATTCGCTAATTGAAGATTATCGGGTATATGANGGGATGGTGACAGTTTCGTATATAGCTCCGGAAGAAGTGGAAGGCAGGATGCTNTACCATCAGGGNGAGGTGGTCATTAACGATAAGCCTATCACGGAACTGTCTGAGCAGGAAGCNCAGCAGTTTGGAATGGAAATGACGGATTTCATTTTGCAAAACAAAGGGAGACTTGTCAATGTTTCCAACCGGGCAGAAAATCAGAACATTGCTTATTTGGATATGGATGGTGACAAAACGGCGGANAANATTGTTCTTGCACCTGCTCCCGGGGATCATGAAGCGGAAGCGGATTGGGTGCTGAAATACTATTCTCTGCAGATNGGCGATGCATACAGGGAAGGCTTTGCATATAATCTGGCTAATACGCTATGGGCATGGAGTCCGGATGGAAAAGAAATTTTTTTGATCCTTTATGAAGACGGGCCAAGTGCAGATCCGTGCTCTTATTTTTACCGATATCAGGATGGGGATATGATGGAGNTCGGNANTTTCCTGCAGGATATTCGGAAATGNACGTTTAATCCCAATGGGACGATTACAGGCGGAATCTTAAAGGANATNGTGCAGACGGACTGGATTGAAATGAGCTGGCGGATCAACGAAGCGGGAATGTTGGAGGAAATACCGCAGGAGAGCTATGACTTTCTGGCGGGAAATGACGTGGAGCTTTTTGTGGAGCTCCCCGTATATAAGGAAATCGGAGGAGGAGAAAGCTTTTTGATTGCTCCCCAGACAATCGTCTTTCAAAAAATATCTGCAGATTTTTGCTGGATACTGNTTGAGACTAAGGATGGGGAACAGGGCTGGGTGCACATAGAGAATTTTCAGGTTCCCGAACTTAACAGGAATGTTATGGATGTGTTTGGAGGAGTCTATATGGCAGGATAAGCTACAGGATCATTTTGGCGATGAATAAGGAAGAATAAGGCTTTGAAAGATTGCGGTAAAGGAGGAAAAGATTATAACAATATACAAATAGTTGACAAAGTCCACAAACCAATGTAAGATGAAAAAAGTGGACGAAGTCCACAAAAATCAGAAGCGGTGAAGAACCTCAGGAATTGGAGTGGAAATCAGATGAAAAAAGGATTAAACGCAAAAGCCATGCTCAGTATTTCCATGGCTATTTTCGGGACACTTGGACTTTTTACAAGAAATATTTCCGTAAGCAGCGGTGAACTGGCATTATACAGGGCAATTTTAGCTTCCGCATTGATTATCGTTTATTTGGCTGTTTCAAAGCAGAAAATAGATTTCAAAATGATAAAAGGGGAGATCCTGCTTTTGCTGGCATCCGGTATAGCTATGGGTATCAACTGGATCTTGCTTTTCCAGGCATATCGNTATACAACCATTTCCGCCGCAACTTTGAGCTATTACTTTGCACCGGTTATTGTAACGGTGGTGTGTCCGTTTTTGTTTCATGAAAAACTGACAGGAAAGCAGATTGTGTGCTTTTGCATGTCAACGGTGGGACTTATTTTGATTATTGGAGTCGGAAATATAGGGCAGGGCGGAACTGATCTGCTGGGTATTTTATTTGGTCTTGGTGCGGCAGCTTTTTATGCGGCGGTCATTCTGCTCAACAAATTTATTAAAAATGTGACAGGCATACACAGAACTCTTTTACAGTTTTTTGCGGCAATNATAATTTTAGTACCCTACGTGGCGTGTACAGGAGGCATACATCTGNCGGAGCTTGATGGAGNGGGCTGGGGATGTCTTTTAACAGTCGGTCTTATTCATACAGGGATTACATATTGCATGTACTTTTCNGCGTTGAAGGAATTGAAAGGACAGGAGGCNGCTATTTTAAGTTACATAGATCCGCTTATGGCGGTTCTTGTCTCGGTGGTACTTCTTGGTGAGAGCATGACCTTCCGGCAGCTGCTTGGAGGAATTTTAATTCTTGGCTTCACATTGTGGAATGAGAAAAATTCTTAATGGTGATACATTTTCAAAGACGGACAAAATGGGGGTGATATGGTTGTTTACAGCGGATCAGACAGCAGATGTTCAGGGATTTAATAAGGTTTATCTGCATCTGTGCAAGCAGATTGATGATGCAATACTTAGAGCAGGTTATTCGCTTACGGAAAAGGATGTCTTNCTTGAAATCAGTAAAACAGAACGCTGCACAGCGAATATTCTGATTCAGCGGCTTCATATTGACAGGAGTTATATGAGCCGTATGATCAATAAATTTGAACAAAACGGATTGATAGAGAAGACCATNTCAAAAACAGACAGCAGAGTCCGTTACATTCGTCTTACAGAAACCGGAAGGCAGGAATTTAACCGTCTGAGTGATATCCAAAGTGTACAAATTCAGAAAATCTTTCAACAGTTANGCGGACATGACCAAAAGGAAATTCTTGATGCAATGGTCATGATCCGGAATAAGCTGTCGGAGGCAAATGATATCATTACGATCCGGCCGTTTTCCCAGAGCGATATTGAATATGTGATCTCAAGGCACAAGACGCTTTACTATGCAGAGCGCCATTTATCAGATGTTTTTTCGGCTTATGTGGACAGGATTGTNTATGAATTTGTAAATAAGTTTAATGTGCAGACAGACTGCCTGAATATTCTGGAATGCAATGATGTGCCCGCAGGGAGCATTGCGATTGCAAAGGTGGATGAAGTGACGGCACAATTACGCTTTTTTATGTTGGAGCCGGAGATGCGTCAGCGTGGGTATGGAAACAGGCTTATCGAGTTGGTGTTGGAATTCTGCCGGGATAAGGGATATCAAAAGGTTTTTCTGCTTACGATTACAGCCCAGGTGGTTGCACGGCATATTTATGAGACACACGGGTTTTATAAGGTATGGAGTCAGGACAAGCCCGAGTGGGGAGAGGGAGTTGTGGAGGAACGCTGGGATTTGGACTTATGACTTGAGCACAGAGAACGGGTGAAAATTAATGATAAATTAATATGGTTAGTGCTTGTCAATCCCTCAAAATTCTATTACAATAAATTATGATCGTTATTAGGGGCTTTCCGATTCGCGGAAAGGAGATAGCGATGTATAAATTTCTTAAGCCGGCAGCAGGCTTTCTGGTCATTTCTTTCTGTATTTTCATGGGGTGTGAGAGAAAGGAAGAAAAAGGAGAATTATTGGAGCCGGTTTCATTTTCGGAGGCGGAGGAAGAAAACAGGGAGCAGCCTTCGGTGTTTTATACGGCAGAAAATGAAGCTTTGACTGATAATCGTGCGGAGGTTTCCGGAGAAGAGGAAATGTGCGTGGTGCATGTCTGCGGCGCAGTACAAAATCCTGGAGTTTATACGCTGGAGGAAGGAAGCAGGATTTATCAGGCGGTTGATGCGGCAGGAGGGTTTGCCGAAGATGCCGGGACCGACTATTTAAACCAGGCGGACCGGATCTGTGATGGGATGAAGATTTATGTGCCTCATCTGGAGGAACTGCAGGATACGGCGTGGCAGGAGATTGCCGGTACTATAGCGGAGAATGGGGATGCCGGGTTGATTAATATTAATACGGCGGATGAGGAACTTTTGTGCACTTTGTCAGGCGTAGGAAGCAGCAGAGCGAAAAGCATAATTGCGTACCGAGAGCAGCATGGCGCATTTCAGAAGATTGAAGATATTATGAATGTTGAGGGGATAAAGGAAGGGTTGTTCCAAAAGATCAGGGACAATATTACGGTTTGATTTATGTAGCAGATGCAGGAAAGGCGTGAATAGTTAAATGGCAAAAAAGGTGCTTGTAGTAGATGATGAAAAGCTGATTGTGAAGGGGATTCGCTTTAGTTTAGAGCAGGATGGGATGGAAGTTGATTGTGCCTATGATGGTGAAGAGGCACTTGAAATGATTCGTAAAAAAGAGTATGACATGATTCTTCTTGATGTTATGCTTCCCAAGCTTACCGGATTTGAAGTATGTCAGCAGGTTCGGGAATTTTCCAGCGTTCCGATTGTTATGTTAACCGCCAAGGGCGAAGATATGGATAAGATCCTTGGGCTCGAATATGGCGCTGACGATTATATTACCAAACCCTTTAATATCTTAGAGGTGAAAGCACGGATTAAGGCAATTATCCGGAGAACCTCGCCGAAACCCAAAGAAGCGGCAAAGATTATCGAAAGCGGAGATATGAAACTAGATTGCGAGGGAAGAAGGGTTTATGCGGCAGGCAGAGAGATTAATCTGACAGCTAAGGAGTTCGAACTGCTGGAGCTTTTGGTAGTCAATGCAAACAAGGTGTATAGCAGGGAGAAGCTTTTGAAACTGGTATGGGGAAATGATTATCCGGGAGATGTACGTACAGTGGATGTGCATATCAGAAGGCTCAGGGAAAAGATTGAAACAACTCCTTCCGAACCGAAGTATGTTCACACAAAATGGGGCGTGGGGTATTATTTTGCCTGAATACTGTATGAAAGGCTGTGCCGGTTATGGCTGAAAATATATTTAAATTTTTTAAAAATCTGAAAATAGGGCGGAGCCTCAAGGTCCGCCTGTTTGTCATTNTTTTTCTNATGGGTATNNTTCCCAGNATNGTNATNCGNGCGGGNATTNTGGAAAATTATGAGGANNGNGCNGTGGNNGTNCGTATNTCNGATGTACAGACNCAGTTAAGNATNATTGCAAATCATCTGATCACATATANTTATCTTCAGGACAATTCATCNGAAGTNATCGGAGCGGANNTGGAGCAGCTNTCNAATCTGTATANCGGGCGTGTGCTNATTATTAANNGNAANNTNAGNGTGGTAAAGGANACNTACGGAATCAGNGAAGGAAAGACGATTATTTCCGAGGAAGTGATCCGNTGCATGAAAGGAATCAATACTGCNAATTATGATGCAGTGAATGGTTTTATTGAGATTACGATACCNATNATNGAGACNGTTTCNGCTAAGATGGCAACGGAAGANCTGCCGGAGGGAACAGAAGTNGTAAGNGGGGTAATGCTTACCAGNGTTTCNACGGACAGCATTGCCATGACACTGGANATTCTCAANCGNAAAGCGCTGATNATTGAGATCATTATGATTNTTNNNATNTTTGCNATAGCGCTTTTNCTGGCNCAGNTTTTGATCAGNCCCTTTGACCGGGTATCAAAGGCTATCAGTGAGATCCGGGAGGGGTATANGNATGATCCCATTTCCGTGCCGGATTATNTGGAGACAGAGCATATTGTGGATGCCTTTAATAGTCTTCTTAACAGGATGAAGGCGTTAGATGATTCCAGACAGGAGTTTGTGGCAAATGTGTCCCATGAACTGAAAACGCCGATTACATCAGTTAAGGTTTTGGCGGAATCACTTATGGTACAAAAGGATGCACCGGCAGAATTGTATCAGGAGTTTATGAAGGATATCGCAGAAGAGATTGAGCGGGAAGATAAAATTATCAATGATCTGTTAGCGCTTGTGAAGCTTGATAAGTCGGTGGCAGAGCTTAAAATCAGTGCAGTGAAGCTCAACGATCTGACGGAAATTATATTAAAGAGACTGCGGCCAATTGCAAGAAAAAATAATGTGGAGCTAGTTTTTGTCAGCAAAAGAGAGGTCATCGCGGAGGTGGATGAAGTTAAAATGTCACTGATTCTCACCAATCTGGTGGAAAATGCAATCAAGTATAATGTTGAACAGGGAACAGTGGAAGTAACACTGGATGCGGATCATCAATTTTTTACGATTCAGGTATCAGACACCGGAATCGGAATACCGGAGGAATGTATGGAACAAATTTACGAGCGTTTTTACCGGGTGGATAAGTCCCATTCCAGAGAAATCGGAGGTACGGGACTGGGCCTGGCAATTACCAGAAATGCAGTTCTTCTGCATAGAGGTTCCATCAAAGCGGAAAGCAAGGAAGGTGAGGGGACTACCTTCACGGTTAAGATCCCGCTTACCAGAACACTGACGTAGGAGACAAAATATGCTCAATAAGAAAAAGTGGATACTTTTACCTGTCATATCCGTATTGCTTTTGGTATGTGCCTGCGGACAACAGGGAAAAAAAGATGTTGGAAAAACCTATAAAATATATTATGTAAACCGTGATGAGACCGGAGTGATTTCTAATGAATATGTTACGGAGACAACCGATCGGGATGAACTTCTTGGGGAATTGCTGCAGCAGATGGAAACGGGATCGGAAAAACTGGAATATAAGGCGCCAATCTCCGGAACATTCCAATTACTTGGAACAACGTTTTCAGAAGATCAACTGATTCTTAATTTTGATGAAAATTATCGTCTTCAGCCGGTAATATCCGAAATTCTGGTACGTGCGGCTATTGTCAGAACATTGACACAGATCGATGGCGTCTCCTACTTGTCTTTTCAGGTAAATGCGGAGCCGCTTCTGGATGCTTCCGGGGCTCTTGTAGGGGTTATGAATGCAGATCAGTTTATTGATAATGCAGGCAACGAGATTAATACTTATGAAAAGGTCAAACTGACACTTTATCTGGCGGATGAAGAAGGGGATGGTCTGAAGGCTGTGACAAGGACCGTGGTTTATAACAGTAATATCTCCATGGAGCGTCTGGTAGTAGATCAGTTGATCGCGGGACCGGACGAAAATGAAGCTGCATTTCCAACAATCAATCCGGATACCAGAGTGGTTAGTGTGAATGTACAGGACGGGATATGTTATGTAAATCTAGACAGTACCTTTTTAACACAAATCTATAATGTAACTTCAGAGGTCACAATATATTCCATTACAAATTCGCTGGTGGAGCTTACCAATGTAAATAAAGTACAGATATCCATTGATGGCGATTCCAACGTTAATTACAAGGAAAATATCAGTCTCTCCACAGTGTTTGAGAGAAATCTGGAAATTGTGGAGTAGTAAGAAAGGCGGTCATATGAGAAAACGCCCATTGGCATGTGCCTGCCTGCTGATCACCTTATTGTTTTACCTTGTGGTGAATCTCTTTCCTCCGCCTGTGAAGCAGGCGAAGGAGAGCAAGGAGGAAAAGGTCAGCGTTACAGGCACAATTTATAAAAAGGAACTTCGGAGCCAGGAAGAGGAGTCTGTACTGGTTTTGTATCTCAAAAATCTTTCCGAAGCTTCACCTCCCGGCAAGGCAGTGATCTGTTACCTGAAAAGCGGGCAGATGGAACCTGAAATAGGGAGCAGGGTTACAGTAAAGGGCAATTATAAAGTTTTTGAGAGAGCCTCTAACCCGGGACAATTTGATTCTTATTCTTATTATCAGATATCTGGAATTTCTTATCGCCTGAATCAGGCAATTATTCTGGAAAAAACAATG
Organism: Lachnospiraceae bacterium; assembly: GCA_014804285.1. Lineage (GTDB taxonomy): Bacteria > Bacillota > Clostridia > Lachnospirales > Lachnospiraceae > Suilimivivens. The sequence goes on along the minus strand of JAAVAA010000060.1, from coordinate 7,064 downwards.
AAATACAGTAAAGTAAAGGAAGGGCTTTACCGCTTTAGAAATTTTCTTTCGGATAAGCTTTCAGAAAGTCTTTCCGAAAAGGAAAGCGCTTTAATGAGAACAATCCTTCTAGGGGAAAAGTGGGAACTTGACCGTGAAGTAAAAGAATTGTATCAGCGAAATGGAATTGCACATATTCTGGCAATTTCGGGATTACATGTATCCATGCTCGGTATGGGCTTATATCATCTGTTGCGAAAGTGCGGTCTGCCGATGAAGCTATCGGCAGCAGCAGCCTCTCTTCTACTAATTCTGTACGTTGTCATGACCGGATTTTCGGTATCCGCCCTGCGGGCAATCTTTATGTTTTCACTACATATGATCGCAATTATCACAGAAAGAACCTATGATATGCTGACAGCGCTTTCGGTTGCGGCAGCTGTCCTGCTCATTTCACAGCCTCTTTATGTAAACCATAGCGGATTTGTTTTTTCCTTTGGATGTGTGCTTGGAATCGGTATTTTGACACCGGCGTTGACAGAGGGAAAGGAAATGCTTTTTCAAAGAAAATATTTTCAGGGGAAAAAGAATGCTCTGACACATGGAAAAAAGTATGTTCTTTCCGCACTTTCCATGGGTGTAGTCTCGCTGCCCGTTTATCTTTGGTATTATTATCAGTTTCCGGTATGGTCTGTTCTTTTGAATCTGCTGGTTATTCCGCTGATGAGCTATCTGATGGCAGCGGGAATTCTTTTGCTGGTGATAAGCATCGTCTGTCCATCGGCGGCTTTCCCGTTCGTTTTTATGATCAGAGGAATTTTCCGGATTTTTGAATCAGCGTGTGCGGTCAGTGAATTACTTCCTGCTCATCTGGTGAATTTTGGCCGGCCCGACGGCTGGCAGATGCTTCTTTATCTGGGGGCGCTTCTTTTGATCATACGACTGAAAAAGAAATTGATATTGCCGGTAAAGTGGCTGATTGTTTCCATTGCAGTTATGGTTTTGCTGATTCGTCCGGGAAAAGAGTTGAAACTGACTTTTTTAGACGTAGGGCAGGGAGATGGAATTTATATAGAGACCGCAGAGGGAGAGAAGTTTCTCATTGACGGGGGAAGCTCTTCGGTGAGCAGCGTGGGAAAATACCGCCTGATACCATTTTTGCAGTTTCAGGGGACACGCAGGCTGGATGCCGTTTTTGTGACCCATCCGGATGCTGACCATTGCAATGGGATAAAAGAAATTCTGGAATATGGAGCGGATAACGGAATATCTGTAGACTGTCTGATCCTGCCGGATATCGATGAAAAAGGAAAAAGTGATGAGTATAAGAGTCTGGTGAAGACCGCAGAGCAAAATAACGTGTCGGTGATTTATATCAGCCGTGGTCAGAAGCTGCAAAGGGGAGATATGATTATAACCTGTCTGCATCCGCAAAAAGGATACGAAACAGAAGATGCCAATGCTTATTCCATTGTTCTGGAGCTTGTTTACGGAGATTTCAGCGCTCTGTTTACCGGAGATTTGGAAGGAGAAGGGGAGCAGAGCTTTCTGGAATACCAAAGGAAGAGGGGGAATCAGGGAAAAGGAAAACTGACCGTTTTAAAGGTAGCACACCATGGTTCAAAGTACTCTACACCGAAGGAACTTTTGGAAATGTTAAATCCGGATATAGCGGTTATTTCCGCCGGAGAGGATAACCGTTATGGTCATCCCCATAAAGAACTGCTTGAGAGATTGGAGGAGCAGGGCTGCCGTATTTATCAGACTGCAACCGGCGGAGCGATTACCATGCGGGTGAAGAACGGGGAAATTGAGGTGGAGGAGTTTTTATCGTCAGAATAAAGCCATCTTGTAAAAGGTATCAATCAGCGGTGTATGGATGAAGCCATTCGATGATAGGTGTGTCGAATTCCCCGGATGGCAACAGAATAAGCCTGTATATTTTCGGGTAGAGACATTCCCGCATAACCGGCATCACCAAGATGATGAATGTCCGTACCGGTCATTTTGCACATCAGTGCGAGCTGACGGATAGTATCGATATCAGCACCCTCCTGGGAGGTGCCGATTGCAGTGATGGTCAAAGCTCCCAGACTGTGTGCGTAGCTTACAAGTTTACGAACCGATTCCACAGTAATGCCCGGGACGGTGGCGGGCGCAGGAAAAAGAAGAATATCCGCTCCGGCTTCCCGGAAACGTCTCACATCGTCCTTGGTTATGATATGCTCGGCTGATTCCGTCAGAACTCCTGCCGCATGCATTTTGCCTGCTGCTAAAATAATCTGATCACCGAGAGTCGCTTTATATAATTTCAATGTTTTTTCAATGGCTTCGTTAGATACACCCATGCCCGGATTGCCGGTCAACAGAATCATATCGACTCCCATCTGGCATGCTTTCTTAGCATTTTCCAGAGTGGCCCGTCGTCCTTCGGACATTTTCCAGAGAGGATTTGTTTCTTCATTCATCTCTTCATCTACCGGTTCTAAATTAATCCCCACCGGCCGTCCGGTCAGTTGTTTGATCATGTGGATGGTATTGTCCGGATCCGTTTCAGGGAGTCCCTGGATTTCAGGATTATTTACGTCAAACATATTAAGAAGCAAAAAGTCGGCTCCCATTGCAGATACAAATTCTGCATTGGTGACATCCCCAAGCATAGGGCGTATGGTGCCAATCGTTTCACAGGCAATCACCCGTCCTTCGCTTTTCATAATGGATTCCAAAAGATCTTTTTTGGAGAAATTGTTAAAATCAGATGCAAAACAGTCTAACAGTCTTTTAGCCATAGGAACTCCTTTTTAGTTTAAGATAAGTATATTTTATCATTCAGATTCTGTTATAGCAAGGAAATTGATGTTTAGTGGATATTTCTTTCTTCGCATCATGGGTCATATCGCTGAGTCTTAAAATAAATGTTGCTAAAAATGAAAAGTAGTTGTACTTTGGCAATGATTAGGTTGAGCAATTTGCTGTTTTTTAGTATAATGCCTTTGCGTGATGCTGATAAATGAAGTTTAAATCTGATATTTGGGTAAAGCGGAAAGGAGCAAAAATGGGGATGATCGTTCTGTCTAATAATGGAGAATACAATCACTATAATATTCTCACAAAATATTCCAAAATGGCAGACCGCATTATTATTGTGTCTCCGTTTCTTGCAATGGATATGCCCCGGCTGTTGTTGGGAATGCCCACCATAAAATATGTTGAACTTTACACCAATTTGGACGGATATGGTATGGCGGACAATGTTTTATCGGCAATATGTGGGTTATATAAATATGGTTTTGATAAAGGAGTATCTATTTCAGTAAAATATAATAATCGTCTTCACGGGAAAGCATACTTGTTATATGATGGAAATGAAGAGAAGGGGTGCATCATAACATCCGGAAATTTTACAGATAATGGATTAAAAACCAATCATGAATACGGAGTTTTTATTGATAATGAGATTATGCAGAGGGAACTTAGAGACAAAATATACAGCCTTGACTGCGTGGAACTTTTGTATAAGGAAGCCCTTGATTTGAAAATAAAAGCAGATGAATATACCAAGAAACATCCGGTGGAAAAAATACCTGTGTTTAAAGCATCTGATTATATAAGGGATAAGATGATTCTGCCGGACAACTGTAGATATTTTTTAAAGCCGCTTGGGAATGCGGCGCGTCCTGTCGGAACAGGATATACCATAATTGAAGATAACCAAATTGGTTTCAGTAAGAAACCGTCTCGCATATCAAAAGGTGATATTCTTATCTGCCATGGTGTAAAAGTAGGCAATGTTCTTGGAATTTGTAAAATTATGGGGAGCGAGGCTAAAAAAGAGACGGCTTTTGCAGGAGACCGGTGGAACTGGAAGCTTGCCACAAGCTGTATATCGGAGAAGTATAGTTTGCATTGGTGGGACTATGATATCAAGACTTCGGATTTGGCAGATGAATTTAATAAGCTCAAAAAGAAAGGGGAACATATCACAATGGCTGGTGGAGATACAATTAATGCATTGCAGTTTGGGCATCAATACATAGAAATCACGAGGGAATTTGCACAGTTTATCATGGACAGTATATCGAAAGCATAAGAGGAGATATAGGCAAGGAAAATATTTTACAAAGAACGAATGAAATTTGAGGTGAGAAGGATAATGGGGAGAAAGAAAGAGAAAAAAGCTGATAGAAAAATGAAGAGATATAAAAGAAACGGAATTATTGTTGTTTTATGCATGATAGTATGTGCAGTTTCATTGATAATCTGGAACAAAAGCGAAGGCGGATTCATAAATAAGTATTTTAGTGATTTTGAAAACGTTCTTGATCAGGAAGGCGAAGTGAAAACAATCAGTAAGGCATCTTTGGAGAGTGTTTTTGATATTTCTGAATTATCAACAGCGGATTATATTTATAATGGCATTGCAAAAGTATATAAGGAAGATGGTACAACCGTAAAATATTATGTAGCATATGAAGGGAAGGTAAAGGCAGGAATCGATTTTGATAAAATTGTTTTTGATATTGATGAAGAGAATAAGGTCATTACAATTACAATTCCGGACATTCGATTTACGGAGATAACAGTTAATCCCGGTACGATGGAATACATATTTAAAGATAAGAAAAGCGAGACAGAAACGGTACATCAGGAAGCGTTTAAAATATGCAAAGAAGATTTGACGGAGAGAGTAGGTAAAGAAAAAGAATTAGTGGATTCCGCAAAGAAAAATTCTATTGCTGTTGTCGAGGCGCTTGTTACCCCTTGGGTGGAGCAGATGGATGAAGAATATAAAGTTAAGATTCAGTAAGGGAGAATACTGCAAATGAGGAAAAAAACAGTTTTATTGATATTAATATGCATAATTGGAGTTTTTTTATGTTCCTGTTCGGTTCAGGAAGAGAGTCATAAAAAGGCAGAAGATGGACTGGAAGAAAATATTGATGAGGAGTACCCGGATATCACGCATATCAGGTCAATCTGTGAGCTTGCAACACTGGAGTGTTATTATCACAATGTGGCAAAATCAACCAAAGAAACAGGAAAAGGTATATTACATCTAGGTGAAAAAGAACGTACATTTTGGATTGAATATAGTGGGACTGCAAAGATTGGGATTGATGTTTCAGAGGTAGAAATGGAAATTAAAGGTAAACAAATCGAAATAACTATTCCTAAAGCAAAACTGCTTGGTTTGGCGGATTATTCATTTGAAGAAGACAATTACATTTCATCTGATGACGGGATTAACAAAAATCCCATTACAGCGGAGAACCAAACACAGGCAATAGCAACCGCAGAAGCAGATATAAAGCAGATGTTTGAAAATGATAATACTCTGCTTATGCGGGCTCAAGACGATGCAAAAAAGCTTATAGAAAATTATATAAAGCAGTTAAGTCAATTGTCAGAAACCGACTATCAGATTAAATGGCATTATAAATAAAGCTTATTATTTCATAATTAAGCTTGCAGGAAAAGCCATGCGGGCTTTTTATTTGCGCGGATGACATAAGCCAAGTGTGACATCCGTTGTTTCCTATACTCTTAAAGTAAAAATATGAATTCGCAGAAAAAACATTTCCTATCTTGCAGGAAGTGTTTTTTTGTTGCCAATTCAAATGAATGAAAAATGTTGACTGCACGTAACGTGCAATTTTAGGCTAGGAGGTGGGAAGATGGAAAATAATGGAATATATGACTTTACGTGAAGTATGTGATAGTGCAGGGGTGTCCAGACGTGCCATACAAGGCTATGAAAATGCAGGATTGGTTTTCGCGTCAGGAAAAAATGAGCGTGGTTATTTGCTCTATGATCTGCATTCACTGGATAGAATTAAGAGAATTAAATTATATCAACAGTTCGGGTTTACGGTCAAAGAGATTGGAGATATCATTGATGCCCCCAATTCGGTTTTAAAAGCTGTACTTGAAAATCAACTGATAAGGTTGAAAGAAGAAAAAAGACAGATTGAGTTACTGATCGATAAAGCCGGTGAGCTAATTACAAAATATTCTTAATTTTGAATTGGCAACAAAATGCAAACAAAAAAGAAAAGAGGAAAAAACAATGAAAAAAGAAAGAACAACGGAAAAAAATAATAAGCCTTTTTACAAAAAGTGGTGGTTTATTCTTATTGTAATCATAGTAGTTATCGGTGTAATAAGTTCAATAAAAGAAGGAATCAAAAATGCAGCTGATAAAAAGACCACATACATATGGCCTGACAGTGCTCTGGCAAGTTTAATTCCGCAGCCGGATTCAAAGTATGGCAGAATAAACATGGAAAATGAGAATTATTTCAGCATTGATATCTATAAAGTGTCAAAAGAAAGCTTTGAGAAATATATTGAAGACTGCAAGCTTAATGGCTTTACATCAGATTATATGAAGTCTGATAATTATTATTCTGCGGATAACGAAGAAGGATGCTCGCTACATCTTAGTTATGACGAAAAAGAAAAATCTTTAACGGTTATGTTGAACGCGCCTGCTGAAAACCTTTCTCCAGAGAAGAACGCTCCTAAGCTGGAAGAGGAAAATGTTTCTGTAATTGAGAAAAAAGAGAATGAGGATGGAGATAATAGTATATTGGCAGAAGACTCTGAGGAATCTTCCGAGGTAACAGAGGCGGAAGATGAAACAGAAATTAATCAATCCGCTGCGGAAACATCAGGAGATATTCGTTCGGAATTTAAAGAAGTTCTTGACGAGTATGAATCGTTTATGAACGAATATTGCAATTTTATGAAAAAATATGCGAATTCAGATGATGTGCTAGCTATGACGGCAGATTATATGAGGCTGTTGCAGGAAGAAACAGAATGGCTTGAAAAGATTGATAGTTTGGGAAATGAAGAAATGAATGAAGCAGAAACAAAATACTATGCTGAGGTTACGTTAAGAGTGTCACAGAAGCTTCTTGAAGTAGTACAGTAAGTTAAGGGGACACAAATTAACGTTTAGCTGGGATACAGAGATCAATATAAAAACCCGGATAGAAATCAAATTCTACGTCACCCCACTTCCGTTCTACAAAAAGCGTAACGGGTGCTAAGCTCGTTAGGAACCTCGCTAAGCACCGACG
>JAAVAA010000059.1 GCA_014804285.1 Lachnospiraceae bacterium | reverse complement strand
TTTACATGTAATATCTAAACGACCACTCGGATAAGAAATAAATTCTACGTCAGCACGCTCGATAAAGCGTTCGCGAATTGCTTCCTTAAGAATTTATTTCTTATCCGAGTTAGTTTTTGACCGACGGAAAACCAGCTAATGACTCCACTATAATCGCCTAATCCACTTTCCGGCTGTCCGCCAGAGGTGTGAAACATTCGACCTTAGCGGAGTTGTCAGTTGGGATTTGCGTTATTCGATAACCCAGCTCCGATGAAAAGAAATCCTTGAGGAAACAATTCGCGAACGCATTATCGAGCGTGTTGACGAGAGGCTTTCTTTTCATCGGAGCGGATGTCTCGCATATGCATACCCACACTAAACGTTAATTTAACACCCAGTCTGAACAAAAGTGTTGACAGGAACCTCTGTGTATGCTATTTTAATAAAGGTCATTACGACCATGCCGAAGACAGTAGGTGCCGAAGACAGGGAAATCTCATAACAGATAATCTGTCAGCATAAGCGTGAAAGCCGCCTACCGAGGAAAAGAGTTTATTTATGATGACTTTAACCTTTCTGTCTTTGGGTGTATCTGAAGAAGGAAGGTTTTTTATTTAACATAAGGATGCCTAGCGAAGCGTGGTATCCGTTGTTGGAGATCCATATAGAAAACTCCTTTCGGCAAAACAATCTATAAGGAGGTAAAGAAAGTGGCAAAAGTTGAATTGAAACAACCTATCGTGGAAGAGATTTCTGCAAACATCAAAGATGCACAGTCGGTTGTATTGGTTGACTACCGCGGACTCACAGTAGAGCAGGATACTAATCTGCGCAGACAGCTTCGTGAGGCAGGAATCACTTACAAGGTGTACAAAAACACCATGATGAATTTTGCATTCAAGGGAACTGACTGCGAGAGCCTTACACAGTATCTGGAAGGTCCCAGTGCAATTGCAATTTCTACAACTGATGCGACAGCTCCGGCGAGAGTTATCTGCAAGTTCGCGAAGGAAGCTCCGAAGCTGGAAGTTAAGGGCGGCATTGTTGAAGGAATTTCCTATGATGCACAGGGTATCATTGAGATAGCTAAGATCCCTTCAAGAGAAGAACTGCTCTCCAAGCTGCTTGGAAGCATCCAGTCTCCGATTGCAAACTTTGCACGAGTTATGGATCAGTTAGCAGAAAAGGGCGGCGCAGCAGCCTGCGATGCACCTGCACCTGCATCTGAAGAAGCAGCTCCGGCAGAGGAAGCGCCTGCAGCAGTAGAAGAAGCAGCTCCGGCAGAAGAAGCACCGGCTGAGTAATCTCCGGTTTGGGACAAACGTAAACAATTAACAATTGAAATCAGAAATTTAAATGGAGGAAAAGAAAATGGCAAAGTTATCCACACAGGAATTAATTGACGCTATCAAAGAGTTGACAGTTTTAGAGTTAAACGATCTTGTAAAAGCTTGTGAAGAAGAGTTCGGCGTATCTGCGGCAGCAGGCGTTGTAGTTGCAGCAGCAGGAGCTGATGCAGGCGCAGCAGCAGAGGAGAAGACTGAGTTTGATGTAGAGCTTACCGAAGTAGGTCCTAACAAGGTTAAAGTTATCAAAGTTGTTCGTGAAGCAACCGGTCTTGGACTGAAGGAAGCTAAGGATCTGGTAGATTCAGCTCCTAAGACCCTGAAGGAAGCAGCTTCTAAGGAAGAGGCTGATGACCTTAAGGCTAAGCTTGAAGCAGAAGGCGCAAAGGTTACATTAAAGTAATCAGTAGGGCTTTTTGAAAGCAGAACAAAGGCTGTGTGCCGGGAAGAACCGGTGCACAGTTTTTTTGTGATTAAGGAAATTTTTGGTTGACTCGATTCGGGACTTGTAGTAGAATGGATAGTGCACTATTGTGGTGTGGTATGCATTATTAATCATAAGAACGGGGTGAATAGTCGATGGAAAAGAACAGAATACGTCCCATTGCCACTGGCAAAAGTATGCGCATGAGTTATTCACGGCAGAAAGAAGTTCTGGAGATGCCGAACCTGATTGAAGTCCAGAAGGATTCCTACAAGTGGTTTCTTGAGGAAGGTCTGAAGGAAGTGTTCGACGATATTTCTCCGATTGCGGATTATAGCGGGCATTTAAGCCTTGAGTTCGTGGACTTCGAATTATGTGAAGATGACGTAAAATATTCGATTGAAAAATGTAAAGAGAGAGATGCCACGTATGCAGCTCCCCTTAAAGTTAAGGTACGTCTTTATAATAAGGAAAAAGAAGAGATCAGTGAACATGAGATCTTTATGGGAGATCTTCCGCTTATGACGGAGACAGGTACCTTTGTAATAAACGGTGCTGAGCGTGTTATCGTAAGCCAGTTGGTTCGTTCTCCGGGCATTTATTATGCAATCAGTCATGACAAGATCGGCAAGAGACTGTTCTCCTCAACTGTTATTCCCAACCGTGGCGCATGGCTGGAATATGAAACGGATTCCAACGATATTTTTTATGTACGTGTTGACCGTACCAGAAAAGTTCCCGTTACCGTTCTGATCAGAGCCTTAGGAGTAGGAACCACAGAAGAGATCAGAGAGCTTTTTGGCGACGAACCTAAAATTGAAGCAAGCCTTTCCAAAGACGTTTCTACCAATTATCAGGAAGGTCTTTTAGAGTTATACAAAAAGATCCGTCCGGGAGAACCGCTTAGTGTTGAAAGTGCGGAAAGCTTGATCAATGCTATGTTTTTTGACCCCAGAAGATATGATTTAGCCAAAGTCGGCAGATATAAATTCAACAAAAAGCTTGCATTCCGGAACAGAATCCGCCATCACATTCTTGCAGAGGATGTGGTAGATACTCTGACTGGTGAAGTGCTTGCTACGGCGGGAACAAAAGTAACGGCAAAGCTTGCAGATGAGATCCAGAATGCTGCAATTCCGTATGTATTTATTCAGACAGAGGAAAAGAATGTAAAGATTCTCTCGAACATGATGGTGGATCTTACTCATTTTGTGGATTGCAATCCCAGAGAACTGGGCATTACCGAGCATGTATATTATCCGGTTTTGGCACAGATTCTTGAAGAGTTCAGTGAGGATCCGGAAGCGTTGGCCGATGCAATTCAAAAGAATGTGCATGAGCTGATCCCCAAGCATATAACAAAGGAAGACATACTTGCTTCCATCAACTATAATATTCATTTGGAGTACGGTATCGGAAATGATGACGATATCGATCATTTGGGCAACAGACGTATTCGTTCGGTAGGCGAACTGCTGCAGAATCAGTATCGAATCGGGCTTTCCCGTTTGGAAAGAGTAGTCCGTGAGAGAATGACAACTCATGACGCGGAGGAGATTTCTCCACAGGTGCTGATCAATATCAAACCGGTGCAGGCAGCTGTGAAGGAATTCTTCGGTTCTTCCCAGTTGTCCCAGTTTATGGATCAAAACAATCCGCTGGGTGAGTTGACTCACAAGAGACGTCTTTCCGCACTCGGACCCGGTGGTCTGTCAAGAGATCGTGCAGGATTTGAGGTCAGGGACGTACATTATTCACACTATGGAAGAATGTGTCCTATTGAGACCCCTGAAGGTCCTAATATCGGATTGATCAACTCTCTTGCATCTTATGCAAGAATTAATGAATATGGCTTTGTTGAGGCTCCTTATCGTGAGATTGATAAATCAGATCCGGAAAATCCGAGAGTAACGGATAAGGTTGTATATATGACGGCGGATGAGGAAGATAATTTCCATGTAGCGCAGGCAAGTGAAGCTCTGGATGCAGAGGGACATTTTGTTAGAAATAATGTATCCGGACGTTACAAAGAAGAGACATCCGAGTACCCTAAGGCGTTATTTGATTACATGGATGTGTCGCCGAAGATGGTGTTTTCTGTGGCAACAGCCCTGATACCGTTCCTTGAAAATGATGACGCAAACCGTGCCCTTATGGGATCGAACATGCAGCGTCAGGCGGTTCCGCTTCTTACGACAGAGGCTCCCGTTGTAGGTACCGGTATGGAACCCAAGGCAGCCGTAGACTCTGGTGTCTGCATAGTGGCAAAGAAATCAGGTACCGTAGATTATGTATCGGCTAAGGTGATCCGCATAGCTTGTGATGATGGGGAAAAGATGGAGTATCGTCTTACCAAATTTTCACGAAGCAATCAGTCCAACTGCTATAATCAGAAGCCTATTGTACTTAAGGGAGATCATGTAGAAGCAGGGCAGGTGATTGCAGACGGTCCTTCTACTGCTGAGGGAGAGCTTGCACTTGGCAAGAACCCGCTGATCGGATTTATGACATGGGAAGGTTATAACTACGAGGATGCGGTACTCTTAAGCGAAAGATTGGTACAGGAGGATGTTTATACTTCTGTACACATTGAAGAATATGAAGCAGAAGCCAGAGACACTAAGCTAGGACCGGAAGAGATCACAAGGGATGTTCCCGGTGTAGGCGATGATGCTCTGAAGGATCTGGATGAGAGAGGAATCATCCGCATTGGCGCGGAGGTTCGTGCAGGAGATATTCTGGTAGGAAAGGTTACTCCCAAGGGAGAAACCGAGCTTACCGCAGAGGAGAGACTTCTTCGTGCAATCTTTGGTGAAAAGGCAAGAGAGGTAAGAGATACTTCTTTGAAGGTGCCTCATGGCGAATATGGAATTATTGTAGATGCCAAGGTGTTTACAAGAGAAAACGGTGATGAGCTTTCACCCGGTGTAAATCAGGCTGTTCGCATTTATATTGCACAGAAGAGAAAGATTTCCGTAGGTGACAAGATGGCAGGACGTCACGGTAACAAGGGTGTTGTTTCCCGCGTGCTTCCTGTGGAGGATATGCCATATCTTCCTAACGGACGTCCTCTCGATATAGTGTTAAATCCTTTGGGTGTGCCTTCCCGTATGAACATCGGACAGGTACTTGAGATCCATCTTTCACTGGCAGCTAAGGCTCTTGGATTTAACGTGGCAACTCCGGTATTTGACGGAGCAAACGAGAATGACATCATGGATACACTGGATCTTGCCAACGACTATGTGAACTTGTCGTGGGAAGAGTTTGAGGCAAAGCATAAGGCAGAGCTTCTTCCTGAAGTGATGGATTACTTATACGAGAACCGCGATCACAGAGAGCTTTGGAAGGGAGTTCCGATTTCCAGAGACGGTAAGGTAAGACTTCGTGACGGAAGAACCGGCGAGTATTTCGATAGCCCGGTTACCATCGGACACATGCATTACTTAAAACTTCACCATTTGGTTGATGATAAGATCCATGCCCGTTCCACAGGTCCTTATTCATTGGTAACACAGCAACCGCTGGGTGGTAAGGCACAATTCGGCGGACAGCGTTTCGGAGAGATGGAAGTATGGGCTCTTGAGGCGTACGGCGCTTCTTACACTTTACAGGAAATCCTGACTGTGAAGTCGGATGATGTGGTAGGACGTGTAAAAACTTATGAGGCGATCATAAAGGGAGATAATATTCCGGAACCCGGTATCCCTGAGTCCTTTAAAGTATTGCTTAAAGAATTACAGTCTCTCGGTCTGGACGTGAGAGTACTTCGTGATGATAATACAGAGGTTGAGATCATGGAGACCATCGATTACGGTGATACAGATTACCGTTATGAAATTGAGGGTGAAAACAAGAACTACGATTATGACAAGGGATCGCTCTCATCCATGGGATATCAGCAGCAGGAGTTTGATGAGGACAGCGGTGAGCTTGTCAGCAGTGAAGATGAGGATGAACTGGAAGAGTTTCCCGAGGATGAGTTTGATGAGATAGAATCCGAGTCATTTGATGAGTAAACAGCCCAGACTTTGAAAGGAGCATGATATAGCGATGTCAGAAACAAAGCAAGAAGTGTATCAGCCGATGACATTTGATGCCATCAGAATAGGTTTAGCATCACCTGAAAAGATCAGGGAATGGTCCAGGGGCGAGGTACAGAAGCCCGAGACCATCAATTACAGAACCTTAAAGCCTGAAAAAGACGGACTGTTCTGTGAGAAAATTTTTGGTCCCAGCAAGGACTGGGAGTGTCATTGCGGTAAATATAAGAAAATCCGCTACAAGGGCGTTGTCTGTGACCGGTGTGGTGTAGAGGTTACCAAGGCAAGCGTCAGAAGAGAGCGTATGGGGCACATTGAACTTGCGGCTCCGGTCTCTCATATCTGGTATTTTAAGGGGATTCCCAGCCGTATGGGATTGATCTTGGATCTTTCCCCCAGAGTACTGGAGAAAGTACTTTATTTTGCTTCCTATATCGTTCTGGATAAAGGCGAGACGGATCTGGAATATAAGCAGGTTTTGTCCGAGAAGGAATATCAGGATGCAAGAGAAACATGGGGCAATAAGTTCCGTGTAGGAATGGGTGCAGAGGCAATCAAAGAGCTTTTGCAGGCAATTGATCTGGAGACAGAGGCGGTAGAGTTAAAGACCGGTCTTAAGGAATCCACAGGTCAGAAAAGAGCCAGAATCATAAAGAGACTTGAGGTGGTGGAGGCATTCCGTGAGTCCGGTAACGAGCCTTCCTGGATGATCATGGATGCGATCCCGGTAATTCCGCCGGATATCCGTCCTATGGTTCAGCTTGACGGCGGACGTTTTGCAACTTCCGATCTGAATGATTTATATAGAAGAATTATCAACCGTAATAACCGTCTTAAGAGACTGCTGGAATTGGGCGCTCCCGATATCATTGTCCGCAATGAGAAGAGAATGCTTCAGGAGGCAGTGGATGCGTTGATCGATAACGGTAGGCGCGGCAGACCGGTAACAGGACCGGGTAACAGAGCGCTAAAGTCTTTGTCTGACATGCTCAAAGGAAAGGCAGGACGTTTCCGTCAAAACCTTTTGGGTAAGCGTGTTGACTATTCAGGACGTTCCGTTATTGTAGTGGGACCCGAGCTTAAGATTTATCAGTGCGGTCTTCCTAAGGAAATGGCAATCGAGTTATTCAAACCCTTTGTTATGAAGGAATTGGTGGCAAGAGGCATTTCCCAGAATATCAAAAATGCAAAGAAACTGGTTGAAAGACTGGATACACAGGTATGGGATGTGCTTGAGGAGGTTATCAAAGAGCATCCGGTTATGTTAAACCGTGCTCCTACCCTGCACAGACTTGGTATTCAGGCNTTTGAACCTATTNTGGTAGAGGGTAAGGCAATTAAGCTTCATCCCCTTGTNTGTACNGCTTTTAATGCNGACTTTGACGGTGACCAGATGGCAGTGCATCTTCCGCTTTCCGTGGAAGCNCAGGCAGAATGCCGGTTCCTGCTCCTGTCACCNAATAACCTTCTTAAGCCNTCTGACGGAGGTCCGGTTGCCGTACCTTCTCAGGATATGGTATTGGGAATCTATTANCTGACTCAGGAAAGACCCGGTGCAATCGGTGAAGGAAGATTTTATAAGAGTGTAAATGAAGCTATTTTGGCATATGAGAACGGTGCTTGTACGCTGCACTCCAGAATTAAAGTGAAAGTAACCAAGAAAAATGCAGAGGGAGAAGAAGTATCGGGAATCGTTGAGTCTACACTTGGACGNTTCCTCTTNAACGAGATTCTTCCTCAGGATCTGGGCTATGTTGACAGAAGCAATCCGGATAATNTTTTGCTTCCGGAAGTGGATTTCCATGTNGGAAAGAAGCAGTTAAAGCAGATCCTTGAAAAGGTAATCAATACCCACGGAGCTTCCGTGACGGCAGAGGTGCTGGANCTGATCAAGTCTACCGGATATAANTACTCTACNAAGGCGGCNATGACNGTATCCATTTCGGANATGACGGTTCCNGCNCAGAAGCAGGAGATGCTGGAAGAGGCACAGGTTACCGTAGATAAGATATCNCAGAACTTCCGGAGAGGTCTGATCACGGAGGAAGAAAGATACCGNGCGGTTGTAGAAACATGGAATGAGACNGATAAGAAGCTGACNGATGTGCTTTTGGCAGGNCTGGACAAATATAATAATATTTTCATGATGGCTGACTCCGGAGCCCGTGGTTCTAATCAGCAGATCAAGCAGCTNGCAGGTATGCGTGGTCTNATGGCGGATACAACCGGTAGAACNATCGAATTGCCGATNAAGTCTAACTTCCGTGAAGGACTGGATGTATTGGAATATTTCATGTCCGCTCATGGTGCGCGTAAAGGTTTGTCCGATACGGCGCTTCGTACCGCTGACTCCGGTTACCTGACCAGGCGTATGGTTGACGTTTCACAGGAACTGATCATCCGTGAAGTTGATTGTATGGAAGGAAAGGATGCCATTCCGGGTATGTGGGTATCTGCATTCATGGATGGTAAAGAGACGATTGAAGGTCTTAAGGATAGGATTACGGGAAGATATTCCTGTGAAGAAATTAAAGATAGAGACGGAAACGTTATCGTTAAGCCGAATCATATGATCACTCCCAGCCGTGCGGCTAAGATCCTCAGTGTGGGTGTGGACGAAAATGGAAATCCGGTAGAGAAGGTTAAGATCCGTACTATTCTCACCTGCCGTTCTCACGTGGGAATCTGTGCAAAATGTTACGGTGCGAATATGGCTACCGGTGAAGCTGTTCAGGTAGGTGAGGCAGTAGGTATTATTGCGGCACAGTCCATCGGTGAACCGGGTACTCAGCTTACTATGCGTACCTTCCACACAGGTGGTGTTGCCGGCGATGATATCACACAGGGTCTTCCCCGTGTTGAGGAGCTTTTTGAAGCAAGAAAGCCGAAGGGACTTGCGATCATTGCCGAGTTTGGTGGTGTTGCAACCATTAAGGATACTAAGAAAAAGCGTGAGATTGTGATCACTAATGATGAAACAGGCGAAGCTAAAACCTATCTGATTCCCTACGGTTCCAGAATTAAGGTTCTGGATGGCGCTGTTCTGGAAGCCGGTGATGAACTGACAGAAGGTAGTGTTAACCCTCACGATCTGCTTAAAATCAAAGGAATCCGCGCGGTGCAGGATTACATGCTCCGCGAAGTTCAGAGAGTATATCGTCTTCAGGGTGTTGATATCAGTGATAAGCATATTGAGGTGATCGTGCGTCAGATGCTTAAGAAGGTTCGGATCGAGAATAACGGTGATACGGAATTCCTTCCCGGAACATTGGTAGACGTACTTGAATATGAAGACTTAAACGAGAAGCTGATTGCAGAAGGAAAAGAGCCGGCAGATGGAAAACAGGTAATGCTTGGTATTACCAAGGCGGCGCTTGCAACGAACTCCTTCCTGTCCGCGGCCTCCTTCCAGGAGACGACGAAGGTTCTTACAGAAGCTGCTATTAAGGGCAAGAGCGATCCGCTTATCGGTCTGAAGGAAAACGTAATTATCGGTAAATTGATTCCGGCGGGTACCGGCATGAAACGTTATCGCAATACCACACTTTCTACAGATAATAACCTGATGGGAACCGTCAATTTTGATGTGGACGGTGAATTAGAAGGTGAAGAAGCGGATGAGGATTTGGAAATTTCCGTCAGTGAAGAGCTCGAGGCAGAAGAAGTGGTTGAAGCTGTTATAGAGGAGGATATGGCAGTTGTATCCGCGGAAGAATAAGCTGGTTTATTAGAAGTATTGAAATGGATAAAAGATCCGGAGCCGTGAGGCACCGGATCTTTTTGACATAAGGACGGTGGAAGCGCGAGGCGTCTGCTGCCGGGGATTCAGACAAGACCTTACCATAAAAGAATGATTAGTATGCTTATTCTTCGTACATACTATATATGGTAGAGATAGGAATATTTGGCGGTTTTGCTGTAAAAAGCAGGTTTTTTTACCTAAAAATTGCAGGGAAAGATATTGACATTCAAAAGTTCTGCAAGTATACTAATTTAGTGTGCATCGGAGGGCGCATGCGTTTTTGATGCCCGAAAATGCAGGAATCATTCATTACTATCAATTTATAAACAGGAGGTGAAACAGAATGCCAACATTTAACCAGTTAGTCAGAAAAGGACGTCAGACATCCGTAAAGAAGTCAACGGCTCCCGCTTTGCAGAAAGGATGGAATTCCCTTCACAAGAAAGCAACCGATACTTCTGCTCCTCAGAAGAGAGGTGTTTGTACTGCTGTTAAGACAGCTACCCCTAAGAAGCCTAACTCAGCTCTGCGTAAGATCGCCAGAGTACGTCTTTCCAACGGAATTGAAGTAACAAGCTACATTCCCGGTGAAGGACACAACCTGCAGGAACACAGCGTTGTTCTGATCAGAGGCGGAAGAGTAAAGGATTTACCTGGTACAAGATACCACATTATCAGAGGTACTCTTGATACTGCCGGGGTTGCTAACAGAAAGCAGGCCCGTTCCAAATATGGCGCTAAGAGGCCTAAAGCTTCCAAGTAGTCTTTGGAACAGATTGGACCCACAAACGTAAGCTAATTCA
The DNA here is from genome assembly GCA_014804285.1 of Lachnospiraceae bacterium. Classification (GTDB taxonomy): domain Bacteria; phylum Bacillota; class Clostridia; order Lachnospirales; family Lachnospiraceae; genus Suilimivivens. Next base: position 42,465 of record JAAVAA010000059.1, on the reverse strand, counting down.
GTGTTGGAATTCTGTTACGATATAAATTCTGCTCTTTGGCGGAGGTTTGGTTGTAATAAGATTAACCCGCACGTACACAATTTGTGAGAGAAATTAGAACGACACACTGTGAGTACCGATGAATTAATCAAGTAATTAAGGAGGGAAGAACCGTGCCACGTAAAGGACATATTCAGAAGAGAGATGTATTGGCAGATCCTTTATACAACAACAAAGTGGTTACCAAGCTTATCAACAACATTATGTTGGATGGTAAGAGAGGGGTAGCACAGAAGATTGTATACGGTGCATTTGCCACAGTAGAAGAGAAGTCAGGCAAGCCGGCTCTTGAGGTTTTTGAAGAGGCAATGAACAACATCATGCCTGTTCTGGAAGTCAAGGCAAGACGTATCGGTGGTGCAACCTATCAGGTGCCGATTGAAGTAAGACCCGATCGTCGTCAGGCATTAGCNCTTCGCTGGCTCACCATGTTCTCTCGTAAAAGAGGCGAGAAGACCATGAAGGACAGACTGGCTAACGAGATTCTTGATGCTGCCAACAATACCGGTGCAGCAGTTAAGAGAAAAGAAGATATGCACAAAATGGCAGAGGCAAACAAAGCTTTCTCACATTATCGCTTCTAGTAAGCAGGTGTTGCAGCTATTTATTCAATAAGCCAATTCGCAAAGCGTGTTGGCGTTTGATGCGATAGAAAGCTTTTGCCAGACTAATATAAGGAGGAAAAACCTTTGGCTGGAAGAGAATATCCATTGGAGAGAACCAGAAACATTGGTATTATGGCTCATATCGATGCNGGTAAGACCACTCTGACAGAGCGTATCTTATACTACACCGGTGTTAACTATAAGATTGGAGATACTCATGAAGGTACTGCAACCATGGACTGGATGGAGCAGGAACAGGAAAGAGGTATTACCATCACATCAGCAGCTACCACATGTCACTGGACTCTGGAAGAAAATTGTAAACCCAAGCCGGGTGCGTTAGAGCATCGTATCAATATTATCGATACTCCCGGGCACGTTGACTTCACGGTTGAAGTAGAACGTTCTCTGCGTGTACTCGATGGCGCTGTAGGCGTATTCTGTGCAAAAGGCGGTGTTGAACCCCAGTCAGAAAACGTATGGCGTCAGGCTGATACCTACAATGTACCGAGAATGGCATTTATCAATAAGATGGACATTTTGGGTGCAAACTTCTACGGAGCAGTAGAACAGATTAAGACCAGACTTGGTAAAAATGCAATCGTTCTTCAATTACCTATTGGTAAAGAAGATAGTTTTAAAGGAATTATTGATTTATTTGAAATGAAGGCATACATCTATAATGATGATAAGGGAGAAGACATTGATGTAATCGATATCCCTGAAGACATGCAGGAGGATGCCGAATTATACCGTTCAGAGCTTGTCGAGAAGATCTGCGAATTAGATGATGATCTGATGATGATGTATCTGGAGGGTGAGGAACCTTCCGTAGAAGAAATGAAAAAAGTTCTGCGTAAGGCTACCTGTGAATGTACAGCAGTACCTGTATGCTGTGGTTCTGCATACAGAAACAAGGGTGTACAGAAGCTTCTTGACGCAGTGTTGGAGTATATGCCTGCACCTACAGACATTCCTGCAATCAAGGGAATGGATCTGGATGGGAATGAGGTAGAAAGACATTCTTCAGATGAAGAACCTTTCTCAGCACTGGCATTTAAGATCATGGCGGATCCCTTTGTTGGTAAGCTGGCATTCTTCAGAGTATATTCCGGTACAATGAACTCCGGTTCTTATGTACTGAATGCAACAAAAGATAAAAAGGAGCGTGTAGGACGTATCCTTCAGATGCACGCAAATAAGAGAGCAGAGCTGGATAAGGTTTATTCCGGTGATATTGCTGCAGCAGTAGGATTTAAGTTCACCACAACCGGTGACACCATCTGTGATGATCAGCATCCGGTAATCTTAGAGTCCATGGAGTTCCCTGAGCCCGTTATTGAGCTTGCAATTGAGCCCAAAACAAAGGCTGGACAGGGCAAGATGGGTGAGGCGCTCGCAAAGCTTGCAGAAGAAGATCCTACTTTCCGTGCGCATACCGATCAGGAGACAGGACAGACCATTATTGCAGGTATGGGTGAGCTCCATCTGGAGATCATTGTGGACAGACTTCTTCGTGAATTTAAGGTTGAGGCAAATGTAGGTGCACCTCAGGTTGCTTACAAAGAAACCTTTACCAAGACCGTTGAGGTTGATTCCAAATACGCAAAGCAGTCCGGTGGACGTGGTCAGTATGGTCATTGTAAGGTTAAATTTGAGCCTATGGATGCCAACGGCGAAGAACTGTTCAAGTTCGAATCCACGGTTGTGGGTGGTGCGATTCCCAAGGAATATATCCCCGCAGTCGGTGAAGGTATCGAAGAGGCTGCTAAATGCGGTATTTTGGGTGGCTTCCCGGTACTGGGTGTGCATGCTACCGTATTTGACGGTTCTTATCATGAGGTTGACTCCTCTGAAATGGCATTCCACATTGCCGGTTCCATGGCGTTTAAGGATGCTATGCAGAAAGCAAGCCCGGTTCTGCTTGAGCCGATTATGAAAGTAGAAGTAACTATGCCGGAAGATTACATGGGCGATGTAATCGGTGATATCAATTCACGTCGCGGACGTATTGAAGGCATGGATGATATCGGCGGCGGTAAGATGGTAAAAGCTTATGTACCTCTTTCCGAAATGTTTGGTTATGCTACAGATCTTCGTTCCAGAACACAGGGACGTGGTAACTACTCAATGTTCTTTGAGAAATACGAGCCGGTTCCGAAGAGTGTACAAGAAAAAGTCTTNGCAGCAAAGACGAAATAAAGGTATCGAGACTTTATCTTGCGAGAAAGTCTTGGCGGCAAAAACCAAATAAAACCAATTAGTGCTTGAAAATATCGGTATTTTTTACTATAATCAAAGATAGCCGATTATGAAACGAAACAAATTTATTTTTCTATCAATTAAAGGAGGACTTTAGAAATGGCTAAAGCTAAATTTGACAGATCCAAAACCCATTGTAATATTGGTACCATCGGTCACGTTGACCATGGTAAAACAACTTTAACAGCAGCAATCACGAAAGTACTTGCTGAAAGAGTTGCTGGTAATGAAGCAACAGACTTCGAGAACATCGACAAGGCTCCCGAAGAGAGAGAAAGAGGTATTACAATTTCTACCGCTCACGTTGAGTATTCAACAGAGAACAGACACTATGCACACGTTGACTGCCCGGGACATGCTGACTACGTTAAGAACATGATCACTGGTGCTGCTCAGATGGACGGTGCTATCTTGGTTGTAGCTGCTACTGACGGTGTTATGGCTCAGACAAAGGAGCACATCCTTCTGTCTCGTCAGGTAGGTGTACCTTATATCGTAGTATTCATGAACAAGTGCGATATGGTTGACGATCCTGAGTTGCTTGAGTTAGTAGAAATGGAAATCACAGAACAGCTTGAAGAATATGAATTCGAAGGCTGCCCGATCATTAAGGGTTCCGCTCTTAAGGCTCTGGAAGATCCTAAGAGTGAGTGGGGCGACAAGATCATGGAGCTCATGAATACTGTTGATGAGTATATTCCTGATCCTCAGAGAGAGACAGATAAGCCTTTCCTTATGCCTGTAGAGGACGTATTCACTATCACAGGTCGTGGTACAGTTGCTACTGGTAGAGTAGAGCGTGGTACACTGCACCTTAACGAGGAAGTTGAAATCGTTGGTATCAAGGAAGAAACACGTAAGACGGTTGTAACTGGTATCGAAATGTTCCGTAAGCTGCTTGACGAAGCTCAGGCTGGTGATAACATTGGTGCACTGCTTCGTGGTGTTCAGAGAACTGAAATCGAAAGAGGACAGGTTCTTTCCAAACCCGGTTCAGTTAAGTGCCACACAAAGTTTACCGCTCAGGTTTACGTTTTGACCAAAGATGAAGGTGGACGTCACACTCCTTTCTTCAACAACTACAGACCTCAGTTCTACTTCAGAACAACTGACGTAACTGGTGTATGTAATCTTCCTGCAGGTACAGAAATGTGCATGCCTGGTGATAACGTAGAGATGACCATCGAGCTGATTCACCCCATCGCTATGGAGCAGGGTCTTACCTTTGCTATCCGTGAGGGTGGTAGAACTGTTGGTTCAGGCCGTGTGGCTACTATCATTGAGTAATCTTATGTTTAGAACCAAAAAATAGTATAGAAATACCGCAACTTACAGTAAAATGTGAGTTGCGGATATTTTTATAGAAAATTGGGATAGCAAATGGCGAGTGGCATTATTAAAGCGAACAAGTAATAAATTATAGTGTGGTTCTAATATGGTTCTATTCTAAGAAGAATTGTGCAATATAATTGGGGGATAATATGTTTAGTACCAATGATGAATTGGGTGTTGTATTGTTTAAGATGCTAGTTGCAGGATTATCTTTGGCAATAACATTACCTGCGTTATTTAATGATTCGTATCATGTATTTATGCTGACAACTTTTGTTTTTTTGCTTGGAAAACTTGTTGACAGCTTAGATTCCTTTTCAAGAACAAGAAGGAATGAGATGTGTATTATTTATGCAATAGGTTGTGTCCTAGGCATATTTTCTTTAATGTTTTGCCTATATTATTTAGGTGCAGTATTTGAAGGGGCATTGATTGATGAGGCGAAGGTTGACTTAACGAAGTATCCATTATTAAATAGTAATTTTCTATGGCTCTTTCCTTCGATAGCTTCTGCTTACTATATTCTTTCTGATTTATATCATTTAGGATGTGTGCTTTATAAATATTATGCCACCAAAAAGCAGATAATAAAGCATCAAAATATTTGACGGCATTGTAGTAGCAAAACTTTGAGGAAACAATATATTAGAAGCATGAGAAGCATTTAATATGGAGGATTGGATAATATGGTGGCTATAATAGCTTTGGTTTATGGAATCGGCATTGTGATTTCTGTAGTGGGGGTATTTAAATATCGAGCAAAAATCAAGAAGAATAATTTAGGAAATTTTGATAGTAAGGTTGAAAATACCGGAAAACCAGTAAGTGGCGGAATAGATCATATAAAAATAATTTGCAAATAGAGAGGAAATGGATATGAATGGTCTAGATTATGCAAGTTATGAGAAGTATTTTGATGCAATTATTGCTCCTGTAATTTCAGAATATTGTGATTCCACTGCAGATGTTGTGGTTCTACCGAATATTAAAGATAAAATTTGGAATTATTATGTCGAGTTTAACGAGCATTGCAAAAATGAATATATGCGAGATAAGAATAAATTGCTTGATAGGCATAAAGTTGTAGCATGTTATATGTTTGCGATTTTGAAAACTAATCCAATGGTTTGTGTTATTGCATTTCAAAATGGTGATAAGAGCTCAATGCTGTTAAATGAGAGATTGGCTTTATGCTTTGGCATGACATTATTACGAGCATTAATATGTGATGAAATTGAGAAATTGGATGATAGCGAACTCAAAGAAAAAGTAACTGCTGTTTTTGAAAATGATATACTATTTCCACAAGCAAATCATGGCGATTATAAAGGCAATTTATTGTCGCAACTATATCATACAAAAAGTGAGTCAAATTATAATGTTTTAGGTTTGGCTGAAACCTTATATTTATTAGAAGTTTTTAATTTAGTGAAGAATGGAATACAAGAAGATGTATTTAAAAAAGAATAAATGAAAAGCGCAAGTGGGATAATTGCTTGCGCTTTTCATTTATTCTTTAAGTATATTGTTGTCCTGCAAATTAGAAGCACCAGATCCATGCAGATTAGATGTACCTGTTTTTGAAGTTGCGCATTGGGGATCAGCAGATTACCTGCACCAGCATCAGCAAGTTATCTGATCGTTATAAAAATTGAAGCAAATTCACAGATCGGAGGAAATGCAAAAAGCAGGCTGCCCTGCTTTTGCTGCTAAATCTCATTATTGTTAATTGCCTGCATGACGATTTCTGCTGTGATCATGTCACTCTTCCTGGAGTCTCCGATCAGAAGACAACTGTTACATAGATTGTTGATGACACGCGGAGTTCCATCAGATGCATTTAGGATGGCTTCCAGTGCAGCGTCTTCAAAAATTGCTTTGGCAGCGCCAGCGCCCTTTAGCTTTTCAAGGATATAGGATCGTCCTTCTTCCTTGGTAAATGCAGGGATCTCATAGTTCATGATGATCCTTTGACGGAATGGTTCATGGACACTAAGACGAAGTGTTGCATTTAAAGATGGAAGCCCGGACAGCAGAACCACAGCACGATCCCTGGAATCCATCTCAAAATTAAATAAAAGCTTGAAATCATTCAGGATAGCGGAACTGATGTAGTTCGCCTCATCAATGATGATGACAGGCGTTTTCCTTTTTTCAACAGAAAGTCTGGTAAGCTCCTCCTGGATTGCACGGAAGTTGTCTGGTTTCCGATAGTGGGCCTGTGCCCCCAATTCGACAGCAAGATTCCGATAGAAATCATTGGGACTAAAGGTGGAAAAACAGGTATAGACCACTTTGTACTGTGAGTTGTTTAATCCCTGTCTCCAGGCTCTGATGGCAGTTGTTTTTCCACGGCCGGGACTGCCGGTGAGCAGGCCAAATCCCTTTGTTTTTGCAAGATAGTTCAGCCGGAACAGAACTTCTTTTGATTCATCCGTTGATACAAAGATTTCTTTGGAGTTCTTTAAAAATGGATTGAATTCCAAACCATAGCGGATCGTATAATCCATTAGTCATCACCTCCATAAAGACGTGGCTTTTCACGTTTGATATCTGCATTTTCGATCTTATTAAGAAGACGGATGGGTGTAAGCGTACCATCTGCTTCTACAACGTAAATGGATTCCATATCAGGAGAATAACGGAGTTTGATCCTCTGTTTTGCAAAACGGTAATCGACCTCATACTCGATGTGGTCAATCGTAACCACACAGTCAATGGAGACGCGGCGCTCTAACTCCAGTAAGAATAACAGGTCAATCTTATCTTCGGGTAAGCGGTGGAAGCAGTCTGGCTCGCTAAAGTAGCGTTCCTGTGGACTCTTTCCATTCAGGGAAGAATGGATTTTCTGGTTATACTGACTGACATACGTGTACAGGCTTCCGCGAAGCTCATCAAGCGTATGGAAATCCCGCATATCAAGGCCTGCCATCCACTGGTCTTTCATGGTACGGAACCAACGCTCCACCTTGGCTTTCTGGGCCTCCGTATACGGCTGGTCATAATGGACCGTAGAGCCGATACGGGCAGCAAGCAGGTCCATCTGTCTGTTTTTGCAGGAACTGCCATTATCAAAGTTGAATAACTTCGGAACGCCAAACTTTGCAACAGCAGATTTCATGACAGACATAAGATTTACAAAGTTATCATTGAAAAAGACATCAATGCCAACGATGTAGCGGCTGGCATCGTCAATAAGTGCAATCACATAAACTTTATGCTTTCTGCCATCTTCTGTTTTCAGGTAAGGACCAACGCTGCTGTCTCCACACCAGACCTCGTTGACATGGGCACGTTCATAACGTCTCATGTCCTGATTGTTCGTTGTCCTTTCTTTTCGGGCAAGGCTGTTAAGAAAACGGTTCACTGTGGATTCTGATAATTCATTACGATTGACAGAACCGTTGTCGCATAGCTGACGGAAGATGGCTGCCGCAGACATACGGGGATAGTTCGTTTTCAGATATCTGATCTGTTCCTCAAGATCTGGATGGATCTTTCGGGAAGTACCTTCATCGCTGCGGCTGGAAGGGAGCAGCCCATCAAAACCATTCTTTTGGTAGTGCTGGTACCAGCGTTTGATGGATGTCGGCGCCGGATGGATGAAGGATCCGCTTGGATGGAGTGCACCACGTGCAGAAGCCGCACGAAAGTAAGCTTCCTTGGATTTGTACTCATCCGGGAGGCCGACAATCAGCGGTGAAATCATGGAATAACGCATCAAAGCGATATCCTGTGCTAATTCCTGTTTCATTTAAAGTCCTCTCTTTCGTTTTTTCTTAAGTATAAGAGGAAGCAGATGAGTTTTCCTGTAAGGCTATGAGGGTGTTAGAAACAGGATATTTGGAGTCTGCCTTATCTGCATGAACTGGTTCCCGAAAAAAGAAAAACACTGCTTTACGAGACGGGGCGGGAAGGATAATTCGATACGGAAGGAGCGGATCTTCTGCATCCAGTGCTTCACATACCGTTTGATGATGGATGCAATGAGATTTTCATCAATGGAGGGAGTCCCGGCCATGATTTCCTCATAATCTCCAGAAGCCTCATAGGCAGAGATGATAGAACTCTGATCCTGCAGGGATACCTGGGAATAAGGAACAAGTAAAGATGGAAGTAAAGCATGGGTTCTGCCACAGTGAGAGCATCTGACGCGGCAGATAGATAAAGAGATCCCAGAATCGTCTTTTTTAAGGGAGCGGGTGTAATAACCATGGATGGTTAAGCAGCCAGAATGACCGCAGGTACACTGCAGCTGGTGGAACTGTAAGGTGTTGATGATTTTTTCATAAGTTTTTTGATTGAGTGGATTGTCAAAAGGTACTGTAATTGTTATCATAATGGTGTTGCTTGCGGTGTTACATTGAAAGATGCAGCACTGTGAGGATTGTTATGATAGCAGGTATCAAACTTTAGTCGGTGGGATACCTGTTATTTTTGTAACTTTGATATGATAACACAAGAAGGTACTGGTTCAAACACTCTGCTGTAAAATACATCAGAATATATGAGTCAGTACCTTCATTTAGTTTGACTAATATAAGAAAGATTTGGAGCACCTAGGGTGCTGGATAACAGGAAGCAGGAAAAGCCCTTTCATGAGATTATTTTACAGGTAGGGAATAAGGATAATATGAATGCAAAAGAGAAAGAGGGAATGTTAGCGGCTCAAGTATTAGATGAGTATATGGCAGAGTTTCAGCAACGGAATCCTACATTGCGAGTATTTTCAGCGCATCTACATATGGACGAAGCGACACCGCATTTACATATTGATTTTGTTCCTTTCACGACTGGCAGTAAACGTGGGTTGGACACAAGAGTATCACTAAAGCAGGCATTAGCAGAACTTGGATTTAAGGGAGGTACGAGAGGTGATACAGAATGGAATCAGTGGGTTTCTTCTGAAAAGGAATCGCTTGCGGCGGTTATGGAACGACATGGTATTGAGTGGGAGAAAAAAGGAACACATGAAAAACATTTGTCTGTTTTAGATTTTCAGAAGAAGGAGCGGATAAAGGAAGTAGCTGAATTGCAGGCAGAAAAAGCAAAGATACAATTGGAAAATGAAACTTTTATTGAAATAAATGAAACTTTGCATAGCCAGCTATTGAAAATAGATGATGAAATTCATCTCATACAAAAGAATATGGATGGGGCAAGGCAGGAAGCGGAGACAGCAAGAAAGCAGGCAGATGTGTATAAAAAGCGCTTGGAGGAATTGGCTCCAATGGTAAAGAACATGGAGCGTTTAGCAGCAGAATTTTCAGATGATCCGGAGCAGGTACTTCCAGAAGCAGGGGCAATGGAAAGCGGAAAGGCATATAGAGAGAAGAAGGCAAAACCATTAGTATGGAAGATTGTAAAGATTCTGCGCTCTGTGTATGCGGCTTATTTGGATATTTCCAGAAGATTTAATAGCTTGCAGGAATCTCATGGTTGGGCGATGGAAAAAGTAGATAATCTTTCTAAGCGGTTTCATGAAGTTTATGCGGAGAATCGGGAATTAAAGGAAGCTGTAAGAGATTTTGAGTGTGTACAGAGATTTTTTGGAAAGAATAGGATAGAAGAAATTGTACGAGCGGAAAGGCAGAGAGAAAAAGTATTGAGGGAACGACAGAGAGTAGAAAGAAGCAGGAATGATAGAGAGGCAAGGTAATAATAGGAGGGCTGTTTAAGCCCTCTTGAGTGTTATACAGCAAAAATCCCACAACCAGTCAAGGGCAGCGTATGCTGTTCATTTACCCTTGACTGGTTGTGGGATTTTTGCTAATCAAATTAAATGATATGGTTGAAAAATATTGTCATTTCTTGTAGTATGGAAATTACAAATTAAGATATAATTATTTTGTCACCGATGCATTTGAAAATTGTATAGAAAAAATGTCATTCTTATAATAGACTTTGTTTGTACATATAAATTTGTTGCGAAAGTATTTGGCTTAGATGCACTTTTTTAAAGGAGAATGAGGAAAATGAAAAAAATTATAGTAGCAATATTGACGGTTATTATGTTGTTACCTTTAATTGCCTGTGGCAATGGTAGTTCCAATAGAACATTAAGCGAATATTTAAGGAAAGAAAGTACTGCAATTTTTTATGTAGGGGAAGCTATTAAAAAGGATGAAATTCCTTGGATATTTTTTTGTCGAAATAATCAATTGACATATGTTTTTTCATTAGGGTTAACATGGGGAGAACTGTCTAAATTAAGTGATGAAGAAATTATTAAGAAAGCTATAGAATTTGCGGATGGAGATGAAGATAAATTTTATGATTCTTTTGATGACTATGTATTGTGCATTATGACAGATGATACGGGCAATGTTGTTAAAGAAGAAGCAATGGTTTATAAACATGGTTGGTTAAATTTTATTACAGAAACCAGCGGAGTAGTTTACGATTCTTATTATTATGGATATAAAGATGATTATGGTTGTGTTGTTGTCAGGTGTAAAGAAAATACTATTCCATTCATTTTAGATGATGTGAATTCAGAAGGGGTTGAAATTGATATATCGCCTGAGGAAGTTCAGGATTCATTGCTTGAGGATGAAAGAAATTTAATTCTTCAACAGCAGTTAGAACAATTAACAAGAGATTCTCAAGATTAATATCTATATTTAAAGATGATAGTAGTATGTAGATAGATAGCTAAAGAGAAAATTGACTTGGTGCCAAAACGGTGCCAAGAAATCATGCAAATAAAAATACACCATATAAAAACAACGATTTTATGCTGTTTTCCACAATAAAAAGCATAGAAAATACCATAAGAAACGCTATTCAAATACCGTGAGGGTGGTAGAACAGTTGGTTCAGGTCGTGTGGCTACTATCATTGAATAACTTTCGTTTAGCAATGAGATAAGCGCATAAAAAGACGTAATAAAGAGTCACTTCATGCTTGCATGAAAGTGGCTCTTTTTGCGTCTTTGCGGGCATTTGCCGAATGCCCTCGACTGAGGAAAAGCAGAGCATTTTCGAGGTGCACTTATTATTATGTAGTGGAAAAGGAACGGTGAAAATTGTTGATAAAATATCGGTGTCTGTATATAATTGGAATTAGTAGTACATCTGTGAAAAAGGGAAGGAGATCTTTGCCATGCCTATAAATGAAATTGAAGAGTTGAAAAATCAATTTGTAAAACAGTTATCACCCATAAGGATATATTTGTTTGGTTCTTTTGCGAACGGAACAAATTCGGAGAATAGCGATTTTGATTTTTATATTGTAGTAGATGATAAGGTTACTGATTTAGTGGAAATGACTGCGAGTGCGTATAAAGCAATTCAGACAACAAAACAAAGACCCGTAGATATAATCGTAGGAACCAGTAGCCGATTCAATGAAAGAAAGAACATGATGTCTGTAGAAAATGAAGTGTTTGAAAAAGGAGTGCTGTTATATGAATCAGGAAACGAAACAGTGGCTTGATATGGCAGATATGGACTTAGCGGATAAGTGATAAATATTGGAGGTGAGTTTGAGTGTTTCAGCCAATCGATCAGGTTAAAACCGGTATAAAACTGAAAAAGACGTTAAAAGCAGCCGGGTATGATGTAAGAGATATTCAAGAATACCTTCATTTGTCATGTCCGCAATCAATATATAGGTGGTTTAAGGGAAAGATTTTGCCATCAGTAGAACATTTATGTGCATTAAGTAAATTGTTGAATGTTCATATGGAAGATCTTCTGGTTTTACAGGGGCAGTATATGGAAGATAGCATTGTTAAAACAATGGAGATTGTCCGAGCCGGAAGATTAATATCATATATAAAACGTTTCAGTGAAGCTTCATAAAGTGATTGGACTATCCGTCCAATGACAAAAAGAGTATTTTAGATTATCCTCTTATTATATGCAGATGTTTTTCATTGTCTGTAAATAGTAGGAGGATTTTTTGTGAAAGAAAGTATGGAAGAAATGATAAATACTATAGTGGAAAGCATGAAAAGTTTAAATAGACAGGCATTTTCAGTATATAAGCCTATTGTGGATGAAATTTGTTCTGGAAGAGCAGTAGAGGAAAAAGAGCTTGAAAATGTTTTAGATGGACTGGTGTCTGTGTGCATGAGTGATGAAATGCTGGATTTGTTTAAGCGGGTTTGCAGAAAGTTTTATTATCAATATCCGGAAGTCATAACGGATTATGTTATGTTTTATAAAGAGATGTATGAAGAGGCAAGGGGGTAAAAAATATGGGAATATTTATTCATCTGAACGTGTCCAAATCTGTCACCGAAGAAGAATGGGAAAAAGTATATNAAGAGACNTTGGCGCTTGTGAAAGCATTTCCATTGGCAGAGCGGAGAANAGTNCCATGCAGGGGGATTGAGACNATTTGCCTTGTACCTACTNTAGAGCGTGAGGATAGTTATGGGTGGAATAATGAAAAGANGAGAATCGGATGGATGACAGATGGAGATTACGAGACTATGCATATTGCCGAAGNGTATTATCTGCCTAAGAATCTGATTNACNGGGACNGTGTTGAGGCTGAGGAAGAGGNCGGAGACGCGCTTATGGCGGTTCTTCCTGCTTATTTGGATTATGATTGGGACGATATCCGGTGCAGCCATTGTTATGAACTTTGGGGTAATAAGACACAGGGAGAGCCATACCATATGTATCTTCTTTCCATTGCATGCCTGATTGAGGACAGACTTGGTGATAAAGCNTTTGTATATGGAGATATTACCCGGGGACAATGCAGGAAAGCGGTGGAAATGGCGAATGAATATTTGGATACGCCTATAGATATTCCCGACCGTTGCGATATGGGTCGCTTTGCGAAAAGAGTGGAAAAATTGCCGCTTAATGAGAGTGAACGGCTGGCTGTATTTGAGAATCTGTATCTGGGCACTTTGAATGGAGAATTTGGGGATTATATACGGAGAAACTATTCAGAAGGCGCATGTGATGAGTATTGGAAAAAAAGATTTGATGATTATCGAATTGGAACGGTTGGGTTTGATGAACTGATTCATGAATATTTATTATTGGGATTTGATTTGGAGAAACTCTGTCACCTGACAGATTATATTGACAGCGATGGCAATCATCAGTATGAGAAATTTGTTTTATGTATAATGGATGCCAAGCTTCATGTAATGGACAAGAATTGTGAAGACGTGTTGGCAATTGATCAGGAAGAAGCGCATCCATATGGAATATTTACCTTATTGGCACAATTCGCGTTTATTGGAGCAAAAAACAAAAAGGTCGATCGCTATATTCCGATTGAGGAGATCAGGTATGCTTTAAACAGGGGACTTGCAGGCAAGTGCAATGTCAACGCCGTAATTGACGAATATCTTGCAAAGGAAGCTGCGCAGAGTACGATTCGAATGGCCGAAACAGACANGGGTGACGATGAAATAAGGTCNGCATGTGAGCAGGATCCAGCGGAGGCATTTAATCAGATTCTAGGTATCAAAAAAGAAGCATTACAGAGAGAATCTGAGGAGTATGATATTTGTGATCCTGATTATGAAGATCTTATCTATTATGAAAAAGGAGATACANTACATCCTATGATGAAGAAGAGCTTGGGCAGATCCTATAATTTCCATCAGGAAATTTTGAAGGAAAAAGAGTATGCTCGGTTAATGAAAAAAACGGCAGACTGCCGATGCCGGTGGTTGGTCGCACAAAATCGGTCTATTCTGATCAGAGACAAGGATTGGGAAAAAATTTTTGCGGACATTGAAGANCATACAGAATCCTTNGCCCGATATTATCCGATGGTGAGAGTNGTAGCNGAAAGNAAAGCAATCATTAATATATTGAAGGCCATGACATTGAATGATGATCTTTATGCTTACTGNCGNGAACTGGCTGATATTTATAGGNAGGAACAGGAAGACGAGTAGACATGTTATAATTTTCTACAGTGAAGCCAGAAAACATATGGAGCAGAGGAGATTGGAAGGTCAAAATTGTCATTTGTTAATGCAAGGATAAAAAAGCGGCGAAAAAGACTCAAATGCAGTATGATAAAAATCTTTCATTTATGGAAGAAGGAAAAGANTATGNGATTTNGGATTTTTGTGAATTGTTGAATTTGAAAAAAAGCNGCACNAAAGTTATTTTACAAGGACTTTAAGATGACATTGAGATGGTTGGGAGTAATCGGGCCAGACNATATAAGAAAAAAGGAATGAATANGTAGTTGTGCATGGCTNCAAATTGGCTACAAAAATTTTGAANACACAGAGAAANTCNATATTTTCAGAAAAATCTANNNACNGAAAACCNCGAAAACACGCNNCTTGTCANATAAGGTTCTCCCAANCTAATCCGTGAGGNTGGTAGAACAGTTGGTTCAGGCCGTGTGGCTGCTATCATCGAGTAATTATAATTTGTTCAGTTAATTCAAGGCTTCCAAGAGTTTTCTTGGGAGCCTTTTTATATGACGAGATAGAGAAAATGAGTATAAATGGTGCCAAAACGGTACCGAAAATTGTCTGGAAGAAGAAAACTATAATATAAAGTATGCATATAGTTATAGGTATTGCTGAAATGTATGAATAATAATTTTGACACAAACACTAACACCTTTATGATGGAAAAAGGGAGATGAAAGTGGTATAATAAATTATTCTGTAACGCTTTTGTTAAGTATGCTAATCCTTGGAATGTTAGAGAAACTGAGGATTTTTGAATAATCAAAGCATAACTGATTTGAAATTGTTACAGTTTAATTCTAAAATAGTAGAAAGGAACAATAAAAATGTACACAAATATTCTGACAGTTCTGCGCTGTCCCCATTGCGGAGCAGAGTTTCAACTCATGGAAAGCAAAAGGGAAGATGATGAAATTATAGAAGGTAAAATCGTTTGTGAAAAGGGACATGCCTTTTACATTCATGACGGGATCCTTGACTTTCAATCACAGGAACAGGAAATTTTTAATTCCTGGAGTGAATTTGATAAAGACGAAAGATATGCTGAGCTTGACCGTAAAATTGACGAAAATAAAACGGAGAACCAGCGGAAAATTGAAAATGATTTCATCAACGCCATTGCCAGGGAAGTGAAAAATTTCCGGACGGGCTTTTTACTGGATGTGGCGTCTGGCAGAGGCTTGCTTTTGCGGGAACTTTTGAAAAATGCAGGACCCGATGTGGATATTATTTCAGTCGACCTGAGTTTCCATATATTAAAGCAGGATAGGCTTAAATTCAGAGAAAGCTATCCTCATGCCCGCGTAAATTATATTGTCTGTGATGCCACAAGGCTTCCCATTCAGGATAACAGCATTGACATGGCTTGCACCTTTTTGGGTTTCACGAATATGGTGAACCTGATGGAGAATGGAATTCAGGATGTGGCGCGCGTATTAAAGGACAATGCCCCGCTCATCAACTCCTCTGTATATATGGATGAAAATGCAGATGGGGCGAAAAGGGTAGCAAAGTATCTTGCCGAAAATCATATGGAAGGTGCTGAAAAAATATATATCCGCAACGAATTGCTGGCAATGCATAAAAAGTATTTCAAGACTGTCCGGGAAAAGATTGTTTATGAAGGAATTGCAGAAGCTGTGGACGTTGATCTGATTCCCTGCGTTGGCGAATGGTTTGCAAATGCTGTGCTCATCGCGGAATGACCTGCTAAATTAAAAACTTATCCTAAAATATTTTGTAATATAACAAAAATATCATGGATATTAAAAATTTAGGTTTCACAGTAATACCAAATTTTTTTTCTCTTGAATATTATTCAGACATGATGCTGGCACCATGTAGATAAGGTGGTTAAGGAGGAAATCTGCTTGGTGCCAAAACGGTGCCAAGAAATCATGCATATAAAAACATGTTATAGTATAATCAGAAATAGACGACATAAATAAGATAGGATAAGCGTTGTTAGAGTGCTATTGGTGTGTTAGAAAGTAATTGATGAGGTTATACTGCAATGTTATAATTTATGCGTTGTACATTATTTTTCTGTAAATGTTTTGTGATGAGAACAGATAAGGAGGGCATAGAATATTTGATTTGATGGATGAATATGTGGAACTTAGAGAAGTGGTATAATCAGCAGGAATGATATAGAGCTAGGTACTTATTATAAAACATAATGGGAGGATGAATGTGGACGAGAATATTTGTGGAGAAATAAGACTTGTTGATAATATTTTAAAAGCTGAAGATTTTGTAAGATTACGAATCAAAGCAGGATTTGTTGAGGTACCCGTGGATCATGCTAAAAAGGCTTTGCAAAATGGGTTAATAAATGTTTCTGCAATATATAATGGAGAACTTGTGGGGATGGGTAGACTTGTTGGAGATGGTGCTATGTATTGGTATCTTCAAGAAATAATAATTTTGCCACAATTTCAACGAAAAGGTATTGGGACTATGATTGTTAATCACTTAATTGATTATGCAAAAGCAAATTCTATTACTGGAAAATTTACAATAATTGGAGGTGTTTCTGCTAAAGGGAAAGAACCATTTTATAAGAAAATGGGGTTTGAGATTATCTCAAATGGATTATATAAGATGATAGAAATCGAATAAAAAGAGGGTGCGAGACAGCTAACAGGGTTGTGGTATTTTCAATAGAAAGGATCGGGGAATAGTTATGAGACAAAAAATGCTTGCATTATAAAAGAATGAGGTCATAGACACTTTTTTCCATGTAAAATAGCAGGCATATAAAATTCTGTATGGGCAAATTTGAGGAGTCGATGGTACGATAAGAAATATGGGGTGTAGCGGTTGCTATACCTCATATTTTATAATAGTAAATGAGGGTAAAAAGTGATATAATCAGAAAATAGTGCGAAAGCCAGCAGATTGGAGCTATTAAGATGATATTATTTATTGAATGTATTATTGCGTGTGTAATATTTGGTATTGGAATTGTTGGATCAGTATTGTCAAATAAGGTATTTTGGTTACCAGAATATGCGCCTGCTGTGCAGGCGAAATTTCTTAGTCTGCACCCGGAATACAAAGTGACTGACAAAAAAGAAAGTTTATTAGGGCTTATTGTGAAAAAATCACTGTGTGTTTATTGTTTGTTGCTGTTTTATTGCTTATGGTTTATATTTCCGGAGCAAGGAATTTAAATCAAACAATCGAAAAAGTGTTATTGATGGTTTTTTTGGTATGGCGATAGGTCTTGTGGTTGCGCTGGCAGTAGGGGGACTTGTTGAGATACTGTTTTAACATGCTAGTATTTTTCATTCAGTTGGCATTCACTCTGCCGAAAAATTAACGAAAATCGGATATTATGAAAATACTTTAAAGGCATAAGGCACTGAAAGGAGCAATCATGAAAGAACATAAACAACTGGTTTGGCCTGATTATGCAAACTGTATAGCGAACCTTCCAAATTCAATCTTGAAAAAATGGAATATTCCAACTGTAGGTGGAACATTACCACTTGCAGATAAATATTTGGATAAAGATTATAAGAATGTTGTTGTTCTCATTTTAGATGGTATGGGGAAGGTCATTTTAGAAAAATTGCTTGATGAAAATGGACCCTTTCGAAGTCATCTTGCGGGCGTTTACAAATCGGTATTTTTATCAACAACCGTAGCAGCAACGACTTCTGCTATGTCAGGACTGCAGCCCTGTGAACATAGCTGGCTTGGGTGGGATTGCTATTATCCGCAGGTTGATAAGAATGTTACTGTGTTTCTGAATACTGTTCAGGGAACAGAGGAGCCGGCGGCAGACTATAATGTTGCGTGGACCGTAGCTCCTTATGAAAATGTAGTAACCACAATAAATAAAGCAGGTGGTAAGGCATATGGGTGTGCTCCTTTTCTTGAACCTTATCCAAATAGCATTGAAGAGATATGTGCTCAAATTAAAGATTTATGCGAAGAACCTGACCAGAAATATATATATGCTTATTGGAATCAGCCTGATGGATTATTGCACAGAAATGGATGCAGTTCGAATGTTGTAAAAGATGCTCTTGAAAATATGGAGGAAGTTGTTAATAAGCTTGTCAAGGAACTGGATGATACGCTTATTATGATTACAGCGGATCATGGACATATAGATACAGATTATGTTGTATTACAGGATTATCCGAACATATGTGATTGTTTAGTGCGGTTACCATCATTGGAACCAAGGGTCTTGAATTTTTTTGTAAAGGAAGATAAAAAGAAAATATTTGAAAAAGAATTTACGAAAGAGTTTGGAGACAAATTCCTGCTTATGCCAATGGAAGAAGCAATAGAAAAAAATCTTTTTGGGACTGGAAGGCATCATGAAAATTTCAGGTCAATGTTAGGTGATTATTTGGCAATTGCAACAGATGATTTATCAATATATTACATTGATGAGAGGTGGGTTTCTATGCATGGCAGTTTAACAGAAGATGAAATGTTGATTCCGTTAATTGTATTCGATACATAATAGTTATAATTTGTTCAGTAAATTTAAGGCTTCCAGGTCTTTAACTGGGGGTCTTTTTACGTGTAGAAATATTGAAAATTTGAAACTGTTGACTTTATTAGGTGTTGGCTATATAATATACTTTGTAATACAAAGTATATGGGGTAAATTATGAATGATAAATACGAACGACAAATGAAAAAAGGCGTTTTGGATATGCTCGTCTTAAGACTGTTGAAATCAGAAGCAAAATATGGATATCAGATTATTCAGGAGATGAAAGAAAAGAGCGGAGAAACATTTATGCTGAAAGACGGCACACTATATCCGATACTTTATCGTCTGGAAGATGATAAGCTGGTGGTAAGCAAGTGGAGCGAAGCAGAAGGGAAGCAAGTACCAAGAAAGTATTATGAAATTACCGAAATGGGACAAAGAACGCTGGATGAAATAGAGGCTGTCTGGAAGCGGATTTCTGACGGAATATCAAGGATAATGGGGGATTAGGCAATGGATGCAAAAGGGTATGTAAACGCTATCGCGAGAAAGATTAAGTGCAATGGGAAAAAGAAAAAAGAGATTAAGAAGCAGTTGCTGCTGGATATTGATATGCGGATGAAGCAGGGAGAACAATTGGAAGAAATCATTTCGCAAATGGGAACAGTAAAGGAAATTGCAGATAGCTTTAACGAAAATATATCGTTGGAAGAACAGAAGCGTTATGTAAGGAATAAAGTGATGAAAATTGTTATTCCTATCATTGTGATACTGGTTTTTCTGATATTATTTGTATATTGGATATTTCCTAAGAGTTATGACATTGAGCAGAGCAAATATTTCAGCAAAGAGCAAGTAGAAACTGCGATGAAAGAAACAATAGAGCTATTAGATGCAGGGGATTATACCGCTTTATGGGAAAGAGTTACACCTAAGATGCAGACATTGTTAAATGCAGAAACAATGGATAATGTAAAAGGAATGCTATCCGATGATTGGGGAGAACGAAAACTGTTCGGGACGGTATATATGGCAGAACTGGTGCAAGGAAATAGGCATTTTGCGATAGGAGAAATTACAGTTACTTATGAAAATGTGAGCGCTACCTATCGGCTGACATACGATGAGGATATGCGTCTTTCGGGTATTTACGTGAGATAAGGGGGATTATATGATGGCTGAAACAGTAATTTTTTCAGTAATACTGTTGATTAGTGCAGCGCCTATTATTATATTAGGAATTGTTCAGTATAGAAGTAAAGATCCGGTTGGTTTTTGGTCTGGAAAGAAACCACCTCAAAAAGAGCAAATTACAGATGTAAAAGCTTATAACCGAAAGCATGGACTTATGTGGATTTTTTTGGGAGTTGGGTTTATTCTTTGCTTCATATGCGGACTTATTTTTGGAGAAATGATTGCAGGATATTTGTGCATTATTGAAGTGTTAGGGGGCATAGTTGCAATGATCGCATATCATGAAAAGTTAGACCGCATGTACTATAAAAAGGAGAGTGACAGGTAATGGGTTTTCGCCCATTTATACTGCGGAAAATTATGGTGGAAGTAGAAAGTATTGCATTAATTATGACGATTAAAATAATTGGAGGTATATATGCGATTAGGAGAAGTTAGTCTATTAACAAATGATGTTGTCAAATTAGCAGATTTTTATAAAGCCCTGCTTGAGACAAATAATGACAGTAATGATGAAGTGCATCAAACAATAATTGCGGAAGAAACAATGCTGACAATTTATAACGATGGTTCAATAAAAAACAATAATAATCAAAATATGTGTATAGCGTTTACCGTAGATAATATAGAAAAAGAGTATCAAAAAGTTTTATCGCTAGAAGCAGAAATAATTGAAAAACCAACTAAACGCCCGTGGGGTGCAATAAACATGAGTTTTTATGATCCCGATAGGAATGTTATATATCTAAGGAGTTTTTCGGCAGATAACTAAACCATATATTGAGGAGAAAAATTATGATAATACCGCACTTGCACTTTTGTGGAGATTGTGAAGAAGCAATTACTTTATATGAAAAGGCGTTTAATACAAAAGCTGAAACTATTATACGAAATCAGGATTATGCACCAGAGGATTCCCAAAATGATAATGGGATAGCTCATGCTGTTATGTATATTCATGGGCAACAGGTTTTTCTGAATGATAGATTCGGTAATAAAGAGAAATCTCTTGATTGTGCTATTCATTTAATTGTTATGTTTAAAGATGTTAAGGAACTTCTTGCCTGCTATGAGTTTTTCAAAGATGAATGTACAATCATAGACCAATTCGAGGAATTACCTTATAGTAAATTGGCTGGCAATTTTATTGATAAATTTGGCGTACAATGGGGATTCATGACTGAGAATTAATAATGATCCGGCAGAACAACGACCAATGCAAGAGGATTATAACCGGAAGAAAATCCTATAGATCAGTTACGGTTGATTTTTACGGTGGAAGTATTATATATTATTTTTCAACAGATAAAACCACTATTCGTGACATTGATCTCTGACAAGGAGCAGTAAAATGGCGGCTGAAATTACAATATGTAAAACGTTAAATCCAAGGGAATACTTGACGCAGATTGATATGAAGGAAGCTGACACTAATTTTGTCAGTGCTTTATCTGAAAGCGATGAAAACATTTACTCTGTCTTGTATCAGGAATCGACTGTTGGTCTGGCTCTGGCGAAGAGACGCAGACATGCTTTTTTGTACATATATATTTTCCCTGCTTACCGGTGCAGAGGATTTGGAAAAGCTGCTGCTCTGCTACTTGAGCAGGAATTGTATACTTGCGATCCTGTAAATATTTCAACCTGTTACCGCACCGATAATTTCATGGCGGATACATTTGCGAGAGACTGTGGTTATATAAAGGAATATTCATGTGATTACATGATTTATTCAGGACCGTGCTTTGAACCGATGACAGTTCCTGTCAGACAATAGTGTCTGTTAAGCCGGACTGTCAGGGCAAAGGCGTGGGGAAAGCTTTTGTGAAATATATTGTCAATATGCTTTTAAATACAGGATATACAAATATTTCTCTATATTGCGTTGTAGGAAACAATCGTGCGAGGCACTTATATGACGAACTTGGATTTAGCTAGGTATACCGCAATAATTATGCAAAAAAGAAGATACTATTTTAAACCAATGGAAAATATTACGTGGCAGATTGGTACATGAGACAAAGAAATTGAGGAATTTTAATAGCGAAAAGTAGGAGATAGTAACATGAGCGACGCATATTTGCCTCCCTTTACAATGGCGAATCCCTTGCCATAGAGCAAAACACTTTGACCTTGGAGCTGGTGACGGATGTTATAAACGGAAAAACGGTACTTGGACCGTTACAGGATATCAGGGAAGTGAAGAATGCTTATGAAGCATACGAGAGGATATCAGTACTTGATCCGTATAGTGTGAAAAATGTGTTATTAGCATATAAGATTATGATAAAGTCTTGTATATTTCATTATGAGTTTGAGTTTATTCATCCTTTTGCAGAAGAGTATGTAACAATGAGATACCCGCAGAAAGCGGCATAACAGCGGCAAACTGCTTTGTATATAAAATGGAATAAAGTGTATACGGCAAAGGGCATCTCATCACTTTTATTTAGGTAGATGCTCTTTTTCTGGCATTCAATAAAGAATAAAATTATTGACGATGCGCATAATACGTATTATAATGCAATTGAATAAACAGGAAGGAGTGATGCCATGAATGAATAAGGAGGTACTAAATGAGATTTAGAGAAATTGAGAGTATGATATTAAATGACGGATGGTATCAAGTAAAGCAAAAGGGCTCGCATCACCAATACAAACACCCGACTAAGCCTGGAAAAGTTACAATTCCAGAACATGGAGGAGATTTGAATCCCGATACAGTAAAATCAATTTTGAAACAAGCGGGGCTTT
Organism: Lachnospiraceae bacterium; assembly: GCA_014804285.1. GTDB lineage: Bacteria > Bacillota > Clostridia > Lachnospirales > Lachnospiraceae > Suilimivivens. Next base: position 19,907 of record JAAVAA010000059.1, on the reverse strand, counting down.
AAGCCCCATTTGCTCAATTTTTATAAATGGAGGTGAATATATATGAAATTAATTTATCCGGCGATATTTAAGCCTTTTACAGATCAAAGTGGCGGATACGTGGTAGAATTCCCTGATTTACCCGGTTGTGTAACAGAAGGAAAAGATTTAGAACAGGCTATTGAAATGGGGATTGATGCAGCTAGTGGTTGGATATTAGGAGAACTTGAAGATGGGGAAAAAATCCCACATGCTTCTGACTATTCTGAAGTAATTGCTGAAAATGGGTGTATGATAAATATGTTATTATTAGACATTGATGCCTATGAAGAAAAATATGGTGAAAAAGCTGTAAGAAAAAACCTTACTATTCCTGCATGGCTGAATACTTTTGCTGAAAAGAATAATATCAATTTCTCTAAACTTTTACAAGAAACCTTATTCTCAATTGCGCAGGCAAAATAAATATAGGGAGCTACTCTTTATAGGGTAGCTTCTTCTTGCAAATCGGATAAAATGGATTAAACTTCTCATTGTACCATTACCAGATGGTAATGGTCGGACAGGGAGGCTGTGGCAGTCGTTGATTTTGCAGAAATGGAAAGAAGTTTTTGCGTGGATTCCGGTAGAAACACTTGTGCATGAAAATCAGGAGGAATATTATAAGGTATTGCAACGGGCTGACAATGTTGGGGATTCTACTGTATTTGTGGAGTTTATGCTCGGAATGATTCGCAATGCATTAAAGGAAATCGGTGAGACACATAACAGAACAAATTTCGCAATAAATGTCGGTGTTAATGTCGTAACAAATTAAAGAGGTGAAGCCGCAGATGATTAGAAGCAGGAATGATGTAATTAGATGGAATGGAGGAGATAGCTATGGAGAATTGTATGGTTTGTGAGAGAATTGATTTGACTAAAAATGTTAAAAATCTATATTTTGTCACATGAAATGGCAATTGTAGCAGAGGCTGTTTACAATGCATTTAAGCCGAATAAGCTGAACTATGAGCTTTTAGGTGCAGGCAGCGGTGTTCATATGCATTGGCATATTTTTCCCAGAAGAAAAGGAGACACTGAAACGGGAGAAACTGTTTGGAAATTGGGGTCGGAACTGGTAGCGGATGAGTTTTTGCCAACGCTGGAAGAATTAGAAGATTTAAAAACACGATTGCGTGCAGAATTAGATAAACTGCTGGAAAATCACAATTGAGACTTAGAGTGGTAAATCAGAAACTTATAGGAGGAAAAAGACACATGAATAAACAGGACTACATATTATTACTTAACAGTATACATCCGGATTTTTTTGAAAGCGAGGGTGTTCGCAGTCAGCCGGAAGAACAAATTTATGATGAAATGATTCTTTCACTCGATGAATTCGATATACACAAATATGATAAAGATTTGGATGATAACATTACATTTGGATTTTATGATGGTGACCTTGATGATTTAAAGAAAGAAGTAGAAAAGGTTGACCAACATTGGGTACAATATTATAACGAAAAACACAGAGTATATTGCGGTTATATAGATGGGAAAGTTGCAAGCTTCTGCCTTATTGAGGATATGGGCATACATAATATAAACGGGCGTAAGATTAAAATAGGCGGACCTGGATGTGTAGGGTCAATTCCGGAATATCGTCATAAAGGAATAGGATTAATGATGGTTAAGCATGTGACGCAAATACTAAAAGAAGAGAATTATGATTATAGCTATATACATTTTACAGGGGTAGCGCCATGGTACGCAAAACTTGGATACCAAACCACAATAAAATGGAGTAAGAATGGTGTTATGTAGTGCAATTAATGACTTGCTGAGTAATAGTGCAGAGATAGTGACGCTTGGTGCGTGTGGCCGCTCTGCATTTTTATACAAAAGCTTAGAGTAAAAAATGTTTTAATAATATGATTGTGAATTATATCATTGGAGGATCCCGTTATGACCGGGGATATATAATAATTTTTAGAAAGCATATAAATGTAGCCTGAAAACCCGTTTATACCATGGCGGATGATTCTGGAAGAGGAGTATTCATGAAAGATAGTTCAGAAAAGATGGCAATTATTTTTATTGGTATTCAGGCGAGCGGAAAATCGACCTTTTACCATGAACGATTTAAAGATCATGTTCACATCAATCTGGATACTTTGCATACAAGAAATAAAGAAACGATGCTGTTACAGGAATGCGTGGAAAGCGGGTGTTCTTTTGTGGTGGATAATACAAATCCAACGAGGGTGGGCAGAGAGAAGTACATCCGGGTTGCAAGGGATAATAACTATCGCATCCACGGCTACTATTTTCAGTCATCCGTTTCCGATTGCATTGCAAGAAATCGAAAACGGGAAGGACAAGCAAGAGTACCGGACCAGGCTGTGGCGGGTACACATCGTAAATTAGAGCTTCCGGAATACGAAGAAGGCTTCGATGAACTGTTCTACGTCCGATTGGAGGGTGGAAGATTTATTGTAGATGTGTGGAAGGAAAAAGAAGAATAGAGGCTGGGGCATTATGAAATTTGATAATTTTGATAAAGAAATGCGTATTTATGAAGAATCTCTTGACCAGTATATTCTGCCAGATATGTATATTGCGGCCCGATTGGATGGACGGTCTTTTACTAGGCTGACAAAAGAAATATGTAAATTTGAAGCGCCATTTGATATCAAGTTCAGAGATTTGATGGTAGAAACTGTGAAAGCTCTGATGAATGTTGGATTCCGTATTGTATACGGCTATACCGAAAGCGATGAGATATCGCTCCTGTTTCATCCGAAAGATTGTACATTTGGCAGGAAAGTCCGTAAGATTAATACGACTTTGGCAGGAGAAGCGAGTGCAGCATTTTCGTTGGCGTTAGGGCAAGCAGCAACATTTGACTGCCGTGTGATTCCGCTGCCTAATCGGGACAGGGTTGCAGACTATTTTGTATGGCGGCAGGAGGACTCGCATCGGAATTCCTTAAATGCACACTGTTATTGGGCACTTCGTAAAGACGGGGAAAGTCGGAATGATGCTACAATGGAATTGGAAAGTAGGAGTGTGGCGTATAAGAATGAACTGCTGTTTCAGAAAGGCATAAATTATAATGAGCTTCCGTCATGGCAGAAGAGAGGGATTGGTATTTATTTTATGGATACTCAAAAAGAGGGGTTTGATCCGGTGAAAAAGGAAAAGGTCATAACACAGAGAAGAGAGCTGTTTGTGGATTATGAGATTCCGCTCGGTGAAGATTATAGGGAATTTATATTGCGTTTTCTGACTGCGCTTAATTGAGACTTTATTGATTAAATCAAGAGTGGGGGAATAATAAGTGAAAAATGAAAGCGTATTAATTTTTATTGATGGGACAATCTGCGATGACAGACATCGGATTAATTTGTATGGAACAGACGAATTTTACAGCGAAGAAAATGTTTTGAATGATAAACCTGTTGCAGATAGTGTTAAGTTTACGAACGAATTAGCAGAAAGATATGATATTATTTATATTGGTGCAAGACCAGAAAATATGCTTTCTATAACTTATAAGTGGCTTGATATGCACGGATTTCCTAAAGGAAAAGTATTTTTGGCTACTGAGCAGAGTGAGCGAATTAAAATTGTGGAATCTATTCTTGTAAATGAAAATATTATTCTAGGAATTGGCGATAGGTGGGATGATAATCAATTACACCTAATATTGGGCTGTAAAAGTGTTATTGTCAAAGAATATCAAGGTGATTTTGAATTCATAAAAAAATATATTTAATGGATTTAAATCACAAATTCAAAAGCAAGTGAGGAAATGTAGAATTAATGATAGTGCAAGAAATTGTTATAAATAAGTCGCATTTCAACCTGTTGGAAAAACCGAAATTTATAAAATGCCTATTGGTGAATGGGAATGTATTGAAATGGAGTTTGTTATAGCATGATAAACTTCTGTATGTTTGTAAAGTGAAATTTTGATAAAGCAGCATATCAGTCATTTCGTTTTGTAAGCAAAGTGTTTGTTCTAAAATCAACCACAAGTTGATTTTTTATGTTTTTTCATAAAGATATCTATAATTGTTGGGCTAACAGGCGAATGCTATAATCTCAGTAAAACAAAATTTCTTTTAGAGGAGGATAAACATGTTCACGCAAAAAGATTTTGGAAAGAGACTGAGAGAATTTCGCAAAAAAAGAAATTTGACACAAAGAGAAGTTGCCGCGAAAATCGAAGTTTCAGAACAGGCACTTTCAAAATGGGAAAATGGAGACTGTCTACCGGACGTCTATAACTTAAAGCTTCTTGCGCTTGCTCTTAACGTATCGGTTGACTGCTTANTGGATACCGAAAACGAAACNNCAGAAAAAGTAATTGANNCNATAAATATCAATGGAGCGGTTTTTGAGATNGTGGAAAAGCCNGAAACTATCCTTGCAGGAAAGATTNTNTANGCAAANGATTNTTCGGATATGNCCGGCTTTGATTCNGCAATAGAANCNNTAGAATCTGGAACAACTGAAGNGNAATCATTTTTGGANGCGTTGGTCGATACGGCNCTCCCGATTAACNACATTCANTTNAGCGTNAATTTCTGGCTTAGTGAAAAATCCCGTGCCTANGGTTTTGTGCGTGAAGTCCTCACCGACTGTCAGCCGGAAGGCATAGACGTGTACAAAAATCCTGCCTCATTATATATACGGGCATATACAAATAAATCTACCTCACAGCTTATGGCAAAGGAGCAATGTGAGATATGGGAGCTTTTTGCCTATATCAGAGATTATTTTATGCCTGCTCACGGTTTCAAAATGGCTGAAAACGGCGCACAAGAGATGGAAGTATTTGATACTTTTGAACACAAATCAGGATATGCTTATATGCCTGTAATACGTCAATAAGTGCAAATATTTGTATGAGATGTAGAATGATTTGCAAGCACAAAATTCAAACAAGGTTGACCTTGAAAAATATACATAAACATGATAGGATGTACATAAAATAGAACTGTAATGCGTTACAGTTTGGGCTGGTCGAAAGACCCGGGTCCATCAGCTAATGGGGAGGTTCCCCATTATTGGCGGGTATGTTACCCGCCTTTTTTATATAAAATTGAAATAAGAAGGTGGTATATGAAAGANTTAAGCATTTTTGTTGNTGAGTCTGGGGATTTTGNCGAATATGATTTTCACTCTCCTTGGTACATAGTAACAATGGTATTTCATGAACAAGAAGCATCCATTCAAGAGCCAATGGAGTATTTAAATCGAGAATTATCTCTCTTGGGATTGAAAAATCATTGTATCCATACAGGACCTATTATTCGAAAAGAGGAAGAATACTCTGAAATGGATTATCTAGAACGTAGAAAGATATTTAATAAGATGGTTATGTTTATGAGACAGAGTGGTGTTAAATATAAATCTTTTCATATTGAGAAAAAACATATCGTAGACATTGTTGAAGCAACGGGAAAGCTTTCGAAGCAAATATCTATTTTTATTAGGGAACATTATAATTTCATGCTGTCCTTCGATTTAGTTAAGATATACTACGACAATGGACAAGTAGAATTGAATAAAATTTTGTCGACGTTGTTCAATGCTTTTCTTCCAAGAGTTGAGTTTCGGAAGGTAAAACCATCTGATTATAGATTATTTCAGGTGGCAGATATGATATGTACATTTGAACTATTGAAGCTTAAAATAGAGAATCATTCCCTTTCAAAATCAGAGAAAATATTTTTTGGCTCAATTAATGATTTAAAGAGAAATTATTTAAAAATTGCCAACAAACAGGATATTGATCATTAAGTGAAAGTTTTAGAGAACTTTGCAATAATAACTGGATTCCAAGGAGAAACATTGATGAAAGAAATAACTGCTTACGAAATGTCATTTACTGGGACAGTAAATAACAAGAGTGATATAAGCTGTGTTCCTTTTCAGGAAAAATATTGGAATGAATATATGAAAATATATAATGAATGTTTCAGCGAAATGAGGGAAGCNTTAGNGATNGAGCCAATNAATTTTTATTCNGACTATTCNCAAATGAAAGACAAAATAGCCAATACTTTTCTNTATTTGCGAAATGGAGCAATAATAGGGGCNGTTTCTTGTTATGGAAATGAGATAGATGATTTAATTGTTAATAAGTTATTTCAAGGTCAGGGNTTAGGAGAAAAACTGCTGCTATGGGGATTGAATCATATAAAGGAACAAGGCTATGATGAAATTATCTTACATGTAGCTGAATGGAACCAAAATGCAGTACGGNTGTATCTTAAAAATGGATTTCGTATCGCAAAAAAAGAAAGAGTTCGATAAATTTAGGCGCATAGACATGGTATGTCTATCAGATAAATACAGTACTTCCCACTTTGTGTCGTGGCAATTTTGTCGCTGTATTAATATGATTTTTCTTGGAAGGAGGAACACCGATTGGACCAGAAAAAAATAGGTTCGTTACTGAAGGAACTCAGAAAAGAAAAAGGACTCACGCAGGAGCAATTTGCAGAAATTGTAAATGTTTCAAACAGAACAGTATCTCGTTGGGAAAACGGAAACAATATGCCTGATTTGGATATCTTAATTCAAATTTCTGATTATTATGNAATTAATCTGCGAGAGTTACTGGAAGGAGAAAGGAAAAGCGATAAAATGAATAAGGAATTAGAAGATACTGTATTAAAGGCGGCAGATTATACAAACAGTGAAACAGAGCGATATACGAAAAGGATTTTTTGGCTCTTGTTGATAGGGGCGGTGCTTTGGTTTATTTCTCANTTAATAAGCCATACGAGCCTTATTGAAAACGATGTTATGAGTGCAATCTCTGAATTCTCCATGGGAGCAGCAAGNGGAATGNTGATTTGNGGTATAATCAGTACAAGCTGCTATGGGCGGAGANTAAGAGCATTTAAACAACGATTGTTAAAACGGGGATAGCGGTTGCTATTCCCCTTTTTATAATGGTAAATAGAGAATGGAAGTGGTATAATTTATCTGCAAATTGGAAGTAGTGTATATTTAACGGATTAAGCGGACGAAAGAAGGGGTGTATCATGAGTGATATCATGGAATTTGCAAACAGAGAAGAATTCAGGAAATGGCTTTATGATCATTGCCTGTCCAATGATGGTGTTTGGCTTTTATTTGGCAAAGCTGGCGGACCAAAAACAATAAAAGCAGGAGAAGCGCTTGAAGAAGCTCTTTGCTTTGGCTGGATTGACGGACAGATGCAAAGCATTGACGATAAAACCTATAAGAAATATTTTTCTATGCGCAGGGAGAAAAGCAAGTGGTCGGAGAAAAATAAGAAATTGGTTAAAAGCCTTGAAGAACGGGGACTTATGACCGATTTTGGCAGAAAGAAAATTGAGGAAGCACAAAAAAACGGCCAGTGGAACGCTCCAAAATCCATGGAAATTACAGAGGAACACATTGCCCAGCTTTCTGCACTGCTGGAAGAATATGAGCCTGCCTATACAAATTGGGTGGCCATGTCCTTATCAGTAAAGAAAACCTACACGCGAGCGTATTTCGATGCCAAGACAGATGCCGGACGTGAAAAGCGAATCGCCTGGATGGTAGACAGACTCAATAAAAATCTGAAACCTATGTAACGATTACGTCTGCTTTATTGGTATGAGATACATTGTTTTGCATAAGGAAATATTTCATAATAAGCATTTTTTTGAAATAAAATGCGTGATGACAACACTGCGTGATAAGAACGGACAAGGAGAAAGATTATAGTGAAAAAGATATGGACTAAGATACTGAAAATAATGAGGAATATAGCACTTGTGATGCTTGCCGGAATCCTTATCTTTTTCCTTGTCCGGTCTATTGGGAGAGCAATAAATAATAGAACACCGGAAGGTGGAATTAACGNATCTATGTATGTTGAAATAAACNGCACACAACAGTGGATAAGCATTTACGGAGAAGATATAAATAATCCNGTCCTGCTGTATCTTCANGGAGGACCNGGTNCTTCNACCAGNGCTTATGATTATGCTTTTACTCGNAAGTGGGCGGATGTATATACCGTTGTCACATGGGATCAAAGAAATTGCGGAAAAAGTTATGAAAAAAGTCAAAATGATACNGCNNTNACCTATGAGCTTATGATGANNGACGGATTGGCAATGACAAAATACTTAACTGACTACTTGGGCAAAGAGAAGATCACAATCNTGGGNCATTCATGGGGAACTTATTTCGGCTGCAATTTGGTTTTGGCANATCCGGAATATTATGACTGCTACATAGGAACCGGGCAATTGGTTGATATGTATCAAAATGAAATNGCATTNAAGNAAGCNGCTNCGGAATGGGCAGGCGATGATGANGANGGGTTAGAGCTTTTNGAATCNATNNTGCCGGNTAATTTTTATACATTAGANCANTTTACAGCACGNAATNNNCTTATGGAAAAATATGGTTANGATATGATGGTGGATGGAACAGATTATAATATGGCAGNTNCGGAAATTTTNAATCCGTATTATACNTTGGCNGATTGGGTAAAGCTTNTAAATTCCGATGGTACGGTATATATGGATTTTATCANGTCAGATGAATTTGATAAATTTTCTTTGACAGACAGAACAGAATATGAAGTNCCATATTATAATATTAANGGAGATCGNGATTATCAAACGAATTATAAGNTGGCACAGGAATATTTTGACGAAATCAATGCTCCATATAAAAAACTTTATATTATGGAAAACACAACACATGGGCTGTTAGAATCAAAATCTGAAGCTTTTTCAGAGATCCTGCATGAAATAGCCAAAGAACAGAGTTTTGGTTGACACAATATAACAGTAAGTCTATAATAAATATGTAAAATTATTACATAATAATGCGCTTTTATAGCGAAAGAGGGAGGAAATTCCAATGAAGAAACTATCTGTTAAAAGTGTTGTTGCAATCGGTATCGGTGCAGCTTTATTTTTTGCTTTAGGGAAGATTTCAATTCCTACACCGGTTCCCAATACGTATATCAGCCTGCAGTATGCGATTCAGGCTGTGTTTGCTACCTTGTTCGGACCCATAGCAGGTCTGCTGATCGGGTTCATCGGGCATACGTTGATTGACGCAACCAGCTATGGCCCTTGGTGGAGCTGGATCATTGCTTCTGCATTTGCAGGTCTTACGATTGGTCTCATTACATTGAAGCTGGATATCAATGAAGGGATTGACACGAAGAAGATCATTCATTACAACGTTGCACAGATTATTGCCCATCTGTTGGCATGGGGACTTGTTGCACCCTGTCTGGACATTTTGATTTATTCGGAACCGATTGAGAAGTTATTTGCACAGGGGCTTGTGGCAGGTATTGCCAATATGCTTACAACCGGAATTGTTGGTACGCTTCTGCTGGTTGCATATGCTAAGACAGTTGTAAAGAAAGGCTCTCTGAATAAGGAGGACTAATTGATAGCGGAAATAATTAAGAGCGGTCGTTTTATGCGGCTGCTCTTTTTATGAGATGAGAAATTTTAAACGAAGAAGGAGTAATTATATGGCATCTCCAGTAATTTCTTTTAAGGACTATAGTTTTCAGTATAATGCACAGGCTGAGCCGACACTGCGGCATATCGATCTGGATATTTATTCCGGAGAAAAGGTGCTGATCGCCGGCACTTCGGGCAGTGGTAAGAGTACAATAGGAAACTGTATCAATGGCTTGATACCGTTTGCTTATCCCGGTAAAAGCACGGGCAGTCTTTTGGTAGACGGAGTGGAGACGGAAAAGAGCAGTATTTTTGAATTAAGCCATACCGTAGGTACAGTATTGCAGGATACGGACGGACAATTTATCGGATTGACAGTGGGAGAAGATATTGCCTTTGCACCGGAGAATGACTGCATTCCGCAGGATGAGATGAAGCAGCTGGTAAATAAGGTGGCAAAGCTGGTGGATATCGACCATCATCTGGAATATGCACCGCAGGAGCTGTCAGGGGGACAGAAGCAGCGTGTCAGTCTGGCAGGAGTGATGGTGGAAGAAGTGAAGGTGCTGCTGTTTGACGAACCGCTGGCGAATTTGGATCCGGCAGCAGGGCGGTCGGCAATAGAGCTGATCGATATGGTGCATGAACAGACAGGAGCGGCAGTTCTAATCATAGAACATAGATTGGAAGATGTGCTGTGGCGCAGTATGGATCGGATTATTTTGATGAATGAAGGTGAGATTGTGGCGGATATGCCGGTGGCGGAGCTGCTTTCGGGCAATCTGCTCCTGCAGCATGGAATCAGGGAACCGCTTTATTTGACAGCCCTTCGTTATGCCGGTGTTGAGATCAGTGAAGCGCTGCATCCTGAACATGTGGACAGCCTTGTCCTCGGAACGGAAGATAAGGAGAAAGTGCGGAATTGGTATCAGGTGCAGAAAGCCGGAATACATGCCGCTCAGCACGGGGAGGAACTGCTGCGAGTGGATAATCTTAAGTTTGGCTATACGCCGGATAAGTATAACCTGCAGGATGTTAATTTTACAATCCATAAAGGAGAAATGGTAAGTATCGTTGGCCGGAACGGAGCCGGAAAGAGCACGCTGGCAAAACTGATCTGTGGATTTGAAAAGCCGGTTTCCGGTGCTATTTACATGGACGGCAGAGATATAGAAAAAGATACCATCAAGGAGAGAGCGGAAAGNATCGGTTATGTGATGCAGAATCCGAACCAGATGATCTCNAAACCGATGATCTGGGATGAGGTGGAGATGGCGCTTGTGCAGAGCGGNATGCCNAAGGAAGANNGNACCAANCNNGTAGAAGAAACNNTGAAAGTGTGNGGNTTNTATNCNTTTCGGAACTGGCCGGTTTCGGCGTTATCTTTTGGNCAGAAGAAGCGGGTGACGATTGCAAGTATTCTTGTTCAGCGTCCTCAGGTAATCATTCTGGATGAGCCTACAGCAGGGCAGGATTATCATCATTATACGGAAATTATGGAGTTCCTGAAGGAATTAAACGAAAAAGGTTATACAATATTGATGATTACCCATGATATGCATCTGATGCTGGAATATACAGAGCGTGCAATTGTTTTCAGTGAGGGGAGAATGTTGGCTGATACAACGGCAGCGCATGTGTTAAATGACCCGGAACTGGTACAGGCGGCAAACTTAAAGGAGACCAGCCTGTATACCTTAAGCCTTGCTTGTGGCATTGAGGATCCGCAGGTCTTTACAGAGTGCTTTATCGGATATGAGAAGAAGGAGGTGCGGTAAGATGGCAAGAATTGCGATATTGAGCTATATTAAGCGAAAAAGTCTCGTGCATGAACTGACGGGAACAACGAAGCTGATCTTCTTCATAGCCTGGAGTGTGGCGAGTATGGTTACATATGATACAAGAGTACTGATCTGTATGCTGTTGATCAGTGTTGCGGTTTTTAAAGTCAGTAAGGTCAAAATCCGTGATATCAGCGTAGTACTCGGTTTGGCGGCAGTTTTTCTTCTCATGAACAATCTGTTTGTATATTTATTTTCTCCCGAATACGGGGTAGGGCTATACGAAAGCAGGACGGTTCTTTTAACCATTGCAGGACCTTATACGATCACGCTGCAGCAGTTGTTTTATCATCTCAATATGACTATGAAGGTGATTTGTGTGGTTCCGGTAGCGCTTTTGTTCATTGCATGTACGGATCCCAGCGAGTTTGCGGCATCTTTAGCCAGTATAGGCGTCAGTTACCGAATCGGCTATTCAGTCAGCCTTGCATTGCGCTATATACCGGATGTACAGAGGGAATATCATAATATCAGCCAGGCGCAGCAGGCGAGAGGAATTGACCTGTCCGGCAAGGATAAGCTGCTCACCAGAATGAAAAATTCCGTAGCAATTCTTCTGCCCCTTATTTTATCGAGCCTGAACCGTATCGAGACGGTCAGCAATGCTATGGAGCTTCGCGGATTCGGAAAGAAAAAGAGGCGTACCTGGTATGCGAAGCGTCCGATGAAAAGAAATGACTGGCTGACGATTGGATTTGTATTGTTGATTCTGGTTGTCGATCTGGTGGTGACTTTCTGGGATGGCAGCCGATATTACAATCCTTTTTTATAAAACAAAATAGTTTACGAGCTTTAAGATAAAAGAAGGCAACCGGGAGGCGCCAAAAAGAACTTTTTAGTTGGTGGCGGTCTCCCGGTTTTTGTATTAACATGAGAATTACTTGTGAGGCGTGTCATTCGTTGTTTTAAAATATCAACAGGAAGGGGATACAGGAAATGAAGTTGTCAGAGAAAATAGCTGCGCTGCGAAAGATAAATGGAATGACGCAGGAAGAGCTGGCTTTTATCTGTAATGTGAGCAGACAGTCGATTTCGAAATAGGAAGCCGATATTGCCCTGCCGGAGACGGAAAAGCTACTGATATTAGGAGAAACTTTTCATGTTTCCATGGATGTGCTGCTGAAAGATGAGCTGGAGGTAAGCTGTGTTAAGGCGGAGCCTGGCTGTTGCAGCAATGCTGTGCAGGAAAACTGATCCCGATAAGGGCGGAAACTGGTTTGTTAATTTCAAGGCAGGAAATGAGAAATATATTGTTTTTAAAGACAGGATCTTAAAATATCGGATTGGAAATCAGGAAGAAAAAGACATAGTGTGTGAGGAGTGCCGTAAAATGGGACTCTCCGAAGGGCAGATGAATTGGTCGGAATAGGAGGAGAAATGAGAGCATTACTTATTATTGATGTGCAAAATGATTATTTTCCTTCCGGGAAATATGAACTTCATGCGCCGGAAGCTGCATTAGATGCAATAAAGGATTTATTGAAATATTTTCGGGAGAAAAATCTGCCGGTCTTTTATGTTCAGCACATATCGGAGGAAGATGCAGATTTCTTTGTTCCGGGAACAGAAGGAGCAGAGATTCACAGGGACATTGCTCCGCAAAGTGGAGAAAAAGTGATTATTAAGCACGAACCAAATAGTTTTTACGAGACTGCTTTGCAAAATGAACTAAGTCAATCAGGAGTAACAGAGTTGGTGGTTTGCGGTATGATGACACACATGTGTGTTGACACGACAGTGAGGGCGGCAAAAGATTATGGGTATCACACGATACTGGTTGAAGATGCATGTGCAACAAGGGATCTGGAATGGAATCAGGAATGGATTCCGGCGGAGACAGTTCAAAAAGTATTCATGGCATCCCTGAATCAGGAATTTGCCTGTGTTACAACAAGTATAGAACTAAAAAGAAGTTGACTTTCCCTAATGATAATATTACTATATGCTTAGTTATACAAAGTATATGGAGCGGTTATGAACGATAAATATGAAAGACAAATGAAAAAGGGAGTTTTGGACATGCTTGTCCTAAAACTTTTGGAAACAGAGCCTAAATATGGGCATCAGATCATTCAGGAGATGAAGGAAAAGAGTGAGGAGATCTTTTTGCTGAAAGACGGCACTTTATATCCGATTCTTTACCGGCTGGAGGATGACGGCATGGTGGTAAGCCGGTGGAGCGAGGCTGAAGGGAAGCAGGTACCCAGAAAGTATTATGTGATAACCGAGAATGGAAGAGAAGCACTCAACCAGATGGAGTCAATCTGGAAACGCATTTCCAGCGGAATATTAAGCATTATGGAGGATTAGACAATGACAGTAAAGCAGTATGTAAATGGGATTACAGGGAAAATAAAATGCGGCGGTGAAAAGAAGAAAGAGATTAGGAAGCAATTGCAGGCGGAGGTGGAATTAAAGCTGTCTCAGGGGAATACGTTGGAAGAGATTATTTCACAAATGGGTAGTATAGATGAAATTGCAGACAGTTTTAACGAAAATATTTCCATCGAAGAACAAAAAAAATATACAAGAAGTAAAAGATTAAAAACAGCATCGCTGATTATACTGTTGTTGGTGGTACTTTCGGGCTTGACTTATTGGAAAATGCCGAAAGGAATCGAAATTGAGAAGAGCAAATATTTTAATGCTGCCCAGGTGGAGTCAGCTATGAAGGAAACTGTGGAGCAATTAGATGCCGGTGAATTTGTATTCTTACAGGAGAATGCAATTTCACAAATGGAATCTTTTTTGAATCAAGAAGAATGGCAGAAGGCAAAAGATATGGTTCTGGCGGAGCCATGGGGGGAACGAATACAGTTTGGAACCGCTTATATGGCAGAGCTGGCACAAGGAAATGCACATTATGCCGTGGGAGAGATTACGGTTACGTATGAGAAAGTCAGTGCAACATACCGAATTACCTTTGATCAGGATATGCGTCTGGCAGGTCTTTATGTGAGGTAAAAATCGTGTTATAATTAAGATTGTTAAGGAAGGGGTGAATGACTTATGTTATGTCATATGATGATTGATTTGGGAGCACTACTCTGTACAAGGTCTGATGGGAAGGACGAGACTTGTACAGAGGTAATTGCCGTAAGTCTGTAAGAGAACTTAAGGTTTTGCTCGTCCCCATTGGATTTTGTACTTATAGAAGAAAGCATGCTGTGGCACAGCCACAGAGAAATTTTAAAATAACTATAAGGAGAAAATTCAATGGATAAAAATTTTAAAAAGTATATAATATTCTGGCTCAGCCAGTCAGTATCACAGCTTGGAAGTTCGATGACCGGTTTTGCGTTGATTTTGTGGGTATATACCATGAAGCAGTCGGCGCTGACGGTTTCACTGATGTCATTTTGCAATTATGTGCCGTATATTCTGGTTAGTTTGTTTGCGGGAACCTATGTGGACAGACATAATAAGAAGAGAATCATGTTAGTATCAGACAGTATTGCGGCAGGGTGTTCTGCATTGGTGTTTTTGTTATGGGTAACGAACGGACTGCAAGTCTGGCACATTTATCTGGTAAATAGTGTGATCGGATTTATGAATGCATTTCAGGCGCCGGCTTCAGGGGTTGCGATTGGAAGGATCGTTCCCAAGGAAAAATTGGCTAATGTCAGTGGAATGAATTCTTTTTCACAAAATATGGTAGCCGTGTTTACGCCGGTATTTGCCTCCTTTTTGTTTGCGATCAATGGGTTGAAGATTATTCTGATGGTGGATTTATGCAGCTTTGTGGCGGCATTTCTGGTACTTTTGCTTGTGATTCAGATTCCGGAGTATGAGAGCGACGATCAGAAAAGGCAGTCCGCATTTGAAGGCTGTAAGGAGGGATATCGTTTTCTCTTAAAGAATCAGGGGATTTTTGTGGTCGTGCTGACTATGGCGCTTATTAACTTTTTTTCACGGCTCACCTATGAGAATATTCTTTCACCGATGATCCTTGCAAGAAGCGGAAATGACAGTATGACGCTGGGAGTAGTGAATGCAGTGATGGGAATCGGCGGTATCCTTGGAGGAATCATGGTTTCAGCAGGAAAGCTGTCCAAAAACAACGTGAAAATGATCTATGTTTCGGCGGCACTTTCCTTTCTGATGGGGGATCTTTTGATGGGAGCCGGAAGGAACGTAGTTTTATGGTCGGCTGCCGGTCTGTTTGCAAGTCTGCCCATTGCCTTTATCAATGCGGGGCAGAATGTGATCCTATATAAGCGGGTGCCGGACAAAATGCAGGGAAGAGTATTTGCTCTTCGAAACGCGATTCAGTATAGTACGATTCCTGTAGGAATTCTCCTTGGCGGATTTCTGGCGGACTATGTATTTGAACCGTTTATGCAAAGCGGTGTTTCGGTGTCGCTTATACTGCAAAAAGTCGTTGGAAGCGGAGCAGGAAGCGGTATGGCAGTGATGTTCCTATGCACAGGAATTCTTGGATGTCTGTTCAGCATCATCTCTTATCATCAGAAGGCCATCCGTGCATTGGAGGCAGAAGAAAAAGAAGAAATCAAATAGATTCAAGAAAAATGCAGCCTCCGTATGAGCGGGGCTGCATTTTTGTCAAGACAGGAAGAAAGTGTTGCAATCGTAATATTCGTAGTTGGAGATTTTTCATGAGGAAGAATTATATTGACAATATCAGAAATGGTGTGATTTTGCTCCTTTTTCCAGTACATTCGTTTATGATCTGGAATGATTTCGGACAAAGATTTTATATCTGGGTAGGGGAGAGCCGGATCTTAAGCACGCTGATCGTTCTGGTAAATCCCTGGTTTATGCCAATTTTGTTTGCGTTGGCTGGAATCAATGCCCGATATTCGCTAAAGAAGCGGTCTGTCTGTGAATTTGCCATAGAGAGGATACAAAAGCTTTTGATTCCTCTTTTGATAGAGCTTGCCTATTATGTGGTGGAGGCTTTAAACAGCACGATACAGGAAGCGGTAGTTATTTGTGTGGGAACTTTTTACTGACTCTTGGAGCATACTATCTGCTTCGCAAAATACCATACTTAAAAAATCTTATTGGGGCGTAGAGGTTAGTTCTATAGCTTAAATTAACGTTTAACTTGGGTATGCATATGCAAAACGTCCGCTCCGATGAAAAGAGATCATTTCGTCAACACGCTCGATAAAGCGTTCGCGAATTGTTTCCTCAAGGATTTCTTTTCATCGGAGCTGGGGTATTGAATGACGCAAATCCCAACTGACAACTCGGCTAATATTAAATGGTCTACTCTTTGGTGGACAGCTAGGTAGTGGATTAAGCGACTATAGTTGAGGCAATAGCTGGTTTTTCATTAGCCAAAGACTAACTCGGCTGAGAAACAAAATTCTAAAGGAACCAATTCGCGCACGCTTTATCAAGCGTGGTGACGTAGAATTTTGTTTCTCAGCCGAGTGGTCGTTTAGATTCAATAGGTAAACCAGCTAAACGTTAAATTAAATTGTGAAGTCAAATCATCACTGTATAGATGTCTCCTTTTTAGGAAGCACTTGACAATGTCAGTCTATTGTAATAAACTATAGTCAATCTATTGCGATAGACTGATAAGAAAGTCAGCAGGGGAGGAGATATTATTGGAAAAAATATTTGAAAGTGAATACCGTTTTTTAAGTATTCT
Source organism: Lachnospiraceae bacterium (assembly GCA_014804285.1). Classification (GTDB taxonomy): domain Bacteria; phylum Bacillota; class Clostridia; order Lachnospirales; family Lachnospiraceae; genus Suilimivivens. The sequence goes on along the minus strand of JAAVAA010000059.1, from coordinate 3,003 downwards.
CTGGGAGAATGAGCCGATTGCAAGTCCGGAGCTGGTAAGGCTTTGCAATGAGCAGTTGGGGTGGAAGAAATCCACCACTTATACGGTGATCAAGAAGCTTACTGATAAAGGAATTGTTAAAAGTGAAAATACAGTAGTATCTGCATTGGTGGCGAAGGACGAGGTGGACAAGTGGCAGAGTGAAGAACTGCTGCAGCGCACCAGTAAGGGGAATATTCCTCTTTTTCTTGCGGCCTTTTTAAAGGATCGAAAATTGTCGAGGGCGGATCTAGACCGGATTCGGCAGATCATTGGTGAGGCAGAGGAGGAAAAGTGATGGCAGCGGCATTTTATAGATTGTGGGCTATGAGCTTACAGGCGAGCCTTCTGATTTTGATTGTGCTCACGGTGCGTTTCTTTTTAAGCCGATATCCGAGGATATACAGTTATTGTCTCTGGATTCTGGTAGGTGTCCGGCTGCTTTGTCCGTTATGGGTAGAAAGTTCATTTAGTTTACAACCAGATTTATCCGTATACTCTGCGGTAATGCAGGAAGAACAGGGAGAAAGCGCAAATTTACCGGAAGAGGCAGATGAAATGCAAGCGGAACCGGTAGTGGGAGAAACGGAGGCATGGGCGCAAGCGCCTTTGGAAGGACAGGAGCTGTTATTACCGACACACGAGGAGTTGTCTGAGGAGCCGGAGGGACAAGCTCCCGGTGAAAGTGAGTCCGCTCCATTTTCACTGAAGCAATGGTGGGAAGGAGTACGGAGGAGCTATGACAGGAATTGGCAGGAAACCGGTATGCTTTATCATCTGTTTTTGATCCTGTATCCTTGCGGAGTGGCGGCGCTTATGCTTTTTTATCTGGGACAATATATCGGGATGCGCCGCAGAGTGTCTGCCGCTGTATGGGAAAAAGGGAATGTGTGGCTCAGTGACAGGATAGCATCTCCTTTTGTGATGGGAGTGATTTTTCCGAAGATTTATTTACCGTACCGATTAGAAGGACGGGAGAAAAAGCATGTGCTCCGGCACGAGAGGACGCATATCAGGCATCAGGATCCGTTGATTCGTGTGATTGGCATCTTATGTATCTGTCTGCATTGGTGGAATCCTCTGGTGTGGCTGGCAGTTAACAGGATGAATCAGGACATGGAAATGTTCTGTGATGAGACGGTTTTGCGCAGAGCTTCTTTGGAGGAGAGAAAGGCTTATGCCCGAACATTGCTGGCTTTTGCAGAAAAGGGAAGTAGTTTTGGTACCGGTCTGGCTTTTGTGGAGTCTCATACAGAGAAGCGTGTGAAGAATATTATGAAAAAAAGAAAACGCAGTTTGGTGATTGTCTGTCTGGTTGTGGCTGTGTCGGTCTTTTGTGTGGCGGCGCTTTTGACAGTTCCAAGAGGCATGACGGAAAGAGAAACAGGCGGGAGCAGCGAAGGAGGAACCGGACAGGATAGCAATATGGGATCAACAGATGATCTGCGGACGGAAAATCATGGAGAGGAATCTTCCGATGAAAATGGCGGAGCAGTCTCAAATGACAGCCTTGCTAATGAGTATCTGCCGGAGGAGGAATTAGCATATCTGATGAAGGCGTGTGCGGCGATTCCTGATTTTTCCGGGCAAGAGGATATGGACAGAGCTTTTTGGGAAAATTATTTGTTTGCGGCTTATACCAGTGACTTTGAACGGGAACAGGTAAACCGGTATTCTCAGCAGTATGAGGAAGAAATTCCTTATATTCGAGTAGGTATGAGTGAGGCGGATAACGCAATTCGCCGCCTTTTTGGTAAAAATCTTTCAGAATACGGGGTAAGCCCGGAAAGCTTGGGAAGGGATAACAGTAATCTGATCTATGAGGATGGATTTTTGTATGTTGCCGCTTCGGACTCGCCAGATTATGTTTTGACACTTCAGGGAGTGACGTCAACAGATATCCTAACGGAGGTAACACTTTTAAAAACGGTGGAGGATAACATGCCTGTTTCGCAGGTAATGTTGTATTTGCTTCCGGAAGAAAATGAGTGGGGATTTCGGCTGGATGGAAAGGAGGAAATTCTCATACCGACAGTTCCAGATGGACAGATTTTAGCTGGACAGTCTTTTGAGGTGGAGATGAATCCTTACGGGAGAGTTACTTTTGCGGCATATGCGCCGGATTTGAGTCAGAGTCCTTATGCGGATGTTACTTTTAAGCTGCTTCGTGATGGAGTGGAAATTTATTCATTTCCTTTAAATGGAACGGGAATCAGACAGGATGAGACAGTGTTTGACGAAATGGGTGCGGTGGCATTCCCGGATTTAAACGGTGATGGATATACTGACGTAATTACTATAGCTCATTACAAGCATGCAAGTGATCCAATACCTTCTCAAGCGCGGATTTTTACGTACAATCCCGGCGGATACTTTTTGGAGGAGCAGTATCTGGCGGAAGCCTATAACCGGTCTCATGAGGATAAAACAATAGGAGATATTGAGGCGTTTGCAGCCTTACGGGAAAATCAGGATTATTATGCTCGTACTTCCATTTATGGCAGATGGAGGGTTTCGGGATATAAGTTGCCCGGCATTTATGCACTGACACAAGAAGAGATCGATAGTTATGCAAGTGCAAGGCTGGAATATGGAAATGCTTTTTTGTGGACCAATGTGGATGGGGAAACCCGGAATGTGGACAGGTATGAAAAGAGTACTGTCACAATGGATGAACTGGCAGCGGATTTCCGTATTAATAGTGAAAACTTAGAACTTGCAGTAGATGAACTTGAATACTTCCAGATGGAGGCGGAAGGAGATTCGCTGTTCGGACACTTCTTCTATCTGGTGGATTCGGATCATGCGCTGATCTATTATGAAGGAGTGTTCTTTGAGGCTGTACGAGAGTAAATTAACGTTTAGTTGGTTTACTCATAGAACCTAAACGACCACTCGGCTAAGAAACAAAATTCTACGTCACCACGCTCGATAAAGCGTTCGCGAATTGGTTCCTTTAGAATTTTGTTTCTTAGCCGAGTTAGT